>DASCMO010000018.1:0-15184 GCA_036010965.1 Planctomycetota bacterium | reverse complement strand
CCCTGGGCGCCCTCGAACCCGAAGTGGTCTGCATCCAGGAAGAAAGAGGCCGCGCTCTTCTCCTGGCCCTCCATGCGCAGGTGCGCGTGCACGATGAAGTCCCCCTCCCCCAGGCGCTCGCCGGCAATCAGGCGGTTCCCCTTGCCACTCCCGAAGAGAGAGCCATCGCCCTGCTCCCAGCCGCTGAAGACGTCCAAGGCCTTACCGTCGGCCACGAAGGAAACCTCGCCCCTGAACGCGGGATTCCGTTCGGTGGGGACGGGCGCGTCTACGGACTCCCGCCAACGGTGCAGGGACTCGCGCAGCGCCGCCGCGCGCTCGGGCATGGCAGCGGCGAGGTCCTCGATCTCGCCGGGGTCGGTATCAAGATCGTAGAGCTCCACGTGACCGTCCTCGAAGAACTCGTGCAGCTTGTAGCGCCCAGCGCGGATCGCTCCGGCCGGCGTGGTGCGCCAGCGCCCCTGGTTCTTGCGATAGGACTCCAGATAGACCGGAAAGTGCCAGTAGATCGCCTCGCGCTCGGACCCGTCCGCGCCATCGAGGAGCGCGACCAGGCTCTCGCCATCCAGCGGGATGTCCGCGGGCGGGGTGGCGCCCGTCAACTCGAGGAAGGTCGGGAAGAAGTCGACACCGATGACGGGGACGTCGCAGGTCGTACCCGCCTCGACCCGTCCGGGCCAGCGCACGAGCAGCGGCTCCCGCACGCCACCCTCGTAGAGCATTCCCTTTGAGCCACGCAGAGGCGCCATGTCCGTGAAGTTCGCGTGCCCCCCGTTGTCGGAGAAGAGCACCACCAGGGTGTCTTCGGTCAGCCCCAGTTCATCGAGGCCGTCGAGCACGCGCCCCACGCTCTCGTCCAGCGCCTCGATCATGGCCGCGTAGCGCGCGTGACCGCCCGACTCCCCCGCCGCCTTTCGGTCGGCGTCCTTCCGCTTGTAGCGATCCACCGCGTCCGAGGGAGCCTGCACCGGCGTATGGACGGCGAAATGCGACAGGTAGAGAAAGAAGGGCCGCTCGCGGTTCTCGCGCATGAAGGCCAGGGCCTCGTCGGTCAGACGATCGGTCAGGTACTCACCCTCCGGACCGTCGGGGAGCTGCTCGTTGCTGTATGGGCTGAAGTAGCTCTTGGGGTGCCCCTTGTGATTCCCACCGACGTTCACGTCGAAGCCCTGGGAGCACGGGTCGTCACCCAGGTGCCATTTACCCACGCAGGCGCTGGTGTACCCGGCCGCGCCCAGAGCTTCGGCGATGGTCACGACTTGGTCGGCGAGCACGGTCGTGTTGGTTGTGGGCACCAGACGCCGGTGGATCGCCTTCCCCCGTGCAGCATTGTTGACGGTGAAGATCCCGTGCCGCGGCGAGTACTGGCCGGACATCAGGCAAGCGCGGGTTGGCGCACAGTTGGGCGCGTTGGCGTAGGCGGCGGTGAAGCGTAGGCCCTCCGCGGCCATCCGATCCATGCGCGGGGTCTCGTGAAAGTCGCTTCCGTAGCAGCCGATGTCACCCCAGCCGAGGTCGTCGAGCAGGATGAAGACGATGTTCGGGCGTGGGCGGTCCCCCGCCGGTGCGGCACGGAGGGGTGCGCACAAGATGACGAGCGCGAGAAGCAGCAGCGGGCGGATCGGAGACGACATGTCTAGCCAGGTCGGTAGAGCATCCTACTACAATCACAGACGTGATCGGGGAAGCCCGACGCCCAGGAATGCAGTGGAACGCTACGAGATAATTCACGAGCCCCTGACCGATGCCTTCCCGCGACTGGACGCTGGAGAAGATCGATCGCGCTGGCAGTTGTCTCCAGAACAGGTCGCGCGCTTTCACGAACAGGGTTTCTTGATCGACCTGCCGCTACTCGACCACAGTCACGTGGATGAGCTCCGCGCGCGCTTGCAGCGCATCGGTGATGAGATCGAGATCCATGCCGAGCGGCTCTACGAGATCGAGAGCGCGTGGCGGGAACGACCGAATGAAGTGGTATTTCACTTTCTGGGCGCGTGGCTGGTGGACCGCTGGTTCCACGACCTGGTGTTCCACCCCGGGGTGACGGTCCCCCTGGCCCAGTTGCTGGGTGAGGAGCGCCTGCGCTTCTGGCACGATCAAGTCTTCTGGAAGCCGCCGCACCACCTGGGGGTCGTTCCCTGGCACCAGGACTACTCCTACTGGACACGCACTGCGCCCGCGCAGCACGTGAGCATGTTCATCGCCCTCGACGACATGAGCCCGGCCAACGGCTGCCTGCAGTACGTCCCCGGGAGCCAGCGCTGGGGTCTGCTGCCCCCGGTCGCCTTCGGCGGAGACATGGAGCAGGTGCGGGAGCACCTGACGCCCGAGATGGGGGTCGCCTTCGATCCCGTGCCCGTGGAGCTCGCGGTGGGTCGAGTATCGATCCACCACTCCCACATCTTGCACGGCTCCCACGCCAATCCGACGGACCTCCCCCGCCGCGGTGTGGTCTTGAACTACATGGGTCCCGACGTGCGGGTCGCGGACGGGAGCGCCCCCCTGCTCTCGGGCACACCGCTCCTGAAAGAGGGCGAGACGGTCTCGGGAGACTTCTTCCCGCTGGTGCTCTAGCCGCGCTCAGTCGGTCTGGCCAGAGGTTTGTACATCGGTACCGTGGCCACCACCGCCGGAACGAGGACCGCCGCCTGTGTTGCCTCCACCACCGAAGCGGCCCCAGCGAGTGCTCTGGTCGGCCTGGTAGGCCTCCACTTGTTGAGGTGTCAACACCAGGGAGAGGGACTCGTTCGTCTTCTCACGCAGACCGGTCCACTGGTCGCGGGCGCTGGCCCAGTCACCCGACTCGCGGATCGCAGTGCGCATCTCGTCGCGCGCAAGAGACTCCTCGGTCAGGATCTGGCGCATCTGGCCCGATTGGTAGGTGTCGAGGCCGAGCTTCTGCGAGAGTTCCACCATGCGCTCTTCCATACGGTCCTCGGCCCGGATCCGTCGCTGCTCGTCGCGATCGGCATCCTCTTCGGCGCGGATGTCCTTGAGGGCGAGGTTGACGCTGTCGCGCCACTCTTGCGGCATGGGCGCATCGGGATTCGTGAGCGCCGCAACGACCGCCCGCAGTTGCTCGTCGGCCGCACGTTCTTCGTCGGTCATCTCAAGCGGGGCGGCGGAGCGCTCGGCAGCCAACCTCGGCGGCGCCTGCTCCAGATCGAGGAGACGGCGACTCAAGGCCTCGTTCTCTCGCTGAAGGGAATCGAAGCGTCGCTCGAGGTCACCGGCATTGTCGTCGAGGACAATCGGATCGCTCTCGCTCGTAGCGGGTTCCGCAATGAGGGTAGAGAGCATCGCACCGGCGGCGCCGGCGACGAGGCCGACCAGGATCGTTGAGATAATCGGGTTCTTCATCAGTGTCTCTTTGTTATTCGCGGTGGTCGCTGAGCGCGACACTCCAGGTGAACGTGCCCTCTCGGACCGTCGACATCGTCATGGAAAATTCCTCGCGAGAGCGCTCTATGTAGCGCTCGGTCAGGATGGTCCCCTCGATCTCCCCCATGACCGGTCGGCCGAGCTCGCAGGAGAAGGCGATCCGTCCCTCTAGTTCAATCTCGTAGGTGCTCTCGAGCATGCGCTGCGCGCTGTCAGGACGTGCCAGCACGTCGTCGTCGCGTCGGCCGCGAAACTCCGGCTCGGGCATGTCGCCAGAAGCCTCGAGTTCGATCTCGATCACCACACACGTCAATCCGTCCACGTCCTCCTCCATGGACTCGATGGTCGCCTCTCCCTCCCAATCCGCCTGTTTGAACAAGCTGGTGTTCGAACCGCCGCCCCTCCGGCCACCGCCCCAGCCGCCTCGGCCTCGCCGGCCCTCGCGGCCGGAGGACTCCTCCGGCTCAGCCTCGGGGAACAACGCTGAGTCCAGGTCGAGAGAGAGCGCGCGCAGGATGGCCTCGGGCTCGAGATCCCAGCTGTCGCCCTCGTCGACGTCCCCCTCGGGTAGAAAAGCATCGAGAGCGAGGGTCAGGAAATGCCCTTCGAGCAGCTCGTCGTCAGCGGGCTCGTCGCCATCGACGACCTCAGCTGCCACGTCGCCGTCGCCGTCGAGGGTCAACTCGAGCGTGACCTCGGTAAGGGGGCACTCGCGCTCCGTGTCAAAGGTGTCTTCTCCGCGCTCCATCGTGCCCGCCCCCTCGACGAGTTCGAAGCTGCGGCGCACGACGGAAGGGGCGCCGTCCTCACGCTCGATCACGCGATCGATCTGGACGACGGTGCGCACATCTTCGCTGGCACCGCCACCTCCACCCCAGGACGAATCGACGGGCTCGCCGTTGCGCGTCATCGAGAAGTCGGTCGTCTCCATGGTGTAGACCGTCTCGGTCTCGATGCGAACCGCGTCGAGCTTGCCGTAGTCGGTCGAGAGTGACGAGCCGGGAAGAACGAGCAGGAGTGCCGCGGGGATCAGTGTGCGCATCATGGTTCGCAGGCCCCGAGAGGCCGGACATTGAGGTGAATCGGAGCGCGGGTAACGAAGGCACCTCACGCGTAGATGATTGTCACTTCGCGCTCACGCTCTCGCGCCCTCGCTCGGCTGCTTTTTCCGCTCACTTACACGTGCCCCGCTTTAAGGCCCCAAGGGGGGCCTATTTCAGGCTCTCGAGCAGCGCGCCGGCCTCTCGGCGCAGGTTCGCGGGCAATCCCAGCTGCAGGGCGCGCTCCAGATCGGCCCGGGCCTCCTGCGCGGCCCCCCGCCGCGACCGAGCGCGGCCGCGCTCGAACCAGCCCAGGGCGAGGTCGGACTGGATCGCGAGCGCCGCGGCGAACGCCGCCTCGGCCTCGGCGCCGCGGTTGAGTGCGTCGAGAGCCACGGCGCGGTAGACCTGCGCATAGGCGTTGGAGGCGACCAGGGCCAGGGCCCTCTCGGCCGCGGCCAGTGCCTCGCTGTGGCGGTCCAGTGCAAGCAGCGCTCCCGCGCGATTGGAGTGAGCGAAGGCGTATTCGCCCTGCAGGGCGAGAGCCCGGTCGCAGGCGGCGAGTCCCTCCTCCGCGCGCCCGAGGGAGGTCAACATGAAGCCGCGGTTTGAGTGCACGCGGTGATCGTCGGGGCTCAGGGCGACCACGCGTCCCAGCTCCTCCAGAGACTCCTCGACGCGGCCGAGGGCATTGAGAACGCCGGCGCGGCGTGTGCGCGCCGGGATGAAATCCCCCGCGAGGGCCAGGCAGGCGTCCAGCGCCTCCAGGGCCTGGGCGTTACGTCCCATGCCGGCCAGCAGATCGCCGAGGCTGAAATGCGCCCGCCACTCTCCCGGGCGCTGCGCGAGTCCCTCGGAATAGCGCTCGATCGCGTCCTCTCCGCGCCCCAGGACGCGCAGCATGTTGGCCAGGTTCAGGACGGCCTCGGTGAAGGCGGGGCGAGCATCAAGCGCGGCCTCGAAGTGCTGCGCCGCGCCCACGTAGTCGGCCTGCTTGCCGAGCTGGACGCCGAGGTCGTGGTGGGCCTGGGCGTAGCCGCCGTCGAGTTCGACGGCACGCCGCAGGCACGCAACACCGCGTTCGACCGCGCCCTGTCGTAACAGGGCCGTCCCCAATCCGAAGTGAGCCTCGGCCATGTCATCGGCCACCTCCACGGCGACCTCGAGGCGGGCCAGCCCCTCATCCATCCGTCCGCGAGAGACGAGCAGGTTGCCGAGGTTGATGAGGGCGTCCGCCGATCGCGGGTCGCTCTCCAGCGCCAGGACATACTCCCCGATCGCATCCTCGATGCGTCCACCCCTGACGTGGGCCTGCGCGAGCTGCAGGTGCGCCTTCGCGCCGCCACCACCGCGACTCTGGAGGGCCTCCAGATAGCGGATCGTGTCCTCGGGGTAGTCCTCCTGGAAGTGCTCGGCGACCAGCGCCAGAGGAGGGTCGATGAACAGGTTGTTCCAGCGGCCCGGGAAGGGCACGGAGTGGTCCTGGCGTTCGCGCGGAGACGCATCGAGCAGGCGCACGTCCTCGAGCAGGGTGTCCACACTCACCGAACCGCGGTAGATGACCGCCAAATTCCCCTCGCCGTCGAGCAGGAAGCTGGTCGGGACTGAGAAGTTAGGGAAGCGCTGAAACAAGAACTGCTGGAGCAGCTCGAGTTTGGCGAGCAGATCTGGCGTCGCGACGGCGCCAGGGAAGGGATAGCCGAGCTCCTCGAGCTTGCGGCGCGCGTCGGCGGGATCGGTCTCCATGTCGAGGGCCATCCCGTCGACCGTCAGGGTCAACAGGTCCACTCCTGCCGCGCGCAGCTCCGCCTCCCGGAGGCCGAACTCCTCCAGCTCGACCACGCAAGGCGCGCACCAGGAGGCCCAGAGATTGACCAGCAGCGGACCGTCGGGTTGCACCCTGCGCGTGAGGCCGCCGTCGTAATCCGTGTAGGGCAGGATGGGAGCGGGGAGGCGGAAGGGAAGGAAGATACGCGCAGCATCGGTGGTCGCCGCGGCGGGCTGCTCGGCCGGCACCAAGGCCAGCTTCGCTGCGCGGGCGCTCACCTCTTCGCAGCGCCCGGTGCCCTGCACGAGCAAGACGCGCCCGGCGGGCGCAACCCCGCTGAATTCCTCACGCTCGCCTGCGGGCCAGCGCACCGAGACGCGGGCGATGCGCGGCTCGACGCCCAGGCCGAAGTGCAGCCACTTGCTCGACTGGGAGAGGAACCCCTGCCCTGCATACAGGGTGCGCTTGAGGGGGACGTCCTCGCCTTCCAGCCAGACTTCCACGCGCGCCCCGATGCCGTCCCGGTTAGCGCTCGTTCCGCGCAGGCGTACCGACAGGGAGGCGTGCGCGCCGTCGGATTCGTTGAGCATTAGCCGCAGGCGTGGCCCGGTTCGGTTGCGCAGCCACACATCCAGGTCGCCGTCGTGGTCCCAGTCCACGAGTCCCAGGGCCCGGCCGTCGTCGTCGAAATCAAGCCCGGTCGCGGCCGAGACGTTGGCGAAGCGCGAACCTCCGCAGTTGAGGTAGACGCAGTTCTTCTCGTTCCCGCTCCACGACCGCCCCTGGCTGACGAGCAGGTTGATCGCCTTCCAGCCGTCCAGGTACTCGTTGAGCTCCCGCCGCGTCGGGTCCGCGACCGGTGAGCGCGACACCACGTGCCGCCAGAAGAAGCTTCACAAGTCGTCGGCGCTGTCCATCGTGATGTGGCCGTTGGTGACGACGAGGTCCTCCCACCCGTCGTTGTCCAGATCGGCAAAACTCGCAGCCCAGGCCCAGCGGCCCATGATCACGGCTTCACCAACGCTCACATCGACGAAGGACCCGTCGCCGGAGTTGGCGAAGAGGGTATTGCCGCGCGCCATGCGCTGCAGGCCGGCGGTGGCCTCGTCGTCATGGTCGTTGTCAGCCTGGAATCGGCGCTGGAAGGTCACCCGATTCCCCGCGGCCGAGAACATGTTGCTGACGTAGACGTCCATGAACCCGTTGTGGTCGTAGTCCGCCCAGGTGACCGACATTCCCGAGGCGATGTCCTCGACGCCCGCCGCGGGGGCGACGTCGGAGAATCGTCCTTCGCCGTCGTTTCGGTACAGACAGTTGCGCCCGTAGTCGTTGGCCACATACAGGTCGAGGTCTCCGTCCTCGTCGTAGTCCTCCCAGACCGCGGCGAAGCTAAAGCGCGAGTTGTGCTCGCCGAGTCCGACCTCATCGGTCACGTCCACGAAGCGAAACTCGCCCTCGTTGCGCCAGAAGCTGTTGGGTTCGCCGTTGTTGGCATCGTGATAGGGATAGGCGCCGACCTGCAGGCTCTCGGGGTGCGAGTCGTAGGCGCAGAGGTAGACGTCCAGGTCGCCGTCCGAGTCGGGGTCGGCGGCGGCCAGGGACATCGGCCCGTTCCCCGCGCGCTCCCGGGCACGGATGGTGAAGGCGCCCGAACCGTCGTTCTCGGCGAAGAGCAGCAACGGGCGGGTGGCGACGACCAGGTCCTCGTCTCCGTCACCATCGAGGTCGATCAGCAAGGCAGACGAGGAGAGCTCCAGCCAGTCGACGCCCGCCTGCGCGGAGACCTCGTCCAAGGTCCCGTCGGCGTTCTGCACGTAGAGTCGATTGGGCAGACCGCCGGAGTCGCAGACGTACAGGTCCTCCAGACCGTCGCCGTTCACATCGCCCAGTGCCAGGCCGCTGTGTCCGGCGATCGACATGTTCATCAGCTCGCTGATGCGCGTCAGCCAATGATTGAGCCCCGGCAGCTCCTTCTCGGCGTAGGCCGAGTTGGCCCCCAGGGCCGACTCGGTGTAGTCGCGAAACAGCGGGCCTGCGGCAGTCCGCAGCAACACTTCCTCGTGCTCCTCCACTCCGATCCAGAGCAGGCGCGGCACCTGTCCGGAGTCCGGGGGCGGCATCGCCCAGCGACAGGCCCAGGTGGCGTTGGTCTGGAGCACGCCCGCCTCGAGCCCTCCGGAAATCTCGAGGTAGGTGCGGGTCGTGAAGTCCCCCTCACCCTCATCGATGGTGAATGGCTTGAACTTGGCGTGCGGATGAGTGCTTCCGGCGTGCGGGACGAGCAGCTCCGCGAGGGCCGCGGCGAGCCCCTGCGCACCGCGAGAGGCGCCCCCAGCCGGATCGAGAACGAGGGGCTCGGCGGGTCGCCGAACGAACGCCGAGGCATCATCCCGGACCGCCGTGAGGTCTCCCGGGCGCAGGGCTCCGCAAGCGAAGCCCGGCGCGACGAGAGACGCGAGGGCGTCTTCGGTGAGTGTTCCGGGTGCCTCGAGCAAGTGCGCGAGGGCCTTCAGCTGGTCGCCGCTCGCGGAGTTGAGCACCTCCGTGCGCCAGTCGTCCGCCTCGGGGTCGGCCATCCCGGTGAGCTTCTCGACGAGCGTCTGCGGGCGCTCCAGCTGTCCAGCTCCCGCGGCTTGCGACAGCGCATCGGTCGCGTCCCCGGCCCCCTCCCCTGCGCCAATGTCGTCCGACCCCGGATCACCACAGCCCACGGCGCAATAAAGCGTCGCAAGCAGCATGGCGAGGGCAGCGTCGCGGGAGAGGGCTTGGCGCATGGGCGAGTGCTTCTGCGTTCGAGCAGGGTCTGGATCCGCGCTTCGTTTCGACCGAAACGGCGGAGATGAGAGTCAACGCATCTCCCCGAGGTCTGTCAATACGCCCAGCGCTTGAGGCGGTCACTTGCCCCACCGTGGTCGGGTGGAACGACTCCGAGCTCCCGTGGGAAGCGAGAGCGACGGCGAGGACCAGCACCTGTCAAGGCGAGAAGGTCCCGCCCAGGGCGTCGGACAGGTTGAAGCCGCTCATCCCGGCCGGGATGTCCCGGTACCAGAACTGAAAGTTCCAGTGCGACCCGGGCGTGATCTGCCCCGTCGGCTGGGGCGGATGGTCCAGATCGATGTTCCACGCCGCCACACCCGCCGCGCCGGTGTTCGCGATCCCCAGGCGAATGACCGTCCCGCCGATGCAACGAAACCCGTCACCAAAGGGCAGCTCGGTGCTCTGGGACCCGTAGTAGAAGAGCCCGAAGTGGTTCGTGGGACATCCGCTGACACGCAGGGCGAAGTTGTTCTCCCCCACGCTCAATGAACCCGAGTGGTCGAGAAGCGCACCGGATCCGGCGGAGTTGGCGGCCGCGGTGCAGTACCTGACGGTCAGGACCAGCGCACCGGAGATCACTTGGGCGTAGCCCGGCCGCGACTGGATCGCATCATCCTCGCACGCTCCGAAGAGGAACTCCTCGACACCGTCGCCGTCCAGGTCCTCCAGGATGTCGAGACCCACGCCGAACTGATCGTCCGCGGCTCTGCCGGTAAAGGTGTACATCAGCTCTCCGTCGCGGCCCGAGTATAGGCGCGCGTAACCGGCGAGGCCTGTGGGGGCGAGGCCCAGGCTCACCGCCCGCGGAGCGCCCACGAGAAAGTCCGCGTGCCCGTCGCCGGTGACGTCACCCACACCGCGCACGGCGAAACCTAACTGGTCGTGCAAGCCGTCTCCCTCCAGATGATGGAGCAGCACTCCGTCCTTCCCCGAGCGGACCTGGACGTATCCCGCTCCCGTTGCATGACCTGTCAACTGGCTCTGGATGGCCCCGATCAGGATGTCGTCGTAGCCGTCCCCGTTGACGTCCCCGGCGCCGTCCACCGCGTGGCCAAACCAGTCGTCCGCCGCCAGGCCGACCCAGTGATGGATGCGCAGGCCCGTGGCCCCCGAGAAGACCGAGACGCTGCCCGCGAAGGCGCCTCCCTCTCCGTCCTGCGGCCCGCCGCCGACCACGTCCATGACGCCGTCCGCGTCCACGTCCCCCGCCGACGCGCTGGCCCAGCCGAAGGCCTCGCCGACGTCGTCGCCGTCATATACCGCGAGCAGCGCACCGTCCGCCCCCGAGTACAGGCGCACGCTCCCGGCGTTGTAGACCGTGTTGTCGTCCTTGTAGACGCCGGTGACGAGGTCGGGGACTCCGTCGGCGTTCACGTCGCCCATCGAAGCCACCGAGATCCCCATGCGGTCGCCGCCGGTTTCCCCATGCAGTTCGCCGAGGATCGACCCGTCCTGACCGGAGAAGGTCCGCACCATCCCGACGTTCAGGGTGCCGAGCTGGTCCACCTTGTAGGCGCCGACGAGCAGATCGCCAAAACCGTCGAGGTCCACGTCGCCCGCCGCCGAGACGGCCTGGCCGAAGTGGTCATCGGGACCGTCGACCCAGTTCGTGCCGTCCCCCTCGAACTGCCACAACAGGCTGGCGTCGACGCCGGAGTAGACGCGCGCGTAGCCGGGGTCGGGCGAGTGGCCGCCGTTGAGGTTCTGGTGTGCCCCGACGATGAAGTCCGCGACCCCGTCGCCGTTCACATCGCCGGCAGCGGCGACGCTGTAGCCGAACCAGTCTCCGGCGGAGGCCCCCTCGACCTCGAAGAGGGGCGCGAGCTGAGCCCGGGCCGGGCCGGACAGCAAGGCAAGCAGCAGCAGGGAGCGTGACGGGGACATCACCACTCCAGTCTATGGCCTCAGCGGATATTCAACACGCCCCCGCCGCCGGGGTCGAACAGAGTCGCCGGACTCGCGGGATAGGCCACATCGAGGGCGAGAGCCGTGTTCCAGGGCCGCTCTACCGGCTCCGCGATGAAACCCATGGCGAGGGCGGCGATGCCGCGCACCAGGTCGGAGACCGACTCGTCCTCGAGGATGGCCAGGATCGGTTCGACCGCCCGCGCGTCCCCCACCAGAGCCAGGGCCCAGACACAGACTCCCTTGCGGGCCGTGCTGTCCGTCTCCTCCATCTGCTTCACGAGGTCGGGGACGAGGCTCTCATCCCCCAGCAGTCCCAGCCCCACGGCGATGCCGCGCAGGAGATCGGGCTGCCAGGCCGCCTCGGGGAGCGCCGTACGCAGAGCATCAATGGAGCTGCGCTCGCCCAGCAGGCCGACGGCCACCGCCAGGTGCGCACGGGCCGCGGCCTCCTTGACGCCGAAGAGCTTCTCCAGGAGCAACTCCCGCGCCTTCACATCGCGGCGCATGCCCAGGGCCAGAGCGTAGGCGCCCATGTCCATCGGCGAGCCACAGTCGCGCAGGGAGGCGCGCAAGGCCGCGGAGGCGTCGTCGGAGAGTTCGAGCCCGCGCCGCCGCAGGCGGTCGCCCTTCACGCCCAGAGCCAGGGCGGCCCACGGGCGAGAGCGGCTCTTGCCGCGCGCGAGGGTCTTCTGCAGCAGCGAGTCCACTTCCGCTGCCCCGCTCATCGCATCGTAGCCATCGGGACCTGGCGTGCTCGCGACCTGCGCCAGAGCGATCAGAGCGAAGTTGCGCGCCATCGAGTCCCCGTCCGCCGCGACCTTAATGAGCGTCTTGCGGATGCGCACGTCGAGGGTGCCGCCGCCGGCGTTGCCGATGCGCCCGAGGGCGAAGACGCAGCCGTAGGTCACCTCGCGGTCAGTGCGCGAGCGCTGCAGGGCACCCATCAGGGCCGCGGCGACCCGCGAGCGATGGTCGTTCTCGTCCTGCGCGGACGCCCGCGGGTCAATCCCGACGGTCAGGGCCCGCGGCAGGTGCGCACGCAGGCGATCGGAGAGGCGCTGGTTGGCGAAGAGCTCCAGCAGGTGGCCCGCGAGGGCCTCGCGCGATGTTCCGGGCGGTTTCCCCGCGTGTACGATCCCATCCGGCGAGCTCGGCAGAACGATCAAGCCCAGGGCATGGATGCAGGCCACGCCGAGGTCGTGGGAGGCGGTGTCGTCCCGCTCCAACAGGCGCGTCAGGCGGTGCACGGCGAAGCGCCGCACGTCCTCGTTCTCGCTCCGGCGAGCCAGAAAGCCCAGCCCGTAGGCGGCGAAGGCGCGCGTGCGCGTCGCGACCTTGCCTCCGCCGCACAGCTCGCGTCCGCGATCTTCGTCGGCTGCCAGGGCGGCCAGGTCGAAGAGCGAAGTGCGACTGCCCAGCACACCGAGAGCCAAGGCGGCGGTCTCGCCCATCTGCTGTTCACCGTCAGCAATGAAGCCCGCCAGGACCTCGGAGGTGCTCGCCTCGGCCGCGGACGGCACATCACCGATCTTCGCCAGCGCCATCAGGCAGCCCGAGAGGACCTCGGAGCGCCCCTCGCGTTCGAGCACGCGGATCAGGCCCGGGATGACCCGTTCAGCGAGCTGGACACGACTCGGCTGCAAGCTGGTCGCGGGCACCGTCTGGTTCCCCGTCCCCAGGAAGAACTCGTCGCTGCCGGTCTTCGTGCGCACCTTCCAGATGCCCCGCTTGAGGTCGATGAAGGCGTTCTGATTGAACCTCCACCAGTGGTCCCAGGTGCCCGGGTCGAAGCCGCTGGTAGGGATGGGGGTTTGTGGGACGGGATTGGACGAACCCGGCTGAGCGCGCCCCGCACCCGGCACCGCGGGCCCGGACGGACCGGGGACGGAGGGGCCGCCACCCCTCCCGGGCGAACGGGGTCCGGCGCCAGTGTCGCCGGGCCCCGACCAGGGCGGGGGCGCCGGGGGCGGGGGCGGGCCGGGGGGAGGGGGCGGCGTGTGGCCGCCGCCGTGCCCTAGCAAGGAGGTCGTCGAGAGGAGAGCCGCGCCGAAGAAGGCGTACAGGCTGGTTCGAAGGCTCATCGGATCTCGTCTCCCGTTCTTCTGTGGTGCGCGGTCTTCAGTACTCCGCCTCGAGCACGCGATCGGGGAGGCGCGGCGCATCCGCGGGGCTGTTCCACAGCACCCATCCCACCCGCACGATCAGTCGCGCCGAGGCCACCTCTCGGAGTGTAGCCACCGGACTAGCAGGCGTGCGCACCAGAGTAACAACCTCGTCATTAGCCGGGAGCGCGACGGATTCGCACGGCCCGCCCAAGCTATTCTCAGCGGACCTCGCGATACGCCCCGCCGCTGGCTTCTGCCAGCCGCCGCAAGAGGCCGCTGCTGCCGCCCACCGAGACCGTGTGGATCACGACTCGCCGCAGCGCGTTGCGCCGATTGATCTCGTCCAGGATCTGCTCGGTCCCCTGGATCCTTCCGACCGACGGCATGCCGTCGGAGAGCAGGATGATCGTGTCGACCTCGACATCCTCGAGGCCTTCCTCCAGGCCGTCGAAGAGCGCCGTGCCTCCGCCGGCGCGCATGCCGCGAATGGTTCGCCGAGCGGAAGCCCTCGAGCGCTCGTCCATCTCCACCAGCTTGCCCTTCCACTTGCGCACCTGGTCCGAGAATAAGATGACGTTGAATCGCCCGCCGTCATCGAAGCGCTCCAGGGTGCGAGTCATCTCCTCCCTGAGCAGGGTCAGCCGGTCACCCTCCATCGATCCGCTGACATCGAGCACGAAGCAGAGCCGATCGCTGTCGATACTGATCCCGTAGAAGGCGGCCACCGTGCGGTTCTCAAGACTCTGCCGGCGAGTTCGCCGCTCCCGCGCGGCGGCGAGCTCCTCGGGGCTCGGCAACTCGAAGCTCTCGCCCTCCGCCGCCCACCAGCTCTGCCAACGCCTCGCGTTCAGGCCCAGTTCCAAGCCAGTCAAACCGACGAGGATCTCGCAGGTCCGCCGCTGCAAGCGCATGGTCTCCCCGGCGAGGTTGTCGACGAGCAGCGCAACGGAGTCCGGCCTGCGCAGGCGCGCGACGCACTCGATCACCTCAGCACGGACGAGATGGCTGGGATCATCGAGCAGCCCGTGGAGCGCCTCCATCGCCGCGACGCTCCCGATGCGCTCGAGCGCGATCGCAGCCCCCATGCGCAAGGCGTGGTCGCGCGAGTGCAGGGCCGCATTGACGCGCCGCTCCCAGGCCTCACCTGCTGCGAAGGCCGACTGAGCGATGAGGGCCTCGCGGCGTACCGCCGGCTCCCGAGAGCGCTCCAGCCGCCGCAGGACGTGTTCGTGACCGCGCAGGCCGGCCTGGGTCAGAGCTCGGATGGCTGCCAGGCTCACCATCGGATGGTTTGAGTCGAGCTCGGCCTCGACCAGCTCAATGGCGCGCTCGCTCTCCATCGCGCCCAAGGCGCCGAGCACGAGGGCCTTGGTCTGCGCCGATGTCGCCTTGTCCCCCAGAGCTCTCTCCAAGACCTTCAGGCACTCCTTGGACCGAAAGACACCAATCGTTCTCAGAGCGGTCTCGCGCGACCCTGAGATCCCCACGCGGTACCACGCCAGGAACTGAGTCAACGCCTCCGGCGTGCGCTGCGCCTGAATCATGGGCACCAGGCCGCCGATCGCGATCTGCCTGCAAACCTGGTCGGAGTTACCCTCGAGGATCGCGCGCATCTCCTTCAGCGCGTCGCCGCCAAAGCCGCACAGGGCACGCGTCGCCGCCTGCCGTCTGCTGCTGAAGTGGCCGGCGTTGGCGTGCTCGTTCAGCCACTCGACGACCCCCAGCTCGAGGTCGGTGTCGCGAAATCCGACGAACTGGCCGTATGCGCGCTGCAGCAGATCCGGATCGATCACGAGCACGACGGCCTGCTGCAGGGTCCGGAAGCCGTCGAGGTCCAGGTGCGCGCCGATCTCGTCAAACACGCCGGGATCGACGTCATCGCCCGCCTCGCGCACCTCCTCCAGGAGCTCGTCAAGCGGCCGCTCGCCCGGCGTCGCTGCTGCCAGGAGGGCACCACAGGCGAGCGCCCCTCCCAGCGCGGTCACCCAGGTCCCTCGAAACCCCCTCGACTCTCTATCGCCCTGCATGCACGCCCCGGGACGTGGCGCTTGCGCCATCCGCCCCTCGGCAGATGCTAGCCCATCGAGCCCGAGGAGTTTCGGATACGTTTGCCGAACCCGCGCGGGTGTGGTTTCAGATGACGAACTGTGATCTCTGTGGTGGCA
>DASCMO010000017.1:0-75367 GCA_036010965.1 Planctomycetota bacterium | reverse complement strand
GGTGCCTCGGCAGGTCTGTGGTCCTTTGACAGAAGACCGTCGGGCGAAGGATCGATTTGCGACGCATCAGCGTGCCTTCCCTGTGATCAGCGGATCCGCGGCGGTAGGACGAAGTGCCCGGTGGAACTCGCGGCGGAGGCTCCCCCCGTCAGGCTCGCCGCCGGGTCCAGGGTTCCCCTGCCAGCAACGGCTCCCTCCTCCCCGAAAGAGACGGCGCCGTCGGCCAGCCGCGCGCCGCTGTCCACCGGCCGCAGGGCACTCGAACCCGAAGCCAGCGCGGGTTGGCCGGCCCTGGACGGTAAGGGCCCGCTCGGCGACTCGGGGACGAGTTCGCCGGCGACGCCGCTCTCCAGCGGACCGGACATGCCGGATCCGGTCATGCGCGCCCCGACCCACACGCCGCCGGCCAGCAGCAGCAGGGCGGCGGCGGCGGCGGCCCAAGGCCGCAGGCCCCCGGAGGCAGGGGTGGACGGGGAGTCGATGCGGCCCTCCCTAGCCAGCTCCGCTCGCAGAGCGGGCCAGGGATCGATCGACGAGCCGGAGGCCTCCTTGAGGGAGCGCAGGACGCCCCGCGCACGGTCCAGGCCCGCGAGTTCCTCACGGCAGGCGCCGCAGGACTCGAGGTGCTGCGCAATCGCTTCCAGGGCGGGAACCTCGAGGTCGGCGCCCACGAAGAGCGGCAGATCGCCGCGCACATCCGTACAGGTCAGGGGTCGTTCCATGATCAGGGTCTCCTGCGCGGCTCAGGGTCCACGCCGTCCTTCGGAATCGTCTACGGGATCGGAGTGCGGGTTGTTGGCGGCACGCGCCCCGCGGCGCTCCCAGGCTTCCTGGAACAGCTTTCGGCCGCGATGCAGACGCCAGCGCACGGTGACGTGGGTGGCGCCCACGATCTCCGCGATCTCGTTGCAGGCCAGGCCCTCCAGCTCGCGCAGGACGAGGACCGAATGGAAGTGGGGCGCCAGGGTGGCGAGGCAGGCGCGCACCTCGGCCACGGTCTCCTCGCCCTCCATGGCGGCCGCCGGCGACGGGGCGTCGAAATCCACGAGCTCCCGGTCGACCTCCTCTTCGTCCACCGCGCCCGTGCTCATGGTCGGCCGCCGGCGGCGCAGGTGATCGATGGCCAGGTTGGTCAGGATGCGGTAGAACCAGGTGCTGAAGGCGTACTGAAAGTCGAAGCGCTCCAGACCGCGGAAGACCCGCAGGAAGCCCTCTTGCACCAGATCCCGAGCGTCCTCGTCGCAGGGAACCATGTTGCACACCACGCGCCAGGCGCGCGCCTCGTGGCGCCGCACGAGCTGCTCGAAGGCTTGCTCGTCGCCGGCCTGGGCGCGGCGGATCAGGACGTGCTCGGCGCTCGATTCCACGGCCGGGCGGGCCGCAGGGTCGTTCGGGCGAGGGTCGTCTGTCCTATCGGAGGCGGAGTCCACGGGGTTCTCAGGGTCGAACGAAGCCGGAGCGGTCTGCAATGCCTACGCACGCCGGACCGTCGATGTTAGCACTTCCGACGGTCCTCTTCGGAGGCCGCCACCCTCAGGGAACGGTCGGAAAGCGGCCCTCCATGGCCCCGGCGTGCCGAAACTTCGCGCGACGCAGGCGCACGAGCCCATCGATCGGCAGGCGTCGCAGCTGGGCCAGCTCGCGCAGGATGGTGGCGCGCACGGTCGCCATGGCGCCCTCGCGATCGCGGTGGGCTCCGCCGCGCGGCTCGGGGATGACGGCGTCCACGAGCTTGAAACGCAGGAGGTCGGCCGAGGTCAGGCGCAGGGAAGCGGCGGCGTCGGGGGTTCGCGCCCCGTCCTTCCAGAGGATGGCGGCGCAACCCTCGGGGCTGATGACCGAGTAGTAGGCGTATTCCATCATCAGCACCCGGTCGCCGATGCCGATCCCCAGGGCGCCGCCCGAGCCGCCCTCGCCAATGACGATCACGAGCACGGGCACGCGCAGGCCGAACATGGCCAGGATGTTCTCCGCGATGGCCAGGGCCTGTCCGCGCTCCTCGGCCCCGATCCCGGGGTAAGCGCCAGGGGTGTTGATGAAGGTCACGATCGGCAGGCGCAACTTCTCGGCCAACTGCATCTTGCGCAGGGCCTTGCGGTAGCCCTCGGGGTGGGCGCAGCCGAAGTTGCAGGCCAGGCGCTCCT
The DNA here is from genome assembly GCA_036010965.1 of Planctomycetota bacterium. Classification (GTDB taxonomy): domain Bacteria; phylum Planctomycetota; class UBA1135; order UBA1135. Next base: position 73,223 of record DASCMO010000017.1, on the reverse strand, counting down.
TGGTCGTGCGGCCCTTACGGTGGCCGATCAACATGAAGCGCACGTCGTCGATACGGGCCAGACCGGTCAGGATGGCCTGGTCGTCGCCGAACCCGCGGTCGCCGTGGAGTTCGATGAAATCGTCCAGGATGGTGTGCACGTAGTCGCTGGCCACCGGACGCTCGGGGTGACGGGCAACGGCCACGCGCTCCCAGGGCGAGAGCTCTGAGTAGGTCGTCTCGATCGCGGACTCAAGGCGCGCGCGCAGGGCTGCGATCTCACTCGAGATGTCCAGCTGGGTGCTGCCGGCGAGCTCCTGCAGCTCGGCCAGCTGGCCCTCCAGGTCGCGGATGGGGCGTTCGAACTCGGGCCCTACCCCGGCGCCCTCGGCTCCCCTGGCCGGGCGGCGGGCCGGGTCGCCTCCGCCACCGGAGGCCCGCTCGGACTCGGGGGGCTGTTGGGATTGGTCGCTCACGTTCCGCGCGCGGCTCTCACGACCGCTGCTCCATTTTCGGTCCATGCCGCCTGCGGTGCAAGCCCCGGCGATCCTGTGGCCGCGGCTTGGATCGGCCGCCAACTCCGCTATTCTTGAGCGCCGAAGGAAGCACCGGGTCGCCGCCTGCGGTCTTGATCCCACCTCCCCCGCCCCACCGACCCCCATGCACGCCTCCGCCGAACCCCAGCACACAACCTCCACCGCCACCCTGCCCGACGCCTGGCGGGTGGAGTGCTTCCGGCGCTCCACGGCCGACGATCCCGACGGGGCGCAGCTGCCGGCCGCCGCTCGCGAGCTGGGCATCGAGAGCCTCGAATCTGCTCGCCTCGGGCGCGGGGTGCTGTTGCCGGCCGACCTCGCGCGCGAGGCGGTCGAGCGCATCACCGCCGAGCTCCTGGCGGACCCCTTGCTCGACGAGGTGCGCCTGACGGCCCCCGGCCGCGCCCCCGCGGTCCCCGATGGGGTGCGGCGCGTGCTGGTGGCGCGCAAGCCGGGGGTGATGGACCCGGTGGCCCAGACGATCCTTGAGACCATCGCGCGCGTGGGCCTGGCGCGCCTGGACCCCGCCGCCTGCATCTCGACCTTCCGCGCCTGGGAACTGACGGGTCCCTTGTCGGACGAGGCCCTGACCCTGCTCGCGCGGCGCGTCCTGGGCAACGAGACGATCGAGGACGTGCTGCTCGGAGACGAGGGTCTGCACCACGGGCCGCCCGCAGCAGGAGCACTCCACGGACGGGTGGAGGTGGCGCTCGTCGAAGTGGACGACCAGACCCTGGAGCGCATCAGCGTCGAGGGCGGATTGAGCCTCAACCTCGAGGAGATGCGGGTCATCCGTGACCACTTCCAGGCCGCGGGACGCGAGCCGACGGCCTGCGAGCTGGAGACCCTGGCGCAGACCTGGAGCGAGCACTGCAAGCACAAGACCTTCGCCGGTACGGTGGTCTTCTCCACCCCCGGCGAGCCCGAGCGGCGCTTCGAAAATTTACTGGCGGAGACCATCAAGCACGCGACGGTCGAGCTCGACCGCCCGTGGTGCGTTAGCGTCTTCCACGACAACGCCGGCATCATCGCCTTCGACGGCGAGTGGGACGTCTCCTTCAAGGTTGAAACCCACAACCACCCGAGCGCCATCGATCCCTACGGCGGCGCCGGAACCGGCATCGGCGGGGTGATCCGCGACATCCTGGGGGTGGGCCTGGGAGCGCGGCCGATCGCCAACACCGACTCGTTCTTCGTCGGGCCCTCGGACCTGCCGGCCGAGGAGTTGCCCAAGGGTTGCATGCACCCGCGCCGCATCCTGCGCGGGGTGGTGCACGGTGTGCGCGACTACGGCAACCGTATGGGGATCCCGACGGTCAACGGCGGGGTCTGGACCCATCCGGGCTACGTGGCGAACCCGCTCGTCTTTGCCGGCACGGTCGGGCTGATCCCCCGTTCCTGCGCCACCAAGAGCGTGGCCGCGGGCGATCTGATCGTGGTGGCCGGAGGCCGCACCGGGCGGGACGGGATCCACGGCGCGACCTTCTCATCGGTCGAGCTGCACGAGGATTCGGAAGTGGTCTCGAGCGCCGCGGTGCAGATCGGCGATCCGATCGCGGAGAAGCGCGTGCTCGACGCCCTGCTCACCGCCCGCGACCTCGGCCTCTACCGCGGAATCACCGACTGCGGCGCGGGCGGGCTCTCCTCGGCCGTGGGCGAGATGGGCGAGGAGCTGGGCGCCCTGGTCGACCTGGAGACCGTGCCCCTCAAGTACCCCGGCCTCTCGCCGGAGGAGATCTGGATCAGCGAGGCCCAGGAGCGGATGGTGATGGCGGTCCCGCCGGAGCGGCTCGAGGAGCTGCAGGCGGTCTTCGACGCCGAGGGCGTCGAGACGAGCGTGATCGGGCGCTTCGAGGACAGCGGACGGCTGGTGCTGCGCCACGCTGGCGAGGTGATGGGCGATCTGCCGATGGCCTTCCTGCACGACGGCACGCCGCGCCCGGTACGCGAGGCCGTCTGGGAGCCGAGCGAGCTGGCCGATCCGGGTGTGCCGCCGACCGCGGACCACGCACGGTTGCTTCTGGAGTTGCTCGCCATGCCCGACGTGGCCAGCAAGGAGTGGATCGTGCGCCAGTACGACCACGAGGTGCAGGGGCTCTCGGTCCTCAAACCTCTGGTGGGCACGCGCGGCGACGGCCCGGGGGACGGCGCGGTCCTCAAGCCCCTGGCGGAGTCCCCCAAGGCGATCGCCGTCGGCTGCGGCGCCAACCCGCGCTACGGTCTGCTGCACCCCGGGCGCATGGCCGCGGCGGTCATCGACGAGGCCTTGCGCAACGTCGTGTGCGTCGGCGGCGACCCCGAGCACACGGCTATTCTGGACAACTTCGCCTGGGGCAACTGCGACAAGCCCGACCGTCTGGGGGCCCTGGTCCTGGCGGCGGAGGCCTGCCGCGACGCGGCCCTGGCCTACGGCACGCCGTTCATCTCGGGCAAGGACAGCCTCAACAACGAGTACCGCGTGGGCCGGCGCACGATCTCGATCCCCCCCACCCTGCTCATCTCGGCCCTGGCGGTCGTGCCGGACGTGGCGCGCGTCACGAGCATGGACCTCAAGCGCGCGGGGAACGGCGTCTGGCTGGTGGGCGAGACGCGCGCGGAGCTGGGGGGCTCGCACTACCTGGCGGCCCTCGGCCTGGAGGGCGGCACGGTGCCGGCGCCGGAGCTGGCCACGGCCCCGGGCGTCCTACGCACCCTGCACGGCGCCCTGGCCGCGGGCTGCGCGCGCGCCTGCCACGATCTCTCTGAGGGCGGCCTGGCGGTGGCGGCGGCCGAGATGGCCTTCGCCGGCGACCTCGGCCTCTCCCTGGACCTGGCGGCCGTCGATGGGGACGAGCCGGGGGCCGACTGTGACGCCGACGCCACCCTGCTCTACTCCGAGTCCACGACGCGCTTCCTGGTCGAGGTCGAGACCGAGGCCGAGGAGCGCTGGCTGGCGGCCATGGCGGGCGTGCCCGTGGCGCGCGTCGGTCGCGTACTCGCCGAGCCCTTCCTGGAGATACACGGCTGCGGCGGCGCGCGCCTGGCGCGCATCGCCCTCGAGGACCTGCGGGCTGCTCACGGAGGAGGATTCCAGGGATGAGTGCTCCCCGAGCGATGGTATTGCGTACGGCCGGGACGAACTGCGACGGCGAGACGGCGCGTGCCCTGGAGCTGGGTGGGGCGCAGGCGGAGGTCTGGCACCTCGAGCGCCTGCTGGCCGAGCCCGGGCGTCTGGAGCAGCTCGAGATCCTGGTGCTGGCCGGCGGCTTCAGCCACGGCGACGACGTGGGAGCGGGACGCGTCTGGGGCCTCGACCTGCGCCGGCGCCTGGCGGACGAGCTGTGGGCCTACGTGGAGCGCGGCGGCCTGGTGCTGGGCATCTGCAACGGCTTCCAGGCCTTGCTGGAATCGGGTCTGCTCGCGCCGCGCGGCAGGCAGGCGGCGCAGCGCGAGGTGGCCTTGACCGCCAACACGTCGAACCACTACGAATGCCGCTGGGTGACCCTCGAGTCCCTCGACTGCGCCTGTCCCTGGATCGAGGCCGGCGAGCGCTGGCCGGTGCCCGTGGCACATGCCGAGGGGCGCTTCGCGGTGGGCGACGCGGGGGTGCTGGAGCGCCTGCGGGCCGCCGGGCAGGTGGCCTTGCGCTACGTGACCCCGGAAGGTGGGCCGGCGCCCTATCCCGCCAACCCCAACGGCTCGCTGGCGGATGTGGCGGGGATCTGCGACGAGACCGGTCGCGTCCTGGGCCTGATGCCCCACCCCGAGCGCAACGTGAGCCCCTGGCACCATCCGCGCTGGACGCGCATGGAGGCCCGCCGGGAGGGTGAAGGCCTGCCCTTCTTCCGGCGCATGGTGGCGGTCGCCGCGGGCGCGCCGGTCTGAGGGCGTGCGCCGCGGGGGGTCGCCGCGGGGCTCATCCGCGCAGGCTCTCTCTCCTGCAGGGGTGGGCTCGGCGGGGACTCTCCCCGCGGGGTTTTCCCCGGCCGCACTCCCCGCGCGATTTTTCCCCTGCAGCGCTGCTGATCCGCGTGACCAAAAGCGCTAGGTTCGGCCTCGTCGAGGGGGCGATGCCCGCAGAAGCGGGGCCGCTCTCGAAGACGCAATCCGCGCAACCCGGCCGACCTCTCGAACCGGCTCGGCGGCCAACGGACGAGCCCCGAATCCGACAGTCTTCCAACAGGACAGTGACATGCGCCACAAGCTCATCACCAGCCTTCTCATCGCCCTGGCTCTTCCCGGTTGCCTGGCGGCGGCCGCGGGCATCGGGGCAGGGATCATCATCAGCCAGGAGATGGACGCCAACACGTACATCACGCACCTCCAGCAGGACGCGGATGTGGTGTGGGCGACGGCCAAGGCGACCTTGAGTCACCAGGCCACGGAGATCATCGAGCCCGACGAGGACCTGCGCAAGGCCACGGCGCGCATCGACAACGCCGACGTGACCGTGTCGGTCGAGGTCTACGATCTCGATCGCTGCACCCTGCGGGTCTCCGCCAGGAAGTACGGCGTCGCCAACGGCGAGCTGGCCGCGATGGTCATGAGCGGGATCGTCCGCGACCTCGATCGCTGAGCGCTGCACGCCGCGCGGACGGTTCAGTCCCTGGCGCAGGCGGCGCAGCGCCCCATCAAGCGCAGGGAATGGCTCAGGAGGGTGAAGCCCTTCTTGCGGGCGACTTCCTGTTGCAGGGCCTCGATCTGTGGCTCGCGAAACTCGGTGATGCGTCCGCAGTCGATGCAGATCAGGTGGTCGTGGTGTCCGTGCCCAAGGACGTGTTCGTAGACGAGTTCTCCGCCGCCGGTGTCGAGGGATTCGACGAAGCCGCCGTCCTCGAGCAGGGCCAGGGTGCGGTAGACCGTGGCACGCGAGACTCTTGGTCCGTCATCGTCCCCCATCCAGGAGTAGAGGCGCTCGGCGCTGAAGTGCTGGTGGGTTGAGAAGGCGCGTTCAAAGATCCGGCGCCGTTGCGGGGTGAGCTTGAGGGAGCGCGAGCGCAGGTAGGCCTCGAACCTCTTGTCGATCAGGGCCTGGTTCACCGTTCTCCGCGCATGCCCTCAGGCGCCCTTCCCGGTCCGGTCGAATTCCTGCCTGGGCGAGTCGCGCCTCTCCGCGCCAGTCTCGGGTGTCGCGAGTCCTGGCTCGGCGATCAGCTGTCCGGCTGCGGGGGGTCCGGCCGCCTTCTCAAGCATGGCGCTGATGCGTTCCTTGCGAGCCTCGACGCGCGTGCCGATGTCCCGCCGGCAGAACTTTCCGGACCACTCGATGCGGTCGAAGGCCTCGTAGGCGCGCTCGCGTGCGGCATCGATGTCCTCGCCGAGGGCGGTCACGCACAGAACGCGGCCACCGGCGGTGAACAGTTCGCCTCCCCCCTCGGTCGTTCCGGCGTGAAAGGTGACGACCTCCTCACCCTCGTCGGCGGCCTGGGTGCCGGTGATCACGTCTCCCTTGCGGTAGGCGTCGGGGTAGCCATCGCTGGCGCCGACGACGCCCACGACGAAGCGTGGGTCCCATTCGGGCGGGTCCATCTCGGCCAGGGCGCCGCGGGCGGCGGCGGCCAGGTAAGGCAGCAGATCATCCTGGAACCGTCGCACGACGGCTTGCGCTTCGGGGTCGCCGAAGCGCACGTTGAACTCGAGCACCCTGGGTCCCTGCTCGGTGATCATGAGTCCGGCGTAGAGCACGCCGCGGAACTCGACGCCTTCGGTGCGCAGGCCGTGGATGGCGGGGATCAGGATCCGTTGTTCGATCTGTCTCAGGAGGCGTCGGGTGAGGCTAGGCGCGGGGGAGTAGACGCCCATGCCTCCGGTGTTCGGTCCCGAGTCGCCTTCGCCGACCTGTTTGTGGTCGACGACGGGTTCGAGGATCAGGATGGCCTCTCCGTCGGTGATGGCCTGCACGGTGGCTTCCTCGCCTTCGAGGAACTCCTCGATAACGATTCGTGTACCGGCCTCCCCGAGGCGTTTCTCTTCCATGACGGAGTCGACCGCTCGGCAGGCCTCGCGTGCATCGGCGCAGATGAAGACGCCTTTCCCTGCGGCGAGTCCATCGACCTTGACGACTTGCGGCCATTGCCTGCAGGATTCCAGGTAAGCCTTCGCCGGCCCGGAGCGGTCGAAGAGCCGCCAGCTTGCGGTCGGGATGCGATAGCGGTCGAGGAGCTCCTTGGCGAAGGCCTTGGAGCCTTCGAGCTCGGCTCCGCGGCGGGTCGGTCCGAAGGTGTCGATGCCCGCTTCGCGCAGTTCGTCGGCGAGTCCCTTGCAGAGCGGGTCTTCGGGTCCGACGACGACCAGGTCGATCTGTTCTTCCCGGGCCAGTCCCACGAGGCCCGGCAGGTCATCGGCGGCGACGTCGACGTTGCGTGCGACGCTGCTGGTGCCTGCGTTTCCGGGAGCGCAGAGCAGTTCGGTGAGGAGTGGGGAGCGTGCGATCTTCCAGCACAGTGCGTGCTCGCGACCACCGCCTCCGACGACGAGGACCTTCATGGGAGGGCTTTGCCTGGGGTGAACTCTGTGGCGAAGCGGCAACCTACCCGCTCTCCGCTCCCTGGGCCAGCGCTATCCGTTCCGCGGAGCTTCCGGGCTGTCCTGTGCTCACGGCGATCTCTCCTTTAGAGTGTCCGTGCGGCCTTGCGGGTCGTCTTCGGGGAGTACCTCAGTTGGTAGAGGCGGAGCTTTGGGTGCTCCGAGTCGTGGGTTCGAGTCCCATCTCCCCGACCACTCCCCGCCCGCGCCTCCTTCGCGCCCGTAGCTCAGCTGGACAGAGCATCGGATTTCTAATCCGAGGGTCCCAGGTTCAAGTCCTGGCGGGCGCGCCACTGGCCGCTCGTCGCCAGGCGACGCAAGCTGCTGCAGACGGGGGTTGCGTGAGATCACGCCCTCCCTGCTCGTTGAGAGTCGATCGCAGCCTCTCGCGCTCGATCGTGCGCTGACTGCTGGGAGAACTGCGGGAACCTGTGATCTTCCTCAGGGAGGCCGCGTCGCCTTCCAGTTCGAGCAGCGTGTAGTGCCTTAGGGTGCTGCCTACTCAGCGAACGAGGAGCTACGCTATGATCAGGTCAAATCATGCCCATCATGAGTACGGTCCGAACAATGTCCGCTGGCGCACCCCACGCACTCTGCGAGGCATTTCTAAGAGTCGGGTACTACCTGAGTTCGGCGATCATCATCCCGTATTGCCTCTGGGTGTACGCCATGGAGAGGGGGAGTTTCTCTCGCATTCCTGTCACGCTGGGCGTCCTCCTTCTGTGCACCGCCACCTTCTTTCTCTACTTCACCACGACGATACGATTCCGTCTTCGTTTCTCGTGGAGAAAGGCCCTGGTGCTGGCCCTGCTGGTACCGCTCTTCGGTATCGGATTCGTGGGCGTGCTGTCGATAATCCTGTTCTCCTATCTTTGCGAAGCCGTCAACTACAGGAGAGAACGTCGGGGACTGGCGCGTATGTCACCAAGTTCACCTCTCGGTGTTGGGTTGGTTGTCGCGCTGGCAGTGGTCGTGTTTCCATTGCTCAACGAGATGTAATTTCGCGGCGCGCAAACGACGCTCTGGCACCCGGACTACAACAAGCAAAACGTCTTCTTTGAGATCAACGAAGAGGGGTTTCGGGGGCCAAGGATTCCTATCGAACGCAACGACACACCCCGACTGCTCTTCCTCGGTGATTCGACTGCGTTCGGATGGCCGTACCGGTATGAGGAGTCCTTTCCCTTTCTCGTCAAGACGATCCTGGAAGATCGTGGGATCGACGTTGAGATCCTCAACGCGGCATCGATCGGGCAGGGCATAGGCCAGATCCGGCATCAGCTCCCCTATTTCCTTGAGTACCGGCCGGATGTGACGTTCCTGATGACAGGGGTCCATTACCTCCGAGCCGACGAAGACTACCAGCGGATACTTCGCGAGGGAGTCTCCCGGGAAACCCGCTGGCGTCCGTTCCTGTTCATGCCCCCGATGCTCGTAGAGCTCGCCGCTTTTTCGGTAACGACGTCCCCGATAATCACGGGCCTGTCATCCTCGCAGTCTGCCACGGACGAGCCGAGCTATCAGAGCGAGGGCCCGCCATTCGAAACACATCTTCGAGCGGTACTGCGTCAGGTGAGCGAGTCGGGAACTCGTCTCCATGTGCTCGATTACCCAACCTCGGAGATCGAGCGACGGATTCAGGACGATATCCGACGCGTCGCGCAGGAAACCGGAACCGAGTACATCCCTCTCGGCGACTTGATCGGCGATAAACTCAAGGACCAGATGTTCGACGGCATTCATCCCAATCGCGTGGGGCATCGCCTCATTGCAGAAGAGATCGCAAGAGTGGTCGCCAGTGCGCTCGCGGCGAACGCGCCCGATTCCACGACCAGGTAAGTGCCAGGCCGCCCGACATGCTCATGTTGTCTCGGCACCCTAAAGCTGGAAGGGCGAAAAGATGATCGGTGCCATCGCCGGGGACATCGCCGGTTCCGTTTACGAGTTCACGCCCGTCGCTTCGGAGGATTTCGCGCTCTTCTCCGAGGAGAGCTTCTTCACCGACGACACGGTCCTCTCCGTGGTGATCGCCCGCTGGTTGCTCGATGGGAATGACCTGACTGCAGCGATGCACGATGCCTACGAGGCGTTCCCAGGCGCTGGTTGGGGTGGGATGTTCACGGACTGGGCCCGGACGCGGACCCGAGCCCCCTACGGCAGCTACGGCAACGGATCGGCGATGCGGGCGGCGCCCGTGGGCTGGGCCTTTGAGAGCCTCGACGAAGTGCTCGACGGCGCACGGCGCTCGGCCGAGGTGACCCACGACCACCCCGAGGGGATCAAGGGCGCACAGGCCACGGCCGCGGCGATCTTCATCGCCCGCACCGGCGGCACGGCAGCCGACGTGCAGGAGTTCGTCTCGGGACCGGCCATCGGATACGACCTCGACCGCAAGCTGAGCGATGTGCGCGCGGTGCACGGCTTCGACGAGACCTGCCAGGGCTCAGTGCCCGAGGCCATCCTCTGCGCCCTGCAGGCCGACGACTTCGAGGGCGCCCTGCGCAACGCGATCTCCCTCGGAGGCGACGCGGACACACAGGCCTGCATCGCCGGAGGCATCTCCGAAGCCCTGCACGGCCTCCCGCACTGGATCCGCGACCTCTCCCTCTCCCGCCTGCCCCCCGACATGCGCGAGGTGGTGCGGAGGTTCACGGCAACCTTCCCGACGACGGGTTGAGCGCGGAACGCTCGCGGCGAGGGCCTTCGGCCGAGGGGGGCCCCGGCAGCTTCAATCTTCCAGGTGAGTGAGGTAGACGCCCTCCAGGAAGAGGCGGTCCCTCTCCTCTCCGTCCTTGTCCCGGGTGGTCTCCTTGAGGATGCCGCCGAAGCGAGTGCGCTGGACGGGTAGACGAGCGGTGCCGCGCACGTTGGCGACGAAGGCCGTCTGCGAGCTCACCTCGTCCGTCAGCTCATAGACATCGAAGTGATCCATGATCGGGATCATCATGATTGTGGTCGTCTTGCCCATCGAGATCGGCACGAAGATGAAGCCGCTGAAAACCGTCTTGTCCTCGACGAAGCGCGGGAAGCCGGTGAGGATCGCGCTCCCACCCGCGACGCCTCGCTCATCAGCCTCCGAAGGCGCGAGCACCTGAGGCGTGTGCTCCCCCCACTGGGCACGCAAGTCGTCGGAGAGGCGTGCGGTGACCGCATCCCTGTCCCCCTGGGAACACCCGCAGAGGGCCATCTCCAGAAACAGGAACATCTGCTGCCGATCCCCAAAGACCCCGGCGACACGGGCCAGCTCCCCCGGCTCGATCTCGTCGTCGCCGGCGTGAGTCAGGAGGTTGTAGAAGCGACCGCCGTTGTCCAGGGAGGCGAGCGCCGCCTCCAATCCGTCGTAGGGGATGATCTCCTTCATGGTTGCGCGCGGAGCCTAACCGCCGTCCGCGGCGAGCGCCATCAAGGCCAGAGCGGTAGCGGCCCGACCGATGTAGTGCTTGCCGTCCCGGCGAGGAGAGCGGGTCGTCCAGGAGCCGTCCGAGCCCTGGTGGGCCCGCAACCAACGCAGAGCCTCCTGTACAGGCGGATCCTCGGGCGCGGACCCGGTTTGAAGCAAGACGTACGCCGCGAACGCCGTCGGGTAGGCCTCGCTGGCGACGGACTGGGGCTCGCCCCCGTCCCGCTTCCACGCCGGCCCCGCCAGGGAGGCCATCGACCAGCCGCCGTCGGACTCCACCGACTCGATCAGGCGCACGCGCCAGGCGGAACGGGCGGAGGTGGTGGCGACGCGCGGCCAGAAGGCCCCTGCCCATAGACGCATGACGCCATCGTGCAAGGAGAGCGCCGGCTCCGCACGCAAGCCGTCAGCCAGGCGCCGCGCGGCACGACGGTCCACCGCCCGCAAGCCGCCTGCCTCCCGCAACTCACCGAGCGCTACCAGCATCAGGGTCGGCCCGAAGCGCAGGTCCGACTCGTAGGGCGGCCAGTTGCACTGCAGCCAGTCCTCCCAGGTGCCGTCCTTTCCGAGCAGCTCCCAGGCGTGATCGAGAGCGCGCAGGGTCACCGGCTGCGCGCGCACCTGCGTGCGAGCATCGCTCATGGCCAGGAAGGCCGCCGTCGCCACCATGCCCTCGACGCTGCCGTGCTGCCCGTGCGGCTGCTCGTCGCCGTCGAGGAAGCGCGTCAGGTACTCGCGCGCGAATACGCGCCCCGACTCCAGCTCATCCGAATCCCCCGCGATCACCGGCTGCGCCGCCAGGGCCCAGCCGTTGGTGTGGCAGGAGACGCAATCGCGACTCTCCCCCCACTCGCGGGCGACGCGCTCCAGGTACGCGACGCCGCGCTCGAAGGACGCCGCGACCGGCGCCTCCGGCACGGGAGGAGAAGGCTCCTGAGCACGCCCCCACGCCGCCGCAACGGCAGACAGGACGCAGAGCAGGGCGAGGGTACGTCGAAGGTCCATCGAGGGATCGGATCGCCCGGGACCGCGCGGGCCCGTGAACTCCACACGATCCTACCGCCCGCGCACGCTCGAGGGCAGGCGCTCGCCGCCCAGGACGCCCTCGACGCCCTCAACGCAGGTTCAGGATGCCGGACCCCTTGCCCGAGATGAGAGCGTCGGTCGCGGCCGCGTAGTTGAGGTGATTCGCAAAGCTCGCGGTCCATGGCAGCCGGCCGCGCTCGCAGGCCACACCCAGGGCGATCGCAGCGAAGTCGCGGGCGATGTCCGGGCGCTCCGGGTCCTCCAGCAGCTCCACCAGCGGGTCGATGACGCGCGCATCACCGATGAAGGCGAGCGCCCCGACCACGGCGGACTGGATCGCGACGCTGTCGGTGGAGCTCATGATCTCGAGCAAGTGCACGACCACACGCTTGTCGCCGAGCAAGGCCAGGGCGATGGCGCTGTCGCGCAACAACGCAGGCCGGTAGCGAGACTCCCGGACGATCTTCTCCAGCGCAGGGATCGCCTCCCGGGCGCCCAGCAGACCGAGCGCGATCGCCGCGCGGCCGCGAGCCGCGTCGTCGCGCGTGCTCTCAAGGCGTCCGAGGAGCGCGGGCGCCGCCGCGACGTCTCCGCGCAGACCGAGAGCGATGTACCAGGCTCCTGAATCGGATGGAGACCCGACGCCGGAGAGGGTCTGACTCAACCCCTTCGAGGTTGCCTCGTCGAGCTCACGGCCGCCCTCGCGCAGATGATGGCCGAAGAGTCCCAGGCCCAGGGCGGCCCAGGGACGGGTCCGACGCTTGCCGCGAGTGAGCTGCTCGACGAGGAACGCACGCCCCTCGCGCGCGCCCTCGAGGGACTCTCCCGCTCCCGTGCCGGGACGACTCGAGACCTGGGCGATGGCCAGGACCGAGAGCTGCCTCTGGAACGAGTCTCCGCGCCGGACCGACTCGCGCAGGACCTCGCGGATCTCGGCATCGACGGCGTCGGCGTCCGAGTCACCGATCGCAGCGAGTCCCTCGACGATGCCGTAGCGCACCAGGCGCCCGACTTTCTCCCCCCCGCCCAGGACGTCGAGCAGGGCCCGGGCCACGCCCGCGCGCTCGGGATCGTCCACGCCCCTGACCAGTCGGGCGAGCGCCACGGGCGCATGAGCGCGCACGAACCGGTGCCGGCCCTCGTCGTGCAGGAGATCGGTCAGGAAGCGGATCAGGCCCTGACGGCTCGAACTCGCGACCGAGCGCTCCTCGCCACCGTTCCGAGCCGGCACGCGACTCTCTGCCAGCGACGTGAGCCCGAGGGCCGTGACGCACGACACGAACAGGTCCGGTGATGCCTGCCGCTCGCCTTCCAGAATCTGTACCAGCGTGTGCGCGACATACCTGCGCTCGTCTTCGCGCTCGCTGTTCGCCCCCACCACCCCCAGAGCCAGGGCCGCCAGGGCGCGCGTGGGCAGGGGAACCTTCACGCGACCGAGCAGCTTGCGTCCGACCGCACCGTCGGCGGCGAGCGAGCAGAGCGCGGGAGTGCAGGTCGAATCCGCCATCAACCCCAGGGCGACGATCGCGGATTCGACGACCTTCTGATTGGGGTGGTCGAGGTGAGGAGTGAAGAGCTCGCTCATCGAGCGCACGCCGCTCGGGGCGTACACGGGGTGGAGCTTGGCGAGAGCGATCATCGCGTCGCACAGGACCCGATCAGAGGACTCCGACTCGATCGCTCGCTGCAAGGCAGGACCGACCTTCTCCCTGATGGCCGCTTCCTGTGGGCCGCTGGTCCGCAGCTTCTCGCTCGCGCCCTGACCGAGGAAGAACTCATCGCTCCCGGTGAGCGGGCCGGCGCTCCTCACGATCTCCCGCAGACCGAGGTAGGGATCCGAGTTGAAACCCCACCACAGACTCCAGTCGGAGAGGTCCGGCTGCGCACCGCCGACACGCGTGATCGGTGAGCCTGCCCCTCCAGGGCTCGCGGGAGACGGCGTGGCCGGAGCCGGAGCCGGAGCGCTCGGGCGTGCGGGTCCGCCTGGGACAGGCGTGCTAGCGCCTCCTCCGCCGCCGCCCTGCCCCACCCCTGAGCCTCCCGGGCCGTCGTAGGGCGGCGGCGGCGGCGGGCGAAACAAGCCACCGTGCGCCTCGAGGGGGAGCGTGCCGACGACTGAGCTGAGGAGCAGGACGATCGTCGTGACGGTCGCGTTCTTCATGTTGGTCGATTCCTGTACTGAGCGAGACGAGTAGCGCGGCCGGATCTAGCCGCCACTCCTGAATCAGAACGAGAGCGCGCCGACGTCGAATATAGCGCAGCGCGCGCGTGAGGTCACATGTCCCTCCGCCCATCCCCGGGTGCCCTCGCGCCGCTCGTCAGCAGCGCGCAGAGACACACCTGACGCGCGCAGCCTGTCTCGCCCCGGCCAGAGCCTAGCGGTCCTCTGGCCTGGCGACCCGCGAGGGAGCGCTGCGCCCGGCCCGCTTGAACTGCTCCAGCCTGGTCTTCAACTCGCGAACGATTTCGGGATGCTCGTCGTGAAGGTTGCTGGTCTCGCCGGGGTCCTGGTCGAGATTGTAGAGCTGGCCCGGAGCGTCGGGGGCGTGCTCGGGAAGGACGTACGGCTTCAGGTGAGGCCGGGTGTAGTTGTTGCCCCCGGAGCCCCTGTGGTCGAGATACTTCCACGGCCCGCGGCGGATGGCCAGGGCAAGGCTCATGGTCTGGTGCAGGGTGTATTCGCGGACAGGCTCGTCACCCTGCTCGCCCGTCAGGACCGGCAGGAAGTTGAAGCTGTCCTCGGCCGCGTCGTCGGGCAGGTCGGCCTGGACGATGGCGGCGCAGGTGGCCATCAGATCGGTCAGGCAGACGGTCTGATCCGAGACGCTCCCGGCCTCGATGCGGCCGGGCCAGCGCGCGATCAGCGGCACGCGGTGGCCACCCTCCCAGTTGTCCCGCTTCATGCCCCGCCAGGGGCGGGCCCCGTCGTGCCCGTGGGTCTCGCGCATGTTGACGACAGTGGTCACCTCCGGCCCGTTGTCGCTGGAGAAGAGGACCAGCGTGTCCTCGGCGACTGCGAGCTGCTCGAGGGTCTTCATCAACTCCCCGACGACGTGATCGAGCTCGAAGATGAAGTCGCCATGCGGACCGGCCTCGGTCTCGCCCTTGAAACGCTCGGCGGCCAACGACGGCAGGTGCACGGCCTGCATGGAATGAAACAGGAAGAAGGGCTGGTCGGGGTTCTCCTTCACGTGCTCCACGAGGAAGCGCTTGCTGCGCTCGAGGAAGACCAGGTCCACCTGTTCCAGGTCGAAGCCCGGCGCGATCAGACCTCGGCGGTTGTCGCGCGAATACGGGTGCTTGGGAAGCGGCGAGCGGTCCAGGAGCTGGGTTGGCGGGATCGGTATGCGATCGCCCTCGACGTAGGCGTAGAGCCAGTCCGTGGTGGGACAGCAGACGGTGCCGAAGAACTGGTCGAAGCCCCGGTGAATCGGCGCGTCGGGGATGGCGCGGGAGAAGTCGGCACGCTTCACCGCTTCGAGCCCGTTCTTGTTGATGGGCACTCCCTCCGCGTCGTGGAAGGTCATGCCCACATGCCACTTACCGAACATGGCGGTGGCGTACCCCTTCCCGCGCAGCATGCCGGGCAATGTCAGGCGGTCGCTCTCGATCATGCACGGCCCCCCCACCCCCGTGAACACGCCGCCCATTCCCGTGCGGAACGCCATCCGCCCCGTGAGCAGGCTGTAGCGCGTGGGGGTACAGACAGTGGAGGGGCTGTGCGCGTCGGTGAGCCTCATCCCCTCACTCGCCAGGCGGTCGAGATTGGGCGTCGACACCCTGGACTCGGAGTTGTAGCAACCCACGTCGCCATACCCGAGGTCATCGGCGAGGACGACCAGGATGTTCGGCAAGTCGGGACCAGAACACGCGAGCAGCGCAGCACAGAAGGCGATCATCCGAAGGCTCCTTGGAAGTACGCGGTCAGGGGACTGCCGTTCATCATCTCGCGGCTCCGTCAAGCGTCCGCACCCGAACGAGCCCGTGACTCAGCCGCCGCAATGATCCTATCGGGAGGGCTCGTGGGCAACTCTGCGCCCGGCAGCGACGCAGACCATCGACGAGAAGCCGACGAGTTCCCTAAATAAAAAGCCATGGCAACCCAGCTTCAGGGTCGCCAATCTCGCGCACCGACGTGATCGGGGCCGCTGCTCCGCCGACCTACCAGTCGTCGGTACGGAATGCCGAGGCCGGCAGGCCTTCGCGGTTGTACAGATTCGAGCCCTTGGGGTTCATCGAGTACGCGTAGCGGACCGCCACGGGCGCGGGGACCTCCGGGGAGGAGACGAGGAGCGTATCTCCATCGATCTCAGCGCTGGCCCAGTGCCAGACCCGATCCTCGCCAGCGACAGCGAAGCGCTTCAACTCCCCGCCCTCGACCACGCGCGTGGGCTCCAGGCCCTCTTTCTCCCCGACCATCAGGCCGCCCCCCACGTGTTCGAACTCGACCCGGATCCTGCCGCCTTCGACCGTCATCCCCCGGTAGAGAGGCCCGCTGACGACCAGGTCCTGGCCCGCCGCGTCCCGCAACGCCCAGCGTGCGAGGCGCGCGCCCACGTCCTGCTTGTTGCGCGGGTGGATGTCATTGGCCTGGCCGATGTCGGTGATCACGGCCATCCCGGTGTGCGGGATCGTCAACGCCTGGCGCTGGGCCTCGCGGATCCGCGCCCAGCCGTCCCCACCCGCCGGGTCGTCCTTGGGCTGCTGGAAGTCAGCCAGCTGCACGAAGTAGAAGTAGATCGGAAAGTCGCCCTGGTCCCAGACCTGGCGCCAGCCACCGATGAGCGCCTGCATCTTGTGGAAGTACTCGACGCCCTCGGAGCCGTTCGATTCGCCCTGGTACCAGATCGCGCCGCGGATCCCGTAGGGAACCAGTCCGGAGACCATCGCGTTGTAGATCGCGGTGGGATCACCGGCACCGGACGGCCCCGGGCTCCTTGGCGCAGAGGCGATCGGTGTCCCGTCGGACAGCGCCTTGCGCGCCCCCGCGGCCCACACCTCGACGGCCTCCAGGTGCACTTTCCAGGTCGACTCGCCCGCAGCGACCTCCGGATCCGTGGCGTCCACGCGATCCGCGGTGCCCTTCAGCTCGGGGACGCTTCGGAAGCCGACGGCCGGGATCCAGGGCTCGATGCGAGTGCCGCCCCAGTTGGTCCCGATCAGGCCGACCGGCACGCCGCTCTCGCGCTGGATCTCCCGGCCGAAGTAGTAGCCCACGGCAGAGAAGCCCTGAACGCTCGCGGGCGAGCAGGCTCTCCATGCGCCACCGGGGACATCCTCCTGGGCCACCGGCGCCGTCGTGTGGCCCGGCACGTCGAAGAGGCGCATCAGGGGCTGATCGGCGGCCGCGATCTCCTCGCTGCCGTTCATGGCCCCCTTCACGTTCCACTCCATGTTCGATTGACCGGAGCAGACCCAGACGTCGCCGACGAGGACGTTCAGCAGGATGATCTGGTTGGTGTCGACGGCCTCGCCGTCCCGGACCCTTCGCCCATTGATCTGCAGGCTTCTGCCCTCACTGCTGGCCTCGAGAGGATCGAGCTTGACGCTCCAGCGTCCGGTCTCGTCCGCCCTGGTGCGCAGCTCCTGCCCTGCAAAGTGCACGTCGATGTGCTCACCCGCGTCAGCCCAACCCCACACAGGCACCGCCAGGCCCCGCTGGAGCAACATGTCGTCGCTGAAGATCCTGGGCAGGCGGACGTCCGCGCCAGCGGACGACGTCAGGGCGATGGTCGCGGCGAGAAAGCGGATCGGGATCGACAGGCGCTCAAACATGGTGGACTCCTCAAGACCGTGTGGCCGGCTGGAATGGGCGAAGCAGGCAGCACGAGAATCGTCCCAGTGCCTCGGAAGCGCAACCCAGCTCCGTTCGAGAGGCTCTGCGGGCGGTGTAGGCCTTTGATAGGGTCTGCATCATGCTCAGAACTCTCCCTCTGCCCGCCGCCGCGGGAGCACTCCTGGTGGGGTGCGCACTCCTCCCGAGCCCACCTCCTCGGGCAGCCGCCGACCGCCCGAACGTGGTCGTCATCTACACCGACGACCAGGGCTGGGCGGACATCGGCACCCAGGGAGCGCAGGGGTTCGAGACCCCCAATCTCGATCGCCTGGCGGCCGAAGGGACGCGATTCACGGACTTCTACGTGGCGCAGCCGGTCTGCTCCGCCTCGCGCACGGCCCTCCTGACCGGCTGCTACGCGAACCGACTCGGGATCCACGGCGCGCTCGGTCCGCGCAACACGCACGGGATCCATTCACAGGAGACGACCCTGGCCGAACTCTGCAAGTCGCGTGGCTACGCGACCGGGATGTTCGGGAAGTGGCACCTGGGGTACCAACGGCAGTTCCTCCCCGCCAACCACGGCTTCGACGAGTCCTATGGCATCCCCTACTCGAACGACATGTGGCCCTGGCATCCGGCCTACGCGCACTTCTCCGATCCGGTGGAGAAGCGCAAGAGGGGCTACCCGGACCTGTTCACCTTCGAGGGAACCGAGATCGCAGACCCGGAGGTGACGGGCCCCGACCAGATGCGCTTCACCACGGACTTCGGTGACCGCGCCGCCGCCTTCGTGCGCTCCCACGCCGACGAGCCCTTCTTCCTCTACCTCGCGCACCCGATGCCGCACGTGCCCCTCTTCACCGCGCAGGACTCCGTCGGGCGCAGCCAGCGGGGCACCTATGGAGACGTGATCGAGGAGATCGACGACTCCGTCGGCAAGGTGCTGGACGCCCTCGAGTCGTGCGGGCTCGCCGAGAACACTCTCGTCTTCTACGCATCCGACAACGGCCCCTGGCTCAGCTACGGAGACCACTCTGGATCGACCGGCCCCCTGCGCGAGGGCAAGGGCACGACCTTCGAGGGCGGCGTGCGCGTGCCCTGCCTCGTCCGCTGGCCAGGGCGCGTCCCCGCCGCCCGCGTCAGCAGCGAGCCCTGGATGACCATCGACCTCCTGCCAACCGTGGCGGGCCTGATCGGTGCCGACCTGCCGGAGCGCGTGATCGATGGGATGGACGTCTGGGCACTCCTCGCGGGCCAACCCGGTGCGCGCTCCCCACAGGAGGCGTACTTCTTCTACTACAAGACCAACCACCTCGAGGCGATGCGCTCCGGTCCCTGGAAGCTCCACTTCCCCCACGGCTACCGTTCGATGATAGGGCGCACGCCCGGGTCAGGGGGCTCACCAGGAGCCTACGACCACGGCGCCAGGACAGGGCTCGAGCTGTACAACCTCGAGCAGGACATCTCCGAGACGCGTGACGTCGCGGCAGAGCACCCCGAGGTCGTCGCCCGACTCTCGAGTATGGGCGACGCCATGCGCGCACGCCTGGGAGACAAGCTCACCGAGGTCAAGGGGTCGGAGAACCGCGCAGCGGGAAAAATCTCCCGATAATCTACGTCTCCCATCATAGCCCGGTCGTGTCCCTCCTCCCGCTCCTCCCCTTGCTCTGCGCCTGCGCGGTCACGGTCGAGAAGCGCCCGTTGGCCGAGCGCCCGCAGAAGCCGTACGACGTGGTCGTCTACGGTGGCACGTCCGCCGGCATCAGCGCCGCCTTACAGGTCCGGCGCATGGGACGTTCGGTGATCATCGTCTGCCCCGACCAACACCTCGGCGGCATGACCGCCAACGGGCTGGGCTGGACCGACAGCGGCGACAAGGCGGTCATCGGTGGGCTGAGCCGCGCCTTCTACGGACGCCTCAAGGCCCACTACGACGAACCGCAGGCCTGGCGCCAGCAGCGACCCGAGGAGTGTTCAGGCTACCGGCCCGAAGCCGACGCCATCTGGGTCTTCGAGCCCCACGTGGCCGAGCGCGCCTTCGAGGAGCTGGTGGCCGAGGCCGGCATTCCCGTGCACCGCGACCGCTGGCTGGACCGTGAGGACGGCGTGCTGCTCTCCGGCGCTGGCATCGAGACGATCCGCATGCTCTCGGGCGAGACCTACGCCGGACGGATCTTCATCGACGCCACCTACGAGGGCGACCTGATGGCGGCGGCCGGGGTGAGCTACAGCGTGGGGCGCGAGGCCAACAGCGTCCACGGCGAGACGCTCAACGGCGTCCAGACCCGCAACGCCCGCTCGCACCAGTTCGGCCGCCCGATCGATCCCTACGTGCTGCCCGGCGACCCCGCGAGCGGCCTCTTGCCGCGCATCCAGGCCGGCGGCCCCGGCCCCGAGGGTTCCGGGGACCGGCGCCTGCAGGCCTACAACTATCGCCTGTGCATGACCGACGCGCCTGCCAACCGCCTGCCCTTCCCGCGCCCGGCGGGCTACGACGCCGGCGAGTACGAGCTGCTGCTGCGCGTCGTTCAGGCAGGCTCGCGGCACGTTTTCGGCAAGTTCGATCCCATGCCGAACCGCAAGACGGACACCAACAACCACGGGCCTTTCTCGACCGACAACATCGGCAGGAACTACGACTACCCCGAGGCATCCTACGAACGCCGTCGAGAGATCCTGGCCGAGCACGAGCGCTACCAGAAGGGCTACCACTACTTCCTCTCCAACGACCCGCGCCTGCCCGACGACGTGCGCGAGCGCATGCGGCGCTGGGGGCTGGCGGCCGACGAGTTCACCGACAACGGTGGCTGGCCACACCAGATCTATGTGCGAGAGGCGCGGCGCATGGTGAGCGACTTCGTCATGAGCGAGCCGCATCTGCGCGGGCTGCTGCCCACGCCCGACCCGGTCGGCATGGGCTCCTACAACATGGATTCCCACAACGTGCAGCGCTACGTGGCGCGAAGTGCCGAGGGGGTCGCCATGGTGCGCAACGAGGGGGACATCCAGGTCAACCCTGGCGGGCCCTACCCGATCTCCTACGGCGCCCTCGTTCCGCGGCGTGGCGAGTGCACCAACCTGCTCGTGCCGATCTGTCTTTCGAGCTCTCACATCGCCTACGGCTCGATCCGCATGGAACCGGTCTTCATGATCCTCGGCCAGTCGGCTGCCACGGCCGCCTGCCTGTCCCTCGACGCCTCCTGCGCCGTGCAGGACGTGGACCGCGCCGCCCTGCGCGCACGACTGCTGGCCGACGGCCAGGTGCTGGAACACCCCCACTCTCCTGCGGCCGCCCCCGGCCCGCGCGCCGTTCCCGTCCGGACGCTGTCCGGCATCGTGGTGGACGACGAACAGGCCGAACTGCTTGGCGGCTGGGTCCCCAGCGTCTCCCAGGGCCTGTTCGTAGGGCGCGGCTACGTGCACGACGGGGACCAGGCCAAGGGACACGCGAGCGCGCGCTTCGAAGCCCGGCTGCCCGCCGCCGGCCGCTGGGAGGTGCAGCTGGCCTGGTCCGCGCATCCCAACCGGGCCTCCAACGTGCCGGTTCGAGTGGAGCACCCGGGAGGCCCCACGATCCTGAGCGTCGATCAGCGCGCCGCGCCTGCCACCCAGGGGCTCTTCCACTCCCTGGGGATCTTCTCCTTCCCCGAGGGCACGACCGGGGTCACCCTCGACAACACCGCAACCGACGGATACGTGATCGCCGACGCCGTGCGCTGGATCCGGAGCGAGTGAGTTCTCGAAGCGTCCGGGAACGGGGACTCAGGCCGCCGCTGGCCGACCCCCTCCACCTCATGCCAGCCAACCTGCGAGCGGACCGCGCGCGACCTCCCTCGCGTCCGCCTCAGGGAGTGAAGTGGACCTCGACCCCGTTGGTCAGGTTGAAGAGCTGGCCGCAAGGACTGCCGATGGGGTCGCGGTACCAGACCTGGAGGCGGCGTACGTCCCCAGAAACCCAGCCGCCGGCGACGCCCAGACCATGCCCCCAGACCGCCGCGCCTGCGCTGTCGGGGTAGAGCACGCCATGGCGCACGACGCTGCCCCCGGCGCAGCGCAGGCCGTCCCCGAAGAGCACCCCGTCGCCGTTGTTGACGGCGTTCATGCCCGAGAAGAGCAGAGCCGGCTGGCCGGGGAGCAGCCCCTCAGCCCCGAGCAGCAGGTCGTCGGCGCTCACGCTGGCCGAGCCGGACGCGACGGCCGTCCCGCCGGCGCCGCTCGAGTTGGCGCACCCTTCTCCCGAGCCGCCGCTGTTGCCGCAGGGACAAGAACCGCCGTCGCCGAAGCAGTAGGAAGTTCCCGCATCGCACTCGCCCAGGCAGAAGGCGTAGGCCGCGCCGCATTGGGGCCCGAGGTCGTCGTCGAACGGCGCGCCGACGATGGCCATGTCTCCGCTCACCGAAACCGAGAACCCGAACCAGTCCCAGGCCTCGGAGTCGCTCGCAGTCAGCCAGGCGGACTCAGCCCAGTTCGCCCCGTTGCGCTCGAATACGTAGGCCGCGCCCGTGCTGAACCAGGAGCTGTCGTCGCTCCGATGGGCACTCACGATCGCCTTGTCGTGACTCAGCGAGACGGAATAGCCGATCTCGTCGGCTTGTCCGGCGTCGCTTCCGATGAACTTGTACTCCTGGATCCAGTCAGTTCCGCTGCGCCCGAAGACGTAGGCCGAGCCGCAGTCACTCATGGGGTTGACATCGTCATACGGCGCGCCCACCAGCGTCGTCTCGCCGCTCACCGAGACGGAGTGACCGAACCGGTCGCCAGCTGCGCCGTCGTTGGCGATGAGCTTGCCCTCTTGAATCCAGGTCGTTCCGCTCCTGACGAACACGTAGGCGGAGCCGGGAAGGCCCCAGTTGTCCCGGTAGGGAGAGCCTACGACCGCCGTAGCACCGTCGACCGACACGGAGTGGCCGAACCAGTCGCCCGCCGCGGCGTCGCTGGCCGTGAGCTTGGCCTCCTGGCTCCAGGTCGTGCCGCTGCGCACGAACACGTAGGCCGATCCGGAATCGCTCCCGAAGTCATCGTCCCGGGATGCGCCGACGACTGCCGTGTCACCGCTGATCGAAACCGAGAGGCCGAACATGTCGCCAGCTGCGTCGTCGCTGGCCGTGAGCTTGGCCTCCTGGCTCCAGGTCGTACCGCTGCGCACGAATACGTAGGCTGATCCGGAGAAGCTTCCGCCGTCGTCGTCCAGGTACGCGCCCACGACCAGCGTGTCACCGCTGACCGAAACCGAGGTGCCGAAGAAGTCGCCCATCAGCCCGTCGTCAGGGGTGAGCTTCGCCTCCTGCGTCCAGCTAGTCCCGCTCCACACGAAGACGTAGGCCGCGCCAATGATGGCTCCGTTGTTGTAGTTCGAGGGGGCGCCCAAGACAGCCGTGTCCCCGCTCACCGAGACGGAGTGACCGGACTTGTCGCCGTGCGCGCCGTCGTGTGCGAGCAGCTTGGCCTGCTCCGCCGGCTGGAACAGCGTCTGGGCCGAGGACGAGGACACCAGAACGAAGGCCATCTGCAAGACGACAGCCGAGTGAAGCGAGAGATGTCTCACGTAGTCTCCTTGACTCTTCCTGGGACCGGGGGCGTTTACTTTGCGAGCGCGATCACCTCTAGCTAGCGCAGCGCGCGCGTGAGGTCACATGCCCCTCCCGCCTATCCACGGCCTTGCCCCCGCGGCCCTCTCCACCTCATGCCAGCCAACCTGCGAGCGGACCGCGCGCGGCCTCCCTCGCGCCCACCTCACGGAGTGAAGGGGACCTCGACCCCGTTGGTCAGGTTGAAGAGCATGCCGCAAGGACTGCCGATGGGGTCGCGGTACCAGACCTGGAGGCGTCGTACGTCCCCGGAGACCCAGCCGCCGGCGACGCCCAGACCCGGTCCCCAGACGGCCGCGCCCGCGCTGTCGGGGTAGACCACGCCATGGCGCACGACGCTGCCCCCGGCGCAGCGCAGGCCATCCCCGAAGACCACCCCGTCGCCGTTGTTGACGGCGTTCATGCCCGAGAAGAGCAGAGCCGGCTGGCCGGGGAGCAGCCCCTCAGCCCCGAGCAGCAGGTCGTCGGCGCTCACACTGGCCGAGCCGGACGCGACGGCCGTCCCGCCGGCGCCGCTCGAGTTGGCGCACCCTTCTCCCGAGCCGCCGTTGTTGCCGCAGGGACACGAGCTCGCCGTGCCGTCGCCGAAGCAGAACTCCGTGCCGGGCGGCGGCGGAGTCGCGGGCGTGAAGCGAAAGACATTGCCGCTGTTGAAGCCAGCGACGTAGGCGTTCCCCGATCCGTCGACGGCCACACCGCGGGCCGAGACCAGGACCTGCGTACCGTCCCCGCTCGGGTCGATCACCTGGGTGATCAGGCCTCCCGGAGTGATCCGAAAAGCGTTCCAGCTGTTCCAGCCGGTGACGAAGACGTTGCCCGCCCCATCCACGGCGATGCCCTCGCTCCCGTCCAGGACGTTCAGGCCGTCACCCGTGGCGTCGATGATCTCCGTCACGACCCCCGCCGAGGTGACCTGGAAGGCGTTGTCGCTCTGTTGGCCCGAGACGTAGGCGGTCCCGGTGGCGTCGACGGCGATCCACTCGGGATGCCCGAGATCGTTTCCGGCGCCGTCGCCAGTGGAGTCGATGATCTGGGTCACGACCCCCGCCGGTGTGATCCGGAAGGCGTTGTCGCTGTCCTGGCCACTGATGTAGACGTTGCCCGCCCCGTCGACGGCCACGCCGCCGGCGGTGACGAGCGCGTTGCCCGCGCCGTCGCCGGTGGCGTCGATGATCTCCGTCACGGTCCCCGCCGGCGTGATCTTGAAGGCGTTGTCACTGTTGCCGCCGGTGACATACACGTTGCCGGATCCATCCACGGCCAACACCCGCGGCGAGTCGAGGGGGTTGCCCGCGCCGTCGCCGGTGCTGTCGATGATCTCGGTCACGACGCCGCCCGGAGTGATCCGGAAGACGTTGTCGCTGTCACGGCCCGCGACGAAGACGTTGCCCGCTCCGTCGACGGCCACCCCAGTACTGGAGAGCAGGAGGCTCCCGGGGGTACCGTCACCGGTGGTGTCGATCAACTCGGTCACCACTCCGGCCGGGGTGATACGGAAGGCGTTGTGGCTGATCTGACCGGTGACGTAGACGTTGCCGGCGGAATCCGTCTCGACCGCGCGCGCACCGCCGAGCACGTTGCCCGCGCCGTCCCCGGTGGAGTCGATGATGGCTGTCACGGTCTGCGCAGCGACGAGCGGAGCGAGGACGGCGAGCGACATGGAGGTGGAGAAGGCAAATCTGAGGATGCTCATTCTGGTCTCGATTCTTCAGGAGCCGGCTCGACGAGGGGCATCAGCGGGCGCCGTGATCGCCCACGACCGCCTTGGCCGGAGACTTCGAGTCTAGTCGATGTCGTCGATGCCGTGGCGAGGCCCCCTCCCGACCACGCCGGCAGCCGGGTTGGCTTGCTCGGGCGGTCTGCAATCCGATGATCCGGGCGGGAGGCTCGGGTGCTGGCGGCCTTCTGGTGCCGCCTCGCTTGTCAGGTCCGGTGATTGGGCATAGCATCGCACTGGAGGCCACATCGGTACGCGCCCTGACCAAGGAGCCTTCCCATGTCACATCTGAGCCTGTTCGGACGCGCCCTGCCGATCGCCTTCCTGGCCGGCCTGGCGCCCATCTCCAGCGCCCAGTCCATCTGGTTCGTGGACGCCTCATCACAAGGCGGTGACGGCAAGAGCTGGAGCCAGGCATTCAGCTCGCTGCAGTCGGCCTTCGATGTGGGCATCGAGGGCGACCAGGTCTGGGTCGCCGCCGGCGTCTACCGACCGACCAAGGAACTGAACCACGGGCACCCACGCAGCGCGACCTTCGCCCTCGACCAACGCATCTCGCTCTTCGGCGGCTTCCAGGGCAGCGAGACGAGCATCGACGAGCGTGACCCGGCCCTCTTCGAGCGCACCGTCCTCTCCGGCGACATCGGCGTGCCCGGCGATCCCTCCGACAACGCCTACCACGTCATCAAGATGGGGAGCTTCCAGAGTGGCGCCACCCTCCTACCGCAGGTCAACGGGTTTCGGATCACGGGTGGCAGGGCCGACGGTAAGGGCGGCGGGCTGCTGATCGGCCTCGACGGCATGGGATGGTCGCCTGCCCTGATGCTCTCCGACTGCCTCTTCGATGACAACGCCGCCGTCGAAGGGGGAGCGATCGCGACCATCGACTTTGGACTGCTCTACCTGAAACGCTGCCGGATCGAGGGCAACTCGGCCACATCGAAGGGCGGCGCGGTCTTCTCCCGCACAGGTTCCCTGCACGCCGCGAACAGCACCTTCACCGACAACGCGTCCGGAGGCCGCGGCGGCGCCCTTTGGGCCACCTCGATCGGGATGGATATGATCACTTACTCCAACTGCCTCTTCGCCCGCAACTCGGCAGCCCTCAGCGGGGGTGCGGTCCATCTGAGCGGATCGGACTTCGTCTCCGGCCGAGGCAGCTGGTCCAATTGCACCTTCGCCGCCAACCGCGCCGGCACGATGGGCGGAGCGATCCACATCAACACCAACGCCAACATCGAGGGCCACGCGGACCTCTTCAATACCGTCGTCTGGGGTAACGAAGCGCCCTCGGGCCCCCAGATCAGCGGCCAAGGGCAGACGGTGCTCTACTGCGACGTCGAGGGCGGCTACGCGGGCACGGGAAACATCGACGCCGACCCCCTCTTCCGCACCGTAGCGGGCGCCGAGTACGAGCCCCGCCCCGGCTCCCCGGTGAACGACGCGGGCGACAACTCGCTGATCGTCGCGGACCAGCTCGACCTCGATGACGACGGGGTCTGGAACGAGGAGACACCCTTCGACCTGAACGGTCTCGCCCGTCGGATCGATGACCCCCTCGCGCCGGACGCGGGAAACAAGGAGCCCGCCGTGGACATGGGAGCTTTCGAGCTCAGCGTGTTCCGCCGGGCGAACTGAGCAATCTCAGCGCCCCGAAAAGAAGGCAAGAGCGGGCGAGGTGAGCAGGGGCACGCCCGGAGCGGTCTGCGCTCTCCTCACCCACCCAGAGCGTCAGGCGCTATAATGGCACGATGCCCTCGCCCCGCTTCCTGCCGATCCTCCTCGTGCTGCCGGCCGCACTCGCCGGGTGGCTCACCCCCGCCCAAGCCCAGATCTCCGCAGGAGGCTCCACCCTCGAGCGCTCGCTCGAGAGCCGCTTCCACCGCTGGCGCTCCGAGCGCGGGCCCGGCTGGCGCCACTTCCTGAGCCGTGAAACCGGCTGGGCCGAATTCCTCGGCGGCGGCACGGCCGAGGGCTCATTCGCGCCGCTCTCCGAGAGCGATCTCGTACGCCTGGCGCGCGAGTTCGTGGAGGAGACCGCCCACCTGACCGGGCTCGAGGAGCCGACCCTGGTCTCGCCGCGCGTGCTCGCCCTGCCCCTGTCCGAGATCGGCACGAGCGACAAGCGGGTCGTGCTCTTCGACCAGGCCCTGGCCGAGGTCGGCGTCTTCGACGCGCGCGTCAGCGTGCTCTTCGACGACGCCGGGCGCGTGCTGTCTCTGCAATCGACGGCCATGCCCGGCCTGTGGGGCACGCCCACCATCGCGCTCGTCGGCGCCGACGAGGCGCGCGTGAGGGCGACGACTCTCTTCGAGGCCAGCTCTGGCCTGCCGGCCACACTTGTCGGCGATTCCGAGCTCGGAATCGCTCAGCACCTCGTCGATGACCGCCGCCACGCAGCCCTCGCCTGGCGCGTCGAGGTCCACTGGAGCGAGACGGGCTTCGAACCCGAGGGGCTCGTGTTGCGGATCAGCGCACTCGACGGCTCGCTGCTCGACTCCCGACCGGCGGTGCACTCCTGCGACATAAGCGGCACGGTGCAAGCCAACGTCACGACCACCACCGAGCCCGACACGAGTTCGAACCCGCCCCTGGCGCGCCCCGCGCCCTACATGCTGGTCACGAGCCCGGCCGGGGAGGTCACGACCGACGTCGACGGCCACTTCAACTTCGTCGGGGCGAGCGGCAATCTCAACTGCACCTTCGCCTACATCGGAGACCTGGCTGACGTGCAAAACGACGCCGGCTCCGAGCACGTGGAAGTCTTCACCCTGAGCGGTACTGGGAACGCCGTCCTGCTCAACGCCACCCCGACGGAGTTCGTCACGGCCCAGGGCAACGCCTTCCGGGAGATCGCCGTCCTGCGTGACTGGATCCGGGCCGTCAATCCCTCCGACGACACGGCGGACTTCCAGGCGCTGGCCAACGTCAACCTCGACCAGAGCTGCAACGCCTTCTGGAACGGCAGCGCGGTCAACTTCTTCCGTGCGAGCGGCCCGTGCGTCAACACGTCCTACTCCTCGGTCGTCGCCCACGAGATGGGGCACTGGCTCAACAGCCTGTACGGAACGGGCAACGAGTCGGACGGCATGGGCGAGGGCAACGCGGACGTCTTCTCGCTCTACCTGTACGACGACCCGATCGTGGGCCGCGGCTTCTTCGGCCCCGGCTCGGCCATCCGCTCTGGCTGGAACACGCGCCCCTTCTGCGGGGACTGCAACCCGGGCTGCGCGGGCGGGGTGCACGCCGACGGAGAGGTCTGGATGGGCGCGGCCTGGAAGGTGCGCGACCACCTCAACACCACTCACGGGAACGCGGCGGGCGACGCCATCGCCGACGCCCTCTTCTCGGGATGGATGAACGTCTACGACCAGCGCCAGATCAAGTCGGTGATCGAGACCCAGTGGCTGGTCCTCGACGACGACAACGGCAACCTGGACGACGGCTCGCCCCACTACGCCGACATCGACGCGGGCTTCCGGGCCCAGTCCTTCCCGGGCATCGACCTGCCAGAAATCATCTTCGCCGGCGTGACCGAACTGCCCGACACTAACGACGAGCTCGGACCCTACGTCGTGCAGGCCACAGTCACGCCCGCCACGGCTCCGTCCCTGTCGACCGTCGACCTGGTCTACCGGGTGGACGACGGCCCCTGGACGACCGTGGCCATGGCCTCCCTCGGCGGCGACGACTACGGCGCCCAGATCCCGGGCCAGGCGGGTCCGGCCGACGCGGAGTACTACGTCACCGCCACCGACTCCGCGGGCGCCAGCGAGACCTTCCCTCGTGCTGGGCCGGCGCAACCTCTGTCCTTCTTCGTGGGTGTCGTGGTGCTCTTCTTCGACGACTTCGAGGCCGACGGCTCCAACGGATGGAGCCACGGCGTGCTCCCGGGAGGGGGCGTCCCACACGATGACTTCCACCATGGTCCGCTCCACTGCCAGGGTGACGACCCGAGCGAGGCCTTCAGCGGCACGCGCGTGCGCGGCAACGACCTTGGACGGCCGGGCTGGGACGGGCTGTACGAGGCGGACCAGTACAACTACCTGCGCACACCCTTCATCGACTGCACCGCGGCGGTGGGCACGCGCCTGCGCTTCCGACGCTGGCTGAACGTGGAGCACCACGTCTCGGATCAGGCCATCGTGCGCGTCAATGGCGTGGATGTCTGGAAGAGCACGGGCACCGGCGACATCCACGACGGCGCCTGGGTGAAGGTCGACCTGAACATCTCTGCCGAGGCGGACGGTGTCGACGCGGTGCGGATCGAGTTCTCCCTGCGCAGCGACGACGCGACCGAATTCGGCGGCTGGACGATCGACGACGTCTCCCTGGTCCACACGGCCTACGATTGCGCGTCACCGCTGAACTACGGCCAGGCCAAGCCCAACTCCACGGGTGCCGTGCCGACGATGGGCAGCGCCGGCGTCCCGAGCGCCTCCCTGTCCAACTTCGAGGTGCAGCTGACCTCCGGCATGCCCAATCAGGTGGCCGTGCTCTTTTCGGGCGACGCTCCCGACAACACGCCATTTTTCGGCGGCTTCCGCCTGGTCCAGCCGCCCCTGTTCCGCGAGGCGATCTACGCCCTCGACTTCTTCGGCGACGGCGCTGTCCCGATCACGGTGACTCCCTCGCTGATCGGCGCCACGAGGTACTACCAGCACTGGTTCCGCGACCCCGCCCACCCCGACGGCACGGGCATCGGGCTCTCGGACGGGCTGGAGGTGACGTTCTGCGAGTGAGGGTGCGGGCACGATCGCGGGTACCATGCCCTGCACGGACCTGTGCCACCCGGCGCCCCCTCCTCCACGCGGCCGACCCCGACACCATGAGCCACGAGACCCTCGATCCCCAGGCGGCCCACGACCGCATGGGGCAGGAAGAAGGCTGGCACTGCCTCGACGTCCGCACGCCGGAGGAGTTCGCCGCCGGACACCTCCCGAACGCCTGGAACGTCCCCTTCGGATTCAGGGGCCCCGACGGGCTGGTCCAAAATCTCGAGTTCATGGCGACGGTCGAGCGGCTGTTCGAGAAGGACGCGCGCATGGTGGTCTACTGAGCGGCTGGGGGACGCTCGCAGCGTGCCTGCGAGACCCTCTCGGCGACCGGCTTCAACGGAATGATCGACATGTCCGGCGGCTACAGCGGCATGCGGGACGGCGGCGGACAGGTGCTGGTGGAGGGCTGGACGGCCCGCGACCTCCCTTGCAGCCAGACGCCGGATGCCGGACGCACGTGGGAAGAGCTGCGCGCGAACGGCTGACCCGTCCGGGAAACAGCGCGATGGAGATCGCAGAGGGTCGAAACGCCCCGACAAACCGAGCGTATCCCGGGAGATGAACGTCCTTCAGCACGCACTGCTCCTGGCCTGCCTCGCCGCGGCCGCACCCTCCGCGCTCGCCGAGCATCGCACGGGCGACGTGGAGATCGGCGACCGCATCGCCGAGCTCTCCTTCACAGACACGCGCTACCTGCCGCGCTCCCTTAGTGAGTTCGGGGAGCGAGCAGCGTATGTCGTGGTCTTCACGACCACCGACTGTCCCCTCGTGCAGCGCTACCTGCCGCGCCTGGTCGCCCTCGAGCGAGAGTTCCGGCCGCGGGCAGTACAGTTCGTCGCCGTCGGCGTCGGGCCCCAAGACTCCCTGCTCGAGATCGCGGCCCAGGCCGCCGAGAAGGGCGGAGGGATCCCCTTCGTCAAGGACTTCGACGGCTCGACCGTGCGTGCACTGGGCGTCGAGCGCACGCCGCAGGTGGTGGTGCTCGACGGCGAGCGGCGCCTTCGCTACCGCGGGCGGGTGGACAGCCAGTACCGCCTGGGCGGCGTCCGGCCCAACGAGGGGCGCGCCGACCTGCGGACGGCCATCGAGGACGTGCTCGCCGGACGCGAGGTGGCGGTCAGCGAGACGCCGGTGGATGGCTGCCGCATCCAGACCGAGCCCGAGCACCCGTACGAGGCCGTGGAAGCGCCTTCCTTCGCCGCCGTGGACGCCGTCCTGCGTGCGCGCTGCCAGGAGTGCCACCGGCCGGGGACCGAGGCGCCCTTCTCCCTCATCACCTACGAGGACGCCGCCGCCCGCGCCGACACGATCGCCGAGGTCGTGCGCGAGGGACGCATGCCACCCTGGTACGCCGACGCGCGGCACGGGACCTTCCACAACGCGCGCGCGCTCGGGAAGGAAGAGCGCGAGACCCTGCTGGCGTGGGCCGGCGCAGGCGCCCCCGGCCCAGGGAACGAGCCCCTGCCCGCAGCGCTCGAGTGGCCCGACACGCGCTGGCGCATTGGCGAGCCCGACCTCGTCATCGCCCAGGCGAAGGCGCAGGAGCTGCCGGCTGAGGGTTACGTCCCCTACCGCTACGAGGTCCTGCCCCACGTCTTCAAGCACGACACCTGGATCCAGGCGGTCGAGGTGCGACCCGACAACCCCGCCTCCTTACATCACGCCAACCTGCTGCACTTCCGCGTCGGGATGAGCTTCGATGACGGAGGGTTCGTCACGGGCCAGGTCCCTGGCGGCGCGCCGCTCGACCTGCCTGATGGCATGGGGTACATGATCCCTGCCGGATCCGTGCTCGCCCTGCAGATGCACTTCGTCACCACCGGCGTCGAGGAGCGCTGCCGGATGGAGGTCGGCCTGCGCTACCCGCGCGCGACCGTGGACAAGGAGCTGATGCACCACATGATCGTCAACCGCCGCTTCCGCATCCCCCCCGGCGCACCGGCCCACCCGGTCGCCGCCAGCGCGACCTTCGAACGCGACGCCACCGGGGTTGGGATGTTCGCACACATGCACGTGCGCGGCCGCGACATGCGCTTCGAAGCCACCTACCCCGGAGGTGAGCGGGAGATCTTGCTGTCGGTCCCCAGCTACAGCTTCGACTGGCAGCTGGGCTACCAGATCGAGCCCGGCCTCCTGCGCCTCCCGGCCGGAACGCGCGTGGACGTCCTGGCGCACTTCGACAACTCGCTCTTCAACCCCTACAACCCTGACCCGCACAAGACCGTGCGCTGGGGACCGCAGACCCACCACGAGATGATGATCGGGTTCCTGTTCTACACCGAGGACGAGCAGGTCCTCGACCTGCGGGTCGATCCCGCCAACGGCCGCGCCCTCGCCCCACGCGAAACCGACCAGGGAGGCTGAGCGCTCGTTGTCCGGGACGGGGCCGTCCGATATCATCGGACTCACTGCGCCGGCCCGCTCCTCCCACCCTGGAGCGGCCACCGCCGGCAAGCCCTGGAGGGCCCCTCCCCATGACAGCCGAACGACTGCAGAATCACATCGACGGCGCCTGGGTCGGCTCAGACGCCACCGAGGTCCACGAGGTCCGCAACCCCGCCAACGGCGAACTGATCGGCCTGACGCCCCTGTGCGGCGCCGATGAGGTCGACGCCGCCGTGCGCGCCGCCGCCCGGGCCTACCCCGCCTGGCGCCGGACGCCCGTCGAGGACCGGGTCCAGCCCCTCTTCCGCCTCAAGGCCCTGCTCGAGGAACACTCCGAGGAGCTGACCGCCATCGTCACGCGCGAGAACGGCAAGACCCTGGCCGAAGCGCGCGGCAGCGTGCGGCGCGGCATCCAGATGATCGAGGTGGCGACCGGCGCGCCGACCTTGCTCATGGGGCAGGCCCTCGAGGACATCGCGGGCGGCATCGACTGCGAGAGCGTGCGCCAGCCCCTGGGCGTCTTCGCCTGCATCGCGCCCTTCAACTTCCCGGCCATGGTGCCGATGTGGTTCTTCCCCTTCGCCGTGGCCTGCGGAAACACCTTCGTCTGCAAGCCCTCCGAACAGGTCCCCTTCAGCCAGGACCTCGTCTGGCGCCTGATCGACGAGGCCGGTTTCCCCCCCGGTGTCCTCAACCTCGTCCACGGCGGGCGCGAGGCGGTCGACACCCTGATCGAGCACCCGCTCGTGCGCGGCGTCTCCTTCGTCGGCTCCAGCCCGGTGGCCGAGCACGTCTACAGGACCGCGGCCGCCCACGGCAAGCGCGTCCAGGCCCTGGGCGGCGCCAAGAACTTCGTGATCGTCATGCCCGACGCGGACATGGAGCTGACTGTCGGCGCCATCGCCGATTCGGCCTTCGGCTGCGCCGGCGAGCGCTGCCTGGCCGCCAGCATCGTGCTCACCGTCGGCGACTGCCACGACCAGGTGCGCGCGGGCCTCGAGCGCGCCATCAGCGAGACCCGCGTGGGTGACGGGACGCAAGAGGGCATCACCCTCGGCCCGCTGATCTCCTCCGGCCACAAGCGCAAGGTCGAGGACTTCATCGCCGCCGGGGTCGACGAGGGCGCCGAGCTGGTGGTGGACGGACGCCAGGTGGAGGTCGAGGGCGAGGGCTATTTCCTGGGCCCGACGCTCTTCGACGGGGTCAAACCCTCGATGAAGATCGCCACCGATGAGATCTTCGGCCCGGTGCTGTGCCTGGTACAGGTGGATGACCTCGAGGGTGCCCTGCAGGTCACCCGCGACCAGCCGCTCGCCAACGCGAGCTCGATCTTCACCACCAGCGGCAAGCACGCCCGAAACTTCCGCTACAACATCGAGGCCAGCATGGCCGGTGTGAACATCGGCGTGGCCGCACCGATGTCCTTCTTCGGCTTCGGCGGCGCCAAGGGCTCGTTCTTCGGAGACCTCAAGGCCCACGGGCGCGAGGCCTTCGACTTCTACACCGATCGCAAGGTCGTCATTTCCCGTTGGTAGAGAGGAGCACCTAGCGTGGCCAGAATCGTGAAGGGCGGGCTGATCCAGTGCGCCAATCCCCTCAATGACGAGACCCGTCCGGTGGCGGAGATCCAGGCAGCGGCCTTAGAGAAGCACCTGCCCATGATCGAGGAGGCCGGCCGAGCTGGGGTGCAGATCCTCTGCCTGCAGGAGATCTTCAACGGCCCCTACTTCTGCCCGGGACAGGACGCTCGCTGGTACGACGCCGCCGAGCCGATCCCCGGACCGACGACCGAGGCTCTAGCACCCCTTGCGGCCAAGCATCAGATGGTGCTCGTCGTGCCGGTCTACGAGCGCGAGCAGGCCGGGGTCTACTACAACAGCGCCGCGGTCATCGACGCCGACGGCACCTACCTCGGCAAGTACCGCAAGAACCACATCCCCCACACCTCGGGTTTCTGGGAGAAGTTCTTCTTCAAGCCCGGCAACCTGGGCTACCCGGTGTTCGAGACGGCCTACGCGCGCGTCGGTGTCTACATCTGCTACGACCGCCACTTCCCCGAGGGAGCGCGACTGCTGGGCCTGAATGGCGCCGAGATCGTCTTCAACCCCTCGGCGACGGTCGCGGGCCTCTCCCAGTACCTGTGGAAGCTCGAGCAACCCGCCCACGCCGTGGCCAACGGCTACTTCATGGGCTGCATCAACCGCGTCGGGACCGAGGCCCCCTGGAACCTGGGCAAGTTCTACGGCACGAGCTACTTCGTCGATCCGCGCGGCAAATTCCTGGCCGAGGCCTCGGAGGACGAGGACGAGCTGGTGATCGCCGACATGGACCTGGAGCTGATCGAGGAAGTGCGTCGCGTGTGGCAGTTCTACCGTGACCGGCGCCCGGAGACCTACGAGGACATGACCGGGCTCTTGCCCTGAGGACTGCGCGATGAAGACACTGATCCAGGGCGGCACGGTCGTCACGGCCACGGAGGTCTTTTGCGGCGACGTGCTGACCGACGGCGAGCAGGTGAAGGCTGTGGGCCTGGACCTCGCCGGAGAGGTGGACCGCACGATCGACGCCTCGGGAAAACTTGTGATCCCCGGCGGCATCGATGTGCACACGCACCTCGACATGCCCTTCGGCGGCGCCTTCTCGGTCGATGACTTCGAGACCGGCACGGTCGCGGCGGCCCACGGCGGCACGACGACCCTGGTCGACTTCGCCATCCAGCAGCGCGGGGAGACCCTGCGCCAGGCCTGGGAGTGCTGGATGGCCAAGGCCGATGGCAAGGCGACCATCGACTACGGCTTCCACATGATCATGTCCGAGCACACCAACGAGCTCGAACGCGAGATGGGCGAGATGGTCGAGGAGGGTGTGACCTCCTTCAAGCTCTTCATGGCCTACCCGGGCGTCTTCTACATGGACGACGGCGGCATCTTCCGCTGCATGCAGCGCTCCGGCGAGCTGGGAGCCACGATCTGCATGCACGCCGAGAACGGGATGGTCATCGACGTGCTGGTGGAACAGGCCCTGCGGCGCGGAGAGACCGAGCCGCGCTACCACGCCCTGACCCGCCCGCCGCAGGCCGAGGCCGAGGCGACCCACCGTGCGATCGCCCTGGCCGAGATGGCCGGCGTGCCGGTCTACATCGTGCACCTCTCCGCCGCGGAAGCCCTGGCCGAGGTGACCGCGGCCCGCGCCCGCGGGCTGGAGGCCTATGCCGAGACCTGCCCCCAGTACCTGTTCCTCTCCCACGACAACTACGAAGAGCCGGGCTTCGAGGGAGCCAAGTACGTCATGAGCCCGCCCCTGCGCGACAAGGCCACACAAGGCGAGCTGTGGCGCGGCCTGCGCACCGGCGACCTGCAGGCCATCTCCACCGATCACTGCCCGTTCTGCTTCAAGGAGGGCAAGCAGCTCGGGCGCGACGACTTCAGCAAGATCCCCAATGGCGCGCCCGGCATCGAGACGCGCATGTTGCTGACCTTCGACGGCGGGGTGGCGGCCGGCCGCATCTCCCTCAACCGCTGGGTCGAGCTGACCTCCACTTCCCCCGCGCGCCTGTTCGGCCTGTTCCCGCGCAAGGGCACGATCGCCCCCGGCAGCGACGCCGACATCGTGGTCTTCGACCCCGCGGGCGAGACGGTCCTGCGCGCCGAGTCCCTGCACATGAACGTGGACTACAACCCCTACGAGGGTCGCGTCGTCCGGGGAGCGGTGGACGTCGTGCTCTCGCGCGGCGAGGTGATCGTGGACGGAGCGAGCTTCAGCGGAGCGAAGGGCCGCGGGCGCTACCTGCCCCGCAAGACCCGCTTCGAGACAGCGACGCCCCTGATACCCACCACGCCCTGAGGACGAGATGAACGACGATACCCAACAGGAGAATCCGGCGGCCACGGCCCGCGAGAAGCACGCCGAATACCTGCTGCCGGCCGTCGCCAACTACTACAACGAGTCGGTGGTGCTCGAGAGCGGCGAGGGCATGACGCTCCGCGATGTGGACGGCCGCGAGTACCTCGACTTCTTCGGCGGCATCCTCACGGTCTCGGTCGGGCACTGCAATCCGCGCGTCACCGAACCCCTCAAGCTACAGATCGACCGCCTCGGCCACGTCTCCTCCCTCTACCCGACCCTGCCGACAGTCGAGCTCGCCGAGCGCCTCGCCGGCATGACCCCGGGGCGCCTGCAGAAGAGCCTCTTCACGGCCTCCGGCACCGAGGCGGACGAGACGGCGGTGGTCCTGGCCCAGATCTTCACCGGCTCCCAGGAGATCATCGCCCTGCGCCACGGTTACTCCGGACGCTCCCTGCTCGCCCAGTCCCTCACGGCCCACGCGCCCTGGCGCGCCGTCCCGACCCAGATCGCGGCCATCAAGCACGCAGTCTCGCCCTACTGCTACCGCTGTCCGTTCGGCCTGACCTACCCCGACTGCGAGGTGCGCTGCGCCACGGACATCCGCGAGCTGATCCAGACCACGACCACGGGCGAGGTGGCGGCCTTCCTGGCCGAGCCGATCCAGGGCGTGGGCGGTTTCATCACGCCCCCGCCCGAGTACTTCCAGATCGCCGTCGAGATCGTGCGCGAGCACGGCGGCGTGTTCATCTGCGACGAGGTCCAGACAGGGTTCGGCCGCACGGGAAGCCACATGTTCGGCATCGAGCACTGGGGCGTGGAGCCCGAGATCATGACCATGGCCAAGGGCGTCGCCAACGGCATGCCCCTGGGCGTGACGATCGCCACGCCCGAGATCGCCGATGCCTTCAAGGCCATGACGATCTCCACCTACGGCGGCAACCCGCCCTCCTGCGCCGCAGCCCTCGCCACCCTGGACGTGATCGAGGGCGACGGACTCGCCGCCAACGCAGAGACCCAGGGCGCGCGCCTGCGCGAGGGGCTCGAGGAACTCCAGCAACGCCACCCGCGCAGCATCGGCGACGTGCGCGGCAAGGGCCTGATGCAGGCCCTCGAACTGGTAGCCGACGAGACCGCCGGTGACCGTACTCCTGACCCGCAGACCACCGCGCGCCTCTTCGAGGAGACCAAGGCGCGTGGCCTGCTGATCGGTAAGGGCGGCCTGCACGGCAACGTCACGCGCATCTCACCGCCCCTGATCGCCGGCGCCGCCGACGTGGACGAGGCCCTGCGCATCCTGGGTGAGGCCTTCTCCGCCATCGAATCCCAACCCGCATGACCCCACCGTGGCCGACCTCTCCATAGAAGTTGACGGGATGCGCTTCCCGAACCCCTTCGTGCTGGCCTCGGGCCCACCAGGGACCAACGGTAAGGTCATCAAGCGCTCCTTCTCCCTGGGCTGGGGTGGCATCGTCTGCAAGACGATCAGTCTGAACAACGAGCTGGTCACGAACGTCGTGCCGCGCTACGGCAAGCTCACCGACCGCGCCGACCGCAAGAAGGTGATCGGCTTCCAGAACATCGAGCTGATCAGCGATCGCCCCTTCGAGCTCTGGCTTGAGGAGCTCGCAGAGTGCAAGGCCGAGTTCCCCGATCGGATGCTGATCGCCTCGATCATGGAGGAATGCCATGCCGACCGCTGGATCGAGATCGTCGAGCGCACCCAGGCCACGGGCGTCGACGCCCTCGAGCTCAACCTCTCCTGCCCCCACGGCTTGCCCGAGCGTCGCATGGGCGCCGCGATGGGCCAGGATCCCGAGATGGTCGAGGAGGTGTGCGGCTGGGCCGCGGGCGCGGCGACGATCCCGGTCTGGGCCAAGATGACGCCCAACATCACCGACCCGACCGAGCCCGCACTGGCGGCCCTGAAGGGCGGCGCCGACGGCATCAGCGCCATCAACACGATCCTCTGCATCATCGGCATCAACCTCGAGACCCTGCAGCCCATGCCGACGGTGGAAGGCCACTCCGAGCCCGGCGGCTACTCAGGCCAGGCCGTGCGCCCGATCGCCCTGCGCCAGGTGATGGAGATCGCCCGCGCCTGTCCCGGGGCCTCGCTCTCGGGCATGGGCGGCATCGAGACCGCCGAGGACGCCGTGCAGTTCCTGCTGGTGGGCGCCCACACGGTGCAGATCTGCACCGGCGCCATGCTGCACGGCTACGAGATGATCAGCGACCTGTGCACAGGCCTGGAGGCCTTCATGGAGCGCCACGGCTTCGAGACCGTGGCCGAGCTCGTGGGCAAGAGCCTGCCCTGCTTCACGACCCACGCCGACCTGGTCGAGCGCCAGAGGGCGGCGCGCCGCGAGAAGGCCGGGACCTCCAACCGCGACGGGATGTGGAAGGGCGACATCGCGGCCGAGACCGACAGCCTGGTGACGGACTGACCTCCGTCGGCGCCAGCACGGCCTCTCAGCCGCGCAGCTTCATTCCGAGGGTGTAGAGGCCGCCGGAGAGGGCGAAACCCACGAACCAGGCGTAGGTGTAGACGCTCGCGAAGACGGCCGGCACGGAGTCGACGAGGCCCGCCTCGGCCAGGAAGCCGGGGACGTTGGGGGCGACGCCCGCGACGAGGGCGAAGACCGCCACCGGGTTCACCCCCCCACTGTAGGCGTACTCACCGCGCCGCTGGTAGAGGGCGTCCACGTCGACATTCGTGCGCCGCACGAGGAAGTAGTCGCAGATCACGATGCCACCGATCGGGCCGAGCAAGGCCGAGTAGCCGATCAGCCAGGTGAAGATGTAGCCGTCGGTCGACTCGATCAGCTTCCAGGGCAGGATCACGATCCCGACCAGGGCCGTGATCAGCCCGCCGATGCGGAAGGTCGCGCGGCGCGGGGAGAGGTTCAGGATCACGTTCGCCGGGGAGACGACATTGGCCGCGATGTTCGTCGAGAGGGTCGCGACGCTCAGGGCAATGAGCGAGACGACGACGGTCCATCCGCCCCCCATGCGCCCGGCCAGAGCGGTCGGGTCGGGGATCGCCTCGCCGTAGATGACGACCGTCGCGGAGGTCACGGCCACTCCCACGAAGGCGAAGAGCGTCATGACCAGCGGCAGGCCCAGGGCCTGCCCGAGGGCCTGGTCCCGCTGCGAGCGCGCGTAGCGCGTGAAGTCGGGGATGTTGAGGGACAGGGTCGCCCAGAAGCCGACCATCGCCGTCAGGCTCGGAAAGAAGACCGAGAGAAACTGACCTTCCTTCTCGCCGCCCGGATCAAAGGCCGAGCGTGCCGAGAGCATGTCTCCCCAGCCCTCGGTCTTCAGGTAGGCCCAGGCGAGCAGCGCCAGCCCCATCAGGATCAGGAAGGGCGCGGCCCAGGTCTCGAGCACTTTGATCGAGTCGATCCCGCGCCAGATGATCGCGACCTGCAGCAGCCAGAAGACCAGCACGCAGGCCAGCTCGAGAAGATTGAGGCCCACTATCGGAAGGTCCGCTCCGGTATAGGCCTCGGCTCGTAGCACCCCGCTCAGCTGGTAGATCGCCGCCCCGCCGATCGCGGTCTGGATCCCAAACCACCCGCAGGCGACGAGGCCGCGCAGGACGGACGGGATGTGGGCGCCCGTGACCCCGAAGCTGGCGCGCGAGAGGACCGGGAAGGGAACGCCCAGCTTGGTGCCCGCGTGGCCGTTGAGGATCATGGGGATCAGGACGATCAGGTTGCCGAGCAGCACCGTGCCGACGGCCTGCCACCAGTTCATGCCGAGGTCGATCATGCCCCCGGCCAGCATGTAGGTCGGCACGCAGACGACCATCCCGATCCAGAGCGAGGCCATGTGCAGGACGGACCAGTTGCGGGCCTCGTGAGAGGTCGGCGCGAGGTCGTCGTTGATCAGGGACGGATCGGGGAAACTCGGCATGGGTTCGTCGCTCCTGGATGGCATCGGAGGGCTCGGCGCGGGTGGCGCCGGGGGCGTGGGTTACTGTACCGTTCACGGAGAGCGCGCACCCGCGGCCTCCGGCGCTCCCACGCGCCACGACGAGATGCCCGACCCCTTCCTGATCGAAGCGATCCGCGAGGCGCGCCTGGGCCTGGCCGAGGGCGGGATCCCGATCGGCTCCGTGCTGGTCCTCGACGGCGAGATCGTCGGACGCGGCCACAACCGGCGCGTGCAGCAGGGCAGCGCGATCCTGCACGCGGAGATGGACTGCATCGAGAACGCCGGCCGACGCAGCGCCGCCGAGTACGCCCGCACGACCCTCTACTCCACCCTCTCCCCCTGCGAGATGTGCAGCGGGACGGTCTTGCTCTACCGCATCCCGCGCGTCGTCGTGGGCGAGGACCGGACCTTCCAGGGCCCCCAAGAGCGCCTCCGCTCCCGGGGAGTCGAGCTCTCGATCGTCGATGACGAGGAGTGTGTGAGCCTGATGCAGAAGTTCATCGCCGCACACCCTGAGCTGTGGAACGAGGACATCGGCGAGTGAAGGCGACCTCCTGCGGTGTGCGCGCGCGAGCCCGGCCGCGAGCGCGGCACGTGCGTTACAGCTCCGCCGCCGGCGCACTCGTCATGACCGCGCTCGCCGCCTGCCCGGCGACCCAGCCGCCGCCCTGCGCCCTGCTGGTGACCCTCGACACGACCCGCGCAGACGCCCTGAGCTGCTACGGCAACCCAGCCCCCACGACTCCTCGCCTCGACGCGCTCGCAAACGAGGGGCTGCTCTTCGAGCGCGCACGCACGACCGCGCCCATCACCCTGCCGGCCCACGCGTCGATGCTGACCGGCCTCTACCCGCCGCGCCACACCCTTCGGATCAACAACGCGCGCGCCCTACCTCCAGCCGCCGTGACCCTGGCCGAGCGCGCGCGCGAGAGAGGCATCGAGACCGCCGCCTTCCTGGCAGCCGTCGTGCTCGACCCGGCCTTCGGTCTGGACCAGGGCTTCGACCACTACGACGCGCCGGTGCGCGGGGTGGGAGGCACATCCAGCGCCTACGCCGAGCGCGCGGCGGACGCCGTCGTCGACGCCTTCCTCGGCTGGTACAGGCGGCGCGAGCGCGCTCGGCCTTTCCTGGCCTGGGTACACCTGTTCGACGCCCACCGCCCCTACTCACCACCCCCCGGGTTCGCCGAGCGTGTCGGCGGCGACCCCTACCTGGGAGAGGTGGCGGCCATGGACCACGCCCTCGGACGCCTGCTTGACGAGCTCGCGCGCAGCGGCGAACTCGACCGCACCTGGGTCGTGGTGGTCGGCGATCACGGCGAGGCCCTTGGACAGCACGGCGAGCTGACCCACTCCCTCACCTGCTACGAGCCGACCCTGCGCGTACCGCTGCTCGTGCGCGCCCCCGACGGCCGCCGAGCCGGCGAGCGCTCGAAGGCGGTGGTCAGTGTGGTGGACGTCTTCCCGACGCTGATCGCCGCGCTGGACCTGGGTTCTAGTGGCGATGTGGACGGCGTCGACCTGATGGGACCCGGACCCGAGGACCGCCCGGGCGTGTACTTCGAATCTTACTCCGGCCTCCTGAACCACGGCTGGAGCCCGCTCGCCGGGTGGGCCGACGCCCAGGGCAAGTACGTCCACAGCGCCGCCCCCGAGCTGTTCGACCCGATCGCCGACCCTGGCGAGACGACCGACCTGCTCACCGCGGACGGAGCGCGGACAGAGAGCTACCGCCGACGCCTGGCCGAGCTGAGCAGGCTGCCGACCCTGGCGATCGAGGGCATCGACACCGACACCGAGGCTCTGATGGCCGAACTGGAACGCCTTGGCTACGCGGCCTCGGGCTCGGAAGCGGGCCCGCTCCCCGACCCTCTCGACGAATGCGACCGGCCGAGTCCCCACGCGCGCATGGCCGAGGCCTACGCAATGGGTCAAGCAGCGGCCCTCGGAGATGCCGGCGAGCTGGAGGAAGGAGCCGACGCTCTGCGCCTGATTCTGGACGGCAACCCCCACAACCTCTGGGCGCGGCGCTACCTGGGCACGTACCTGCTGGCCCTCGATCGGCCCGGAGAGGCCGAGCCACACTTCCGGGCCCTCCTGGAGGCCGGCGCCGAGCGCGCCGCGACCGTCAACAGCCTCGGGGTGTGCCTCGAGAAGCGGGGCGAGGACGCGGCCGCGCTGCTCCATTACCGGCGGGCCGCGAGCCTCGACCCGCGACACCGCCCCGCCGTGGAGAACGTCCAGGCCCTCCTGGAGCGCCTCGGCAGAAAGGAAGAGGCGCGCACCTGGCGCGCGCGCCTCGAGGCCCTCGGACACTGAGTGCCCCGAGCCCACATGCCCTCGCTCAGCGCTGGACCACGCTCAGTTGAAGCTGATCGTGTGCCCGGTGGTCAGGTTGAAGCCGTTCCCGCAGGGGCTTCCGCTCGGGTCGCGGTACCAGCCCTGGAAATGCTTCGTGTCCCCCGGCCCCCACGCCTCATTGGGCAGAGGCGAGGCCCAGCTGGCGTCGCCGCCAGCGTTGGGGCTCCGCACGCCGTGGCGCAGCACACCCTGGCCGGCGCAGCGCAGGCCGTCGCCGAAGGGAATGCCCAGGCCGCCATTGATGGCGTTGTTGCCACTGAACAGCAAGGCCGGCTGCCCGGGAATCAGGTTGCCTGCCTCGTAGGTTTGGCTGCCACCGGCGCTGGAGTCGCCGGTAGCGGAGAGCGTGCCTCCGCTACCCGAGCTGTTTCCGCAGCCCTCACCGACGCCACCGTTGTTGCCGCAGGGACAGGCGGTGCCGGTGCCGTCACCCGAGCAGAACGAAGTGCCCAGGGTGCCTCCGACCTGCTCCAGGGAGAAGTCGTCGTAGTAGACGGGCGTCGTGTTGGGAAAACCGGCAGCATCGGGATAGAGATCGATGGCGTCGATTCGAGCGCTGGCGTAGCTGTCGCTCCCGAAGACCCCTAACGAGGGGGGATAGGAGCCGACGAACTGGTTGTCGTAGTAGAGGTCGACGTTGTCCGCGTCGAGATCGAACTCACAGCGGATCTCGGCCCAGTCGTCGAACTGGATCGGCATGGTCACCGGCGGACCGTTGCTGCCGCAACTGCAGATCACGTTCGAGCTGGCCGAATCGAACTGCAGCATCACGTTCCACTCGTAGGGCCCGAAATCGTTGTAGTCGTTCATCACCATGTAGTACTGCTGGCCCTGGAAGCCCCCCTCCACGAACATCTGACACGACAGCGTCCACTGCCCTGAGTCGAAGGCCAGCTCGGGCAAGCTGTTGATCGCGTCGAAATCGCAGATCGTGTCGGCGCCAACGGAGATCTCGGCCGACTGAGTGCCTCCCGGCGTGTTGTTCTGCGTGCTGACGACGGTGCTGAACAGCGTGTTGTTGGCGTCCCAGCCGTGCCAGCGGTCCTGACCATCGAGAAACCCAAGGGTCAAGGACTCGAAGTCCTCGCTGTAGGACTGTGCGCCGGCGGTCGCGGCCAGACACGTCAGGGTTACAAGAGCGATGGACGTGGAGTGAAGACGAAACATGATGGGTTCTCCTTGAAGCGCC
Source organism: Planctomycetota bacterium (assembly GCA_036010965.1). Lineage (GTDB taxonomy): Bacteria > Planctomycetota > UBA1135 > UBA1135. The sequence continues at coordinate 30,200 of DASCMO010000017.1, read as the reverse complement.
CAGAGCGTTCGACGCTCCAGGACGATGGGATTGCTGGGATCACGAATCAGGCTACTGGACAAGGTGTCTCTCGGGGACCTCCGGCTTCAGGGAGGGCCAATCAGCCCCGTCAGGACCGATCCTCGCCCCTGCGGGCGACCCAACGATCGCTCCATGCCCCCGTGCGGGACCTCATTCTGGACCTCGCCAGCACCAAATGGCGGGTCACCCGCCTGCTGAAATCGGTCAAACCTGGCGCATCGTGATAGCCTCGGATTGGCAGGCCCCCTCCGCCGCGAGTCAGGATCCGGCCCCGACCAACAGACCACCGATGAAGCTCCTCCTCGCTTGCCTGCTCCTGTTCGCCGCCCCCGCGGCTCACGCCCAGGGCATCGCCTCGGTCCGCATCGCCTCGGGGTTCGACACGCCGACCTTCCTCTGCGCCCCGCCCGGCGACTCCCGGCGTCTGTTCGTCACGACCGAGAACGGCGTCATCTACCTGATCGAGGACGGCCGCATCCAGGGCCAGCCCTTCCTCGACCTCTCCGGCATCGTCGCACACAACACCGAGGGCTTGCTGGGCATGGCCTTCCACCCCGACCACGCCTCCAACGGTCGCTTCTACGTCGTCTATCAGGACGTAGGGCAGAACTCTCATCTGGTGCAGTACGGGCTCTCGAGCAACCCCAACATCGCTGACCCCAGCAGCGCCGTCCTGATCCTCGGGCCCCAGCCGCAGCCACACCTGGTCCACAACTGGAGCTGCGTGCAGTTCGGCCCCGATGGCATGCTCTATGTCGGGATAGGTGACGGCGGCCCCGACAACGACCCCAACGGCCACGCCCAGGACCTCACGACCACCTTCGGCAAGCTCCTGCGCCTCGACGTGGACCTGCCGCCCCCCCACGTTCCGCCCGACAACCCCTTCGTCGGCGTGCCGGGAGCCGAAGAGGCGATCTGGGCCTACGGCTTGCGCCAGCCCTGGCGCTTCAGCTTCGACCGCGTCACCGGGGACCTGTGGATCGGCGACGTGGGGCAGGCGGACCGCGAGGAGATCAACTTCCAGCCCGCCGCCAGCGCCGGCGGAGAGAACTACGGCTGGAAGTGTATGGAGGGGACGGACTGCACGAACGCGGCAGGCTGCGCCTGCGACGATCCGTCGTGGATCGATCCTGTCCACGACTACCCCCACACCCTGGGCAACTGCTGCGTGATCGGCGGCGTCGTGTATCGCGGCGCCGCGCTGCCCGCTGAACAGGGCAAGGTCTTCTTCGGCGACTTTTGCAGCGGGCGCGTCTGGTCCTTCCGCCACGACGGAGCGGGCATGAGCGAGCTCACCGAGCGCACGGCGGAACTGGCCCCCTGCGGTTCCACCAGCATCGACCTGCTGGTCTCCTTCGGAGAGGACGCCGACGGCGAGCTATACCTGCTCGACAAGGCGGGCGGCGAGGTGTTCAAGATCGTGCCCGCGGGGAGCACGGCCTGGGCCTACTGCACGAGCGCTCCCAACTCCGCCGGCCCCGGCGCGTGGATCTCCCACGGCGGCACGACCATAATCTCCGCCAGCGACTTCGAACTGCGCGCGGACGGTGCCATCCCCGGCCAGTTCGGCCTCTTCTACTACGGTCCGCAGCAGGCCCAGATCCCCTTCGGCGACGGCGTTCGCTGCGTCGGCGGGACGGTCTGGCGACTGAATCCGCCGCAGGTCATCGAGCCCGGCGGCCACGCATCGCGGCCGCTGGACTTCAGCGCGCCCCCCGCTCCGGGCGGCCAGATCGATGCGGGCGAGACGTGGTTCTTCCAGTTCTGGTACCGGGACCCCACCGGCCCCCAGGGCTCGGGATTCAACCTCTCCGACGCCCTCAGCGTGACCTTCTGTCCCTGAGGCAGCAGACGGGCGGCGCAAGGGGTTGGTATAACGGCGCGCCATGGTCGACGCCGCGCCGACGAGGGAGCTGATCCTCACCAACCTCGGCACACCCTCGGCCCCAACGGAGAGCGCCGTACGGGCGTTCCTGGCCGAGTTCCTGAGCGACCCGATGGTGGTCGAGCGGCCGCGCTGGCTGTGGTTGCCCATCTTGCACGGGATCGTCCTGCGCCGCCGGCCGGCGCGCGTGGCCGCGCTCTATCGCACAATCTGGACCGACGCGGGCTCACCCCTGGCAGTGGAGAGCGAGCGCTTGCTGGATGCGGTGCGAGCGGACCTGGGCGATCAAGGATCGGCCAGCCTCGCCTACCGCTATGGGGCTCAGAGCCTGGAGGCCGCCATGGCCGCGGCGGCGGCGCGCGCAGAGCGACTGGTGGTCGCCCCGCTCTTCCCCCAGCGCACGGCCTCCAGCGCGGGAACGGTGGAAGCGACCGCCCACGCCATCGCCAGACGCCTCGGACTTGAGGAACGCCTCTCGGTCGCGCACCTCGACCCCGCCGACCCGGGCTACGTGGTGGCCCTCGCCGACCGCCTGCGCACGGCCGTGCAAGAGGCGGGGGATGCCGAGCCGGAACACCTGGTCTTCTCCTTCCACGCGATCCCCGCGGCCGTCGACCGCCGCGAGGGCGGCCGCTACCAGGCCGACTGCCGGCGCACGGCCGAGGCCCTCACGGCCGCCGTGGCCTGGAAGGAGGAACACACGACCGTCTGCTTCCAGTCGCGTTTCGGACGTACCCCCTGGTTGGGACCGGCCACCGCGGCGACCCTGGCCGACCTCGCGGCGCGCGGCGTGAAGCGCGTCGCCGTAAGCGCCCCCGGTTTCCTGACCGACGGTCTCGAAACCCTGGAGGAATTGAGCCGACGGGGGCGCGAGACTTTCCTCGCCGCCGGGGGCGAGTCCTTCGTCCTCGCGAGAGCACCCGCCGGGCACCCGGCCCTGGCGCACGCCCTGGCGGCCTTGTCGGCCTGAGCCGAGCCGAGCCGGGACGATAACTTCGCGGCGCTGACACTCCTGTGACAACGGCGGGCCCAGAGGCGCTAGAAGGTCCTCGGGAGTCCCACCATCGACCCATGAATCGCATCGGAATCGTCGGCCTCGACTGGCGCCACGGAGGGGAAGAGGCCATCTCGCGCTTCACCCTGCCGAGCGAGCGGCGCTCTGAACGCCTGCCCGCCATGGCGCACGCCATGGGTGCAAAGGAGCTGTGCTACCTGGCCACCTGCAACCGGGTGGAACTGTGCTTCGTGGCCGAAGAGCCGACCCCCGCAGCGACCATGCGACGCCGGGCTTTCCTCGCCCTCGCCGGACGGGAGCCCCAGCCCGGCGAGGCCGAGCGCACCCTGCGCGCCTGGGCCGGCGAGGGAGCCGTCGAGCACCTCTTCCTGGTGGCGGCCGGCCTGGACTCGGCGCGCCTGGGAGAGACCGAGATCGCCGGGCAGGTGCGAGCGGCTCTGGAGGAAGCGCGCCGCCTGGGACTCGCCGGGCGGCGGGTGTCCTTCCTGTGGGAAGAGGCTCTCAAGGTCGCCCGCCGCGTGCGCCGCCAAAGCGGTCTGGGCCTCGGCCGCACCTCCCTGGCGGAGCTGGCCCTGGAGCGGATCGATGCCACGCGCGGACCGGTAGCCCTGATCGGCGTGTCCCCCATGACGCGCCGCTGCGCCGAGAGCCTGGCGAAGTGCGGGCGGCCGCTCGTGTGGGTGAACCGCACGGTCGAGCGCGCGACGCGCGCGGCGCGCGAGCTCGGCATCGACGCCCGACCGCGCCCACTCGCGGAGTTCCGAACGGATCCCGATGCGCTGGCGGTCGTGGTCTCCGCCACCGGGGCCCCGCTCCCCATCCTCGACCAGGCCGACCTCATCGCCCTGGCCCGCGCCAGCCGCGGGCGCCTCCCGCTCCTGGTGGACCTGGCCCTGCCTCCCGACATCGCCCCCGAAGCAGCCCGCGCCCTCGGGTTCGAGCGCGTGGGCATGGAGGAGATCAACGCCGCCGCGGCCGGTAACCAGCGACAGCGGCGGCGCGACTCGGCGGACGCGCGGGCCCTGGTGGACGATGCCCTCGATCGCGTGCACCGCCGCCTGGGTCTGCGTTCGGTCGAGTCCGTCGTCACGATCCTGCATGATCACTACCGCGAGACCGCTCTGGCCGGGGTCGAAGACCTGCTGCGCCGGGGACTGGGCGACCTCGACCCCGAAGGCGCGAGCGCCGTGCGGCGCTGGGCCGAGGCTCTCGCTCGGCGGTTCGCCCACCTCTCCAGCCGCGGCCTGCGAGAGGTCGCCCTGCAGGCCGGGCCCGAAGCCCTGAGCGCCTTCCTCTCCGGCGCCGAGCGCGACCTCGCACGCAAGCTCGGGGCGGCCCTGGACACCGAACGCGTGCTCGCGGCCCTGCCGCCTGACGAAGAAGATCCGCCGTGAAGCTGCGCATCGGAACGCGCGCATCGGCCCTGGCTCTGGTGCAAGCGCGCTGGGTCCAGAAGGAGCTCGAAGCGCGCGGGCATCGGATCGAGCTCGTACCGATCGAGACCCACGGCGACGCCGACCAGGTCAGTCCCTTCGCCAGCATCGGCCCTCCGGGTGTGTTCGTGAGCGAGATCGAGCGTGCGCTCGCTGAAGGGCGCGTGGATCTCGCCGTGCACTCCTACAAGGACCTCCCCGGGGACTCTCCCAGGGGATTGACCATCGCCGCCGTCCCCCCGCGCGCCGACGCGGCGGACCGCCTGCTGATCCGTCCCGAGGCCCACGCCGCCGACGCCCCCGGCCTGCCCCTGATCGACGGAGCACGGGTGGGCAGCTCCGCCGCCCGCCGCCGCGTCCTGCTGAGCGAGGAGCGCCCCGACCTGCGCATCGCCCCCCTGCGCGGCAACGTCCCCACGCGCGTGCGACGATTGCAGGAGGGAGACCTCGACGCCATCGTCCTGGCCGCCGCTGGCCTCGACCGCCTCGACGCGGCGGCCGAGCGCGGGGAGTGCGAAACACTCCGACGCGACGATCTCGTCGAGCGGCGCCTCGATCCCGAACGCTTCGTGCCGGCTCCGTCCCAGGGTGCCCTCGCCTTGCAAGTGCAGAGCGGGAACGCGGCACACGCGGCGGTCGCCGACCTCGACGACGCGCCCACGCGGCGCGTCGTCGAGGTCGAGCGCGAGCTACTGCGCCTGGTGCAGGCAGGCTGCGACGCGCCCTTCGGCGCGCACTGCAGCGAGGAGCGGACCGGGCGCCTGGTGCTGCGCGCGGTGCTCGATCTGGACGATCGCCTGCGGCGGGCCCAGGTGGCCGGAGACGGTCCCGAGGGCCTGGCTGCGCGCGTGCACGAGGCCCTGCTGGCATGCGAGGAACGATCGGCATGAAGCGCATCCTGATCACGCGCAGCGTCGAGGACAACGCACGCTGGGCCGAGGACCTGCGCGCGGCGGACTTACAGCCCGTTGAGCTCCCCTGCATCCGCTGCGAGCCGATCCCCGAGAGCGCCGCCCTCCTCGCGCTTGAGCTCGCTCGCTGCGACTGGCTGGCCCTCACCTCGCGGCGCGGCGCGAGGGCCGTCGCGGCGCTCGCGCCAGGGGGCCTGCCCGACGGCGTCTCGGTCGCCGCCGTCGGTGCGGCCAGCGCCGACGCGGCGCGTGCGCTCCTCGGCCACTGCGACCTTGTCGCCCCCGAACAGACCGGGCACTCCCTGGCCGTCGCCCTCGCCGAGTGCGCGAGTGAGCGGATCCTGCTGGCGGGAGCCCAGGATGGCCTTCCGGACCTTCGCGACGGCTTGACCACCCGAGGGGTGGAGTGCGTGCTCGTTCCCGTCTACCGTACCTATCCGGCGGTGCCATCGGGGACGCGCGCGCAGGTAGAGGCGGACGCGGTCTTCCTGGCCAGTCCCTCGGCCGTGGAGGGCCTCATGGCCCAGACCGACCTGCCCGCAACAGTCGCGGTCGTCACCCTCGGCCCCGCGACCAGCGCGGCGGCCCAGGCCGCGGGCCTGACCGTGGCGGCGGAGGCCGCCGGTCGTGACCTGCCCGCCATGATTCACGCCTGGCGTTCCCTGGACGCCGCCCACCAGCCTCCCGACTGCCGCTCATGAGCCAGCCCGACCCCGATCCCCTTCTCAGCCGACCCCGCCGCCTGCGGCGCGGATCCGTCCTGCGCGACCTCGTGAGCGAGACCCGCCTGGACGCCTCGCGCCTGGTCATGCCCCACTTCGTGCTCCCCGACGAGCGCACCGTGGAGCCCATCCCCTCGATGCCCGGGATCTCCCGCACCGGCCGCGAGGCGCTCTTGCGGACGGTGGCCTCGGACCTCGAACTCGGCCTGCGCAGCGTACTGCTCTTCGGCCTCGCCGGCGACGGACGCAAGGACCCCACGGGCAGTCTCGCGCGAGACACTGAGAGCGCCGTACCGCAGGCCGTGGCTGCCCTCAAGCGCGAGTTCGGCGCGGACCTGCTGGTGATCACCGATGTCTGCCTGTGCGCCACCACCGACCACGGTCACTGCGGCGTGCTGGACGGGGGCGACGTGGCCAACGACGCCACCCTGCCACTCCTGGCCGAAATGGCTGTCATACACGCCGAGGCGGGAGCAGACATGGTCGCGCCCTCGGACATGATGGACGGTCGCGTGGCCGCCATCCGGGCGGCCCTCGACGCCCGCGGCCTCGAGCAGACAGGCCTCCTTTCCTACTCGGTCAAGTACGCCTCGGCCTACTACGGGCCCTTCCGCGACGCGGCCGACTGCGCGCCGGGCGAGGGCGACCGAAAGACCTACCAGATGGACGTGCGCAACGCCCGCGAGGCCGAACGCGAGGCCTTGCTGGACGAGGCCGAGGGCGCCGACATGTTGATGGTCAAGCCGGCCCTCGCCTACCTGGACATCATCCGCCGCGTGCGTGAGGTCACGCGCCTGCCCGTGGCGGCCTACAACGTCTCGGGGGAGTACTCCGCCGTGAAGGCCGCCGCCGAGCGCGGCTGGCTGGACGAACCGGCGGTGGTACGCGAGAACCTGCTCGCCATGGCGCGCGCCGGGGCCGATGTGATCCTCACCTACCACGCCCGCGAGGCCCTGGCGGGAGCCTGGCTGTGACCGCCAACGAGCGAGCTTTCGCGCGCGCCCTCGAGTCCCTCCCCGGCGGTGTGAGCTCACCGGTGCGCTCCTTCGGGGCCGTGGGCGGAACTCCGCGGGTGATCGCCGCCGGCGCGGGCGCGGAGCTTGTCGATGTCGACGGCGAACGCCTGCTCGACTTCGTCGGCTCCTGGGGGCCGCTGATCCTCGGCCACGCCCACCCGGAAGTGCTGAGCGCCCTGCACGACGCCTGCGAACGGGGGACGACCTTCGGTGCGCCCTGCCCGGGCGAAGCGGCTCTCGCCGAGCGCGTGATCGACGCCTACGCGGGGATCGAGAAGGTGCGCTTCGTCTCGTCGGGGACGGAGGCCACCATGAGCGCCATTCGCCTGGCGCGCGGCGTCACCGGCCGCGACCTCGTGGTCAAGTTCGCCGGTTGCTACCACGGCCACGCGGACCACCTCCTGGTGCAGGCGGGCTCGGGATTGGCGACCTTCGCCCGCCCCTCTTCGGCCGGCGTCCCCGAGGCCTTCGCCAGCCAGACCCTGGTCTGCGACCTCGACGACGAGCGAGGCCTCGCCGACCTGTTCTCCGCCCACTCCGAGCGCATCGCCGCCGTCATCATCGAGCCGGTTCCCGCCAACTGCGGGCTGCTCATCCAGCGGCGCGAGTTCCTGGCCGATGTCGCGCGCCAGACGCGCGAGCAGGGAGCGCTACTGATCCTCGACGAGGTCATCAGCGGTTTCCGCCTCGCGCGCGGCGGCGCCGCCCAGCTCCTGGGCCTCGAGCCCGACCTGGCGACCTTCGGCAAGGTGATCGGCGGCGGCCTGCCGGTCGGGGCCTTCGCCGGCCGGGCCGAGCTGATGGACCACCTGGCACCGGAAGGCGACGTGTATCAGGCGGGGACCCTCTCGGGAAACCCCCTGGCCATGGCGGCCGGCCTGGCAACCCTCGACGTGCTCGAACGCGAGGACGGCTGGACGCGCCTCGAGGACCTGGGGCGCTTCCTCGAGGAGCGCCTGACCCCGATTCTGGAGGCTGGGAGGTTGCCCGCACGGCTCGTGCGCGTCGGCTCGATCTTCTGGCTCTCGCTCCAGGAGGGTGAAGCCCCGCGCCGCGCCGACGCCATCGAGCCCGTGGCCGCCACGCGCTATCGGGAGCTCTTCCACGGCCTGCTGTCCCGCGGCGTGGCCCTGGCTCCCTCGGCCTTCGAGGTCGGCTTCCTCTCCCTGGCCCACGAGTATGAACACGTCGAACGCCTGGAGGACGCCCTTAAGCAGGTCCTGGGCGAGAGCGGGGAAGCGCGATGAGGGGCTCGCGGGGCGCATCACGTGGAGTGCAGATCGCCATCGGCGGCCTGCTCGTCCTGTGCTTCGCCCAGGCCGCCTACTGGGTCATCGACCAGTCCACCTACACGCAAGCCGTGAACGCCGACACCCTAGAGCGCTACGCCGAACAAGCGCGCGCCGCCGACGCACTGCTGAACAACGGCGTCGCGTGGGCGAAGGTGCACGAGCTCTTTCCACGCCTGCAGCGCGGAGTCGAGGGCACCGTCCTCGACCCCGCGCACGCCGCCGAACTGGATCACGCCCGGCATCGCCGCATCAATCGCTACGGCTGGGAGGGCTCCTTCTTCCTGCTGGTGCTGCTGTGCGGCATGGGAGTCATCGGCGCTTCCCTGCGCCAGCGGGCGGAGCTGTCCCGGCGTCAGAACAACTTCCTCGCCTCCGTCTCGCACGAGTTCAAGAGCCCCCTGGCCAGCCTGCGGCTCGCCGCGGAGACCCTGGCGCTGCGCCGCCCCGAGGGCGAGGTCCTCGCGACCCTCTCGGCGCGCATGGTCGAGGACGTGGGAAGGCTGGAGGCCACCGTCACCAACATCCTCGACGCGGGAGAGATCGAGGAAGGCCACCTGGTCTTCTCACCCGAGCGCGTCTGCCTCGCCGCAGCCCTGCGCTCCTCCCTCGAGGAGAGCGGCCCGCGCGCCGCGGCGCGCGGCGTGGAACTCGTGGACGAGGTGCCCGAGGGACTCTGGCTGAACGCCGACAGGACGGCACTCCACACCGTCCTGTCGAACCTGATCCACAATGCCATCGACGCCGCGGCCGCTGCCGGCGGGGGCTCGGTGCGCATCCGCGCCGCCGCCGAAGGGCGAGAGGTGTGGGGCGAGGTGAGCGACGACGGCGTGGGGTTCGACCCGCGCGAGGCGCGCCGCCTGTTCGACAAGTTCTACCGCACCGGCGACGAACTGCGGCGTGAGAAGAAGGGCTCCGGCCTGGGGCTGTTCATCGTCAAGCACTTCGTTGAGAGCGCGGGCGGGAGGATCGAGGCCCAGAGCGACGGGCAGGGCGAGGGAGCTGTGTTCCGCTTCTGGTGGCCCGCGGCGGCCGAAGGGCAGGGACGAGCATGAGCGAGGCGAGGCGTACGGACACGCGCATCCTGGTCGTGGACGATGAGCGCAACCTGGCCCTCGGCATCGCCGAGAACCTCAAGGCCGAGGGGTACCAGGTAGCCGTCGCCCACGACGGACCGCAGGCCCTGGAGCGCGCCACGGCCGAGACCTGGGACCTGATCCTCCTGGACGTGATGATGCCCGGCATGGACGGCCTCGCGGTCTGCCGCGCTCTGCGCGAGCGCGGCGACGAGGTGCCGATCCTCTTTCTGACCGCCCTGAGCGGCGTGGACGATCGCATCGAGGGCCTCGAAGCCGGTGGCGACGACTACCTACCCAAGCCCTTCGCCCTGCGCGAACTCCTTGCGCGTGTCTCGGCCATAGTCCGCCGCGGCGCATGGATGCGCGGCGACGGGCGCGCGGAGACGATCGCCTTCGGCGACAACCAGCTCGACTTCTCCACCTACCGCGGACGCTCCTGGGACGGCACGGAACAGCACCTGACCCACAAGGAAGCCATGATCCTGCGCTGCCTGGCCGAGCGCGACGGCGAGGTGGTCTCGCGCGAGGCGATCCTGGAGACGGTCTGGGGTTATGACGTCTTCCCCTCCACGCGCACCATCGACAACTTCATCGTGCGCCTGCGCAAGCGCTTTGAGCGCGATCCAGAGCGGCCTTTTCACTTCCACACCGAACGCGGGGTGGGCTATCGCTTCACTCGCGCACCAGGGAGCGACGCATGAGCGATTCGAACGATCTCCTACTGCGCGTCCTGCGGGGCGAGCGGACCGAGCGGCGACCGTTGTGGATCATGCGCCAGGCCGGGCGCTGCCTACCCGAGTACCGCGCCCTGCGGCGCGAGGTCTCCTTCGAGGAACTGTGCGCGTCACCGGACCTCGCCGCCCAGGTGACCCTGCAGCCCCTGGAGCGCTTCCCCTTCGATGCGGCCATCGTCTTCGCCGACTTGATGAGTCCCGTCGCCGCCATGGGGATCGATGTGCGCTTCGATCCCGGTCCCATCGTGGAGCGACCTCTGCGGGACGCGGCGGCCGTGAGGGCCTTGCGCATCCCCGACGCCGCCGAGATCGCCCCCGAGGTCCCCGCGACCCTAAGACAGGTGAAAGCGGCACTGGACGGGCGCGCGGCCCTGATCGGCTTCGCAGGCGCCCCGCTCTCGATCGCCGCTTACCTCGTCGACGGGCGCGGCGGCAAGGACTTCCCGCGCTTGCGAGCCTTACTGCGCGAGGACCCCCTCACCTTCGGCGAGCTGCTCGCCTCTCTCGCGCAGCTCTCGGCCAGCTTCCTGCTCGAGCAGTGGCGCGCCGGCGCGGACGTCCTGCAGGTCTTCGACTCCTGGGCGGGGCTGCTCGAGGCCTCGGACTGGGAGACCCACGTGCGCCCGCACATGGAGGCACTCCTGACCGAGCTCGGCCGCGCAGGCGTGCCGCGGGTCGCCTTCCTGAACGGCGCGCCGCACCTCGCTCGCACCGGCGCGCTCCTGCCGTCGGAGGGTCTGGCGCTCTGCTGGCGAACGGACCTGGCGGCCCTGCGCGCCGAGCTGGGTCCAGGTAAGGTCCTCCAGGGCAACCTGGATCCCGCGTGCCTGCTGGCCGGCCCGGAGGCGACGAGGCGCGCGGCCTCGGCGCTCATGGCCGCGCTGCCGGCCCACGGCCACGTGATGAACCTCGGGCATGGGATCCATCCCGAGACGCCGCTCGAGAGCATCGAGGCCCTGATCGAGGTGGTCCACGGCGAGCAGGACCCCCGGTGAGCGAACGACCGATCGACCGAACCCTGACCGCCGATCTGCTGGCCCGCCACGACCGGCCCGGGCCGCGCTACACGAGCTACCCCACGGCCGTGGAGTTCGACGAGGGCGTCGGTCGCGAGACCTACGCCCGACATCTGGCTCGGGCGGACGCAGCGGGCGACGCCCCGCTCTCGCTCTACCTCCACCTGCCATTCTGCGAGTCGCGCTGCCTGTTCTGCGGCTGTCACGTGATCATCACGCCCCACAAACACAAGGCCGCCCCCTATCTGCAGCTGCTCGAGCGAGAGATCGACCTGGTGGCAGAGCATCTCCCGCACCGCCGCCGCTTCTCCCAGCTGCACCTCGGCGGAGGCACGCCGACCTACCATTCGCCGCAGGAGCTCGAACGCCTTCTCCTCCACCTGCGGCGCTCCTTCACCCCCACCTCCGACGCCGAGCTCGCCGTCGAGGTCGACCCGCGCGTGACGAGCCTCGAGCACATCGCCGTGCTCGCCGAGCACGGCTTCAACCGCATCTCCCTCGGCGTGCAGGACTTCGAACCCAATGTTCAGGAGGCGATCGCGCGTGTGCAATCGGTGGAGCTCACTCGCACGCTGCTCGACGCCTCCCGCGCACGGGGCTTCAAGGGCATCAACATCGACCTGATCTACGGCCTCCCGTTCCAGGAGTCGCGCTCTTTCGAGAACACCGTTGAGCGCACCATCGAACTGTGCCCCGACCGCGTGGCCGTGTATTCCTTCGCCTTCGTGCCCTGGATTCGCGGTCACATGAAGAAGCTCGATGAGAGCGACTTCCCTGATCGCGAGCAGAAGCTCCGTCTCTTCGCCCTGGCCCGCGAGCGCTTCCTCGATGCCGGCTATGAGCCCATCGGGATGGACCACTTCGCCCACCCCGACGACGAGCTGGCGCGTGCCCGTCGCGAAGGGCGCCTGCGCCGCAACTTCCAGGGCTACGCGGTCATCCCCGCCGATGACGTGATCGGCCTCGGCATCTCGGCCATCGGGGACGTTCAGGGCGCCTACGTCCAGAACGAGAAGAAGCTCTCGGACTACGGCGCTGCGATCGAACGCGACCAGCTGCCGGTCGCGCGCGGGGTCGTGCGCAGCGAGGATGACGAGCTGCGACGCGCGCTGATCCACGAGCTGATGTGCAACTTCGGGGTCGACGTGCGGGCGCTCGAGCTCCGATTCGGGATCAACTTCGCCGAGACCTTCGCCGAGGACCTGCGGCGCCTGGAGCCACTCGTGGACGAGGGCCTGGCGACCTTTGACGGCGAGAGCGTCAAGGCGACGCCTACCGGCGAGCTGTTTGTCCGCAACCTGGCCATGTGCTTCGACCGCTACTGGCGCGAGAAGCACGAGGGCGATGACCGGCCGACATTCAGCCGCACCGTGTGAGGAGTCGCGCAGGCGAGACGAGCATGAAGCGCGTGGTGGTGATCGGGGGTGGGATCAGCGGCCTCGCCGCTGCCTGGGCAGCCCACGAGGAGATCGAACAGCGTGGCGTCGAGGCGAGAGTGCTGCTCCTCGAACGCGAGGGCACGGTCGGCGGCAAGGCCCGCACGCAGGTGCGGGGGGAATGGACGCTTGAGGCGGGCCCCACGGGCTTCCTCGACGCCGAGCCCGTCCTCGACCGTCTCGCCGAACGCGCCGGTCTGGAGAAGATCCCTGCCCGGGACGCCGCCACCCGGCGCTTCGTCGTGCGCGGCGGGCGCGTGCGCGCTCTCGAGGCCCGGCCCCTGGCCTTCGCCCAGAGCGGCGTGCTCTCGCTCGCCGGGCTCCTGCGCCTGGCCGCCGAGCGCTGGATCCCGCGCAGGACCGACGACGGAGACGAGAGCGTGCTGGCCTTCGCCACGCGCCGCCTGGGACGCCAGGCCGCCGAGCGCCTCGTCGCCCCCATGGTCGGCGGCGTCTTCGCCGGGGACGCAGCGGCGATCTCCCTGCCCGCCGCCTTTCCGCGTATGCGGGAGCTGGAACGCGAACACGGCTCCCTGCTGCGCGCCATGAAGGCCCTGCGCCGGGCGCGAGGCTCAAAGGGCGGGCCCGCGGGCTCGGCGGCGCCCCTGTGTTCCTTCGCGGGCGGCATGCAGAGCCTCCCCCGCGCCCTGGCCCAGCGCGCGCCCTTCACCGTGCGCACCCTCGCTCAGGTCTCCGCCCTCGTCAGCGGCGGAGCTCACTCCCCTTGGCTGGTGTCCGTGGCCGGCGACAACGCGCCCCTGCCGGCCCACGCCGTGGTGCTCGCCGGCGACCCGCGCTCCAGCGCGGCCCTGCTCAGCAAGTCGGCGCCCGCGGCGGCTCGCGAGCTGGCCGGCCTCTCCTGTCCCGGCGTGGCCGTCGTGGGCCTCGGCTACGCGGCGGAAGCCCTGCAGCGCATCCCGCGCGGCTTCGGCGCCCTGATCCCGCGCGGCGAGGGCCTGCGCTCCCTCGGCTACGTCCTGGACTCGCACCTGTTCGCCGGGCGCAGCCCGAGCGACGCTTTGCTGGTGCGCGTCCTGCTCGGCGGGGCCACGGACCCGTGCGCGACGGCCCTCGCACCCGACGACCTCGCCGACCTGGCGCACGCCGACATGCAGCGCCTGTTCGGCCTGCGGGAGCCGCCTCGCTTTCGGGAGGTGATCCGCTGGCCGGCCGCCATCCCCCAGTACGAGCTCGGTCACCTCGATCGGGTGGAGCGCATCGAGACCTCCCTGGCCACCACACGCTCCCCTTCCGGCGGCCTGTTCCTGGCCGGCAACGCCCTGCACGGGATCGCCTTCGGACGCGCCGCCGCAGAGGGCTGGCGCGCCGGAATCGACGCCGCCCGGAGCCTCGGGCGCGAAGCTCCCTGAAGGGAGCGCGCGCCTACTCGTCCCACTCCCAGCGGGTGCGGATCTCGAGCGCGCCCTCCAGGGTGGCCGACACCGGGCAGGTGCCGGCAGCTTGCTCCAGGAGCTCCCGCTGGCCCCCATCGAAGGTGCCGGGGATGCGGATATCGAGCTCGAGGCGCGCGATCTTCCGGTCAGGCTCGGTCTGCATGATCTTCTCGACCGTGACCGTCGCACCGGCGAGCTCCCATCCCTGCCGCTCGGCGACCATGCCCAGGATCGTCAGCACACACGAACCGAGGGAGACGCCCACGAGATCGGTAGGCGAGAAGGACTCGCCCTTGCCGTGGTTGTCCGTCGGCGCGTCCGTCACGAGCGCGCTGTCGGAGGGAGCGTGGACGGCTCGGCAGCGCAGGCTGCCCTCGTAGGTGATGTGGGTCTGGACCATCGGGACACGGTAGCGTATTCCAGTGGGATCCATGAACGACCTCCAAGACCGACTGGCCCTGGTGACCGGCGCCTCGGCCGGGATCGGCGCCGCCACGGCGCGCGCCCTCGCCGCCGCAGGCGCGACGGTGGTCCTCGCCGCCCGCCGCAAGGAAGAACTCGAGCGCGTGGCCGCCGACTGCCCCGGCGCGCGCACCCTCGTCCTCGACGTCTGCGACGCCGAGGCCGTCGCGAGCGCCCTGGCGGACCTGCCCCTCGACATCGTGCTCGCCAACGCCGGACTGGCCTACGGCGTCGAGCCTCTTCACGAGGGGGCCCCGGCGGAGTGGAGCGAGGTAATCGACACGAACGTGAAGGGCGTCCTGCACACCCTGCGGGCCGTGCTGCCGGGCATGATCGATCGCGGCCACGGCGACGTGGTGACCCTCGGCAGCGTGGCGGGTCGCCAGGTATACGCCGGCGGCGCGATCTACTGCGCGACGAAGTTCGCCGTCAAGGCCCTCTACGAGACCCTGCGTATCGAGCTGTGCGGGAAGCACCTGCGCCTGATCACGGTCGACCCGGCGATGGTCGAGACCGATTTCAGCAAGGTCCGCTTCCGGGGCGACGAGGCCCGCGCCGCGGCCGTATACCAGGGCATGACACCCCTGACCGCCGAGGATGTGGCCGACGCGGTGCTATACGCCGTCACCCGGCCCGCGCACGTCAACGTCGGGGAGATAGTCCTCTGGCCGACCGACCAGGCCAGCACGTCGCTCGTCCACCGCGAAGGGTAGGGACACCCGTCTGGGGCCTCCTGCGCGTAGAATCGACCCTATACCGTCCCTGCTGGGAGGCTGGTTCCACCAGCCCCCGCCGACCCCCTGCCCGCGTGCCTGAACGCGGCGACCCGCCCATGACCGAAGAGAATCCCGCCAACCTCGACGACGAGATCACCGACGCCCTCGACGGGATCGACCTGCAGGGTCTCGACAAGGTCGAGTACGACCGGCCGGCAGCAGCGAGAGCATCGGCGTCGGCGCCGGTGAAGGCCGGGGCAGACCCACAGCTCCGCTGCGGGACGGTGGTCGGCATCTCCGGCCAGGACGTGGTCGTCGAGCTCGGCCCGCGCGAACAAGGGGTCGTGGACGTCTCGGAGTTCGACGAGCCGCCCCCTGTCGGCCAGGAGGTCGAGCTCGCCGTGCGCGGCCGTGACGGCGACCTCCTGCTGCTCAGCCGCACCCAGGCTCTGATCCTCGCGACCTGGAGGGACATGAAGGTCGGGGACGTGGTCAAGGCGCGCGTCACGGGACACAACACGGGCGGGCTCGAGCTCAAGATCGGACCGAACTCCGCCTTCATGCCCGCCTCGCACGCATCGCTCCAGCGTGAGGAGGACCTCTCGAAGTTCCTGGACGACGACATGACCTGCAAGGTCCTCGAGATCGACCAGACGCGCAACCGAGTGGTGCTGTCGCGCCGCGCCGTCCTGGCCGACGAGCGCGACCGCAAGCGGACGGAGATCACGGCCAGTCTCGTCTCGGGCTCCCTCGTCAAGGGGGTCGTGACGCGCGTCGAGGGCTTTGGCGCCTTCGTCGAGATCTCCCCCGGGGTCGAGGGCCTGGTGCACGTCTCCAACATCTCCCGCAAGCGCGTGGAGAACCCGGCGGACGTGCTCGCCACCGGACAGAAGGTGGAGGCGATGGTGCTCGAGATCAAGGATGGCGGACGACGCATCGGCCTGGGCATGAAGCAGCTCGAGCCGGACCCGTGGGACGACATCGTCCACCGCATTGCGGAAGAGAGCGTCGTGGAAGGCAACGTCGTGCGCCTGATGGATTTTGGCGCCTTCGTCGAACTGGAGCCCGGCATCGAGGGCCTGCTGCACGTCTCGCAGGTGGGCCGCGACCGCGTACGCCACGTGCGCGATGTGGTGAAGGAGGGCGAGACCGTCAGCGTACGGGTGATCTCGATCGATCCGGCCGCACGGCGCATCTCCCTCTCGCGCCTCGACCCCCACGGCGCCGTGATCGGATCGGAGGATGCCGCGGACACCTCGGCCGTGCGCGAGGTCCTCGATTCAGGGCAGAGCACGCCCAAGGGAACCAACCTCGGCGACCTGTTCCGCAAGGCCCTCGGCGACCCCGATCAGTAGCTCTCGCCCTCCCCAGGGAACTCGCCCGCGCGAACGTCGCGCGCATAGTGCTCGAAGGCCTCCTGCATGTCTTGGCCCAGCTGAGCATAGCGGCGGACGAAGCGAGGCTTGAAGCGCGTGTAGAGGCCGAGCATGTCGTGGCTGACGAGGATCTGGCCGTCACAACCGGCTCCCGCGCCGATGCCGATCACCGGCATCGAGAGATCGCGCGAGATCTCCTGCGCGAGGCTGGCGGGGATCTTCTCGAGCACGAGAGCGAAGGCGCCCGCGTCCTGCAGGGCGACGGCGTCGCGCCGAATCTCATCGGCCTCCACGTCGGTGGTGGCGCGTACCTGATAGCTGCCGAACTTGTGGATCGACTGCGGCGTCAGGCCCAGGTGACCCATGACAGGAATGCCCACCTCCACTAGCCGGCGAACGGTCGGACAGATGACCTCGCCCCCCTCGAGCTTGACCGCCTCGACGTGCGATTCCTTCACCATGCGGCCCGCATTGCGCAGAGCCTCGTCGGCGTTGACCTGGAAGGACATGAACGGGAGATCGCCTACCACCAGGGCGCGCTCGACGCCGAGGCTGACGAGCTTCGCGTGGTAGAGCATGTGCTCCATCGTCACGGTGACGGTCGTGTCGCCGCCCTGGACGACCATCGCCACCGAATCCCCCACCAGGATCACGTCCACGCCCGCCCGATCGATCAGGCCGGCCATCAGGAAGTCGTAGGCGGTCAGGGCGGAGATACGGTCGCCCGCCTGCTTCATCTCGAGCAAGCTCTTGGTGGTCACCTTGCGGCGTGACTCTCTGCCTGGGTCGGTGCTCATGTCATCCTCTCCCGTGCGTGGGGTGCTGTACTACTGTAGTCGCGGGTCCGCCCCCGCATCGAGCCCAAATCGGCCGCGAATCAGGCTCTGATCCCCGCGCGCAGCAGGCCCTGGGCCCCGCGCACCCCGTCCAGGGCCGCGCTCATGATGCCACCTGCAAATCCGGCGCCTTCCCCCACCCAGCTCAGATTACTGAATCCCTCGACGCGCGCCGTCTCGCGCTCACGCCGCACGCGCACCGGGCCCGAGCTGCGGGACTCGACACCCACCAGCAGACCTTTTGGGCCCGCGAACCCCGGCAGGTGGCGGTCAAAGCGCCGCAGGGCGCGCGCCAGGATCTGCCGGCTGGCCTCCCCCAAGAGCTCGTCGATTCGCCCCGGGCGCAAGCCCAGGAGATAGCTCGAGCGCAGCTCGCCGTCGCTCGCCCGCCCGGCCAGAAAATCGGGCACGCGCTGGGCGGGAGCGCTGTAATCGCTCCCGCCGGCCTCGAAGAAGCGCTCCTCGAGGCGTCGCTGAAACTCCACGCCGGCCAGGGCTCCCGGCCCGAACTCGCGCGGCCCGAAGGTCGTGACGATCGCCGAGTTTGCCCAGGCGGAGGAGTGGGTCGAGTTGCTCATGCCGTTGGTGCACAGGAGCCCGGGCTCGTTCACGCTGGCCACGATCCGCCCTCCCGGGCACATGCAGAAGCTGTGCGCCGACGGCAGCCCGTCGCCGGCCTTGCAGACGAGGTTGTAGGCAGCGGCGCCCAGGCAGCGCAGGGCCGGGTCCACACCAAAGCGCGCCTCGTCGATCAACGCCTGAGGGTGCTCCACCCTGACGCCGAGCTGAAAGGGCTTGGCCTCGATCGGCAGACCCTGCTCGACGAGGGTCGCCCAGGTGTCGCGCGCGCTGTGGCCCGTCGCCAGCACCACCAGGTCGCAAGCCAGCTCGCCGACGCTCGTCTCCACCGCCCGTACGCGCCGACCGCAGCTCGCGTCTTCCAGGACCAGCCTCTCCAGGCGGGCGTTCCAGATGAACTCCACGCCGCAAGCCTCGAGGCGAGCGCGCAGACGAGGCAGCAGGCTGTGCAGGCGATCGGTCCCGATGTGCGCCCGACTGTCGTAGAGGATCTCGGCCGGCGCACCGGCCGCCACCAGCTCCTCGAGGATCGGCACCTCGAGCTCGTCGTCCACGCGCGTCGCGAGCTTGCCGTCGGAGTAGGTCCCCGCTCCCCCCTCGCCGAATAGCAGGTTCGACTCGGGATCGGGCAGGCGCGTCCGGTGGAAGCGCACGAGCTCGCGCGAGCGGCGCTCCAGGCGCGACCCGCGCTCGAGCAGGGTGACCTGCACCCCGGCCAGGGCCAGGGGCAGGGCGGCGAACATCCCCGCCGGGCCGGAGCCGACCACGACCGCCCTTCGCCGACCGTCGGTCAGGGAATCGTGGACGGACTCGACCGTCAGACTGCCCGCGGCCGGAGCGGCGACCAGGCGCCCCGAACGCAGGGCGCGAGTCAGGCGCGGCGGCTCGCAGCCGACGGCAAGCACCAGGTCGGTGTGCACGATGAAGCGCGGAGCACGCCCCCGCCGTCGATCGCGCACATCGAGTGCCTTGCGCGCGAAGCGAAATCCGCGCAACTGGTCAGGCTCGAGGCCCAGCTCGCGACAGGCGCGCTCGCGCAGCACGGCCTCCGGCTCCTCGAGAGCCAGCTCGAGGTTCAACAAACGCCAGGTGACCGTCCGCTCCGCGCTCATGGACGGGGCATCGTAGTAGGATGGTCCCGGTGGTGCCGCTCTTCGATCAGATCCTGGAGGCCGAAGATCGGGATGCGATCCCCGGCGCTCGCGCCGTGCTCTCCTTCGACGAGGCCGACGACGCCGGTTTCCTGCGCCGCATCGCCTCCGGGGCGCGCGAGCGCGTGGAACTGGCGCGGCGCGGCGTCTGGCACGGCCAGTGGGCCGAGCTGGAGCGCCCGCGCGAGGTCGCACCCCAGGGTCTGGCCGGCCTGGCGCGGCGCTTTCGCGACGCGCGCCCGATCGTCCTGCCGCGGGTGGCCCAGACGGAGCTCGAGCAAGAGCGTGCGGCGATCAACGCCGCCTTCGACCTGCGCGAGCGCATCGAACGGCCCGGCGGCCTGGCGCGCTGGCTGCGCGAGCGCGAGGCGGACCTGCCCGAGGGCTTCACGATTTCCGGACACCGCCCGCGCCCGCCACAGGACGTGCGCGATGTGGAGAGGGTTTCCCTGGCCTGGCGCGGAGTCGGCCGACGCAGCGTGCGCGACCTGTGGATCAAGAGCGGGCACCTCTCCGACCATCCCGAGGACGCGTCCATGCGTCTGCGCCTGTCCTTCGGCCGCGAGGTGGACGATGACGCGAGCGCCGACGAGCTGCGCCACCGGCTCGTCGCCGAGCTCGCCGACGCCCTCCTGCCCGCGGCCAGTGCCGCGACCGAGAACGCGGCGATCGCGGGCGCCCTCGAAGCCTTCGGTGGCGAGCCGGTCTTCCTGACCCAGGCCATCGCCTACTGGAACGCCCCCGAGGGCGGCGCGCGCTTCCACCACGACGCCTTCGCCCACGACAACGGGCAGACGGGCGTCTGTTTTTTGCAGGTGGAGGGGCGCACGGCCTGGCTGGCCCTGTCTCTCGCCGATCTCGCCCTGCGCGTGCGCGAGTTCGCCGAGAGCCTGGGGGACGGAGAGCTCTCCTGGCTCTCCGCCGAGCTCTTCCCCGACCCCACCGACCTGCCGCGCCTGTTGGCCCTGGTCGCCGACGAGCAGCGGCTCTCGACCGAGCTGGCCCTGCCGGGTTGCGGGCTCCTGGGCCCGCTGGTGGACCGCGGCCCGGAGTTCACCTCGTTCCTGGCGGACGCCGGCCACGCCCTGCTGCTCGAAGCGGGCGACGCCCTGATACTCCCCAACCATGGCCTGCGGCGCACGGCCATGCACTCGGTTTTCTGCGCCTCCCACCTGCCCTCCTACGGGATCTCCTTCTGCATGCGCCGCGAACGGGCCGTCCGGCCGCCCACCCCTGTGCCCCCACCGGACGAGGAGCAGCGACCCGACGCGCGCGAGATCCGGCGCCGGCGACGGAACAGCCCGCGGCGCGGCAGACGGGCCCGCTGAGTCCGGCCGCGATCCTGGTATAAGGAGATCCGCGCGGCCCGGGCCGCCCCCCGCCAGTCCCTTGCAAGCCCCGCTTCCGAGCTCCCTCCGGGCCGAACCTGAGCCCGCGCAACTGGCCCATGTCCTGACGGACCTGGGCCTGGACCCAGCCATTGTGGCGCGCCCCGCCACTGCGGGCGCCGCCGGCGACCGTCCCGCCCTGTTGGCGACGCTCGAGGGCCCCGATCCCCGCGGCGGCGGCTCCCTGGCTGCCCAGGCGACCCTCGGCGGCGAGGCCCTGTCCCCCGACGGCCTGCTCCTGCTCTTCCTCCCCGGACGATGGACGGACCGGCAACAGGCGCAGGTGCGCGACGGCCTCTGGCCGCAATTCCACATGGTCGCCGTCTACGCCGTCGGGCCCAACCGCACGCGCCGTCGCACCCTGCAGGGGGAGCGGCCGGTGGAAGGTCCGGACGGGGACGCCCCGCCCGGCACCCTGCTCGTCGCCCAGCGCCGAACTCACGTCATGTCCCCGGCCTTCACGGTCGAGAAGTTCGATCAGGCCGCCGGGGGCTGGAACGGCACGCCGGGCGCACCAGGCTACCCGCACTTTCGCTGGATGCGGCGACTGGTCGGTCGCTACGGCGACGCACCCGACGGCGCACGCATCCTCGACTTCGGCTGCGGCGCGGGCTGGGTCGGGATCGAGGCCGCGCGCAGGCACGCGGCGCGCGAGCTGCGCTTCTTCGACCCCAGCCCGCAGATGGTCGCAATCGCCGAGTCCAACGCCGCGGCGGCGGGGATCGGCGACGCGCGTGGTGCGACGGGCTTCGGAGAACAGCCGCCCTTCCCCGCCGCCGGCGAGGCGCCCTTCGACCTGGTGCTCTCCTCCGGCGTGATCAGCTTCGCCCCCGAGCGCGGACCCTGGCTCGACGGACTGGCCTCCACCGTGGCCCCCGGCGGCGTGCTGGTCATCGGCGACATCCACCGCGACTCGCGCGGCTTCCGGCGCCGGCGGGCGCGACGGCCCCTGCTGCCGGTACGGGAGCTGAACGCCCTCACGCGCGAGGAGGTGCACACCGAGCTCGCCGAGCGGGGCTTCGCCCACGAGGCCTCCGCGGCCTATCAGCTCACGCGCCCGATCCCCGAGGCAATGCACCTCAACGAACAGCAGCTAAAGGGACTCTTGACCTGGCCCCTGTTGTGGACCAATCGACTTGCGACGGCGGTCGATCGCGGCCTGGGCTCTCCCGCCCCCGACCAGTTCGACAGCTGGCTGATGCGCCTACGCCGCACTCCCTGAGGAGCCCGTCGGCGCAACCAGCCTACTCGGCGCTCCAGGCGTCGCGGCCGTAGTCGATCAGGCGCGCGAGGGTGTCGCGCAGCTCGTGGCGCTCGACGATCGCGTCGAGGTGCCCCTTCTCGAGCAGGAACTCTGCGCGCTGAAAACCGGGCGGCAGCTCCTGCTTGAGGGTCGTGGCGATCACCCGCGGACCGGCAAAACCGATCAGTGCACCCGGCTCGGCCAGGGTCAGGTCGCAGACCGCCGCGAAGGAGGCGGTCACGCCGCCGGTGGTCGGGTTGGTCAGGACGCAGACCGAGAAGCCGCCGGCCTCGCTCAGGGAGCGCAGGGCGGCGCAGGTCTTCGCCATCTGCATCAGCGACAGCATGCCCTCGTGCATGCGCGCGCCGCCGGAGCTGGTGAAGATCACCAGGGGCCGATGGTGCTTCTGCGCAAGCTCGCAGGCCAGGGCGATCTTCTCGCCGACCACCTCGCCCATCGAGCCGCCCATGAACTTGAAATCGAGCACCACCAGGACCACCGGGCGGTTCTCGATCTCCCCGGTGCCGCACAGGAGCGCCTCATTCTGGCCCGTACGCTCGACCGTCCGCTTCAGCTTCTCCGCGTAGGAGATCTTGTCGGTGAATCCCAGGCGATCGAGGGAGGTGAGGTCGGCGAAGAACTCCTCCCAGGTGTTCTCGTCGAGCACCATCCGGATGCGCTCGGCGCCCGGCAAGGTGAAGTGGAAGCCGCAGGAGGGGCAGACCATGCCCTTGCCCTCGAGCTCCTTGCGGTAGATGGTCGAGGCGCAGGCTTCGCACTTGAGCCACAGGCCTCCGGGGAGCTCCTTCTTCTTCCAGCGCAGGCGGCGGCGCCCGCCGTCCCCCGCGCCACCGTCCTTCGCGGCCGGCTCGTGGGGTTGTTCGGGGTTATTTTCCTCCGCGCTCACGATCTCCTCCGGACTCGCCTTCGGGTAATGCCCACGGGAGCCCCCCGTCTCTTCGGACGTCACGGGGTCGAACTGGACCCCTTTCGCATCGGCCCCGAGGGGTTCAGCGGACACGGCTCTCCTCCGCCCGAGCCTCTTCGGCCGCGCTTCGAAAAGCCTCGATCGTGGCCGGGATATCGTCTGCTCCAAAGATCGCCGATCCGGCGACCAGGACGTCGGCGCCGGCGGCCGCGCATGATGGGATCGTCTCGCCGTTGAGGCCGCCGTCCATCTCGACGTGGCCCTCCCAGCCGCGCTCCCGCAGCCAGCGCACCTTCTCCAGCACCGCGGGCAGGAACGCCTGGCCACCGAAACCCGGGAAGACGCTCATGACGAGCACCAGATCGACCTCCTCGAGCAGGTCCGCCACGCTCTCGATGCTCTGGTCGGGATTGAGGGCCACGCCGACCTTCTCGATGCCCTCGTCGCGGAAGGCGCCCACGACCTCACGCGCCTGAGTGACGGAATCGGTCGTCTCGATATGGAAGGTCAACACCGCCGCTCCCGCGCGCGCGAACGCGCCGGCGAAACTCGCCGGGGAGGAGATCATCAGGTGCACGTCGAGCGGCAAACTGGCTGCGGCGTGGATGCTCTCCACCACCGGCGGGCCGATCGACAAATTAGGGACGAAGTGGCCGTCCATCACGTCCACGTGCAGCCAGTCCGCTCCGGCCGCCTCGACCCTGGCCATCTCGCCTCGCAGGTCAGCGAAATCGCAGGCCAGCAGGGAGGGCGCGATCAGAAACGGGCGTTCATCCATGGTGTCGTACGGTGCGGCCGGCGTCGGTTCGAAGCGAGCCCCATTGTAGTCCCGGGCGCGAGCCCCCTTCACGTCCGGGCGCGAAAACGGGCACCGCGAACCAACGCTCAGTCCGCCAGGACCGCGATCCCCGGTAGGTCACGGCCCTCGAGCAGCTCGAGGGAAGCGCCCCCGCCGGTGGAGATGTGGTCGATGCTCTCCGAGAGGCCCAGGAGGCCGATGGCCGCCACGGAATCGCCACCGCCGACAACGGTGTAGCCCTCGCAGGCCGCGACCGCACGGCCGACGGCCTCGGTCCCGCTGCGGAAGGCCTCCAGTTCGAAGACCCCCATGGGGCCGTTCCAGACCAGGGTGCGGGCGCCGGCGACGACCTCCACCGCGCGCTCGCACGAACGCGGCCCGATGTCGAGGGCCATCCAGCCCTCGGGGATCTCACCCGCGACCACGCGCGCGCTGCCCTCGTCACCGAAAGCCTCGGCGATCACGTGGTCGCTGGGCAGGACGAGTTCCACGCCCTCGCGTTCAGCCTTCGCCGCGGTCTGGCGCACGAGCTCGAGCTGCTCTTCCTCGACCAGCGAATCTCCCACCGACTCCCCGCGCGCCACGAGGAAGGTGTAGGCCATCCCGCCACCGATAACGATGGTGGACACGCGCTCGATCAACTGCTCGATGACGGGCAACTTGTCGGAGACCTTGGCGCCCCCCAGGATCGCCACGAAGGGTTCTTCGGGGTCGTCGAGGAGGCGCCGGAAGGCGTCCAGCTCGGCGCACACGAGGCGCCCCGCCGCCGAGGGAAGGTGGGCGGCAATACCCGCCACCGAACAGTGGGCGCGGTGGGAGCTGCCGAAGGCGTCGTTGATGAACACATCACCGAGCGAGGCCATGGCGGCCGCCAGCTCCGGATCGCCGCGCGTCTCTCCGGCCTCGAAGCGCACGTTCTCGAGCAGCAAGCAGGTCCCCGGCGCAGCCGCGGCGACGGCCGCCGCGACGGACTCGCCCACGCACTCGTCCAGCTTGACGAGCGGCCCCTCGAGCAGCTGCTCGAGGCGCTCAGCCACCGGGTCCAGGCGCAGCTCCTCGCGCACCTGTCCGCCGGGCCGGCCGAGATGGCTGAGCAGGACCGGGACGCCCCCGGCCGCGAGGACCTCGAGCAGCGTGGGCAGGGCGGCGCGGATGCGCGTGTCGTCGGTGATCGTGCCCCCGTCCAGGGGCACGTTGAAGTCGACGCGAATCAGGACCCGCTTGCCGGCCAGGTCCAGGGTCTCCATTCCGCGAACGTCGAGGGTCATGGGCCGAGCGCCTTTTCCGAGAGTCTCAGGCGAGCGAGTGGCTCTTCACCATCAGGTCGACGACGCGGTTGGAGTAGCCCCACTCGTTGTCGTACCAGCTGACGACCTTGATCATCCGGCCCTCCATGACCATCGTCGAGAGGGCGTCGAAGATCGAACTCCGTGGGTTGCCCACGATGTCGCAGGACACGATCGGGTCCTCGCAGTACTCCAGGATCCCCTTCAACGCACCGTCGGCGGCGCCCCGGAAGGCCTCGTTGAGCGCCTCGACCGTGACGTCGGCCCCGAGGTTGGCCACCAGGTCCACCACCGAACCGTCGGACACCGGCACCCGCATGGCGAAGCCGTCCAGCTTGCCGGCCAGGCGCGGCAGGACCTTGCCCACGGCGCGCGCCGCGCCCGTGGTCGTGGGGATGATGTTGGCCGCCGCCGCCCGCGCCCGGCGCAGGTCCTTGTGGGGGACGTCCAGGATGGCCTGGTCGTTGGTGTAGGCGTGGACCGTGGTCATCAGGCCGTGTTCGAGACCGAAGGCGTCATCGAGCACCATGGCCAGGGGCGCCAGGCAGTTGGTCGTGCAGGAGGCGTTCGAAAGGATTCGATCGGAAGCCTGGAGGGTGTCGTCGTTGACCCCCATGACGATCATCGCGTCGATCTCGTCCTTGGGGGGGACAGTCAGGACCACCTTGCCGGCCCCGGCGTCGAGGTGCTTCTGGCAGTCCGCCCGGGAGCGAAAGATGCCCGTCGCCTCGACCACGAAGTCGACGCCGTCGGCCCCGTGCGCGAGGGCCGCGGGATCGCGCTCGGCGCTGACCTTGATGGTCCGCCCATCGACACACAGCGACCCGTCGCCGGTCTCGACCGTGCCCGGATAGCGGCCGTGGACCGTGTCGTACTTCAGCAGGTGGGCCAGGGTCGCGGGGTCGGTCAGGTCGTTGATCGAGACGACTTCGGCGCCTTCGACACCCTGCAGGACGCGAAACACGTTGCGGCCGATGCGGCCGAATCCGTTGATGGCGATACGCATGACTGGTGACTGGTGAGGAGGAAGAGGGAGGGTGGGCGAAAATGGGCACTAGGTCGGGTCCGCAGGCGTCCCAGAAGCGGGGTTCAGGACCCGCAGGGCTCGAACGCGAAGGGCCCGCTGGAAGGCGACGGCTCAGGAAGTCGGAATGCCGCCGCCGCGGAGGCCCGGCGTTCGTACCCCGAGAGGCAGGTTTCCGACGATTCGGGCGGTGAGACTACCCCGCCCGGCCGATTGGATCAATCGGTGTCGACGGCCGCATCGCGGTACCCGAGCCCCTGCCCAATCGATCCGCCGGCTGATCACCGGCCACCCAGCTAGCGTGCCCGACGACCACCGAGACCCCACCAGTGGCGATCGCCGAGCACGCTGGGCGCGGCTCGTGGCGCGCGTCGATATCGGCCCGCGGGACCCGGTCCTGATCGCCCTCTCGGGCGGCGCCGACAGCGTCCTGCTCCTGCACCTCGCGGCCTGGGCCAGGCCTCGACCGCCAGTCTGGGCAATCCATGTCGAGCACGAGCTACGCGGCACCGAGAGCCGAGGCGACTCCGAGTTCTGCGCGCGACTCTGCACTCGCCTGGAAATTCCCTTCGTGCGACGGCGCGCCCCCATCGATCCCGACGGAGGCAACCTGGAAGCGCGCGCACGCCATGCGCGCTACCGCGCCCTGGCCGCCGAGGCCCGGCGCCTGCAGGTCGCCTGCGTTGCCACCGGACACCACGCCGACGACGCCCTCGAGACGCTCCTGATGCGCTGGCTGCGCGGCACGGACATGGCCGGCCTGGCCGGGCTCCGGCCCCGAGCGACCGTGGCGGGGGTGACGGTCGTACGCCCCCTGATCGACATGCGGCGCGAGGAGGTACGCGAGCTGCTGACGAGCCGCGGCATCGACTGGCGCGAGGATAGCTCTAACACGGACGCCCGCTTCACCCGCAACCGCGTGCGGCACGAGCTGCTGGATGTTCTCTCCGCCGCCTGCGGTCCCGAGGCGCGGCGCAACCTGCTGGCCTTCGGACGGGAGATCGAGACCCTCGAGAGCGAGCTCGCCGTGCGCACGGCCCACATCGTCTGGCGCCCGCCGGTGCACGCCGCGGCGCGCCGCAGCCGGCGCGACGCACACATCGGTGGGACCCTCCCGCGGGCCGAAGTGATGCACCTGGTCCTGCCCCTACGGCGCCGAGCCCTGTGGCGGCTGTTGACCGAGGGCACCACCCGCGCGCCCACGCGCGAGGTGCTCGAGCGCGTCCTCTCCGACCTCGCGCTCGGTCGCTGCGCGCGACACCATCTGCCCGGGGGCTGGAGCCTGCAGTTGCGCTCCGACCTCCTGCACCTCTCCCCTCCCTCGACGGCCCTCGAACCGCTCTGGACCACCCCGGCGGACCGCCCGCGCCAGGCCGTGATGCCCTTCGGAAACCCTCACGGCCTCGGCCCTCCCGAACTAGAGCTGCGCGTGCCGGGCGCCGTCACCCTGGCGGACGGGCGCTCTATCTCGGCGCAGTGGGTCGACCTGCCTCCGAGCGCGGGCGTGCCCCGCTCGGCTGTGACCGTCGAGCTCGCTCCCGGCCCGACTCGCGACCCCCTGGTGGTGCGCTTCTCGCGCTCGGGCGACCGCTTCCACGGGCTGGGCGCCCCGGGCCATCGCCCCCTGGGGCGTTTCCTGGCCGACGCCGGCATCCCGCGCGAGGAACGCTCACGGGTCCCCCTCGTGTTCGCCGGCGAGGAGTTGCTGTGGGTGGCCGGCGTGCGTCCCGGCGAGAGCGGCCGGGTGCTCCCGAACACGACGCGCCGCTTGCGCCTGGAGCTGCACGATGCGGCCGAGGTCACGGCCCTCTCCCAGGGGAGCGCCGCCCTCTTCGGAGAATGAGCGGGCCTCGTAGGGCCTCGCGGTGACTTCCGGCCCGTGGGCAGGTAGCCTACGAGGCTCTCCGCGTTCGCATGGAATCGCTCGCCTACACTCTGCCCGTGGCCCCCGCCAGCCTGCAAGACAACCTCGACCGCGTGCGACGCCGCATTGGGGCCGCCGCACATTCGGCGGGTCGCGACCCCTCCGCCGTCGAGCTGCTGTGCGTCACCAAATCGGTCACGCCGGCCACCGCTCTGGCCCTCTGCCGCCTCGGCCAGCATGAGCTGGGAGAGAATCGGCTCGATGGCCTGAGCGAGAAGGCCGAGCACCTCGCGAGCGCTGGAGCCCACGCGCGCTGGCATTTCCTCGGCCACCTGCAGCGCAACAAGGCGCGGCGGGTCGTGGCCCTGGCGGAGGTGATCCACTCGGTGGACTCTCTGCGCCTGCTAGAGACCATCGAGCGCGTGGCCTCCGACCTGGATCGCCGCCCCGCGATCTATCTCGAACTGCGCACCTCGCGGGCCGAGGGGCGACACGGTTTCCGGGCCGACGAGGTGCTCGAGGCCGCTCGCCGCGCCGGCTCCTTCGGACACGTACGCCTGCTGGGCCTGATGAACATCGCTCCGCTCCCGGCGCCGGGCGTCGAGGGTGCCCGCGCGAGCTTCGATGCCCTCGCCGCCCTGGCCGCGGAGCTTGAGGCCGACCCCGGCTCCGCGGCCCACTTCCACGAGGGTCGGGTGCGGCTCTCGATGGGCATGAGCGGCGACCTTGAGCCGGCCGTGGCGGCGGGCAGCCACATGGTGCGCGTCGGCAGCGCCCTCTTCGAAGGTCTGGAGGAGATGACCCGATGAGCCGCGCCTCCGAGGAGCGACTGCTGCTGTACGTCGTCGGCGAACAGGGCCCCCCCTCCGAGCTGCCGCGCTCCGGACAGCTCGTGATCGGCAGTTCCACAGAGAAGGCCGACCTGGTGCTCAGCGGCCAGGGAGTGGCCGAATTGCACTGCGCCCTGGGCCGCGCCAGGAACGGCGGCTGGGCCCTCAAGGACCTCGGTTCCGAGTACGGAACGATCGTCAACGGCGCGCGCGTCACACAGGCGCGCCTGGCGGCGGGCGACGTGATCACCCTGGGATCGCGCCGTCTGGAGATCGTCCCGCCGCGCCAAGGTGCCCCTTCCGAGCCCCTGGTGGAGGAGCACGCCGCTCCCGCGCCGCCGCCGATCGTTGAGGAGACGGGCGCCGCGAGCCCGAGCCCCGCGCCCCGTCGACGCCTGCCAACCATCCCCGGCTACCGCTTCGAGAAACGCCTCGGTCGCGGCTCGATGGGCGACGTCTACCTGGCCTTGCAGGAGAGCCTCGACCGTCAGGTCGCCATCAAGGTGCTGCCCTCGCGCCTGGCCTCCGAGCCCGACTTCGTGCGGCGCTTCCAGGCCGAAGCTCGCGCCGCGGCCGCCCTCCATCACCAGAACGTCGTGACCGTACACGACGTCGGCGAAAACTCCGGGCTGCACTTCCTCTCGATGGAGTACATGGACCGCGGCTCCCTCGAGGAGCGCGTGATCAAGGAGGGTCCGGTCCACTGGCGGACGGTGCTCGAGATCCTGCACGACGCGGCCAGCGGGCTGATGTACGCCGAATTGCGCGGGATTGTGCACCGCGACATCAAGCCGGCCAACCTGATGCAGAACCACGCCGGCGTGACGAAGATCGCCGACCTGGGCCTCGCCACCCACACCGACGCCGAGGAGCAAGGGGACCGGCGGATCTTCGGGACACCGCACTTCATCTCACCCGAGCAGGTGCGCGGCGGTCTGGCGGACTGCCGCTCGGACCTCTACTCCCTGGGCGCGACGGCCTACCGCCTGCTGTCGGGACATACCCCCTTCGAAGGCAGCAGCTCGCGAGCGATCCTGCGCGCCAAGCTGTTCGATGATCCGCAACCGCTCCAGGAGCTGGTGGACGATCTGCCCGCGGAGGTGCTCACCATCATCTCGCGCGCCATGCAGCGCGATCCCGACCAACGCTACCCGACCGCTTCCGCACTGCTGGCGGACATCGACCAGATGCGAGCGGGCGCCAGCGAGCAGGCCGCCCGGGGCGGCGCTCAGGCCGCTCCCGCGCGGCGCACGCGCGTAGCCTGGATGCCCCTTGTGACCGTCGCCGTGCTCCTCGGGGGCGGCGCATGGTGGGCCACGCAGTTCGGCAAGGGCAACGCCGGCCCGGACGCGGGGGGCCAGCCCGTCCTGCCCGATCCGACCCTGGCCGGCGGCGATGTTCCCGATCTGCTCCCCGTGCCTGGACCAGAGCCCGGGGTGCCGCCCGTCGATGACGACACCCAGGAGCGACTGTTCGAAACCCAGGCCGAGCTGGCCTTCACCCTCCTGGCACAGAACGACCTCCCCCCCGCCGAGCGCATCGCCCGCCTGCGGGCCCTGGCCGCCGAGTTCGACGGCACCGACGCCGCCGGGCAAGGGCTCGAACAGGCGCGCCAACTCCAGGCTGACGTGCACGCCAGTGATCAGCTGGAGCGTGAACAGGCAGGGCGGGTGGACTCTGTCCTGGCCCTCCTGCGCACGGCAGCCGCCCTCGAGGTCCGCCCCATGAAGCCTGGGGACTCCCTGCGGCGTATGTACGCGGTCCAGT
>DASCMO010000016.1:0-3531 GCA_036010965.1 Planctomycetota bacterium | reverse complement strand
ACTTCGGCGCGAGAAGGCTCAAGCGAGGACCCGGTCCTACCCGGCTGGGTTCTCTGATTCGTTGGGGGATGGCCAGGCAGCGCTGCTATAAGGGGCCTCATCTTCTTCCTCAATCGTCTCTCCATTGCCCTGAGCCTGGCCGCGGTCGTCGCGTTTCCGCAATCGCCCGGGCTCGACGAGTCCGCGGACGACCCGCCCGTCCTGCGTGTCTTCCTGCTTGCCGGCCAGTCCAACATGGAGGGGCAGGCGGTCGTCGACCTCGATCACGAGCAGCACTACAACGGCGGGCGCGGGACGCTGGCGCGACTCCTCGAGGGAGAGCATGCACGCAGACGCTGGGGACACCTGCGCGCCGCGGACGGAACGTGGACGAAGCGCGACGACGTTGGTGTCTGGTATCGCCCGTCTCACGAGCAGAAGATCGGATTGCTCTCGATCGGCTACGCCGTCTACGGCGGCCGGCACCACTTCGGCCCAGAGCTCGGGATCGGGAACGCCCTAGGCAAGCGGCTCGAGGACCCCGTGCTGCTGGTGAAGGCGGCCTGGGGCGGGAAGAGCCTGCACGTCGACTTTCGCCCGCCGTCCGCCGGCGGTGAGCGGGGGCCGTACTACGATCGCATCTTCGAGGAGCTGGACACGGCGCTGGCGGGCATCGCCGAGTCGTTTCCCCAGTGGAAGGGCTACGAGCCGCGCGTCGAGGGCTTCGTCTGGTTTCAGGGCTGGAACGACGGTGTCGACGAGGCGGCGACGAAGGCCTACGCGGCGAACCTCAAGCACCTGATCGGCGACGTGCGTGCCAGGCTGCGGCGGCCCGAGCTGCCCGTCGTCGTAGGTGAGACGGGCAACATGGATAAGCCCGACCTGCACGCGGGGCAACGTGCGGGATGCGAGCACGAGGAGGTCGCCGAACAAACCAAAATCATCCCGACTCGCGCGTTCCTGCGCGCCGCCAAGGACTCGCCCAACACCGGACATGGCCACCACTGGTTCGGCAACGCCGAGAGCTACCTCTTGATCGGAGACGCGCTGGGAGACGCTCTGGTCGAGCTGCTCCCGGAGGATGATTGAGCAAGGTCGGCGGTCTTCTCCAGATGAAGTCCCGCGTTCATGTAAGGGCGGCGCACCCGTGACCAGCGCTGTCTTCCCCGCCGCTCTTCCCTTGATGCCAGACCAATTTTGACGCGCTGCTCCGGACACTGATCGATGACTGCAGGAGATTTCATCCTGAGCATGTCGAGCGCGGCATCTCCGGATACGATCTCCGGATACGCTGGATGGAGCAGCGTGCGATGTGGGTCGCACGCAACGATCGCAGGGGCGCAGCCAGGCTGCCGGGGAACGGGGCGCGCCCCACAGGAAGAAGACGAAAGAAATGGCCAAGACGCACATGGTCCTGCTGGCCGCCCTGGCTTGCGCTCCGTTGCTCTCAGGGGGACCCGGGCAAGAGACGGTAGTTGCCTCGCAGGCCACGCCGAATTGGATCTGGCTCGGACCGGCGACGGACAATCAGGAGGTCGTCTTCCGCAGGACCTTCGACGTCCCGGGCACACCGGTGGATGCCGTGATCTCGGGCTCGTGCGACAACCGCATGATCGTCTTGATCAACGGCGAGAGGGTCGGGATCCACGGCAGGTGGGAGCAGGTCGTGTCTCGCGACGTCTCCGATGCCCTGTCGCCGGGCGAGAACACGCTCGAAGTTCGAGCTCGGAACGAAGGGGGCGTCGCGGGGCTCGCGCTGCGCCTCGCCTTCGGCGACGGGCGAGAGATCGTGACGGACGCATCGTGGCAGGCCGCGATTCCCCAACGCGCTGTGCGAAACAAGTGGTCGGAGGTGACGGTGATCGGTCCGGTCGGCGCCGTCGGGTTGCCATGGAGTGGTCAGGTCACCCTCGCGAGCTACGCCACGGGGGGCGGGGAGCTGAGGACGGATGATCCAGGCGGGTCCCAGGCGCCGAGGGCGGCCGAAGGCTTGAGCCTGCCCGACGGGTTCGAGGCGGATCTGCTCTACACGGTGCCGAACGAAGTCCAGGGGTCCTGGGTCGCTCTGACGAAAGACGACGAGGGACGCTTTTACACGAGCGATCAGGGGAGACGGGGGCTCTACCGTGTCACCCCCGCCGAGATTGGAAAATCGGGTTCCGTCACGAGTGTCGAGCGTGTCCCCGTCGAGGTCAGCGGCGCGCAGGGGATGTGCTGGGCGTTCGACTCGCTCTACGTGAACGTGAACGGCCAGGGAGTCTGGCGCATCACCGACACGGATGACGACGACCAGCTCGACAAGGCCGAGAACATCATCCCCCTCGGCCACGGCGGCGAGCACGGACCGCACGCGATCCTCGCGACCGAGGACGGCCAGGGCCTCTACTTCATCGGCGGCAACCACGTCACCCCTCCACAGTTCAACGGCTCGCGGGCTCCGGCCAACTGGAACGAGGACCTGCTGCTGCCTCGCCAGTGGGACGCCCGCGGTCACGCGCGGGGCAAGCTTGCGCCCGGCGGCTGGATCGCGCGTTGCGACCCGAACGGCGAGAACATCAAGATCCTGAGCAACGGCTATCGCAACCAGTACGACATCGCGCTCAACCAGCGTGGTGAGATGTTCACCTATGACGCGGACATGGAGTGGGACATCGGTTCGCCCTGGTATCGCCCGACGCGTGTCTGCCACGTCACGAGCGGCAGCGAGTTCGGCTGGCGCAGCGGAACGGGCAAGTGGCCTTCTTACTACGAAGACTCCCTTCCCTCGGTGATCGACATCGGCCCGGGCTCGCCGACGGGGATCGTGTTCGGAACGGGCGCGAAGTTCCCTGCCAGGTACCAGGAGGCGCTGTTCATCCTCGACTGGACCTTCGGCACGATCTACGCCCTGCACCTCGAGCCCGACGGCGCGAGCTACACCGCGATCAAGGAGGACTTCGTCTGGGCCAAGCCGCTCGGGGTCACCGACGCGATCGTGGGCGCCGATGGCTCCCTCTACTTCACGGTGGGCGGCCGCGGCTCCCAATCCGCGCTCTATCGAGTCCGGTACACCGGCCCTGAGTCCACCGCACCCTTGACGCCGGCGATCGCAGATGCGGGCTCGGAAGCGCGGGAGCAGCGCAGAGCGTTCGAGGCGTTTCACGGCAGGATCGATGCGAGCGCCGTCGATGCCGCATGGCCAGGGCTCTCGAACGCGGACCGTTTCATCCGCTTTGCCGCCCGCATCGCCGTTGAGAATCAACCCGTCGAGACATGGCGCGAGCGCGCGCTGGGTGAGGAGGACCCGCAAGCCGCGGTCATGGCGTGCATCGCGCTCGCGAGACAAGGCGATGCGGACGACCTTTCGGGGATCGTCGCCGCGCTCGGTCGTCTCGATCTGCACCGGCTCGAAGAGTCGCAGAGGCTGGCGGCCCTGCGAGCCTACGCTCTCGCATTCACGCGCCTGGGAGAGCCCGACGACTCGCTTCGTGAGCGCGTGATCGCCGAGCTGGACCACCTACTGCCCGCATCGTCCGCTGCCGTCAACACCGAAGTGGTGCGGCTCTTGACCTA
>DASCMO010000015.1:0-1979 GCA_036010965.1 Planctomycetota bacterium | reverse complement strand
GGTTGTCGTTGAGTCCCAGAACGATCACAGCCACGGAGTCTAGCAGTCCGTTGAACTACCCCTGGCGGCGCCTCGCGGACGCTTTCGCACCAGGACTTCGTTGTCGAGTTCGCCCGTACACCCGGTACGGCTCGGTTCCTCCGCCTGGTCCTGGCACGAAGTCGTCACACGATGCATCCACCGGAGTAGTTCAACGGACTGCTAGAGAGCTGATCAAGAGTCGGTGATCGACGCGCCACGCGTGCCGTGATCTAACGGTCCACCAGGAGGTGGTCCGTGACGAAGACGTGGAATCCGGCGGTCGAGATCAGCCCAGCTGAGGCGAAGATTCTGAAGCTCTGCAGGAAGCAGAAGCTGTGGGGATTCCTTCGGGAACACCGCCACCGCCTGCTCGATGAGGAGATGCGGCTGGCGCTGCGGGAGATGTACGCCGCGAGCGGCCGAGGCAAGCCCGTTTGTCCCGAGCGCCTGGCCATCGCGTTCGTCCTGCAGGTGGCCTTCCACATTGCGGACCACGAAGTGCCCACGCTGACTGCGGTCGACCGGCGCTGGCGGATGGTGTTGGACTGCCTCGACGAGGATCTGGACGAAGCCGCCTTTAGTCAGGGTTCCGTCTTCCACTTCCGTGAGCGGGCAAGGGAGCACGGCTTCATGCGCCGACTGCTCGACAAGACGATTGCGCTCGCCGAAGAGACGCGGGGATTCAGCCACAAACGGCTCCGGGTGATGATCGACTCCAGTCCGCTGATGGGGGCGGGGCGGGTCGAGGACACGTTCAACCTCATCGGCAGGGCCATCGCCCAACTCGTCGCCGTCGCCGCCGTGGAGGCTGGGCGCGAGGAGGTGGAGCTGGTCGAACACCTGGAACTGACGGTCGTCTCGGCGAAGTCGGTCAAGGCGGCGCTGGACGTCGACTGGCGGCTTCCGACGGCGCGGGCCGAGGCGCTGCAGACGTTGCTGGGGCAATTCGACCGCCTTCGCTCCTGGCTCAGCGACCAGTTCACCGCCGAGCGGCTCTCGGGGCCCCCGATCGGAGACGCGGTCACCCTTGTCGAGCGGCTCATCGACCAGGACACCGAGCCCGACCCTGATGACCCCGATGGCGCTCGGCGCCGGATTCGAGAGGGTGGCAAGAATCGCCAGATCTCCATCTCAGACCCGGACATGCGCCACGGTCGGAAGAGCAGCAAGCGTCCATTCGCCGGCTACAAGCGCCACCTATCGGTGGACGCAGACATCCCGGGACTTGTGCGGTCGGTTCGGGTCCTCCCCGCGAACGTCCGCGAATACGCCGCCGCCGAGCCCCTGCTCCTTGAAGTCGAGGAGAGACACGATCTCGCCGAGCTGCACTTTGACCGCGGCTACCTGCCAGCCGAGGGCATCCACCGGCGTCGAGCAGCGGGGCTGCGCATCATCTCGAAGCCCCCGACGCCTCCGAAGTCCAAGGAGGGCCGCTTCGGCAAGGCGGACTTCGATATCGATGTAGCCGGCGGTGTGGTGACCTGCCCCACGGGAGTCGCCCAGAGGGTGAAACAAGGGAAGTCTCGTGCCTACGCGGCCTTCTCGGCTGCGGGCTGCAGGGACTGCGAAAGCGCCGACCGTTGCCTGCCGGCGTCCGGCCGCAAGGTCATCACCCTGCACCCACGTGAGGCGCTACATCAGCAGATGTCCGCCGAACTCGCCACGCCCGAAGGCCGAGCGGATCGGCGCGAGCGCGTCTTGGTCGAGCACGCGCTCGCGCGTCTCGGTGCGGTGCAGGGCACACGGGCGAGGTACCGAGGGCTCGCGAAGAACCAGACCCACGCAGAAGCGTGCGCGGCCGTGGCGAACCTCTACGTACTCGGCCGGTTGTTCGCGGAAGCCGCTTGAGGACTGTTGGTCAGCTCTCTAGCAGCGTGTCGCGGTTTCGTGAGTCAGCGGAAGCTGGCTCCGCCGACGAGCGGCCGAGTTCGCCTCAACGCTTCACCAGGACGATCCGG
>DASCMO010000014.1:0-14153 GCA_036010965.1 Planctomycetota bacterium | reverse complement strand
CGATGTCAGCGCCTGGTGGAGTTGGGAGAGGACGTTGTCCTGATCCTCGACTCGATCACGCGCCTGGCGCGGGCCTACAACAACAACAGTGCTGGCAGCGGGCGCACCATGTCGGGCGGCCTGGACTCGCGCGCCATGGAGCGGCCGCGACAGATCTTCGGTAGCGCGCGCAACACGGAGACCGCCGGCAGCCTGACGATCCTCGGTACGACCCTCGTGGAGACGGGCAGCCGCATGGACCAGCTCATCTTCGAGGAGTTCAAGGGCACCGGCAACATGGAGCTGGTCCTCTCGCGCAAACTTGCGGATCGCCGCATCTTCCCGGCCATCGATATCGAGAAGTCGGGCACGCGCAAGGAGGAGAAGCTGCTCTCGAGCAAGAAGCACAGGCGCGTCACCACCTTGCGGCGCGTGCTGTTGAAGATGAACTTCATGGAGGCGATGGAACTCCTGATCACCAAGCTCGAGGACGTCGAGGCCACCGACGACTTCCTGCAGCGCTTCGAGCTCGATCCCGAAGCCTGAATGGACCCTCGCCCGGCGCAGAGCTCCGCGACGCGCGTGTCCGGCGCCGCCACGGGTGGACGGCGCGCGTGTGCGCAAGGGGAGCGCAGCCGATGACGGCCCCGGGCAGGCCGCGCACCCTGGCTCTGGCAGGCCTCGTGGTGCTGTTCGTGCTGCCCCTGTTCCTGCGCCTGGCGGCCATCGACCACGGCCAGCCTCGCAATTACGTTCCCGACACGCACGCCGTGCGCGCGGCCCTCGGCATGGCGCGTGACCGCGACCCGGCGCCGCCGGTTGGGCGCTACTCGACCTATCCGAACCTGATGCCATACATGCTCGTCGGCGTCTTCGGTGGCCGATTCGTGTGCGGGACCCTCGACGGCTCGTGGAGCGGCGCCGAGGAATTTGGCGAGGTCGTGATGACCGAGCCGGCCATCGTGCACCTGTTGGCGCGCCTCCTGGTCGCCCTGCTCGGCGCCCTGACGCCCTGGGTCGTCCTGCGCGCCGCGCGCGCCATGGGCCTGGGCAGGGGTGCCTGGGTGGCGGCCTGGCTGGTGGGCGTGGGCGTCCTGCACGTCCACTTCTCGGTCCAGGAGCGTCCCTGGATTCCGATGGTCTTCTTCATGGCCCTCGCCCTGTGGCCCGCGGCCCTCTACGTGGGCGAACCGCGGTTGCGCCGTCTGGTGGCGGTCGGCGCTGCCGCAGGTCTGGCCTTCGCCACCCATCAGGCGGGGCTCCTGGCCCTGGGGATCGGGGGCCTGGCGTGGCTGCTCGCTCCCGTGGGCTGGGATCGCCCGGCCCTCGTCCGTCGCCTGGGCCACGGTCTGGTCTGCGTCGTGCTCTTCGCTCTCGTCGCGTTGTTCCTGGGGCATCCCTACCTGCTCGTGCACGGCAGCACGCCGAGCGCGGGGGTCGTCGGCGGCGCGGCCTCGGACTTCAGCGTCGGTGGTCAGGGGATCCTGCTGGCCTTTCGCCTCGAGTCCGTGGGCCGCCAGCTGACGGCTTCGATCGGCCACGATCCTGCTCTGTGGATCCTGGCGGTCGCCGGGCTGGCCGCTTCCCTTCGTGCACCTCGTGCGCGGCCTTGCGTGCTCTTCGGTCTGGCCTGGGCGGCCCTGTTCATGACCCTGGAGAACGACCACGTGCGCTACCTCCTGCCCCTGTCGGTCTTTCTGGCGATCCCCGCCGGATTCGCGGGGGAGCGTCTGGCCGCGGGAGGGCCCTGGGCGCGGGCGTCGCTCGTCGTGCTGCTGGCCGTGCCGCTTCTCACCAGCGTGCGCCTGGTGAGCGTCCTGGGGAGTGAGGACACGCGCGCCGAGGCCGAGCGCACCCTGACCGAGTCCTTGCCTGCGGGCGCCTTGCTGGCCATCGACCGCTACGGGCCGGCGCTGGACCTCAACCTCGCGAGCCTCGATCGCCTGGCCTCCTGGCGCGAGTTGACCACGCGCGAGGCCCATCGCCGCACGCGCCTGGCGGCCGCGGCGGACACCGGCGATGGTGTGAACGCCGTGCGCCTGGAGGACCTCCTGTCCTTCGACGAGCGCGAGGGGATCGTCGCCTTGCGCGAGTGCGCCGTCGACCTGGCGGGGGAGGGGAGCGGGCCGGCGGAACTGCTCGCCGCCCTCGGGATCACCCACTTCCTGCTGGTGGACCGCGCCCCCTCCGATCCCTCTCGCCACGCCCTGTCGTCGCTCGTGGCGGCGCGCGTGCCCGAGTGGGTGATCGACCCGTCCCGCGGCGAGCCCCCCGCGTCCGAGGCGCGCCTGCCCAGCGACCTGCGCTTCCCCCTCACCGACCTCTGGCGCGTGCGCCGCCCGGGCCCCTGGCTGGGGCTCTACGACCTGCGCTAGAGCGCTCCGGCGTCCGCCTACCCGAGCCGTCCCGCGTCGTCCCAGCGCAGGGCGTACATGAGGGCGATGGCCGTAAAGCCGTCCTCGAGCAGGCCGGCGTCGAGCAGGGCTTCTGCCGCGGCGCGCGGGAAGGTGCGCACGATGATCTGCTCGGATGCCTCGGGGCTCCCCTCGTCCACGCGCTCGCAGTCGAGGGCCAACCAGGCGCGAGCGTAGTGCGGGCTGATGCCGTTGGTCGGGTAGAAGCCCGGCAAGGCGACCCATCGACGCGCGCGGTAGCCAGTCTCTTCCAGCAACTCGCGCTCGGCCGCCTCGCGGTGCGACTCTCCCGCATCCAGGCGCCCAGCCGGCATCTCCCAGTGGGTCTTCCCGTGCGGGTAGCGGTACTGGCCGATCAGCACCAGGTCGCCGTTGGGGAGCATCGGCACGACCACCACCGCGTCGGAGATCTCGAACACGTGGTGCTCGCCGACTGAACCGTTCGGCAAGCGCACCGTATCGCGCCGCAGGCCGCACCAGGGTGAGTCGTAGATGCGCTCCGAGTCGATCACTCCGAAGGGCGGGAAGGGCGGCGGGTTCGCCGGCTTGGCTTCGCCTCGATCGTTCATGGCCGGTCGGGTGGGGTGAAAGAGAAGGGACTGGCGGGAGGCCGCGCGCTCGCGCTGGCACGCGGATCAGGACTGAGCGGCATCGAGGTAGAGGCCCCGGTAGGCCGCCAGCATGGTCTGGAAGTCGTACTCACTCTCGGCCTTGCTCCGGTTCGTTCGCCCCAGGCGATCCCGCAGGTGGGGGTCGGCGGCCAGTTCCGCCAGGGCGCGTGAGAGCGCCGCGGTGGTCTCGGCGCCGGTCAGGGGAACGACCCAGGGCTCCTGCTCAGCCCCGAGCACCGAGCGCACGTCGCCCACGTCCGTCGCGACCGCGGGCAGGGACGAGGCCATCGCCTCGAGCAGGGTGACGGGCAACTGCTCCGTGTCCGAGGAGAGGACGAACAGGTCCATCAGGCGATACCAGCGCGCGAGGTCGTCGCGATGTCCGACCAGGTGCACCCGGCCGGCGAGGGCGGGGGCGCGGGCGAGCTCCTCCAGCCGTCCGCGTTCCGGACCGTCGCCGACCACCACGGCCACCAGTCCCAGGGCGGGATCGACGCCGGCGCAGGCCTCCAGGAAACGGCTCGGGTTTTTCTCCGGGCGCAGGTGCCCGACCAGGCCCGCGACCGGCGCCGAGGGCGGGATGCCGAGCTCGGCGCGCAGGGCGGCGTTGCTGTCGGTGGACTCGAAGTCCTCGATGCGTACACCGTTGGGGACCAGGGCGACCTGCTCGGCGGCGAGCCCCCAGCGCTCCAGGGCGATGCTGCGTAGCACGCGCGAAGGAACGATCACGCGCTCGGTGCCGGGCAGCACCCAGCGCCGCGCCAGCTCGCGCCGGCGCTTGAACGCGCGCGTCTCGTCGGGCCCGAAGCCGTCTTCGTGGTGCAGGGTGGCCCGACCCTGGCTGCGGGCGGCCAGCACCCCGTCGAAGGCGCCCCAGTTGTAAGTCAGCACCGCATCGGGCGCGAGGGCATCGAAGAGGCCCCGCAAGGCCCACACGCCGCGCGTTGTGCCGGTCCTCGGGAGGCTCTCGAGCACGCGCACCGGTGCGTCGGGAGAGAGGCGCGCGGCGGCCTCCGTACGGCCGTCCACCGCCAGGATCGAGTGGCAAAACTCATCGCCGAGGGCTTCGATAAGGGCCACGGTGCGCAGTTCGGGGCCGGCGGGGACGAAGGTGGAGAAGACGTGCAGCAGGTGAGGGATGTCCCGGGCGGGCGCCATGGCTCAGGCGTCAGGGGTGTGCCCGTGGATGCGGACGGCCGCGTCGAGGAACGCCTCGCGCTCCTCGACCGGAGTCCAGCCGAGCACGCGCCGGGCGATGCTGCAGGTGAAGGGCGGGGTGAGGGCGCGCGAGGAGAGGTCGCGCCAGGACGGGAAGGGGACGTCGGCCCGGCCGCCGGCGATCTTGACCAGCCACTTGCCGACCTCCATGGTCTGGGAGAGCGCGAGAGAACGGGGGTGGAAGACCAGGGCCCGGCCGCTCGAGCGTGCGAGCTCCTCGACGACCTCGGCTGCACAGAGAGGGACCCGGGCGCACAGGTTCAGGGCGCGCCCGTCGAGTTCGGTGCCGTCGAGGAGGGCGGCGCGCACGATGGCCTCGGCCACGTCTTCGACCCAGACCAGGGGCAAGGGGTGATCGCCGCGCCCCCAGCCGACGCAGTGGCTGTCGCGCACCCACAGGCCCAGGCCGGAGTGTTGCATGGGCGTTCCGGCGCCGACCACGAGGCCCGGACGCAGGATGCAGGTCCCGAGGCCGTGCTCGCGAAACAGGTCGAGCACGGCGGCCTCGGCGGCAATCTTGCCGCGCGAGTAGAGTGAGCGCTCGTCGGGCTTGGGGTCTGTGGCCGTCGAGTCGTCGAGCTCTCCGTGGCGGTCGAGGCCGGTGTAGAGCGAGGCGATCGACGAGATGTAGAGCAGGCGCACCACTCCACCCGCCAGGCAGGCCTCGCCCACGGCGCGCGTGCCGTCCACCATCGAGCGCTGGACCTCCTCCCAGGAGTCGCCTCCCCCGGTCGCGAGCTGCACGACGGCCTCCGCGCCCCTCAGAGCGCTCGCCAGACCCTCGGTGTCCTCGAGGCTCCCGCGCACCAGGCGCAGGCGGCCGTCGCGCGCCGCGTCGCCGAGGACCTCGGGCAGGGAGTGGGTGCGCCGCACGATGCAGGTCACCGGCCGTCCGGCGTCCAGGAGGCGTGCGACCACGCGCTGCCCGATGAAGCCGCTGCCGCCCAACACGACCACCTCGCCGGGACGCGCGGCGACCGTCGCGAGCGGGGCGGGAGCGGGCGGAGCGGGCGCCGGTGCCCCGGCGGCGAGGGCCTCGCACCAGTCGAGTACCTCGGCCGCCTGGGTGGCGTCCACCGGCGGGCGCTCGCCCGCGCGCAGGGCGCGGTGGAAGGCCTCAATCGACTCGCGCATGCCGACAAAGAACGCGTCCCGTCGCGGGCTCAGGCCGAGGGTCGCCGTCAGGTAGGCGAACAGGCCGCGTAGGGCCGCGCGCCGCAGGCTGCGCCCGCGCCCGGAGGAAGCCAGGTAGGTGTTCCAGAAATCGAGCCAGCGCGAGGGTACCTCGCCGTAGACCGCGTCGTGGGTGAAGTCCGCCTCCAGGCAGCCGTCGGAACCGATCACTTCCAGGGAGCTGCGTGTGAAGCCCTGTCCAAAGGCCAGGTGTACTTCCGCCGTGCCGTGCTTGCCGCGTGCCGCGGCCACCCAGCGGTCGTGGAAGACCTGGCCGGGGAGCAGCTCGCGGCTACCGAGGACGGTCGTCTCGCAGGAGACTACCGGGCCGATCAGAGCGTGCACCTGGCTCAGGGGGTGCACTGCCTGCTCGAAGACGATGTGGTGTGGCGCGCGGAACATCCAGTGCGAGTACTGCTCGGCGTCGAGTTGCATCAGCGGGACGCTCCAGGTGATGCGCACGTGCTCCACCCGTCCGATCGCACCGGCCTGCACTCGGTCCAGCAGGCGCGTGAAGGCGGGGTGGAACGCGTGGTTGTGATTCACTCCCAGGGGGAGGTTGCACCGGGCGGCGAGTTCGGCCAGCTCGCGCACCGCTTCCGCGTCCGGGGCTGCGGGCTTTTCGAGGAAGGCCCCGATGCCCGCCTCGAGCAGGCGCCGCGCCACGGGAACGTGCAGGTCGGGGGGGACGAGCACATGGGCGACGTCCACGCCCATGCCTTCCAGATCAGCCACGTCCGCCAGCGCGGCGCAGTTGCCCGCCGCTTCCGCCAGGCGCCGGGCGCGCGGCAGGTCAGGGTCGCAGACCGCCACCAATTGAACATCGCCCATTCCCGCCAGGATCTGGCGGTGGTCGTCGGCGATGAAGCCCGCGCCCACCAAGGCCACGCGGGTTGGGCCTCCGGAGGGGCGCTCGGCACCGGAGGAGGAGGGGCCGAAAGGTGAGGTGGAGGGCGTCATGGGGTGTGGGGGCCTGCTCGGAGGAGTGCTAGGGAATACCCCAGACGCCCGCGGATCAAGGCTCGGGAGGGCTCCAGGGGGTATTCAGGGGCTAATTGAACGGAGAACAGCGGGTCATTTCATCTTTTCCCCCTGCTTCACCCCTTGAGAAAGCGATCTCCACGGAAGGAAAACTCATTTAGTTCTCAACAACATTGCATTTTCAGGCGAGACTGTATGCATCTCCTCCTTCTTGGGGTCCGCTT
Source organism: Planctomycetota bacterium (assembly GCA_036010965.1). Lineage (GTDB taxonomy): Bacteria > Planctomycetota > UBA1135 > UBA1135. Next base: position 7,553 of record DASCMO010000014.1, on the reverse strand, counting down.
CGTCGGTTCGCCGGCGGGGTTGGCCCCTTTTCCATTCCTTGGGCCCCCACGGGGATGTGGGCCTTGGATGGCGGTTCGCGGGACGCTATCCTGCGGCATGGAACTCTCCGAGGGGCTTACTTTCGATGATGTGCTGCTGGTGCCGCAGCGCTCCGACGTATTGCCGCGCGAGGTCGGCCTGGGCACCCGCTTTTCCCGCAATGTTCCGCTTTCGGTCCCGCTCTGCTCGGCGGCGATGGACACGGTCACCGAGTGGGAGCTAGCGGTCGCCCTGGCCCGCGAAGGTGGAATCGGCATCATCCACCGCAACCTCTCCCTCGAGGCTCAGATCGGCGAGGTGGACAAGGTCAAGCGCTCTGCCAATGGCGTGATCCGCGATCCGCTCACCCTGCCCCCGGACGCCACGGTGGGGGAAGCGCGGCGGATCATGGCCGCTAACCACATCTCCGGCCTGCCGATCGTCGACGGCGATCGTGTGGTCGGCATCCTCACCCGCCGCGACTGCCGCTTTGAATCGGGGGACGACACGCCGGTCGCCGAGCGCATGACGCGCGACCATCTGGTCAGCGCGCCTCCCGGCACCTCGCTCGACGAGGCGCGCGAGCTGCTGTTCCAGCACAAGGTCGAGAAGTTGATCATCATCGATGGCTCCAATCGCTTGCAGGGCCTGATCACGATGAAGGACCTCAAGATGCTGGACGAGTTCCCCCTGGCCGCGAAGGACGACCGCGGTCGTCTGCGCGCCGGGGCCGCAATCGGGGTGCGCGATTACGAGCGCGCCGAGGGGTTATTGGAGGCGGGCGTCGATGTGCTGGTGATCGATACGGCCCACGGCCACAGCGAGAATGTGATGGAGACCGTGCGCGAGCTCAAGCAACGCACGGACGTGGACATCGTCGCGGGCAACATCGCCACCGCTGCCGCGGCGCGCGAGCTGGTGGAGGCGGGGGTGGACGGCGTGAAGGTCGGCATTGGTCCGGGCTCGATCTGCACCACGCGCATCGTGGCCGGCATCGGCGTCCCCCAGCTGACGGCGGTGATGGAGGTCTGCGCTGGCGTCGCGGGGGGCGACGTGCCGGTCATCGCCGATGGCGGGATCCGCTTCTCGGGCGACATCGTCAAGGCCCTGGCGGCGGGCGCCTCCTCGGTCATGGCCGGCAGCCTCTTCGCGGGCCTCGAGGAGAGCCCCGGCGAGACGTTTCTCTACAAGGGCCGCTCCTTCAAGGGCGTGCGCGGGATGGGTTCGATCGGCGCCATGCAGGAGGGCTCGAAGGAACGCTACCGGCAGGGGCATGTGGAGGAAGCCGAGAAGCTCGTTCCGGAGGGCATCGAGGGCATGGTGCCCTACCGCGGACAGCTCTCGACCTTCGTGCACCAGCTCGCCGGCGGCGTGCGAGCGGGCATGGGCTACTGCGGCGCGCGCACCTTGAGCGAGCTGTGGGAGCGCGCGAAGTTCATCCGCATCACGCCGGCGGGGACGCGCGAGGGCCATCCCCACGACGTGACGATCACCAGAGAATCCCCCAACTACTTCCATTCGGACTGAGCCCGCGCCGCCGGCCCGGGTTCGCGTGTTCCCCGTATGAGCGACAAGAAGGTGACCGACCCCCGAGGTGTCCTGATCGTGGATCTGGGCACCCAGTACACCCAGCTCATCGCCCGCCGCATCCGCGAGGCGGGTACCTGGTGTGAGATCACGATCCCCGAGCACGCTCTCGAGCGCGCGCGCGCCATGGACCTGGGGGGGCTGGTGCTCTCGGGTGGCCCGGCCTCGGTCTACGCCGAGGGGGCACCGCGCCCGCAGCGCGAGCTGCTGGAGCTGGGCGTGAGCGTGCTCGGGATCTGTTACGGCATGCAGTGGATGTGCCAGGAACTCGGCGGTCGCGTGCGGGCCTCCGACCGACGCGAGTACGGGCGCACCTCGATGGAGGTGGGCGACGCCGTGGGTCTCTTCGAGGGTCTGGGGGGCACCACGGACGTCTGGATGAGCCATGGAGACAGCGTCGAGGCCTTGCCCGAGGGGTTTCGCACCCACGCACGCTCACAGAACTGCGAGCACGCCGCCGTCAGCGGAGACGGCGGGCGCCTGTGGGGCGTCCAGTTCCATCCCGAGGTGACCCACACCCTGCGCGGACGCGAGATGATCGCCAACTTCCTCGGGCGTGTCTGTCACCTGCCGGGGGACTGGCGCTCCGACTCGATCGTCGAGCGCGAGGTGGCGCGCGTGCGCGAGATGGTCGGCGAGACGGGCGAGGTCATCCTGGGTCTCTCCGGTGGTGTGGACTCCTCCGTGGCGGCCATGATCTTGCGCGAGGCCATCGGTGAGCGTCTGCACAACATCTTCGTGGACAACGGGCTCTTGCGGAAGGGCGAGCGCGAGGCGGTCGAGCGCACTTTTCGCGATCGCTTCAGCATGGACCTGACGGTCGTGGATGCCTCGGAGCGCTTCCTTGCGAAGCTGGCGGGCGTGACCGACCCCGAGCGCAAGCGCAAGCTGATCGGGTACGAGTTCATCGAGGTCTTCCGCGAGGAGGCCGTGCGCTTCTCGAACGCGCGCTTCCTCGGTCAGGGGACGCTCTATCCCGACGTGATCGAGTCGGTCGCCGCTCACGGCGGCAGTACGGCGGTGATCAAGAGCCACCACAACGTCGGCGGCTTGCCCGAAGACATGGACATGGAATTGGTCGAGCCCCTGCGCGAGCTTTTCAAGGACGAGGTGCGCGAGATCGGCCGCTTCCTGGGCCTCGACTCCGTGCTCGTTGACCGCCAGCCCTTCCCCGGCCCGGGGCTCGGCGTGCGGATCGTGGGGGAGGTGACGCCGGAGCGCGTCGCGACCTTGCAGGAGGCCGACCACATCATGACCAGCGAGATCGAGGCCGCCGGCGAGGCCGAGGGCCTCTGGCAGTACTTCGCCGTGCTGCTGCCGATCAAGTCGGTGGGCGTCATGGGAGACGCTCGCACCTACGAGGACGCCTGCGCCTTGCGCGTCGTGAAGTCCCTCGACGGCATGACTGCCGACTGGGGCCACCTGCCCTCCGAGCTCCTCGGTCGCATCTCCAACCGCATCATCAACGAGGTGCGCGGCATCAACCGCGTCGTGCTCGACATCACCAGCAAGCCGCCCGGCACGATCGAGTGGGAATAGCAGGCAGGCGATCGGGAGCGAGCCGGGACGCCAGACGGGCATCACTCGCCTGCGCGGCAGGATCAGTCTTCTTGGGTGGACATCTTCGGCGCTGAAGTCCGGCCTCCGATCCACTCGAAGATCGGCCTTGGGATGTGCCGGATGACGCTCATCGCGAGGGCCATGGGCCAGGGGAACGTGCAGAAGGCGCGCCGTGACTGGATCGCCCGGGCGATGATGCGCGCGGCATCGTCCACTTCCATCAACAAGGGCATCCGGAAGCGATTCCTGTCGGTCATGGGGGTGCGGACGAACCCCGGGCAGACCGTCGTGACGGCGACTCCGTGGGGCCCGAGGTCCATGCGCAGGCTCTCCAGGAGCGCGGAGAAGCCTGCCTTCGACGCGCTGTAGGCGGCCACTCCCGGCAGTCCCCGGTAACCGGCCAGGCTCGAGATGCCGATGACATGGCCCGATCCGCGCTCGACCATGGAAGGGAGGACGGCTCCGATGGTGTAGACGGCTCCCATCAGGTTCACCTGGAGGACCTTTTCGACGTGACGGGTCACGAAGTCCGCGCCCGGCGTGGGGGCCCCCACGCCAGCGTTCACCACGAGTCGGTCGATCGGACCGAGCTCGCGTACGCAGTCGGCTACCGCCGCTTCGACGCTCTCCTGGCGGGCCACGTCGCAGGAGAGTGCCAGGGCCCGCTGTCCCGTGGCTTCGATCTCCCGTGCGAGGTCCTCGAGCAGGTCCACTCTGCGGGCCGCGAGGGCGATGGCGTCGCCTCGCGCGGCGAGGCGCAGGGCCAGGGCCCGGCCGATACCGCTGGATGCACCGGTGATGAACGTGACCATGGGAGATTCTCCTGGCCTGGGAGGCCCGCCTAGCGTTGTCGGTCCGCGCTCGCGCGGGCCAGCCAGGCCTCGAATTGTGCGACGAGCTCCGCGAGTGTATCGGGCCGTTGCGCGGCCAGGTTCTGCGATTCCCGCGGATCGCTCGCCAGGCCGCACAGCTCCCAGGGACTGTTCTTCTCAGGCCGGATGGCCTACAGCGAGCCCTCGTCCAGGTCCGCAGGCCCCCGGCATGGAGTGCCGCACGCCACTAGCGGTTCGGCTGCGAGGTGGCTGCCGTTGCCACGCGACCACCGATCAACTCCACTCTGACCTGCCGGTCTGCCTGTGACTGGCTCACACCGCGCATCATCAGGACGCCCATGCCCAGAGACAGCGGCGGGGAGCAAGGTGCGACATCCACCTCGAAGCGCATCACGACCGAGCCACCGATGGAGAGTGTCAGGGGGATGCGTGCGACGGGTACGGACCGGCCTGCCAGGACGACCTCCCGTGCTTCGGCCTGATCCAGGAGCGGTGAGAGGGTGAATCGCGGGTCGAGGAGGAAGCGCAGCGCCCTGGTCAGGGAGGGGGGCGAGACCACCTCACGCAGGATGTCGTTCAAGGCTTCGTTCTCCTGCCATCCCTGAAACATGGCTATGGCCGAGATCATGCCGAGCATGCGTCGGTCCGGCTTGGGCGCGTCGGCGTCGACTTCCTCGAAGGCCCGCGCCGCATCGAACAGGTTGAGCTGCATGCACAGTTCGGGCAGGGCAAGGCTCGTCTGCTCGAGGTCCTGTTGGCCCGTTTCGAAGACCGACATTGAGCACTTCCAGAGTGGGCATGATTCCTCGAGAGCGTCTCCGTCCTGGGTCATCCTCAGGGTCGCCGATCTCTCGGTTCTTCCCGCCAACTCCGCCAGCACGAGCCAGTCGCGCGAGCGGCTACCGTCCTGGAGGTGGATGCGGTACAGGAGCCGATCTCCGGGCAGAGCCTCGGCCTCGCTCGGACCGAGCTCCAGGCCGCGGACCTGGACGAACGACGGTGGGACGCCGCTCCAATCGAGGGGAGCGAGGGGGACCAACTCGGGCAGGCTGCCGAGGTCTCCCTGGTCGGGGGCTGCGCAGGCGAGGCACAGGAGCAGCGCGCCAGGCACGATTCCATTCAGGTGACGCAAGCCGGCATCCTACTCTTCCACGCTCAGGTCTTTAGAGGAGGAGGGGGCTGGCGTAGGCCAGGAGCAGGGCAACCAGGGGCAGGAAGGCACGCCGTCTCATGGACGCATTCTCACCTGCGGACCGGTTGGGCGTCCAGACTTCGTGCGCCGCCCGCGGCTCGGTCGCCGAAGGACCCCAGGAGCGACCGCGTGGGCAGAGGACGCTGTCAGTCCCGTAGCCGCGCTGGCCCTCGCGTGTCGCGGACAGGGCCGGCTCGCACCGTACGCGGGGGCAGCTTGAGGCGCTTGGAATCGAGAAAGGCCGCCCGGTGTTGCTGGCCTTCTGGCTTGGCACCGAGCGAGAGGGGTTGGGCGGCGAATTGGTGGGCGTGCTGAACATCTTGAATATCTGGCGACGTGCGGTCATCGGGGCACTTGCATGCCTCGCTCTCATCGCTCCGCAGGCGTCAGCCGCTCCCGCCCAGACCTCCCCCGACCTGCGACGGCTGGTCCAGCAGGTGCAGCGTTCAAGGGACGGCGTGGATGCGCGGGTCTTCGACGAGATCGTCTCGGAGGGGGGCGAAGAGGCTCTGAAGGCCCTCTGTCGGTCGATCCGCTCGCTGCGCGAAGAGACTCTGCTCGACGCGGCCTGCAGGGCGTTGCGGGGTTTCCGAGCGGATCCCGACCTGTGTGAGCTGAGCCTGGACTATCTGGCCGACGAGGCCCGCGGTCATCCTCGCTTTCAGAACCGTCGCTCTGCGATCCGAGGCCTGGTCGCCTTCGGACCCGTGGGCCATCCGCACCTCCTGGAGCTCCTGCGGGACACCTCCAGGGCGGACCTGCTCGCCCTGGCCATCGCGCCCGTGGTCGCCTTGCTGGGGGACGAGGGGACGCCTCGAGCCGCCAGACTGCTGATCGACCACGCGCCCGTCGAGACCCGGTCGGAGCGGCGACGGCTCGTGCAGGCCCTGAACCGCTTCTCAAGTGCCGAGTTCGCAGAGGCTCTGGGCGTCGCGATCCTGAGGGAGACGGTCCCCGGCGAACGGCGCGTGGTCTTGCTCGGGGTCTTCGGCGCGCGGCCGATGCAGAACCCGCACCTGTTCCTGGTGAGGGTCCTGAAGTCCCGAGATCCCCTGGTGCGTACGAAAGCGCTGCAGCTATTGCGCCTGACCACGGTTCGGGGGCTCGCTCCTCGCCTGCGGAGGTCTCTGGGAAGTCACCACGAGCCCGAGGTGCGCGCGGCGATACTCGCCCTGGGTCGCCTGGGTCGCTGGGATGACGCTTGCCGCAAGGAGCTGCTGAGTCTGGCGGAGGAGGGGCGGGAAGAGCTGTGTCCCTACCTCCCCGAGGCTCTCGCCCAGGATGGCGGCGATGCGGCCCTGGACCTGCTGTGCGCCATGGTGGCGGACCGGGACACCGCCGTCCGTCGCGGGGCCGTGGACGAGCTCGAGCTGCTGCGGTGCAAGGATTCCATTCCCTTGCTGATCGAGCGCCTCGACCAGGAAGACCACACGGCCACCCAGCGGGTCGCGCAGGTCCTGCGGCTCATCACCGGTTGCGATCACGGACTGACCAGCCAGCGCTGGATGCGCTGGTGGAGCGCGGAGGGCGACGTGTTCTCCTTGCCCACGGTGGAGGTCGCCATGGCCAGCGAGCGCGTCCGTCGCGAACGCGAGGCGAGCAACCCGACCCAGGCCCGGGGCTTCTACGGCATCGCCGTCCTGAGTGACCGTGTCGCCTTCGTGATCGACAAGTCGGGTTCGATGGATGCCCCGGCGAGCGTGCCTGGACGAACTCGTGTCCGTGGTTCGGCCGGACTCACTCGCCTCGACGTGGCCAAGCAGCAATTGAGCGACGCCATCGAGGGGCTCGTCCCGGGGGCTCGCTTCAACGTCCTGTTCTTCGACTCGGGCGTGGCCAGCTGGCGCGGGGGTCTCGCGGAGAAGACCCCGAGCAGTGTGCGTCAGGCCCTGGGGTTCGTGAAGAGTCCCCAGGCGGCCGGCGGCACCAACCTCCACGATGCCCTGGTCGAGGCCTTGCGGAACGAGCGCGTCGACACGGTCTACCTGCTCTCGGACGGCGACCCTTCCGCGGGCTCGATCGTCGATGCGTCGGCCATCAGGGAGAGCATTCGGCGCGTGAATCGCCGTCGCAAGGTGCGCATCCACTGCATCTCGATCGGCCAGGACTCCGCCCTCTTGCGCGCCCTGGCCAAGGAGCACGGAGGCGAGTACAAGCGCGCCGGCTGAGGCCTCGCGGCCGGCTCGAACCTGCTAGGGCCTCTCGCGCGTCCTCCCCTCCTGACGGCCGGCGCCGGCATTTCCTGGGCCTACCCCGAAACCGCATCCCCCATGCGGTACGTTCGGACGAGCCGTCTACCTAGTAGTACCAGCCCACTCCCAGGGAGTAGGTCACCCCGCCGGCATCGTCGATCACGTCGCCG
>DASCMO010000013.1:0-2219 GCA_036010965.1 Planctomycetota bacterium | reverse complement strand
CACCGCCCGGATCGCCGCCACCGCCCGGATCGCCGCCACCGCCCGGATCGCCGCCACCGCCCGGGTCGCCGCCGCCGCCAGGATCCCCACCACTGCCCGGATCATCGCCGCCGCCGACACCGCCCGGGGAGGGTGTGTCTACTCCGGAGCTGCAGCCGCCCAGGACGAGGCAAACTCCCGCGAACCACGCGGGGGCCCAGCCCATTTTTTCACGCTGCACTTTGACTCTCTTCTTGCTCACTTGCATGGCTCCCAGCCTCTTTGCTTTCCTTCTCGGGCGAGTTCGAGTGAATCGCCCTCTGTCAGGGGCGGGCCGGCCTGGACCCGCGCTCCCCCGTCTATTTTTCGTTCCCCCGGCCAGCCTATCGTCCCGCGTTGGGCGCGGAATTTAGGCCATGTAGGGAAAAGGTGCCGGCCCTATTGGGCGTCGATGAACTCGATCAGGGCGTCGTACTTGGGCGCCTCCTCGGTGGGCTGGTCCTGGCTTTCCAGGACTCCCCAGCGCCCGTGGTCCGCCCATGTCTGGAGGTAGTTGAAGGCGACAAAAACATCGCCGCCCGCGTCCTTCCAGCCGTTGAGCTGGTCGAGGTAGATGGCCTTCATCTGCGGATGGCGCGTCGTCTCCTCGAAGAGGGCAACCACCGCCGGGTTGTTCGCGTAGCCCGCCAGGGCCAGGCCTCCCTCGTAGGCGAGGGTCGGCAGTCCGTGGGCCGCGGCGGTCTGGATGCTTGGGATCAAACCGCCCTCGCGCTGGATGACGACCTGCGCGGCGCACCAGTCAAGCATCTGCTCCACGGACCACTGCTCGACCTCCTCGGTCGGAAACTCGTCGAGACCGCGGCCGAAGTAGGCGGCGATGGCGAACGCGTCGGCATGCTGATAGGCGTTCTGCCAGGAACAGATGATGCCGGTCGATGTGACCGCGCCGCGCTGGCCTCCGAGTACGCGCACCAGGCGCTCGGTGCCGCCGAAGACCTGCTCGAAGATCGAGAAGACCTCAACGGAGCGCTGGGAGTAGAAGCGGGCGATCTGAATGTAGGCGGACTCCTCGGGCCACAGGAGCTGTCCCTGTGCGTAGGCGTAGTCGGCCTGGCTGTAGCTCCAGTTCCAGACCTCGTTGCTGTACTCGATGTGGCAGCGCAGGTCGGGATCGAGGTTGTCGCGAACCACCGTGGCGAACTGCGTGATGTAGTCGTCGGACGCCAGGTGGGGCACGCACAGCCACGGATCGGCGTGCAGTGTATTGGCGAGCTCGATCGCGTGTTCCACGGCCACGCCCGCGTCCACGGTCTGCTGAGCGTACTCGGGAGGCGTACGTTCACTCCACTCGACGATCGGGGAGTGGTTGATGTTCAACCAGGGCATGAAGCGCAGGATCTTGAACTTGGAGGCGCGCGCGAGGAACAGCGGGTGGAAGGGCTCCTCCTCGTAGACATCCTCGAACCCGGGCATGATCACGCGGATGTTCCGCAGCGGATCCGCGGAATCGGTGTCGGTCAGGCGCAAGGTGATCCCGTTCGACGGAACGACATCGAGGAGGATGTGACCGACCTCTTCCTGAGCGATCTCGGCGTCGCCGTCGAACTCCAGCACGCCGTTCCCGTCGTAGAACACGTTGTACACACCCCCCGGGTACTGCCCGCTGATGCCCAGGAACATGTAGGTTACGGCTGACTGGCCGGGCTCCAGGGAGGCGACCCAACCGTTGGGCGTGAGCTGCACCGGATCCTCCCCTGGACCGCCGCTGCTGCTCAGTTGCCAGGGGCGGGAGGTCTTGAAGATGTCGACGAAGGTCCAGGCCTGGGAGTGGTAGGAGAGGGTTCCCAGGTTGATCCCCACGGGCGACCCCTCGTTGGGCCAGGCGCCTGGTTCGCCAGAGTTGCTCTCGTAGACCGTGACGTAGTCCGCCCGCGTCAGCAGGTCCGAGCCTCCCGCGCCGCTGACCGTGAGGGTGATCGTGTAGGAGCCGGGATCGGCGTAGGTGTGCATGGGATCGGACTCGCTCGAGGAGGAGCCGTCGCCGAAATCCCAGGCCCAGGTCGTGATGTCGCCCGTCGAGGCGTCGCTGAAGGTCACCTCGGCGGGCGTCAGGGCCACCAGTGGGGAGGCGCTGAAAGAGGCGCTGGGTGCAGCGCCAGGGGCGCCACCGCCTTCATCACCGCCTTCACCGCCACCTTCACCGCCACCTTCACCGCCACCTTCGCCGCCACCTTCGCCGC
>DASCMO010000012.1:0-60326 GCA_036010965.1 Planctomycetota bacterium | reverse complement strand
TCGAGGAGGTCGGTGAGGCGGCGGGAGTGGCGACCCAAGGTTGGAGCGCTTCCGCCGGCTTCTTCGATTACGACGCGGACGGGTTCCTCGATCTGTTCGTGACCCGTTATCTGGACTACGACCATGAGCGCGCGCGCCGAGGCTCGGACGGCCTGACCGATTTTCCCGGCCCCCAGCGCTTCGCCGGTGTGGCGGACGTGCTCTATCACAATCAGGGCGACGGAACTTTCCGCGACGTGAGCGCCGAGGCCGGTGTCGCCGCGCGCCCGGGCAAGGGCCTCGGCCTGCTGTTCGGCGATCTCGACGAGGACGGCAGGGCCGACATCTACGTGGCCAACGACGGAGAACCCAACTTCGCCTGGCTGCAGGTTGCGCCCGGGCAGTTCCTGGAGCGCGCCCTCAGCCTGGGGCTGGCGCTCAACTCGGTCGGTCGGCCGGAGGCGGGCATGGGCGTCACGGCCGGGGATGTGGATGGCGACGGCATCGAGGAGCTCTTCGTGACCCACCTGACAGGGGAAACCAACACCCTCTATGGGCGGCGAAGCGGGGGTAAATTCGTAGACGAGACGCGCCGCGCCGGTCTGGGGGCTTCGAGCAGCGAGCGCACCGGGTTCGGTACGGACTTCCTCGATCTCGATCTCGATGGAGACCTCGATCTGCTCGTGGCGGACGGTCGCATCCAGCGCGGGCTCCCGCCCGCGGGCGCGACGGCGGGCGGGGGCTGGGCTCCCTATGCCGAACCCGACCTGCTCTATCTCAATGACGGCGCCGGCGTGTTCGAACTCGCCCGGGGGCGCGCGGGATCGCTCTGGAACGCGCCGGGCGTGGGGCGCGGTCTCGCCACCGGCGATGTGGACGGCGACGGGGATGTCGACGTGCTGTTGACCAGTGCCGACGGCACCCTGCGCTTTCTGCGCAACGAGGCGCCGCGCGGCGGACGCCCCATCGCCCTGCGCCTTTGGGATCCGGCCCTGCAGCGCGAGGTCCCCGGCGCCGTCGTGATCGTCGAGAGTGGCGGTCGTCTCCAGCGTCGGACCGTCGGGCGCTGCCGGAGCTACCTCTCGAGCGCTGATGGGACCGTATACTTCGGCCTGACCGCTCCGATCGAGAGTCTACGCGTGCGCTGGCCCGACGGCAGCCTGGAGTCCTTCGATCCCCCGCCCACCTCAGAGCCGCGAGTGCTCTGGAAAGGAACCGGTTCGTGAACCAACGCCTACCTCTGTCACTGGTCCTGGCCCTCGCGGTCGGCTGCGGCTGCACGCCCGCTGGCCCGCAGGTACCGCTCGTCGAGGAAGGGACTCTGGAGCCCGCGGTCGAGGCGCTGCTCGGGGAGCGGCGCAGAGCCGTGCAGGAGGCTCCTAATTCACCGGCGGCCTGGGGCGAGCTGGGGATCACATTTGACGTGCACGCGATGCTGTCGGAAGCGGTCGCTTGCTACCGCGAGGCCGCGCGCCTGGCCCCCGAGGAATTTCGCTGGACCTACTTCCTTGGACTCGGTCTGCGCGTCGGGGACCAGGCCGCCGCTCTCGAACAACTCGCTCGCGCGGCCGGGTTGCGGGAGGGTCACGCTCCGCTCCACTACCATCTGGGGCACGGAGCTCTGCAACTCGAGCGCTTCGAGAGCGCCGAGGCCTCGTTCCAGCGCGCCGTGAACCTCGACCCTTCGCTGGTCGCCGCACACCTGGGGCTGGCCAAGGTGGCCCTGGGGCGCGACGAGCCGGCGCTCGCCCAGGAGCACCTCGCGCGCGCTCTGGAGGGGACGGTCCGGACGGACGAGGTGCACTGGTTGGCAGCCGAGGCCGCGCGCCGCCTTGGGGACGAGCAGGCGGCGGCGAATCACGCCCAGCGGGCGGGGCCCACTTCCGGCCACGAGCCCCTGCCGGACGCCGAACGCGACGGCCTGGGATGGGTGCACGGCCGCAGCCTGCGCTGGCGGCGAGCGAAGAGTGACGGCCACCTGCGGCGCGGCGATCCCGAGGGGGCCCTGGCGGTCTGGACCGAGGCCCTGGCGACCGAGCCCGAATCGGCGCGCCTGTGGGAGGCGCAGGCGATCTGTCAGCAGGCGGCGGGGCTCCTCGATGGGGCGCTCGAGAGCTACCGCGAGGCCATCGATCTCGATCCCGAGGCGCCGCGCATGCACCTCGCCCTGGGCAACTTGCTGGGCCAGAACGGGGACGCTCAGGGAGGCGTCGAGGCCATCGAACGGGCCCTGGCTCTCGATCCCGACCTGCACGTGGCCGGCAACATGCTGGGTGCGCTACTCTTGGAACTAGGCCAGTCCCAGCGCGGCCTCGAGCTGCTTGAGAGCACCTCACAGGCGATGCCCGACAGCCCGGATGCGAGCTTCAACCTGGCGATGGGCTACAAGGGACTCGATCGTGTGGCCGAGGCGGAGGCGACCTTCGACGACCTGCTGGAACGGTGGCCTGACTACAGCCGCGCGCGCTATGAGCGCGGCGTCCTGCGCGGGAGCGACGGGCGCCTCGAGGAGGCGCTCGAGGACTTCGAGCGCGTCGTGGCCGATGCGCCCCAGCTCTCGTCGGCTTACACGAGCCTCGCCCGCGCCCAGGCGGCCCTCGGACGCTACGCCGCGAGCGCGGCCACTCTACGCCAGGGAGCGACGCACATTCGCATGGACCCATTCACCCGCGGTCAGCTGGCCTGGCTGCTCGCCACCTGTCCGGACGAGGAGGTGCGCGACGGCGAGGAAGCGCTGAAGATCGGTCGCTGGCTGTGCGACGGGACGCGCTACAAGGACCCCAACGCCCTGCAGATCCTGGCCGGAGCCCTGGCGGAAGTGGGGGAGTTCGAGGAGGCGATCGAGATGGCCGAAAAGGCCGTCGCCGAGGCGCGCAAGATGGATGGCAATCCGCTCCTCGATGGATTCGTCGAGAAAGTACAGGCCCACCTCGCGCGCTACCGCGCGGGGCAGGCCGTACGCTCGGACTCCTGAGCCGGGAGCTCCATGCCCCCGGCGCGTGGGTTGGAGACTATTCGGCCGGGACGCTGGCCGAGAACTTCGTGCCCTCGAAGGCGCTGATCAGGGTCTTGGCGTCCAGGCCCGAGGAGCAGGTCACGACAACGGACTTGGCCCCGAAATCGATCTCCACGCCTTCGACACCTTCAACAGAGGCGAGTGCAGACTGCACCGCCGGGGGGCAGTTGACTCTTCATGTCATGCCCGTGATGTCGAGGGTGACAGTGTTGGCGTCCTCGATCGCGTAGTTCTGGTCGCTGCTGCAGGCCGTCATGGCGGTTGCCCCGAGCGCGAGCAGCATGGTCAGCAAGATGCGCATTGGTGTTTCCTTCGTTCGATGGGAGTGGTCTCGGGAGTGATCGGGTGCAGGGTAGCCCGGGCCGTCGGGACCGGTCCGCACGGATCAGGGTATTCGTGCGCCCCGTTGGAGTGTGAGGGACGATTTCGGACTCGGGAGCAGCATACGGATTCGTGACAGAGGTCTCGACGCCGAGATGCGGGCGGGGGAAGATCCGTCCATGAGCAGACTGTTGCTGGGAAGCGGGGGTTATCGCACCACGGAGCGCCGCGAACGGCTCACCGAGGCCATGCGGGCACACTTCGAGGGGGTGGATCGCATCCTGTTCGTGCCCTTTGCCGTGGGCGATCACGACGCCGTCCTGCGCGTCATGGCAGAGAAGGGCTTCGGGGCCGGCTTTCCCCTCGACGGCCTCCACCGCTGCCCTGATCCGGTGGCGGCGATCGAGAAAGCCGAGGCCGTCTATGTCGGCGGTGGCAACACCTTCCGGCTCGTGGACTCGCTCCAGCGTCTCGGTCTGCTGGAACCCATCCGACGGCGCGTGGCCGATGGGATGCCCTACATGGGCGTCAGTGCCGGCAGCAACGTCGCCTGCCCGACCCTCTGCACGACCAACGACATGCCGATCGTGCAGCCCGTTTCCTTCGAGACCCTGGGGCTGGTCGACTTTCAGATCAACCCGCACTACTTCACGGGCCAGGTCCTCCTGCGCGACGGAGATGATCTGCAGGAGCACTTCGGTGAGACGCGCGACGACCGCATTCGCGAGTACCACGAGCTGAACGAGCGGCCAGTGATCGGGCTCTGGGAGGGAACGCACCTGCTCGTCACCGACGGCCACGCCGAGCTCTTCGGCGGGCCCGCGCGCGTCTTCCGGCCTGGCGCCGAGCCTCTGGACGTCAGCCCTGCCGACGACCTCGACGCAGCCTTGCATCCCTAGGGTGCGGCCCGATCGTGGCGGGGAGCCCGCCGTGTGCCGCGTCAAGTGGTCCGCCCGGCGGCGCGCAGGCGCGAGGGAGCCCGTCAGCCCCTGGTGCCGGATCGCTTGGCGGAATTCCAGGAGTGCTGGTACTCTTGGCTTCCCCTGTCCACGGGGTATTTCGGCCAGTCGGCGGACCGCCGCAGGCTGCAGCGGCTGATCTCGTGGGCGCGGTGACCCCCCCCCGTGAAGAAGCTCTCGTTGATCGTCGCCGGAGCGGTCTGTCTGCTGGCCACACCGCAGTTCGGAGGGCCGCCTGTTCCGAGTGGACCGGCGGTCTGGTTCGAGCTCTCCTCGCCCCAGGACGGCGCGAGCCTGTCACCGGGCCAGAGCGTGGAGTGGACGATCACCGGGCGCGTCAGCCCCCTCGACAACTTCGGCCTGGCGTTCTTCTCCCTCGACCTGTGCCAGGACGAGCATAATCCGGAGCGCTTCGATCTACCGGCCGGAGACGCGGCGCCCTTCCCCATGCTTGAGTTCGACCGGCCGGCCGGGTTCACCAACCCCGCCCCTGATCCGTGGGGTTCGGGTTACGGCGGAACGCCGACCGGTCGGGAGGGTGAGCGTGACCTGGTGCAGATCGGCGGCGCTCAGAACACCTTCGGTCGCGTTGGCCCCTGCATGGGACCGGACGGCGACATCTGCATGGGACAGGACCCGAGCCTCGTGCTGGGAGTCGGTCAGGCGCCCGGCGGTGAGGTCCTCGCCAGCGGGCACTTCTCGATCCCCCACGCGGCCGGCGTGTACGTCTTCCGCCTCGCCGGCGTGCGCGCGAGCTGCCTGGTCGAGGCCAACCCGCCGCCCTTCTGGTCGGGAGTGGAGCGGGCGCGGGTCTGGATGGACGCCCCCTCGATCTCGGTGGTGGTGCCGTGAGCGCACTCATCGCCCTGGCCCTGGCCCTGGGCGCCGCCTCCCCGCCCGCGGTCCAGGAGGCGATCATCCTCCCCCCCGAGGGAGCTCGACTCAACCGTCTGCACCTGCGCTTCCGCTGGGAGCCCTTCCCCCAGCTCGTGGGGGACTACACCCTCGAGATCGTTGAGGACGACGGGAGCGCTGCGCCCTTCGACAGCGGCCTGCCCGTGAGCGAGCTGTACGTCGGCGGCGGGGAGCCCCGGACGGTCGTGACCAGCGGCCTCGACTTCGGCCTGGACTACGCCTGGCGCGTGAAGGGTCTGGTGGGGCGCGCGGCCGACGGGAAGGTGAGTGTCGTCCACCGCTTCTCGACCTTGCCCGTCCACCCCGACGTGCCGGCCATGAACCTGATCGTTCCCCCGGGTGCTGAGCCCGTCGAACCCGGGGTGACCCTCTGGTCCATGAATCGCGCCGGTTCCAGCGACGGATTCGTGATCGGAGTGGACGAGTCCGCGCGCCTCATCCTGCAACTGCACGTGCCGACCTCGACTGTGGGGGACACGCGCCTGCTCGAGGACGGGCTGCTGCTCGCAAACGTGCAGACGCCCGATCCGGGAGCGACGGACCTGTGTCGCACGGTGGCCGTGATGACCCTCGACGGCCTGACGACCTGGGCCTCGCCCAACAACTGGTGCGGAGCGGCCCTGGACGATGTGGAACGCATCGGCATCCATCACGAGGTGCTGCCAATGCCGCGCGACGGCCCCAATGGCGCCAGCATGCTGTGGATCGAGTACCAGAATCGCTGGGTCTCTTACGGGCCGGACGAGAACCTGTGGTGGCAGAGCGAGGTCGTGAAGGAAGTCGATCGCCACACCTTGGAGGTGTTGTTCCAGTGGGCGGTGATGGACCACGTCTCCCTCGATGACCACCTTCCGCCGGACCACCCGACCTGGCCCGGTCCCGGCGGGGACTGGACGCACAGCAACGGCCTGGCCTTCGACCCCCTCACGGATTCGATCCTGTGCTCCCTGCGACGCCAGAGCCGGATCATCTCGATCGATCACGCCACGGGCGAGGTCCTATGGCAGATGGGTGAGGACTCCTTCCCGTCGGGAGATGTGCCGACGGGCTTCGGAGACAACCTTTTCTCGGCCCAGCACGCCCCCGAGGTCCTGCCCGGCGGCAACCTCTTGATCTACGACAACGGTAACTTCATCGAGCCCGAGAGCGCCGTGCGCCAGTCGCGAGCGGTGGAAGTGGCTTTCGACTTATCCGCCACGCCGCCCACCGCCAGCATCGTCTGGGAGTACGGCCTGACCCTCGATGATCTGCTGACGCCCGCTTACGCGCCGGCGGTCGGAGATGCAGACCGCCTCCCGGGGGGGCACACCCTGACCAACGACGGCGCCCACGCCAACATCATCGAGGCGGACGCGAGCGGCGAGCCGGTCTGGTTCCTCGACGCCGGTCCCGAGTGGCCGTCGCCAGACGGGACGACGCCGGGAGCCATGATCTATCGCGTCGAACGCGTGCCGACGATCCTGATCGACACACCCGGCGACGCTGACGGAGACTGGGATCGGGATCTGCTCGATTTCCAGGCCTTGCAGGCCGCCTTTACGGGCCTCGGGCCGGCGGCCATCGAGTTTCCCGACACGCTCTCGGATGTGGACGGGGATGACGACGTCGATTGGGATGACGTGGATGAGTTCGCCTACTGGATGAGTGGCCCCGCGCAGGTGGACATCATGCACCACACGCGCGAGCGTGCGCCCCTGGTGTTTTGCTCGGGCACCGGCGCCGGGACGCCCTGTCCGTGCGGCAACGAGGCGACCGAGGGCGGCTGCGCCAACTCCACGGGAGCTGGGGCGGTGCTGCTCTGGGCGGGCACCACCAGCGCCTCGGCGGACGACCTGATCCTCGGCGTCCGGGATGTCCCGGTCGGCCAGCCGGCTCTGCTCTTCTCCGGCCTGAACGCGGTCGAAGGCGGTGGGGGTGCGGCCTTCGGCGACGGCCTGCGTTGCGCCGGTGGAGGCATTCAGCGCCTTGGGATTGAGGGGGCCGATCTGAGCGGACGGGCCTACTGGGGGCCGAACCTGGGGACTGCGGGCGGATGGGAGCGCGGGGACGTGCGGCGCCTGCAGGCCTGGTACCGCGATCCGGGGGGCTCGCCTTGCGGCTCGGGGTTCAACCTCTCGAACGGCCTCGAGGTGAGCTTCGTGCCGTAGGCGACCGCGCCCATTGAGCGCGCTTCGCCGTCAACGCGACCATCCGCGCCAGCCCGGACCGCGCACGACGCGCCCGGGCGTTGCGCCGGTGTGCTCGCCGTCGCGCAGGACGTGGACGCCGTTGACGAAGACCTGCTCGACACCGGTGCTCAGGCGGTGCGGGTCGTCGAAGGTGGCGTGGTCGGTGATCGTCGTGGGATCGAAGACCACGACGTCGGCCAGATAGCCTCGCTGGAGCCGGCCCCGGTCGCGCAGCCCGAGGTTCTCCGCCGGGAAGGAGGTCAGGCGCCGCACGGCCTCCTCGAGAGGGATCAGACCCAGGTCGCGCACGTAGCGCCCGAGCAGGCGAGCGAAGTTCCCGTAGGCCCGCGGGTGCGGGTTGGAGCGCAGGAAGGCGCCGCCGGGGTAAAGGGAGCCGGCGTCCGAACCGAAGGCGACCCAGGGCAGGGTGATCTGCCGTTGCACGTTCTCCTCGGACATCAGGAAGTAGACCGCCTCCACGCGGCTGCCGTCCTCGACGACGAGGTCCATGGCCGTGTCCTCGACCGAGCGACGGCGCAGAAGCGCCACCTGCGCCAGGGTCTTGCCCGTGAGCGACTTGAGGTTCGGACTCTTGAAACCGACCAGGATCACCCGCGATGGGTCTCCCGCGGCCAGCAGCAGGTTCTCCCACTCGTCCGAGGGCGTGCGCATCTCGTGCGCCACCCGCTCTCGTAGGTCGGGATCCCGCAAGCGTGCGGTCCACTGGTCGAGGCCTCCCTCCTGAACCCAGGGGGGCATGGCGGCGTCGAGGCCCGTGGCGGCTGCCGTGTAGGTGTACATGTCGGCGCTCAGGTCGAGTCCTGCGGCGCGTTCGGCCTCGATGCGAACGATGACCTCGTCGAGCTTGGACCAGTTCTCCTCGCCGGCGGCCTTGAGGTGATAGATCTCGGCCGGGATGCGCGCCTCGCGCGCGATCCGGATCACTTCCTCGAGCCCCTCGATCAGGCGGTTGCCCTCGCTGCGCATGTGGGTGATGTAGCGCCCGCCGTAGGGCGCCGCCGCGCGCGCGAGGGCGATCAACTCGTCGGTGTCCGCGTAGAAGGCGGGGGCGTAGATCAGGGAGGTCCCGAGGCCGAGGGCGCCGTCCTCCATCGCGCCGCGCACGAGGGCGCACATGCGCTCGAGCTCCTCGGCGCTCGGCGGACGATCGGCGTGGCCGAGCTGATGGATGCGCACGGTGGTGGCGCCGACGAAGGAGGCCACGTTGGGGGATACGCCGCCCGCGACGAGGTGCTCGAGGTACTCCGAGAGGGTCGTCCACTCGACCGGGTAGGTGATGTCGCCCTGCTGGTCGAGGACTTCGGCGCGCATGGCCTCGGTCAGGGGCCCCTGGGACCAGCCCTCGCCGAAGACCTCGAGGGTCACGCCCTGGTGGATGTCGCTCATCGAGCGGCCGTCCTCGATCAAGGTCTCGACCGCCCAGCTCAGCATGTTGATGAATCCGGGAGTGACGGCCTTGCCGGTAACGTCGAGGTCGAGGGCCGCGCGGGCTGCGCTCAGGTCGCCGATGGCGGTGATGCGGTCGCCGACGATCCCCACATCGGCGGGGTAGGGCACGACGCCGGTACCATCGTAGACGACACCCCCGCGCAGGAGCACGTCGTACTCCACGCCAGCGGTGGACGCGCAGGCGCAGGGGATGGCGAGGACCAGAGCGGACAGGATGGGTTTCACTTCGGACCTTCGTGCAGGGGGCGGGGAGGGAAAGGTGGCAGATGAGCGCCGAGGCGTCCAGTGGATGGCCCGAGAGGCCCGAGTGGCCGTTCAGTTGGGGAGGATCTTGAGGCGCGGGCGCGGCCGCGTGAGAATATCCCGTTGCCGGACAGGTCCGGTCTCTCAGATGTCCGCCGACTCACCCGATCGCACGACCGTGCTCCTCAAGCGCATGTGCGCCGGGGATACGGATGCCGAGCAGGAGCTCTTCTCGCACATCTACGAGGAGTTGCAGCGGCGGGCGCGGGCCATGATGCGCGCCCAGGGACCGGCGCACACCTTGCAGTCAACGGCCCTTGTGAACGAGGCCTGGCTCAAGCTCGCGGGTCTGGCGGAGCCGGACTGGCAGGACCGCAAGCACTTCGTGCGCGTGGCTGCGCGGGCCATGCGCAGCGTCTTGGTCGATCACGCGCGCGCCAAGCATGCCGTGCGCCGGGACGGAGGTGTGCGCGAGCCCCTCGGCGAGCACATAGCGGACGTGGAACAGGCCAGCTGGAAGGTGCTGGCCCTCGACGAAGCTCTCGAACGCCTCGAGCGCAGCGAGCCCCAGCTCTACCGGGTTGCGGAACTGCGTATCTTCGGCGGCCTCTCACACGATGAAATCGCCGAGGCGCTGGAGGTCTCGGCGCGCACGGTCGAGCGGGTCTGGAGCTCGGCGCGCGCCTGGCTGGGGCGCTTCCTGGAGAACGATACGAACGCCTGAGTCTGGCGCGGGAGGAAGCCCGCTGAGTGCCCCGAATCATCGATCCCATGCTGCAAAACTCCTTGCTGATCCTGACCGCCGTCGCGGCCATTGCGGGCATCGCCCAGGCCGAAGACGAGCGCCCCAACATCCTGTTCGTGTTCTCCGATGATCACGCCGCCCAGGCCATCGGAGCCTACGGCTCGCGCATCAACACGACTCCCAACATCGACCGCCTGGCGGAGGAGGGCGTGCGCTTCAGTCACTGCTTCTGCGGTAACTCGATCTGCGCCCCGAGCCGCGCGACGGTCCTGACGGGTAAGCACACACATCGGAACGGGGTGATCGACAACGGCGTGGTGTTCGACGGCTCCCAGACGACTTTCCCCAAGCTGCTGCAAGGGGCCGGCTACCAGACGGCGCTGATCGGCAAGTGGCACCTCAAGAGCGCCCCGACCGGGTTCGATCACTGGGAGGTTCTGATAGGGCAGGGGCCTTACTACAACCCGCCGATGCTGACGCCGCAGGGGCGGGTTGAGCACACGGGGTACACGACGGAGGTGATCACCGACCTGACGCTCGAGTGGCTGCGCGAGGAGCGCGACCCCGAGCGCCCGTTCCTCTTGATGTATCAGCACAAGGCGCCGCACCGCGAGTGGGCGCCTGGGCCGGACCAGTTGACCCTCTACGACGACGTCCGGATCCCCGAGCCGGCGACGCTCTTCGATGACTACGCGGGTCGCAGCAGCGCCGCCGCCGCTCAGGAGATGACCCTGGCGCGTCACATGTCCCGGCGCGACCTCAAGTTCGTGCCGCCCCCCAACCTGACGGCCTCCCAACTCGAGGTGTGGGAGGCGGCCTACGGGCCGAAGAATGTCGCATTTGAGGCGGCCGATCTCTCGGGCGAGGACCTGGTCCGATGGCGCTACCAGCGCTACATCAAGGACTATCTGCGCTGTGTCGCTTCCGTGGACGAGAACCTGGGACGGGTGCTCGACTACCTGAAGGAGGCGGGGCTGGAAGAGAACACGATCGTCGTCTACAGCTCGGACCAGGGCTTCTACCTGGGGGAGCACGGCTGGTACGACAAGCGCTGGATGTACGAGGAATCCCTGCGCATGCCGCTCATCGTCCGCTGGCCGCGGACCATCGAGCCCGGCCGCGTGGAGGAGCGTCTGGTGGGAAACATCGACTTCGCGCCCACCTTCCTCGAAGCCGCCGGTGTGGCCGTGCCCGAGGCGATGCAGGGCGAGAGCCTTCTGGGCCTACTGCGTGGAGAGGAGCCCGAGCAGTGGCGCGCATCGGTTTACTACCACTACTACGAGTTTCCCGGTGTGCACGCTGTTCAGCGCCACTACGGCGTGCGCGACAAGCGCTACAAGTTGATCCACTACTACCTGATCGACGAGTGGGAGTTGTTCGACCTCGAGCGCGATCCGGCCGAACTCACCAGCGTTCATTCCGACCCGGCCTACGCCGAGGTGCGCGAGCGTTTGGAGGCCGAGCTGGAGCGCCTTCAGGAGCTCTATGGAGAGACTGACCCGCGCGGGACTCGCGAGCGCCTGCGGTAGGCGAGGAGACCGCGCACACAGCGCGGAAGGGCGGCTTGTGCGTCCGTCGAGGGCCTGATAAGTTCGGGTTTCTGCTCACCAAGCCTGACACGGTGGTCGAGACAGGCTCCCATCGTGCAGATCCCCTCCAAGTGTGATGTCGTCGTCATCGGCGGCGGCCCGGCCGGCAGCATGGCCTCGGGCATGCTGGCCAAGGCCGGTTTCGAGGTCGTGTTGCTGGAAAAGGCGCGCCACCCGCGGCCCACGGTGGGGGAGAGCCTGCTGCCGCACTTCTGGAGCCACGTGGACATGTTGGGCGTCACCGCAGAGGTGGAAGCGGCGCGTTTCGTGGAGAAGGCCGGCGCCCTGGTCCTGTGGGGGGGCAGCTTGCGACGCTCCTCCTTCAAGGACTTCGGTCACTCGCGCAAGCCCCTGCACGTGGACCGGGACTGCTTCGACAAGATCCTGCTGGATGGCAGCGCTCGTCTGGGTGTGTCCGTCTTCGAACGCGTGCAGGCGACCCGTGTGGAGCTTGGCGGTTCGGAGAACAAGCGTGTCTTCTACAAGTGTCTGGAGGAGGACGGAGAGGGCAGCATCGAGGCCTCCTTCGTCGTGGATGCGAGCGGGCAGAGCGCTCTGGTCGCCAAGCAGGAGGGCTTCCGAGTCTTCGACGATGACCTGCGCTTCTCCGCTGCCTGGGGATACTACACGGGGGGGGAGTATCTGGACTTCGAGAGCGAGATCCGTCCCATCTCTCAGCTGCACACGCACCCGCCCGTGACCGTCGTGGCTGCATTGGGCGACTGGGGCTGGGCCTGGCACATTCCCCTGCGCGAGACCACCAGCGTCGGGATCATCCTGACCCCGGAGCGCTGGAAGGAGATCGGCGCCGGCGCCCCTGGCATGGAGGCGAAGTTCCTGCGCGCCGTCGAAGCCTCGCCCATCGTGGGCAAGCTGGTCGGCAACTCGCAGTTCATCGAGGGCAGCGCGAGCTTCATTCGGGACTACGCCTACAAACCCGTGCGCCTGGCCGTCGACGGCTGCTACCTGGTCGGCGACGCGGCCGCCTTCGTCGATCCCATCAATTCGGCCGGCGTGACCTTCGGTATGTACGCGGGCATCCTGGCCGCGTGGTCGATCGAGATGTCGATGAAGAAGCGCGAGCGAAGCGCCAGCTACCAGGAGTTCTTCGAGCGCCAGTACCTCGAGCGCCTGCGCCTCTTCCGCCTGCTGGCGGTCCCCGCCGACCGCACCTACGGTGACGAGGACATGAAGGCCGGCCTGAAGTCCCTGCGGGCCTTCAGCGACGAGGAGAAGCTGCTGGCCCTGACGACCTCCTTCCTCACCAACCGCTCAGAGCGCATCGAGAGCCTCTTCGAGCAGCTGGATCTCAAGGCCGATCTGCGCTACGGGGATTTTCCGATCCCCGAACGCCTGCGCTGAGGGCGTCGCCTCAGGGCAGGAAGAGGACCTTCGTGCAGCCCTCGAGCCTGCGGTCGAAGAGTTCGTAAGCGTGGGGCCCCTGCTCGAGGGGCAGGCGATGGGAGACGAGTTCCCCCAGGGGCACCTCGCCGCGCGCGACGATGGCGAGCGTGCGCTCCATCATGTGTCGCGCGGAACAGCGTCCGGTCCGGAAGGTCAGGTTGCGGTCGTAGGCGGCGGCCGGCGAGAAGGCCATGCGAGGCTCGGTGTGGACACCGGCGGCACAGAGCGTGCCTCCCGGCCGCAGGATCGAGAAGGCCAGGTCCATGGCGGCCGGGGTCCCGACCGCCTCAAGGGCGCAGTCCACCCCGCGCCCGTCGGTCTCGGCGCGCAGGCGCTCGAGGGGAACCTCGCGCGAGCGGTCCACGGGCCAGGCACCCAGGCGCTCGGCCAGGGCCAGGCGCTCGGGGACCGAATCCACGGCGAAGACGCGCGCGGCGCCGAGTTCGAGGGCGCCGACGACCGCCATCAGACCCACGGGACCGCAGCCGACGACAGCCGCGACGCTACCCGGGCCGACATCGGCCGCCTCGGCGCAGAAGAACCCGGTCGAGAGCACGTCGCCGCACAGCAACACCTGCTCCAGTGGGGCGCCTTCGGGGACGGTTACGAGGGTCGTTTCCGCCAGGGGTACGCGCACGATCTCGGCCTGGGCGCCCTGCAACCCGCGCCCGTCCCGCACCCAACCGAACAGCTCACCGCGCTCGCAGCGTGCGGTCAACCCGCTGCGGCAGGGCGGGCACGCGCCGCAACTGGTGGAGAAGGGGCTCACGACCAGCGCCCCCGCCTGGAAGCGCTGCACGTCCTGGCCGACCTCGAGCACCTCGCCGAGGAACTCGTGGCCCATCACCGTCCCCGGGTCGAGGCCCGGCTCCCGACCGTGGTAGACGTGCATGTCCGAACCGCACAGGGCGCCGAGCTGCACGCGCACGAGGGCGTCGGTGCCATGCAGCAAGCGTGGCTCGGCCACCTCCTCGAAGCGCAGATCGCCGGGTGCGTGCAGGGTCAGGGCCTTCACGGGCATTCTCCCTGCCCAGGACCGACGAACCGTTCAGCGAGGGCCGCGATGTGCTCGGGGCTCGTGCCGCAGCAACCGCCGACGATGGTCGCGCCGGCGTCGATCCAGTCCGCGGCGGCCCTGGTGTGGGACTCGATCTGAGGCGCGCTGGGCGCCCAGCCGACCTGCTCGTCGGGGACTCCGGCGTTCGCGTAGCAGCCGAAGGCCGCGTCGCGCCCGGCCACTGCCTGGGCGAGGGCCTCGACGTACGCAAGGCCGCGGGCGATGGGCAGGCAGTTGACCAGAACGGCGACGGCGCCGCGATCGAGGGCCCCGCGAGCAGCGTCTGCGAGGGTGCGCGGGGTGAGCAGGGAGGCGTCCCAGCCCGGCGTGAAGGCGCACCAGGTCTCGACCCCCGTCTGTACGGCGGCCTCGACTGCCAACAGCCCCTCGCCGGGGTGCGGAAAGGACTCGCAAAGCAGCAAGTCGCAGCCTGCCTCCGCCAGGACCCGCGCGAGCCGACCGTGTTCCGCGCGCGTTTGCTCCGGCTGCTCCTCGGCCGGGCTCAGGTCGGGTCGGTAGCAGTCAGCCAGGGGCGCGATCGAGCCCGCCACGCGCTGCCCGCTGGGAACAGCATCGCGCGCGAGGCTGACGGCGAGCCGGCTCAACTCCTCCCAGCGTTCGGGGAACAGTTCCGAGCGCGTTCGGAAGGTGTTGGATGTGTGCACCGTGGCCCCCGCTGCGGCGTAGTCGCGGTGGAGGTCGGCCACGGCCTCCGGCTCCCGGATCAGGGCGTTCGCACTCCAGGCCGGGAGGGGCGTCGGGATGCCGCGCGCGAGCAGTTGCGTGCCCATCGGGCCGTCGAGCAGGGTGATCTTCAAGGGTCCGTGTGTCCCGCCCCGCGCAACAAGGTGATGGCGTGGTCGGCCTGGACTCCAGGGTAGCGTTCGACCTCCCCGCCGGGCCAGCGCACCTCGATCTCGTCCACCGCGCCTGACGCTCCCAGGCCGAAGTGGACGCGCGGGTCGCTGCTGGCCGCATAGCCGCCGCCGGCCTGCACCCGACCGGAGAGGCGGCGCTCTCCCAGTCGCACGGTGATGCGGGCGCCGTAGGCATCGCGCGAGAGGGCTGGGTCGAGTGCCCGCACCGAGAGCCAGTGGGCGCCTGCCGGAGGGCGGGCCAGGAAGAGCTGGGCGGGGCCGTTGCAGTTGGCGAGCAAGAGGTCGGGAGCGCCGTCCCCGTCGACGTCGCCGACGGCCAGGGCGCGGCTCACGCGCGGCTCGTTCCAGGCCCGCCCCGCACGCTGACCGACGAGGGCGAAGCTGCCGTCGCCGCGCCCGAGGTAGAGCAGGTTTGGTTCGCCGTAGGCGGCCAGAACGCCCCCCGCCCCGGCTTCTGGCGGAGCGCGTCGCACGCGCCCGTTGGCCACGGCCGCATCGGGACGTCCGTCGAGGTCCAGATCGAGGAAGGCCAGACCGAACCCCGTGCGCTCCAGGCTGGTCGCGCCGAGCCCCGAGCCCGCAGTCCGGTCTCCCCAGGTCCCCGTCTCCGACGGCCGGTAATAGGTGTTCGTCTCGCTGCCCAGATGCGTCAGCAGCACCTCCCAGCGACCGTCCCCGTCGGTGTCCGCGGCAGCGACGCCCATGCTCGCCTCGGCCTTGCCGAAGGCGTTCAGCGCCAGGCCGCGCGCGGCGCCGACCTCCTCGAAGGTGCCGTCACCGCGGTTGCGCCAGAGGAGGTTTGGATCGGCATCGCAGGCGACCAGGATGTCGGGCAGGTCGTCTCCGTCGAGGTCTTCGCACAGAACACCGAGGGTGTGGCCCTGGACGAGGGAGATGCCGCTCGCGATGGAGACGTCCTCGAAGGTGCCGTCGCCCCGGTTGTGGTAGAGGACGTCCGCCTGGGGCGGCTGGGTCTGCGGTCCGCAGTACTCGAGCCGGCCCGCGTCGTCGGTGCAGGAGATGTTCGGGTCGTGATCGAGGTAGTTGCCGACGTAGAGGTCCAGCCAGCCGTCGAGGTCGTAATCGAAGAAGCCCGCCGCACAGGCCCAGCCGTCGTTGGCGATCCCAGCCGAGGTGGTCTGGTCCGCGAAGGTCCCGTCGCCCCGATTGCGGTAGAAGGCGTCGGGGCCGTGGTTGGCGACGTAGACGTCCAGGTCGCCGTCGTTGTCCACGTCCCCCACGGCGACGGCCATGCCGTAGCCAGCATCGCCGAGGCCCGAGCGCTCGGTGTCGTCCTCGAAGCGCCCCCCCTCGTTGATGAACAGTCGGTTGGGTGCGCTCTGCCCTTCGGAGTGGTGGGGGCGGGCTCCGTTCAAGAGGTAAGCGTCAAGGTCGCCGTCACCGTCGCAGTCGAAGAGGGCCGCGCCGCTGGCGAGGTGTTCCGGAAGGAAGCAGCGACCCCCGATCCCGGCGTCGTGGGTGAAACGCAGGCCGCGAGCGCGCGCTTCCTCGCTGAGCAGGACGCTTCCAGCCCCGTCTGCGCATGCGCCCAGGCCGAGGCTCAGGCCGAACCCAAGGCCGAGCCCAAGGCCGAGGGAGATGCCCCAGCCCGGCCCGCGTCGGAGCTTGGGAGCCAGGGCCAAGGGCCCGCGCCGGATCGCTGCCCGTGTCATGGCATTCACGGTACCCGGTAACCTACGATCGCCCGCCCATGATCCACCCCCCGATGCTCTTGGCGGCTCTGTTCGCGCTCCTCCCGACCGGACCCACCTGGCCCCAGGAGCCTGCGCTTGAGGCCTACACGCCACCGATCGCCACTCAGACGGCGCGCACATGGATCGGCCCGGAGTTCTGGGGAGATCGCCTCCAGGACTGGCGTCTCGCCGACGGCCGCATCGAGTGCGTCGAGTCCGGGCAGGGCCGCCCGGTGCGCGCCCTGCACCTGTTGACCGCAACCCTGGCAGATCGGCCGGGGAGCTTCAGCGTCCGCGTCCGCACCGGAGCCATGGAGCCTGCCGTGGGTGACGAGGGCACCTGGGCTGGCTTTCTGATCGGTGCCGGAGGGACGGGCATCGACTACCGCCTGACGGCGCTCTGTCACCACCGGCCGGCGCCCGACGGCGGGATCCTGTGCGTCGTGGACGGGCGTGGCCAGGCCGTCTTTCGGGACTTCGAGCACAACGTCAAGAAGGGTGGCTGGAGCATAACGGGAGGCCTGCACGCCGACGAGGTCGCCGAGTGGACCGCGGACGCGCGCGAGGGCTTTGGCTTCGGCGGAGGGGAGTTTCGGCCCGTGGACCTCGTGCTCTCTGGAGCGCCGAGCGCGACCGGATACCGCCTCTCCCTGATGGTCCTCGACGCGGAGTCGGGAGCCCTGCTCAGCCTGGCGTCCCTCGACGGTGTCGATCCGCGCGTGGTGGAGGGCAACGTGGCCCTGGCCTCTCATCTCAGCCCGAAGGGCAAGGGGCCGGGCTACTGGTTCCGCGACTGGGGACTGGAAGGAGCGAAGGTCGAGCGACACCCCGAGCGCACCTTCGGGCCGATCCTCGCCACCCAGTACACCCTCAGCGGAGGCACCCTCAAGATGACGGTGCAGCTCCCGCCCGTGGGCGTGTCCGACCCGCGCCACGCGGCGCTGGAAGTGCCCGATGGAGACGGGGGTTGGCGTGCCATCGCCCGAGCCGAGTGCGACCCCGACGCCTTCAACGCCCTCTTGCGAGTGGACGAGTGGGACGCGCGCGAGGACGTGCCCTACCGCGTGCGCGTCGGCCTGCGCAGGGGCCCCCAGGAGGTCGAGGAGTTCACGTGGGAGGGGGTCGTGCGCGCCGAGCCGCGGGCCGAGCGTCCGTTCGTCCTGGCGGCCTTCACGGGCAACAAGCACTTCACGGGGGGGATCCGCTGGAATGGCGAGGGAGTGTGGTTTCCGCACACCGAACTCGTGCAGGCCGTGGCCGCCCACGATCCCGATCTGCTGTTCTTCTCGGGAGATCAGATCTATGAGGGCGATCTGACCGGCGCCCAGCGCAACCCGGCTGACGCTGCCCGTCTCGACTACCTCGATAAGTGGTACCGATGGTGCTGGGCCTTCGGCGACCTGGCACGGAACCGTCCCTGCATCACGATCCCCGACGACCACGACGTCTATCACGGGAACATCTGGGGTGCAGGGGGGCGTCACGCGAAAAAGCCCGACGATGGCGGCTATCGCATGCCTGCGCGATTTGTGCGCATGGTCGAGCGCACCCAGACCAGCCACTTGCCCGACCCGTTCGATCCGCGGCCCGTGCTGCAGGGGATCGGCGTGTACTTCACCAGCCTGCGCTATGGTGGCATCGATTTTGCGATTCTCGAGGACCGCAAGTTCAAGTCCTCGCCGACCGTGGCCGTGCCCGACGGAGACTGTCGCAATGGTTGGTTCCAGGCTCCTGGATTCGATGCCGCGAAGAGCGCAGACGTCCCCGGTGCCGTGCTGCTCGGTGAGCGCCAGCTGGCGTTCCTGCGGGAATGGAGCGCCGACTGGAGCGGCGGCACCTGGATGAAGGTCGCCCTCTCCCAGACGATATTCGCCAACGTGGCGACCCTGCCGGCCTCGGCGCGCGGCGACGGCGTCGTGCCGTCCCTGGTGATCCCAAAACCAGGGGAGTACCCCGCTGACGATCGCAAGGCAGCGGACGGTGACTCCAACGGCTGGCCGCAGACGGGCCGCAACCGCGCCCTGCGCGAGCTGCGCCGCGCCTTCGCGCTGCACGTGGCCGGCGACCAGCACCTGGCCAGCCTGGTGCACTACGGCGTCGACGAGTGGGATGACGCCGGATGGGCGATCTGCGTGCCCTCGGTTGCGAACACTTTTCCGCGCCGCTGGTTCCCACCGCAGCCGGGCCTCGCGCGCGAGGAGGGTGCGCCCGCCTACACGGGGCGCTTCCGCGACGGTTTCGGCAACCACGTCACGGTCCACGCGGTCTCGAACCCCGTGCGCTCGGGCCACGAGCCCGCGGCCCTCCACGATCGCTCGCCGGGTTACGGGATCGTGCGCCTCGACCCGCACACGCGCGACATCACGCTGGAATGCTGGCCGCGCTGGGCCGACCCGACCGATCCCGACGCGCGGCCCTATCCGGGCTGGCCGCGGACGGTGAACCAGTTCGACAACTACGGGCGCGCCGCCCAGGCCTGGTTGCCGGAGCTGCGCTTCGCGGGGAAGGCGGGAGCCGTGGTGGGGGTGATCGATTGGGAGACCGACGAGCCGCTCTACACCCTGCGCATCCGCGGAGAGGCGTTCCGTCCCTGGACCTTCCGCGAGGGTCCACACCACGTTCGGCTCGTGTCCCCCGACGGCACACAGACCGTAGAGCTCGACCTGATGGCCCTGCCGGCGCCCGAGGGCAGCCTGGAGGTCTCTTTCTAGGCGATCGTGGGGGCCTCGCCGTGAGCCTTACAGGGACCAGACGTACAGAAGCCGTGAATGTCAAAGAGCGCCTTCGTTCGGTGCCTATCATGCGTATCTTGTCCGGGCGCCACATGCGCGCCTGGCACGACGCCCACCGATTCAGATCCGAAGCAAAGAGAGCACCGATTCGAATGTTGCAAACCCTGACCGTGGCCTGCCTCGCTATCGCTCCCTCCGCCATGGGGAACAGCGATGCCTTCCTGGACGACTTCGACGAAGCGGTGACCCTGGCCCGCAAGGAGAACAAGGACCTGTTCGTGGACTTCACCGGTTCCGACTGGTGCGGCTGGTGCATCAAGCTGGATGAGGAGGTCTTCTCTCACGAGGAGTTCCTGGTCGAGGCGCGCAAGGACTACGTCCTCGTGGCGCTCGACTACCCGCGCAGTGACGAGGCCAAGGCGGCCGTTCCTAACCCGGAGCGCAACGACGAGCTGCGGGAGAAGTACGGCGTGCGCGGCTACCCGTCGTGCCTGCTGATGACGGCGGACGGCGACGTGTACGGCAAGACCGGCTACCAGGCGGGCGGTCCGGAGAAGTACATCGAGCACCTACGCTCCCTGCGGGAGTCGGGGCGCAAGGCTCTCGAGGAGGTGCTGGAGCTGGTGAAGCGCTTCGACGCCGCGAAGGGCAAGGCGCGCCTCGGCGTCTGGGAGCAGGCCGTCGCTCTGCTCGAGTCTCTCGACTCCGACTCGGCCGTGGCCCAGCGCCTGGTGGCTCCCGTCAAGGCGGCCTTCGAGCTTGACCCCGAGAACGCCGCCGGACGCAAGCTGCGTGCGGTCAAGGCCCTGCTGGCGGCGGGCCAGGCCGATGAGCAGGTCCTTGGCGCGGCTCGCGAGCTGGACCCCAAGAATGCCGAGGGACTGCTGGAACTCGTCGTGGCGGCGCAGATGGAGGCCGTGGACAGCGAGGAAGCGGTGCGCGCCGTGTGCGAGGCCATCCTTGAACTCGACGCCCTGGGCCCGATCAAGGACCAGGAGCTGGCCTTCCGCTTCTACCTGAACGCGGCGGCCTGGAACGACCGCTTCCTCGAAGACCCCGAGACGGCCAAGAAGTTCGCTGCGAAGGCCAAGGCGATCGGCACGGAGAACGAGCGCCTGATCGAGATGCTCGACGGGATCCTGGATTCCTAGGGCAGCTCGCGCAGGCGCAGGTTTCGGAACTCGACCAGGGAACCCTCGGACTCGAGGGCCAGGTAGCCGCGGGAAGGCTTGCACTCGCTTCCGCCCGAGACCTCCTGGCCGTTGACCCACAGGCGCACCTCGCCGTTGATGGCGCGTACGTAGTAGTGATTCCATTCGCCCACGCCGCGCGTCAGACGCGCTGAGGGGAAGCTGCGGCGGCCGTTGGGCGCAGCAGGTGCGAAGGGCTTCATCGAGGACGCGCCGACCGGGAAGACGTCGCCGTGGCTGGTGAACCAGTTGGACGGCTTGCCATTCTTCTCCTCGTAGCGGGTCTCGTAGGCCAGGTCGAGGACCTGGACCTCGATCCCGCTGCGCGGGAGCTGGCCGGGCGGCAGGTCGGTGAAGGCCTCCTCGGGGCACCAGAGGAAGACTCCCGAGTTTCCGGCGGGAGCGTGGTGGCGCCACTCGAGGACCAGCTCGAAGTTGTCAAGCATGCGCTCGGTGCGTGCGCCGCCCAGGGGCACGCCTGTGCAGAGGATCGAGCCGTCTTTCTCCGACCAGGTGTCGTCTGTGCCGTTGACGTTGACGAAGTCCTTGAGGGTCAGGGCGGTCCAGCCGGGTCCCGTGCCGTCGATGAAGGCGCGCGGGAGTGCGGCGGGCTCGTCCTGGGTCGCTGCCGCGCAGAGGCCGAGAATGAGGGCGCCGGCGAACAGCTTGGGTCGGGTGCTCATGTCTTGTTCTTCGGGGTGAGAGTGGCGGATTTGCGTGGGCTCGCGGTGCGCCGGGGAGGCGCGCGCCTGTCAGGGGGTTGAGTGGAACCAGATCGGGGAGGACCAGGCTCGCTGGCCGTCGGCGCGCACGACGCGCACGAAAGCGTAGCTTTCCTGTCCGGGAGCGGGCAGGGGAAGGACGGTCGTCGCCGAGAGGCTCACCTGGCGCCCGTCGGGCGTGAAACGCTCGACCACCTGGCCGTCGATCCACAGCTCGACCTCCTCGAGGGGCGCGTCGGCGTCCACCTCGATCGTGACCTCAAGCGGACCCTCGACGCTCACGATCTCGCCCATCCAGTGGGCTCCGGCGCGGAACACGAGCCGCATGGGCGCCGTCGCGCCGAAGGTCCGGCGTGCCTGCAGGGAGCGGAACACGGCCTCGCGCTCGACCTCGTCGGTCCAGACGCAGGCGTAGCTTGCGCTCGTGGACAGGTGGTCGCTGCTGGCGATCAGGCCAATGTGGTAGCCCTTGGCCAGAGGCACCTGGGCCTCGGCCAGCGAGCTGGTGTCGCGAAATCCCTGGTAGACCTCCAGCAGCGGGCGCCGGGCGTCGTCCTGGTAGTCCCAGATCCTCCCGTTGAAAGGGGTCCCCTTGGCGTTCGGCGTCGAGTGCGGGATGGTGATCGTGTCCGCGTCGGTGATCGTCGCCCAGAACTCGGGCAGGGGCGGGGGGTAGTTCGCGAGCATGTCGTCACGCAGGGAGATCACGTTGTGGTCCGTGTCGCGGTGGCTGCGCTCGAAGGCGAAGAAGGGTATGAAGTGCCCCGGGGCGTGATGGCGCGTGACGTTCTTGATCGAGCGCCACCAGAGCTGGCTCTGAACCGCGCCGCGGTC
The DNA here is from genome assembly GCA_036010965.1 of Planctomycetota bacterium. GTDB lineage: Bacteria > Planctomycetota > UBA1135 > UBA1135. The sequence continues at coordinate 38,410 of DASCMO010000012.1, read as the reverse complement.
GATGTCGCGCGTGTGGTCGGTGATGCCCAGGAAATCGAGCTGCGCCACCTCCATGGCGTAGCGGTAGGCGTCGTCGAGGGATCCGTCGAAGAAGGGGAAGCAGAGCGACAGGTCCGTATGGCGGTGCAGGTCCCCGAAGACCAGAGTGAACGTCTCTCCGGCGACCTCCGCTGTCGGGCGCTCCGCCGCGCGCGGGCGCACCTCGGGCATCACGACCTTCACCGGTGCCCGCAGACGCGGGGACGCCCTGCCGCTCTCGTGAACGATGCGTCCCACGGCGACCCCGCGTGGTAGCGGGTCCTTGCGCCGGTCGGTGCGCCCGGTGGTCCAGATGGCCAGCAGCCCGTCGGGGGCGGCGGCCAGGGACAGGCGCTGGGTCCCGTCACGCTGGAGAACATCGAAGGCGTACAGGGGTGACCAATCCGGCCCATCAAGGCAGCGTGCGTCCACGCGCCAGCCCTCTTCGACGTGGTGCTTGACCGCGTCGGTGCAGCCGAGCTGGCGCTCGAAGAAGTGCCGATAGACGACCCAGGGCCGGTCGCGGTCGTCGATCACGAGTTCGGGCCGCTCGTAGAAGACGCCCAGGCCCTCGCCCCCCTCGCGCCGATTCGGCATGCGACGGGCGCGGTCGAAGCTCGGCATGGGGAGTGGCTTCGCGAGGTGGCGCACTCGCCCGCGCTCGTCGAGCGTCGCCAGGTGAACGCGTCGCAAGCGGTGCAGTGGGCCCGAGGCATCGGTGGAGTTGTTCCAGAGCAGGGCGTTGCCGCGGTAGGGATGGCCCCAGCCGCGCGCGCCCTCTTCCCACGCGACCCAGGTCCGGCCGCGCGAGTCGTGGGCCACTCGCGCCCGCGCTTCGAAGGCGTCCGAGGCGGCCACTGCCGTCAGAGCATCCCACTCGTTCCCGTCGAAGCGGCGGGCGACGACATGAAAGTCCGCACCGTCGCAGGTGTCCCAGACCACCCACACGTCCCCGCCGGGAGCCACGGACAGGTCTGGCTGCCAGTCGCCGCGGGGCGAGGCGCTGATCGTCTCCCAGTCAGGGCCAGCCCTCCACGTGGCCTCTACCTCGTCCGTGTCAGCGACCCTGCAGATCACGACCTCGGAGGGGCCTGTGCCGCTCTGCTGGGCCGCGATCCACAAGCTCCCGTCTGCCGCTCCGGCAGCGGCGTGGTGGACCTCGTTGGAGCGCGGCGTGCGCAGGAACAGGGGCCGCGGGCCTCCGTCGCCCTCCAGCAGGCGTCGCGCCACGACGTCCCAGTCGCCGTGGTTGGCCGTGCGTGACTCGAAGGTCAGCCAGAGGGTTCCGTCGGGGCAGGTGGTGAGGGTCGGGCGCGCGCGCTGGGAGCCGTCGGCGGGCGAGTGGGTGACGGTCTCCTCGGAGCCGTCGGGCTTCATGCGCACGACCTTCAACAGATCCCCGGCGTCTGGGACGAACTCCAGCCAGGCGCGCCACTCGACGCCCTCGTGCAGGACGATCGACGGATCGTAGGCCTCGGGAGAGGCCAGCATCCCTGCTCGGGCCTGACCGTCGGCGGAGTCGTACAGGAAGAGCGGCTCCTCCTCGGCCGCCGTGCCCTGGCGGGCGTCGCCGTGCGAAGGAGCGGGCGGCGCGTGCGCCGCATGTGGTGTCCCGTGTCCGTCGTGGGTAATGCCTGGGGACAGCGAGAGGATTGCGGAGAGCAGCGAGAGCGTCAGCATGATGCCCGAGATTCTAGCCCCTGGCGCTCCTCGGACCGGAGACGAGCAGGACAAGTCGACGGCCGGTCCATGCCGCCAGGGGGGACCGCGAGGTCGAAGCGCGGTGTGCGTTGCACTTCAGGGAGCGGTTTCGGGCTCGCCTTGGGCGGTCAGGGTCCGACGAATGGATTCCTCGAGGGGACGGAACGCATAGCCGAGTTCCGAACGCGCTCGGCCGCTGTCCATGAAGGCCTTCCAGCCGAAGGTGCGCAGGAGTTCGGGCGTCCAGGGCGGGCGCGCGAGTCCCACGATGTCCAGCAGCGCGGTCGCGCCGGTCAGGGCGCGCACTAGAGGAAGGGGCAGGGTGCGGCGTACGGGCTTGACCTCGGCCACCGTCGCGATCGTGCGAAAGAGCTCGAGCCAGGTGAGGTTGTGTCCACCCAGGATGTAGCGCTCGCCGATGCGCCCGTGAGAGAGGGCTGCCGCCGTCCCGCGCGCCACGTCGACGACGTCCGCAACCGAGACGCCGCCGGGTGGGGCCCAGGCTCGCTCGCCGGCGGCCACCGAGGGGATCAGGCCCGTCGGGCGGCTGCCGCTGGCCGGCGGGCCGATCAGCATGCAGGGGTTGACGACCACCACCGGCATGCCGGCCCAGGCCGCTGCCAGGGCGCGCTGCTCCGCCTCGCGCTTGGTCAGCACGTAGTGCATGCGGTTGGGGTCGGGGCCCTGCCAGACATCGCTCTCGCGCCTGAGCTTCCCCTCCCGCGTGGCGCCCACGGTGGCGATCGAGGAGACGTGCACGATGCGTTCGATCTTCGCCTTCTGTGCTGCGCGCAAGAGGGCCGTCGTGCCGTCGACGTTGATGCGCCATTGCTCATCGTTCTGGCGCGACCAGTAGCCAGTGCGTGCCGCGGCGTGCACCAGGGCGTCCGCACCCCGCAGAGCTCTCCTCAAGCTCGGCTCGTCGAGCAGGTCGGCCTCGACCATCTCGATCGCTTCGCCAGCGATCCCAGGCGCCGGCCGACCCGGGCGCACCATGGCCCGTACGCTGCAGCCGGTCTCGGCGAGGACCTCGCACAGGTGTCCTCCGAGGAATCCGCCGGCTCCGGTGACGAGGACGATCATGGCGATGAAGCCGCTGATGCAGCGGTGCTGCCCGGCCCATGGCTCCTCCTAGGCTCAGAAGGGGCGATTCCAAGCGGGGAATGCCTGCGCAGCGTGGGCTAGGATCGTGAGATGATAGGTAAAGGGTGAGAGCACTCAAGCATCTGGTCCGGAGGACGACCGTCCTCGAGCGCTTCCTATCGCACACGCTCGCGATGCGCGTGCGACGCAGCCACCCGGAGGGCAAGGTCCCGTCCGTGCCCAAGCGGGTGATCGTCGAGCCGACCAACGCCTGCAACCTGGCCTGCGACTATTGCGGGAACAAGTCCATGATGCGCCCGGCGACCTTCCTCCCGCTGGACCTCTACCGGCAGTTGATCGGGGAGATGGTGACTCTCGGCATCCCGCGCATCACCCTGCACACCATCGGCGAGCCGACCCTGCACGCCGAATTGCCGGAGATGATCGCCCTCGCCAAGGAGGCTGGGCGCATCGTGAACGTCAGCACCAACGGAACCTTGCTGACCGAGGAGCGGGCCCGCGCCCTGGTCGTGGCGGGGCCCGACATGCTGAACGTCTCGGCCGACGCCGGTGACCCTGAGAACTTCGAAATCACCCGCGGGGGCGCGGACCTGGAGGAGGTTCTGGGTGGAATGAAGCGTCTACGGCGCTTGCGCGACGAGGTCGGTCGCGTCCAGTCCAGCCCGTGGGGCGAGGTGCGCCTGCCGACCATGACCGTCACCTGTGTCGTGACGCCGCTCTTCACGCGCGAGGTCGAGCGACGCTTCTTCGAGACCTTCTCGCCCCTGGTGGACGACTTCTATTTTCACTACGCCAACAACCACGCCGAATACGCCCACTTCGAGCCGTTCTATCACCGCGGCCTGCTCCCGCGGGCGATCCGCGACCGGCTCTATCGCGCCCTGCGCTCACCTTGCTACTACCCCTGGGACGCGCTCTTCCTTCTCAGCGACGGGACCATGTCCGTCTGTCGCTTCGACTTCGACGCGCGCGTGAAGGTCGGGCGCTTCGGGCCTCAGACCATTGAGGAGCTCTGGCACAGCGATGCGATGGCCAGCCTGCGCCGAGCCCACATGAGCTTCGATTTCCGGGAGTGGGCGCAGTGCGACAACTGTACGGCGACCTGGTACGAGAACCGGGCCGAGCACGTCCATGTCTCCAAGCGCTTCAAGGCCCGTAACGGCTTCGAGCCGCGCCGCAACGCCTGGCTCGGTGAAAACCCCGCCGGCATCGCCATGGGCGCGGCGGCGCTCCCTCACTGAGAGAAGATCAGCGAGGTGTAGGGACCGATGCTGAGGCTTCCGCTGGCCGGCATGCTGTCGTGGGGGGATGCGCTGGCCTGCACGTCATGCGTGGGCCAGCCGCCGTAGCCGGGGTCGTAGCCGGTCCAGTCGCTGTCGAAGCGCACCCTCCAGAGTCCTTCGCGCGGGAAGCCGATCGTGTAGTCCGTCCAGGCCTGGTCCTTGAAGTTGCAGACGACCACCACGTCGTCGCCGCTGCCTCCCTGGTCCCAGCGATGAAAGGCGATCAGCTTGTCCCAGTTGTTCACGTGATGGACGGTGGTGTGCTGGCCCTGCAGACCCGCCGTGGTTCCCCAGGCGTCGCGGCGCAGGTGGATCAGGTCGCGGTAGAGGGCGTGGATGCCCGGAAAGAGCGCCAGGCGGTCCCAGTCGAGGGGGTCGTCGTCGTCGAACCAGCCGTCCTCCAGGAACTCCTGGCCCATGAACAGCAGCGGGACGCCCGGAGAGGTGAGGGCCAGGGTCGATGCAAGGGTCGAGCGCTTCTTGGAGTACCAGCTGTCCGCATTGCCCGGCCAGATGTCCTCCGGCACTCGCTGCCGCCCGTTGGCCACCTCGTCGTGGGACTCGGTGTAGATGATGCGCTGGAAGGCATCGCCGTTGTAGGACTGGACGATGGCGTCGCGCACGGCCCACATGTCGCGGTCGGTGTCCCAGACTGTCTCGACGGCCGCCCGCACCGGATGGACGAACATCGCGTCCCATTGGGCGTCGAACCCTGCGCCCCCTGCGCCGGTGTCCTTCGTGATCCAGTCGTTGGGGGCGTTGAACATGTCCTCGGCCATGCTGAACTTCCAGGGCTGGGTCGCGTCGACCTCGTCGTTGCACCACTGCATCAGCGACCAGCCCGCGGGGATGTCCCCGCAGTTGCCCATGTGGATGTTGGAGGTTGAGTCCCAGCGCAGGCCGTCAAGGCGACACTCGCCCAGCCACATCAGGACGTTGTCGCGGATGTACTGGCGTACTTCCGCGCGGCCGAAATCGGGTCGTGTGTCGCCCCAGGGCGTCGGGCCGTTGCAGGAGTCGTTGTAGAAGTAGATTCCGCCCCAGGTCCCGGTGCTCCAGCCGTCGTAACGCCAGAGGTCCATGTCGGACGGGCCCCAGTGGTTGTAGAGCACGTCACCAAAGACGGCGATGCCGCTCTCGTGGCAGGCGCGCACCAGGAGCTTGAGTCCCTCAAGGCCGCCGTAGACCTGCTCGACGGCGAAGGGGTGCGAGTAGTTGTAGCCCCATGAGAAGTCGGCCGGGAACTCGCAGACGGGCATCAGCTCCACGGCGTTGACGCCCAGATCGACGAGGTAGGGGATGCGGTCGATGGCTTCGTTGAACCCGGCCGGCAGCCCTCCGGCGTGCTCGTTGAAGGTCCCAATGTGGAGCTCGTAGACGATCAGCTCGTTCCAGGGGGGCATGTCGAAGCCGCCGTGGCCCCAGTCGAAGGCCTGCGGGTCGACGGCGATGCTGTCACCCACTGAGCTGGTCAACTCACGGGCGCGCGGGTCGTTACGCCACAGCTCCTGCGTGCCGTTGTGGATCACGTATTGATAGCGGGCTCCGGGGGCGAGCTCGCGCACGTCCACAGAGAAGTGATCTCCGGCGTCGGCGCTCATGGGCGTCGTGCTCGCGGACCAGCCGTTGAAGTCGCCGACCAGGAAGACGCTGTCGGCGTTGGGGGCCCAGGTGCGGAAGGCGAAGCCCTGTGAGCCGGCCGGACCATCGTCAAAGGGATTGGCGCCGATTCCGGCGTGGCCCGAGGGCAGGCTGTCGAGGAACCAATCGATGTCGTAGGCCGTGCCCGTCGGGCGCCAGACCCCGACGAACCAGGTTCCATTGGCGATGGCCGGTGCGCTCGTCGCGTCCACCGCAAGGCTCTCGTTACTCGTGCCGGGGGTCACGCTGCGATGGTCCCAGAGATCCAGGGTCGGGGGAGCGCCGTGGCGCAGATAGAGGTCTGCGTGAGTCCCCTGGACCTCGTGCAGTTCGACCCGCAAGCGCCCGTGCCAGCCCTGCACGGGGACCTGGTAGACATCGAAGTCGTAGCGCGTGAAGCGCGCTCGGAAGGGCGTCCCCGCACCCTGGCCAGTCGCCGTCGAGGCGAGGATGGCAAGGGCGATAAGGGGAGCGGCCAGGGTGCGCCGCGGGGCCGAGTCTCGTGGTCTCATGGGGCCTCTGCATGCTAAGCGGGCTCGCTCTGTAGTGCCACTGGCCCGCTGCCCACACCCTCGCGTGGCCGGACCCCACAGCGCAGGTCTTCGGGCTAGGATGCAGAGTCGTCGATCCAGGCTCTCCAATCCCCAACCTCTCAAGCGGACCTCCCCTCATGCAGATCCATTCACTCTTGATGCCCGTCGCCTTGTGCGCCTTCACTTCTGCAGCCCTGGCCCAATCCCAGACCACGATCTCATACGAGTCCTTTGACTACCCCGACGCCACGGGCATCGGCGGCCAGACGGGGGGCCTCGGATGGGAGAACGTCTGGTGGTCCGGCGGCGCAGGGACGGACGCGATGGCCTATGCGCCCGGCCACGACGCGGAGGGCCTCAAGGCCACCACCAACTTCGACGGTGGCGGTTCCTACCGGCGGCCGGGGACCGTCGGTTTCGAGTACATGATCGACGGCAATGGGGACTTCGGAGCCGACAACAGCACGGTCTGGATCAGCTTCAGCACACGACGGGTCGGAGGTGGCGACGATCAGTACGGCGGGCTTTCGCTGTTTTTGAGCGGGACCGGCGAGATGCTCTTCCTGGGATCTCCCTGGCAGTCCAACGAATGGGGCATCCAGGACCACGCCGGCGGGGGAGTCTCCCATTTGGTCGCCGGCTCCATCGTCGACCAGATGTCGGTGCTGGTGACGCGTATCGACTTCCAGCCCGGTGACGAGCGCCTGCGCATGTGGGTTGACCCGGCCGATCCCCATCCCGTAGGGGTGGCCGATATCGATGTCCCCATCGGTGATCAGCGTTTTGACGAGATTCGAATCCAATCCGGCGGGCCGATCACCACCCACGGGTACGAGTTCGACCGGGTGCACATCGAGACCCCCAGTGTCGACGTCTTCACGGCCCTGTGCTTCGGTGACGGCGCCGGAACTTCCTGCCCTTGTGGCAACGAAGATTCCAGCGGCTCGAGCGGGTGCTCGAACTCAACCGGAGCCGGATCGACCCTGGGCGCCAGTGGCAGCGACAGCGTCGCCGCCGGGGACCTGGTGCTGGAGGCCGCGGGTGCGATCCCCGGTCAGCCCGGCCTCTTCTTCCAGGGAGAGAACTTTGTCAACAGTGGCAACGGCGTGATCTTCGGTGATGGCCTGCGCTGCTGCGGCGGAAACGTTGTGCGCCTGCAGGTTGTGGTGCCAGACGCCGGGGGCGCCGCTTCGACGAGCGTCGACGTCCCCGCCGACGGGGGCGTGGCCGCGGGCGACACGCGCTGCTATCAGTACTGGTACCGCGATCCCAGCGGTGGCCCCTGCGGCGCAGGCTTCAATCTGAGCAACGCTGCCCAGGTGGACTGGCAGCCCTGAGGGATCGGCGGCTCAGGCCGGGATTCGAGCACGGCGGGCGCTCCCGTGGAGCGCCCGCCGTTTCGTGTGCTTCAGCCGGCAGGGCCGGGCGGCGCGAAACCCCTCAGGAGAAGCGCGTGATCCCCGGCTGGGCGACCGGGCGCACCTCGAGGTCCGTCCAGTCGTAGGCGGGCGGGGAGAGGTCCTCGGTGGAGTTCCAGGCCTGGTCCCAGGTGATGGTCTGGCCCGTGTAGGCCGACATGCGGGCCATGATGGCCATCATCGTGCTGTTGCACATGTACTCGCCGTTGTTGATCGGCTTGCCGCTGCGGATCGAGGCGAACAGGGCGTCGTGCTCGTTCTGGTACATGTCGTCGGGGCCGTCGCCCTTCCAGCGCCAGCTCCAGGCGCCGGCCTCGATGCGGTGGCGCTGGATGTTCGCCGAGCCGCGCGTCCCGTAGATGTGATCGGAGACGTCGCTGGAGGCCCCGCTCAACTGGCGGCAGGAGCTGAAGCAACGCACGCCGTCCTCCCACTCGTAGACGTTGTTGAAGTGGTCGTAGATGTTCCCGTACTTCGGGTCCGAGCGCACGATGCGCCCGCCGCTCGAGGTGCACCTGGCCGGGTAGACGTCGCCCATGACCCAGGCGATCTTGTCCAGGCTGTGGATGTGCTGCTCGGCGATGTGATCGCCGGAGAGCCACGCGAAGTAGAGCCAGTTGCGCATCTGCCACTCCATGTCGCTCCAGTCCTCCTTGCGCCCGCGATGCCACAGCCCGCCGGTGTTGTAGGTGGTCTGCATGCAGACGATGTCGCCGATGGCCCCATCGTGGATGCGCTGGACGGTCTCCTGCTTCGCGCGCTGGTAGCGGTAGCAGAGGCCCGAGACGAGGGAGAGGTTCTTCTTCTCCGCCTGGCGGCACGCTTCACGCATGGCGCGGATTCCCGGGGCGTCGGTGGCGACGGGCTTCTCCACGAACAGGTGCCGTCCGGCCTCCACGGCGGCCGCCACGTGCTGGGGCCGGAAGTGGGGCGAGGTGGCCAGCAGCACGACATCGCAGCTGTCGATCACTCCCTGGTAGGCGTCAAACCCGACGAAGCGCTTGTCCTCATCGACCTGGACGCGGTCGGCGATGTCCGCGGTGGCCGTGAGTGTGTTGAGGCAGTTCTGCAGCTGGTCTCCGAAGACGTCCCCGAGCGCCACCAGGCGAGTCTCCGGGTCGGCCCGCAGGGCGTTGGCGGCGGCCCCGGTGCCGCGCCCGCCGCAGCCGACCAGACCCACGCGCAGGGGGCCTTCGACCGGGCTCGGACCGGGCTGGGCGCCGGCGATGCCGGCCAGGGCGCCGACGGCCGCCGCGGCGCCCGTGTTGCGGATCAGGTCACGGCGGGAGGGTTCGAGTCGCGCGGGGTGGCTCTCGGTCATGCTGGAGGTTCCTGCTGCGGCGCTGAGCCGCCGGGAAAGAGGGCTGCCGGGAAAGGAGCAGCTTGGTGACGGGACTGTCCTGGAACGGTCGTGCTAGGGAGGCGGACTCAATCGACGCCCGCGCCCATCCTGCGTGGGGCGCGGCGAGGGTACCATCATCAACCGAAATCCGCTGCTCTCGTGGGCTTGGAGCTCGCCGTCCTCGAGGGTCACGAGACGCGCCTCGACGCCCTCGAGAGTCTCGACGAGGGCCAGGCCGTGCTCGGGGCCGAGGACGCAGAGGGCCGAGGCCAGGGCGTCGGCGCGCAGGCCGCTCTCGGCCACGACCGTGGCGCCCACGCGGCGCGTCAGGCCCAGGCCCGTACGTGGGTCGATGATGTGGGAGGAGCGCACCCCGTCAATCAGGGTGTGCTGATAGAGGTCGCCCGATGTGGCGAGCGCCGCGCGGGCCAGGGAGAGCTGGACCCTCGGTGCGCTGACGTCGCTCAGTACCTCGACGGCCAGGTGCCAGCCCGCTCGCTGGGGCGGGGGCTCACCGGCGGCCAGGTCGCCGCCGCCTTCGACCAGGGCGTGCACGATTCCGTGTTGCTCAAGGACGCGCAGAACCTGATCGAGAGCGTAGCCCTTGGCGATGGCGCCCAGGTCGAGCCGCATTCCGTCGAGGGCCAGGGTGACCGTTCGATGCACGGGATCGAGCAGCAGGTGGCGCGCGCCCACCGCGGCCCGCGCGCGGGTGAGGTGCTCGGCTCGCGGATGCTCAGCGCGTCTCCGCGCTCGCCGCCAGAGGCGCGAGAGGGGACCGACGGTGACGTCGAAAGCACCCGCGCTGAGCTCGTTTATCTCGGCGGCCCCGACAAGGACGGCCCACAGGTGGGGGGAGACGGGCGTGGCCTGCCCGGCGGATCGCTCCGACAGGCGCGACAGCTCGCTGCTCGGATCATGGTCCGACAGGAGTCCGTCGAGCTCCATCACCCGTGCGAAGGCGGCCTCCAGGGCGCCCCCGGCCTGCACCCCATCGGACGCATAGACCGTGATGCTGAAGGTCGTGCCCATGGCCGCGCGGGTCTCGCGGTAGGGGGCGAGTTCCGGCGCGGCGCAGGCGCAGAGGCCCCAGAGCAACGGGGCAAGGGTGCGGGGGAGGAGGGAGGTCAGGGGAGGACTTTCTCGGGCAAAGAGCCTACGGGCGGTGGCCAGAAGATAGATTCATGTCGCTTTCAGCAACGCTGTAGGCCCACCCAACCTCATGACATGCGCCCTCACCCTGGCCCTCGCCCTCCTGGGCGGCGGTGGCGACGATCCGATCTATCCCGATCCGCCCGGCGGACGGCCCCCGCTGTTCGAGCTGCGGGAGGCGCAGGCCGAGGACGAGGCGAGCATGCTGGTCTACAGCGAGGCCATCCCCGGCTCCGAGGTGCACTTCGCCATGGTGCCGATCCCCGGCGGTCTCTTCGAGATGGGCAGTCCCGCAGACGAGGCCGAGCGCGAGGACGACGAGGGGCCGCGCCACCCGGTTGAGCTCGCACCCTTCTGGATCGGGCGTTGCGAGGTTACCTGGGATGAATATCACGAGTTCATGTTCAAGCTCGACATCGCCCGGCGCGCGGGAGGCCGGGCGGCGGCCGAGCCATCGGACCCCTGGGCCGACGCCGTCAGCCGGCCCACGCCGCCCTATGTGCCGATGGACTTCGAGATGGGCGTCGAGGGTTCACCCGCCGTGTGCATGACCCAGTTCGCCGCGCGCCAGTACACGCGCTGGCTGTCGATGAAGACCGGCCGCTTCTATCGCCTGCCGACCGAGGCCGAGTGGGAATACGCCTGCCGCGCGGGGACCACGACCGCCTACTCCTTCGGCGACGACCCTGACGACCTCGAGGACCACGCCTGGTACTTCGACAACGCCGACGATGCCTACCATCCGGTGGGCATGAAGGAGCCAAACCCCTGGGGACTGTTCGACATGCACGGCAACGTGGCCGAGTGGGTCCTCGACCGCTTCGACCCGGACTTCTACGGGCGAGCGATCGTTCACCCCGAGCGCGCACCCCTGGCCTGGCCGGTCGAGTTGTACCCGCGCGTCGTGCGCGGCGGCTCCTGGGACGACGACCCCGAACTTCTGCGGAGCGCTGCGCGGCGAGGCTCGCGCAAGGGCTGGAAGGTTCAGGATCCCCAACTCCCCAAGAGCATCTGGTACCTCACCGACGCGCCCTTCGTGGGTTTTCGCGTCGTGCGCCCCCTGGCCGACGGTTCCGATGAGGAGCGTGCACGCGCCTGGGGACCTGACCTCGAGAGCGTGGAGGAGATCCTCGCCAAGCAACGCACAGGGGGTCGTTGAGCCAGGCTGGGCGTCCTTTGCTACGGGCCACGATCCTCGCAACATCGCAACACCACATCCGCTGGAGTACTCCATGTCCAAGCATCCCCACCGCCCGACCCCTTCGACGCGCCGGACCTTTCTGAAGCAGGGCTCGGCCGCGGCCTTGCTCGGTTCCACCCTGCTCACCGACGCCGCCCGGGCGCGCGACGGCGCGCGCGGGGACGACACCCTGCGCGTGGCCCTGATCGGCTGCGGCGGGCGGGGCCGGGGCGCCGCCAACCAGGCCCTCTCGACCGCGGGCCCGGTCAAGCTGGTAGCCATGGCGGACGCCTTTGAGGACCAGCTCGCGTCGGCCCATGCGGTCATCAGCAAGCACGCCGGCGATCGCGTTGATGTACCCCCCGAGCGCCGCTTCGTGGGCTTCGACGCCTACGAGAAGGCGATCGCCTGCGATGTGGACGTCGTGATCCTCGCGACGCCGCCCGGCTTCCGGCCGATCCACTTCGAACACGCCGTCGCCGAGGGCAAGCACGTCTTCATGGAGAAACCTGTGGCGGTCGACGCACCGGGCATCCGGCGCGTGCTGGCAGCGGCAACGATCGCGAAGGAGAAGAACCTCAAGGTTGGCGTCGGGTTGCAACGCCATCACTCGGCCAAGTACAACGAGACCGTGCAGCGCATCCGCGATGGCGCCATCGGCGAGCTGGCGCTGCTGCGCTGCTACTGGAACAGCGGCGGCGTCTGGGTTCGCCCGCGTAAGGAGGGTCAGAGCGAGATGGAGTACCAGATGCGCAACTGGTACTATTTCAACTGGTTGTGCGGCGACCACATCGTCGAGCAGCACATCCACAACCTTGACGTGTGCAACTGGATCATGGGCGGACCTCCCGTGACCGCCCAGGGGCAGGGCGGGCGCGAAGTGCGCAACGGCGTGGACCACGGCGAGATCTTTGACCACCACATGGTGGAGTTCACCTACGCCGACGGGACGAAGATGCTGAGCCAGTGCCGCCACATCCGCAGTTGCTACAACAGCGTTTCCGAGCACGCCCACGGCAGCGAGGGGACCGCGAACATCAGCGCCGGGCGCATCACCGGCGTCGGTGGTTGGGACTGGCGCTTCCGCGGCGACGATCCGGATAACTATCAGGTGGAGCACGACGTCCTGTTTCGTGCGATCCGCGAGGACCGGCCTCATCACGAGGCCGAGTACGGCGCCCTGAGCACGATGACCAGCATCTTCGGGCGCATGGCCACCTACTCCGGCAAGCGCATCTCCTGGAAGGACGCCCTGGCCAGCGAGCTGGACCTCTCCCCGGAGAGCTACACCTGGGATGGCCGTCCTCAGCCCCAACCCGACGATCGGGGTGCCTACCCGGCCCCGATCCCCGGTGTCACCAAGGCCCTCTGAACCTCTCAATCGATCAGATCATGAAGCAGTCCCTGTCCACCCCCCTCATAGGTTTGAGCGCCTGCCTGGCCCTCGGAGCTCTGGCTTTCCCATCCCTTTCCAGTGCGGTGCAGGACGACGGCGGCGCCGGGGAAGACGAGCCCGAGACCGTGCTGGCCGGGCACATGGAAGTGCTGGAATCCCACCTCGGAAAGCTGCGCCGCACCCTGCGGGACGAGGAACTCCGCGATGAGAGCCTGGCTCACATCGCCGGCATCCAGGCGGCGGTGGTGGCTTCCAAGGCGGAGGCGCCGGTCATGCTGCCGTCGATTCCCGAAGGCGAGCGGGCGGCATTTCAGACGGCCTACCGTCGAGAGATGGTCGGCATGCTCAAGAGCCTGTGTGACCTCGAGGTGGCTGTGCTGGACGGTGAGACTGACCAGGCTCGGACGATCTTCAAGGCGATCCGTAAGATGGAGGACGACGGGCACGAGCGCTTCACGGAGGACGGATGAAGCGCTGTGGGTTGGAGTTCGGCGCGTGGGGTGTGGCTTCACTCGCCCTGACGTTCGCCGCGCCGAGTGCCAGGGCTGGCGGTGACCTGCGTCTGGCCGGCATCTTCGGCGAACACATGGTCCTGCAGCAGCAGACCGAGGCCCCGCTCTGGGGCTGGGCCGAGCCGGGCGCGCTCGTCAGCGTGACGTCCAGCTGGAGCGACGAGACGCTGTCCGGCACCGCCGACGCCGCGGGCCGTTGGAGTGTGGTCCTCGCCACGCCGACCGCCGGCGGTCCGCACTCCCTCGTGATCGAAGGCAGCGAACGTATCGAGCTGAGCGACGTGCTGATCGGGGAAGTGTGGGTCTGCTCCGGCCAGTCCAATATGGAACAGAGCGTGGCCGATGTGCGTCCGGGGTACATCGGCGTGCGTGACTCGGAAGCCGAGCTGGCGGCCGCAGACCACTCGCGGATCCGCCTCTTCAACGTCGTCAACGCCATCGCGCCGACTCCGCGCGAGGATTGCGAGGGAGAGTGGCTGCCCTGCAACGCCGCCTCTGTGTCCTCCTTCAGCGCCGCGGCCTACTTCTTTGGCCGCGAGCTGCTCGGCGAACTCGACCTGCCGATCGGCCTGATCGGCGCGAACTGGGGCGGCACGGTGGCCGAGTCCTGGACCTCGCGCGCAACCGTCGAGGGCTTCGAGGCCTTCGCGCCCGCCCTGGCCCTGGTTGAACGCCTGGCGTTGAACGGCGGCGGGGGCGATGACGGCATCGTGACCTTGCGCACGGCCTGGTGGGACGAGCTGGAGCGCAAGGACACGGGCAGCGGCACGGCGGGCTGGCGCACGGCCGCCTTCCGACCCGAGGGCTGGCACACGATGGAGTTGCCGACCGCCTGGGAGGCTGCGGGCCTCGAGGGTGTGGACGGCGTGGTCTGGTTTCGCCGGGCGGTGGATCTGCCCGAGGAGTGGGCGGGGCAGGCGCTCGTGCTCGAGCTGGGCCCGATCGATGACATGGACACGACCTGGTTCAACGGCCAGCGGGTGGGGGGCACGGAGACCGGCGGCCAGTGGCAGACGCCGCGCCGCTACGAGGTCCCCGCCGGTCTGGCGCGCGCCGGACGCAACGATGTCTGCGTGCGCGTCTACGACTGGGGTGGGGGCGGGGGTATCTGGGGTAAGCCGGAGCAGATGCAGATCGCCGCGCCCGCTCTGGATGGGGCCATACCCGTCTCTCTGTCTGGTGCGTGGAGTTTTCGCGAGGGCGTCCCCCAGCGCGCGCTGGCCTCCTGGCCCAGCGCCCCGGAGCTGCACGCGAACCTCCCGACGGCCCTCTTCAACGGCATGATCTCTCCCCTCGTGCCCTTGGCGATGCGCGGCGCGATCTGGTACCAGGGCGAGTCCAATCTCTCGCGAGCCTGGCAGTACCGGACGCTTTTCCCGGCCATGATCCGTGATTGGCGCGCTCACTGGGGACGGGGCGAATTCCCCTTCTACTTCGTGCAGATCGCGCCCTTCGCCTACGGCTCTGACCGCGGCGCGGCGGCGGAGCTGCGCGAGGCGCAGTTCATGACTCTATCGACCCCCCACACGGGGATGGCCGTCACGATGGATGTCGGCAATCCATCCGACATCCACCCGCGCAACAAGCAGGACGTCGGCCGGCGCCTGGCTCTGTGGGCCCTGGCTCGCACCTACGGCCGCGAGGAGCTCGTCTGTTCGGGACCCCTCTTCCGTTCGATGTCTCTGCGCGGGGCGCGCGTCCACCTGAACTTCGATCACATCGGCGGCGGCCTGCAGGCGCGCGGCGGCGACCTGACCCACTTCACCGTGGCGGGTGCGGACCGCGTCTTCCACCCGGCGCGAGCCGTGATCGAGGGCGACGCGGTGGTCGTCACCAGTCCCCTGGTCGGGCGCCCCCTGGCGGTGCGCTATGGCTGGGGCGCGGCCGACGAACCGAACCTCTTCAACGCCGAGGGCCTGCCCGCCTCCAGCTTCCGCACCGACGCTTGGCCGGGAGTGACCGGCCCCTGAGGGAAGCGGGCTAGATCCCCTGCAACGCGCCCGTACTGTCGCCGAGGGCGCCGGCGGGGGCGCCGAGGCGCTCCAGGAGGGCCAGGTGCAGGTTGTTGAGGGGCGTGTCCTTCGGATAGCGCAGGTGGCGCCCGGGCTCGAGCATTCCATTGCCAGCGCCGATCAACAGCACCGGCAGGTCGTGATGGTTGTGGCGGTTCCCGTCACCGATGCCGCTCCCGTACACGAGCATCGTTGCGTCGAGCAGGCTCCCCGACGCGTCGCGGGCTGCGGCCAGTCCGCCGACGAGGTGCGCCAGTTGCTCGGTGTGGAAGCGATTGATGGTCCGGATCTGCGCCTGCTTGGCCTCGTCGCCGCCGTGGTGCGAGAGGGAGTGGTGCCCCTCGCGTACCTCCAGCTCGGGGTAGCTGCGATTGCTGCCCTCGTTGGCGAGCATGAAGGTGGCAATGCGCGTCGAATCGGTCCGGAAGGCGAGCACCAGAAGATCGTTCATCAGGCGAGTGTGCTCGCCACGGTCGGCCGGCATTCCGGCGGGGCGGTCGGAGTCCGGAACAGAGTCGACGTGAGCGCGTTCTTCGAACTCTATACGGCGCTCCACCTCACGGATGCCCGTGAAGTACTCATCGAGCTTGCGTCGGTCATCGGCCGAGAGGTAGCGCCGTAGGCGCGCGGAGTCCGCGCGCACGAAATCGACCACGCTGCGCCGGCGGCGGTGGCGCTCGCTGACGGCCTCGGAAGACTCGGCATCGTCGCCTCCCCTGAAGAGGCGATTGAAGACCAGGCGCGGGTCGATCTCCTTGGCGGCGGGCACGGTGGGGGACTGCCAGGAGATATTGTTCGAGTAGGCGCAGGCGTAGCCCGAGTCGCACTGGCCCGAGCTGCGTCCGGACTCGCAGCCCAGCTCCAGAGAACGCAGTCGCGTCTGGTTCCCGAGGGCAGCCGCGGCCACCTGGTCCGCGGAGCGCCCCAGGAGCACCTGGCCGTCGGTCTTGAGGGGCTGCACACCGGTCAGGAAGGCGGCCGCCGCTCGGGCGTGGTCGCCGGGGCCGTCGCCGTTGGCGCGTGCCTTGTCCTGGGTCAGGCCGCTAAGGACCGTAAGGTGCTCGCGGAAGGGCGCGAGGGGTTCGAGCAGGTAGGGGAGTTCGAAGTCACGCCCCTCGAGCGCGGGAGTCCAGTCGGGCATGTGCATGCCGTTGGGCACGTACAGGGTGCAGAATCGCGTGATGCGCGCGGAGTCGGGCACGGACATGCTGCGCGCGGGCAGCATGGCCTCGAGCCAGGGTAGGGCCAGGGCCGTCCCCGCGCCTCGTAGCAGTGCTCTCCTGGAGAGGGTGGTCATGATCTGTGGCCTCAGCGCGTGTCGGCTCGCCGCATGCGGAACCCGTCGCTCTCGATGATGCCACGGACGATCCCCGGCAAGGTGGGCTTTTTGGGGTCCAGATCCGCCAGGATGCGCGCCAGGGTGGGGCGGTCGGCGGCGTCCAGTCCGCGCCCGAGGGCGTAGACAAGCAGGCGCTCGGTGAGGTGGCGCACGAAGCGTCCGTCGGCGCGCAGCAACTCCGCCAGGGCGCGCGGCCCTTCGAAGGAGCGCCCGTCGGCCAGGAGACCGGAGGGATCGATATCGAAGCCGGCCGCGTCCGTCTCTCGCCAGCGCCCGACGGCGTCATAGTTCTCCATGGCGAAACCGATGGGGTCCATGGTCGCGTGACAGCTCGCGCAGTCGGGGTCGTTGCGGTGCAGCTCGAGGCGCTCGCGCAGGCTGGTCGTGGCCGTCGAGGTCTCGTCAAGGGGTTTGGTTCCCGGCGGAGGCGCGGGCGGCGGGGACCCGAAGAGCACCTCCAGGGCCCACTTGCCGCGCCTGGCCGGGGAGGTGCGCGTCGGCGCGCTGGTCAGGGTCAACACGCTGGCGTGGCCCAGGATGCCGCGTCGCTGGGTCGTAGCCAGGGAGACGCGCCGCATCTGCGCTCCCTCGACTCCTGGCAGGCCGTAGTGCTCGGCCAGGAGCTCGTCGACGAAGGTCGTGTCGCCGTCGATCAGCTCCCAGACGTCGCCTCCCTCGCGCAGCAGGGACTCGAAGAGGGTCAGGGTCTCCGCGACCATCGAAGCGCGCAGCTGTTCGTTGAAGGTCGGGAACTGCTCGGCGTCCACGCCGGCGACGGTCAGGCTGCGCAGCTGCAGCCACTGCCCGGCGAAATTGTCGACCAGGGCCCGGGCGCGCGGGTCGGCCAGCATGCGCGTGATCTGGTAGTCGAGGGTCTCCGCCTGTCCCAGACGCCCGCGCTCGGCCAGGATCGTCAGTTCCTCGTCTGGCGTGCTGCTCCAAAGGAAGTAGGACAGGCGCGTCGCCAGCTCGTGGTCGTTCAGGAGCCGCACCCCCTGGGCTTGCGAGGGCGGCGGGTCGATCTCGAAGCGGTAGAGGAAGCTGGGCGAGGCCAGGATCGCCTCAAGGGCCAGCTGGACGCGGGCCTCCAGGTCGTGGTCGGGAGGGGCGAGGCGCAGGAGGCGCGAGAGCTCGGTCGCGGTCGGCGGCCGACGCCAGGCGCGGCTCGCCAGGTGCGCGAGGATCGCCCGTTCGCGCCCGCGACCTAGCTGAGGGCCGAAGCGTGCGAAGAGCTCGCCCTGGAAGACCGTCGGCTGCGCTGGGTCGACGGGCCCCTCGATCTCGAGCCACTCGACGAATAAGTTGCGGTCGCGTCGAGCGGGATCAGGATGCTCCGGCTCGTAAAAGTCGTTCAGAAAGCGCACGCCGATGCGGTGGGTTCCCGCGCGCACCTTCAGACGTAGCTCGACGACCTGCGGGTCGCCGCGCTCGGCGCCCACTTCGATCGGGGCCTTTGGCTCACTGTCGACGACGAAGGTCATGCTCGCCAGCTCGTCTCCGGCTTGCTGAGCCCAGGTGCGCGCGCGCAGAGCGTAAATCCCGTCGCGTGGGAAGTCGTGGCGCGCGAATACGTCCCCGCGAGTGATGAGGGCCATCACCTCCCCGCGCCGTTTGCCCGACAGGGCGCTCGGGTCGTAGCGCCGGCGCGGCGTCGGCTCGAGGTCCTCGACCACGATCACGCGGCGGGCGATGCGCCCGGCGGCGTCGAGCACCTTGTCCACCAGCATGTCGGACATCGAGAGGCCGTGACCGCTGTTGTCGAAGCCGTTGCCGACCTCGTCGGCCGGAAACTCGGCCACGGCCGGAAAGTGCAGGCCGTAGAGGTCGCGGATCGTGTTCTGGTACTCGGTGCGATTGAGTCGCCGCAAGATCGGTTTACCGGGGCGCTCGGGAGCTTCCGGGTCGAGCTCGCGGCCGAGGGTTGCGTCGATCCATTCCGTGATGGCGGCCCGTTCAGCCGAACCGGGGCCCGGCTCGTCCTCGGGCGGCATGTCGCCCTGCGCCAGGAGTTCGCGCGCGAGCCACCAGGTCTCGGGCGCCGTGCGCACCTGCTGGGTGCTCTCGAAGAGAGTCAGGTCCAGCTTGCCCTTGGGGCGCGGGCCTCCGTGGCACTCGACGCAGAAGCGCTGCACGAGGGGGCGTACGACCCTCTCGTACTCGTCCCTTCCTGTGTTGGCGGCGCCCGAGGCGTTCCCCACGAGGGGCGCCCCCAGGATCGATGCCAGGATCACAAGCTCGACGTTCACCCAGACAAGCTAGGTGCCCGCAGGGCTCATGTCGATCTTGCCAGGTCTGGGAGGCAGTCTTGCGGGATCGCCCGGGCCGCATAGAGTGGATGTGGAGCACGCCATCCGTACCCCAGAGCACACCATGAGACAGGCCCTCGTCTTCCTCGCCCTCCTGATTCTGCCGGCCGTCGCCCTGCCGGGCGACGAGCGGGAGGTGCTGAAGCTGCATACAGACTGGCAGGAGTTGCTCGAGTGGCGCTCCCTTGGCCCGGCGAACATGGGCGGCCGGATCACCTCGATCGCCGTCAACGACTCCGACGCCAGCGAGTACTGGATCGCCACCGCATCCGGCGGCCTGCTGCACACGACCAACGCCGGCATCACCTACAGCCATCAGTTCGACGGCGAGGGCAGCGTCTCGATCGGAGCGGTGGCCGTCGCTCCGTCCGATCCGAAGATCCTCTGGCTCGGAACGGGCGAGAGCAATCCGCGCAACTCGGTCTCCTACGGCGACGGGGTATATCGCTCGACCGACGGCGGCGAGACCTGGAGTCACAAGGGGCTCAAGGAGAGCTTCCAGGTCGGCGCAGTCGCGATCCACCCGACCGATCCGAACACGGTCTACGTCGGAGCGCTGGGCAGGCTTTATGGGCCGAACCCCGAGCGCGGTCTCTACAAGACGACCGACGGCGGGGACTCCTGGGAGCTCGTGCTGTTCGTCGACGAGCGCACGGGCGTGATCGACATCGACATGCGCCCGGGATCGCCCGACACCCTGCTGGTCGCCACCTACGAACGCGAGCGCGACGGATTCGATACCAACGACCCGTCGAAGAAGTGGGGGCCGGGCAGCGGGCTGCACAAGACGACCGACGGCGGTGCGACCTGGCGCAGGATCAGCGCCGGACTGCCAAGCAGCAGTCTGGGTCGCATCGGCTTGGACTACTTCGGGACCGACCCCCAGATCGTATTCGCCGTCGTGGAGTGCGAGAAGATCGCCAGCCTGCCGGAGGATGCGGCCTACATGGGCGTCGGCGGTGTGGACGCGGAAGTCGGCGCGCGCCTGAGCAATATCACCGAGGGCGGTCCGGCGGAGGCAGCGGACCTGCAGGTGGACGACATCATCCTCGAACTTGGCGGGGAGTATGTCTCCGGCTACCAGGAGTTCGTCAAGTTGCTGCGGCAGCATCGCTCCGGCGAGACGGTTACGGTCGAGTTCGTGCGGGAGCGCGAGGTGATGCTGGCCGAGGTGACTTTCGGGGCTCGCCCTGAGGGATCCCGGGAGCGATCGCCCTACAGCAGCGGTCTAGGGGGGCAGCGAGAGAACCTGCAGGACGAGCAGGGACCGAAGGGCGAGGAACTCGGGGGCGTGTTCCGCTCTGACGACGGCGGGGACACCTGGAGACGCATCAACAGCGTCAACCCGCGGCCGATGTACTACAGCGAGATCCGGGTCGATCCCTCCGATGCTCAACGCATCTACGTGCTCGGCACGTCGCTTTATCGCTCCGAGGACGGCGGCGAGACTTTCACCTCTGACGGAGCCGGGCGGCGGTCGCGCGGCGGTAGCGTCCATGTCGATCACCACGCCCTCTGGATCGATCCGAGCGACGGCCGGCACATGATCCTGGGCAATGACGGTGGGGTCTACGTCACCCACGACCGCATGGAGCAGTGGGACCACCACAATCACGTGGCCATCGGGCAGTTCTATCACGTGACAACCGACAGCCGCTCCCTCTATCGCGTCTACGGCGGCTTGCAGGACAACGGCTCCTGGGGCGCGCCAAACCGCACGCGCGGCAATACGGGGGTGGTGAACTCCGATTGGATCAACGTCGGCGGCGGCGACGGTTTCGTTTGCCGTGTCGATCCAGAGGACCCCGACCAGATCTACACCGAGAGCCAGAACGGCGCCATGGGACGGCGCAACCTGCGCACGGGCGAGCGCGGCTTCATGCGCCCGCGAGCGCCGCGGGGCACGCGCTATCGCTTCAACTGGAAGACGCCCTTTCAGCTCTCGAGCCACGCTTCGCGCGTCTACTACGCGGCTGGCAACCACGTCTTCCGGTCCCTCGACCGCGGCGAGAACCTGCGCGCGTTCTCACCCGATGTGACCTTCACCGACCGCGGCAGCGGTACGGCCCTGTGCGAATCACCCCTGGACCCGGACCTGCTCTACGTCGGCACCGACGACGGCGCCCTGTGGTGCACCCGGGACGGAGGGGCGAGCTGGATCGACCTCTTCGATCCCTACGCAGCCGAGGACGACGACGCGCCCCAGCGTCGCCTGCAGGTCCTGGCGCAGCTCTTGCGCGAGCTGGATGCTGACGGGGACGGGAGCGTCCTGGCAGAGGAGGTGCCCGAAGGGCTGACGGAGGTCTTCGATCGGGCGGACGCCGATGGTGACGGGGTACTGGACGTAGCCGAGCGCGCCGAGCTCCTGGATGAAGATCCTCCGGAGCCCGCGGGGAATGACGGACCGCCGGTGGGGGTGTGGAGTGGCGAGGTTAAAGGTGAGGAACTGGCCGAAGGCGAGGATGCGTTCACGCTCACCTTGCGGCGCGACGAGGAGGGCGACCTCGCGGGTGAGTTGAGCAGTGCCGCGGGCGACGGTCCGGTTGCATCCCTGGTGTTCGACGCCGAGAGCGGTGTCTTGACCTTCTCGTTTGCCAGCGACATGGGCGAGTTCGAGATCGTGGCCGATGTGAGCGAGACCGGAATGACCGGCACGGTTGCGAGCGCAGCCGTGGGCATCCTGGAGTTCGAGGCGGAGCGCGAGGAGAGCGAGGCCGAGGCGCGCGCCGCCAAGGCTCGCGACGTCGCCGAGCGCGAGCGAAAGCGGGCCATCAAGAAGCGCGAAGAGGCCGGGCCCAGCATCGGGGAGCTCTTGCCGCGGCGCATGTGGGTCAGCTCTCTCGAGGCATCGCGCCACGAGGAAGGGCGCGTCTACGCCTGCTTCGACGGCCACCGCTCGGACGACGACCGCCCCTGGCTGGTTGTGAGCGAGGACCAGGGGCGCTCCTGGCGTTGCCTGAGCGAGGACCTGCCTCGCGGATCGTCGCGCGTGCTGCGCGAGGACCGGGTGAATCCGGACCTGCTCTACCTCGGGACCGAGTTTCACCTGTGGGTCTCGATCGATCGCGGTGAGAGCTGGGCGAGGGTCGCGGGCCTGCCCACGGTCGCTGTGCACGAGGTCGCCCAGCATCCCTCCGCCGGCGAGATCGTCGTCGGTACCCACGGCCGGAGCCTGTGGGCGGCCGACGTGACCTTCCTGCGCCAGCTGACGGCCGAGCACCTCGACGAGGAATTCCACCTCTTCGAGCCCGCCGACGCCGTCGTCTGGCGCAGCGAGGCCTCCCACGGATCCAGCGGCTTGCGGCGCTTCGTGGGGGAGAACCCCGAGCAGGGCATGGCGCTCATCTATCATCTCTCGAGCAAGGCACGCTCGATCTCTCTCACGGTCACTGGCCTGGGGGGCGATGTCGTTCGCGAGCTGGAGGCCCAGGGCGGTCGGGGACCCCATCGCGTGCTGTGGGATCTTCGCGGCGGAGCGTCCGAAGGAAACGGTCGCAGGCGGCGCGCTCAGCTGCAGCCCGGCCGCTTCCGGATCGTCCTGGAAGTGGACGGCGACCGGCAGACTCGGGACGTCGAGGTCCTGCGCGACCCGGGGTTCCCCCCAGCGGGAGGAGTGCTCGAGGAGGAGTCGCGCTTCGAGGCCCCCGCCGCAGACGGCCTGGGGGAGGAGTTGCGAGCAGCGCAGGGGGTGCGGGAGCCGGGGTTGGGGCCGTGATTACGGGCTGAATGGACGGAACCGCCGTAGAAGGGGCTGCGCTCTCGTACAACGGCCCTAGACTGCATATCTGATCGTACTCGCTGACCCCTGAAAGCCAACTTGAGATGCACCCGCTGATCCTCTCTCTCGGCGCCTTGTCTTCGCTCTGGAGCGCAACCGCTCCCCTGTCTCCGCTTGAGGACCCCGTGCAGGTCCCCTTCGACGATCAGGCGGGCCGCTGGTTGAACTTCGAGCTGCCACCCCAGGATCCGATCTGCTTCAGCCTGGACGGTGGCTGGGTCTGGATCGTGAACCAGGTCGGCGGCCAGTTGCAGCGCATTCGGCTGGGGCAGACCATTCCGGATTTCTCCCTGCCTCTCAGTCCCGGGGTCGTGGCGATCGTCGCGCGCCCGGAGACGGAGGAGTTGTGGTGCGTCGACCGCCTGACCTCCGCCGTGGGGGTGATCGACGGGGCGACGGGAACCTTGATCCGCAGTATCCGCGTGGGGACCGCACCCCAGGGCCTGGTGTTCTCCAGTGACGGCGCGCGCGCATGGGTGAGCTGCTCGGTGGACAGCTGCGTGGACCTGATCGACGCCACGACCTACGAGGTGAGCCGCTCCATCTCAATTCCGTGCCGTGAGCCGCGCGGGATCGCGCGCGTCGGCCAGAAGCTGTATGTCGCCTCCTTCCTGTCGGGCAACGGCACCGCCCCGATGGGGAACTCCTCGACCGGGGATGCGGACGATGTGCGCACGGTAGAGGTGGTCACCGACCACGTTGAGGCCACGCCGCTTCCCGATCGCGACCTGTTCACCATCAATCTGGGCGCGACGGCCGCCGACGACACCCTCGACCTGGGAGCCACGATCCGTGGGGTCGGCACCCTGCTCTTTGATGTGGTCCCGCGACCGGGGACCGACGAGTTGTGGATTCCCCACACCGAAGCGCTCAATGCCGGGCACCGCGGCGAGGTCAGCTTCGTCGAGGGCCAGGTGGTCCGCAACCGGATCGCGGTCGTGCGACCGCGCCTCGCCGGCGGAGCCCTCGGAGGAGTGGGCGTGACATTCATCGATCTCGATGAACTTGCACCGCAGGTGGCCCAGCGTTGCGCCGAGCCGACCGACATCGCGTTCTCGCGCGAGGGCGACCGGGCCTTCGTCTGTGGCTACGGTTCGAACAACGTCACCGTGCTCGACATCGGCCCCGACGGCGTCAGCTGGGCGGGATCGATCCACATCAAGGCTACGGCTGTCTATCCCGACGGGGCCGGCCCACGCACCTGCGCAGTTTCACCCGATGGCCGCTGGCTGTACGTGTTCAACAAGGGTGAGAACTCCTTCTCGCGCATCTACCTCGACCTCGTGCCTGCGCGGCCGGGGTTTCGCCTGGAAGCAGAGGTAGCTCATTCACTGGGGTGGGACCCGACTCCCGTGGACATCATCCAGGGACGAATCCACTTCATCCGGACAGCGAACTCCCTGTCCCGCACCTCGTCCTGCAACTCCTGCCATGTGGACGGGCATCTGGACGGTCTGGCCTGGAACCTCGGGCTCTTCATGGACCCCGAGAGCACGGCCCCCCAGGAGATGACCTTCCCCCTCGATGACAAGGGGCCGATGGTGACCCAGAGCGTGCGGCGCCTGAAGGAGATCGGGCCCTATCACTGGCGTGGAGAGCGCAAGAAGCTGACGGACTTCGACGTGGCCTTCCCCGGGCTGCTCGAACGGCCGGGCGAGAACGGGCCCGAGGGCATCAAGGAGAACTTCCCGTACATATCCCAGTACATGGAGACACTCGCCATCCCGGCCAACCCGCGACAGACCCGCAACCGCCTGTATGTGGGGACGGAGAACCTGGGCGCGGATGTCTTCATGAACCGGGTGCTGGCGGACGGCAACACCTGCGCCACGTGCCATGTGTTGCCTCTTGGCACCGCCGGTGAGATCGTCGGCCACGGCGGAGGCGGCCTGGCTCCCTCGACCGTCGTCCCGTCCCTGCGCGACGTGGCGTCCAAGGGCTCGAAGCCCTTCGACGTCGGTGGTGCTTTCGGTACGCGCACGGAACTCGGAGCGGGCTGGGGGCACGGCGGTGCCTGGCCGGACCTGGAGTCCACCATGACCCACGGCGACGCTCCCATGGAGTCCCTGGGTCTTGGTACTCAGGAGCGCATCCAGCTGACCCACTTCCTGCGGGCGTTCGACACGGGCCTGGCGCCTTCCACGACCTTCCAGGGGACGGCGCACGCCGGCAACGCGGCGCCCTTCGCCGTCGTGGAACTGCAGTACCTGCTGGATCAGGCGGAGGCGGGATTCTGCGACGTCACCTACTCCTACGGCCCGGCCCCCTGGGGCCAGGGCGAGCGCCACATGATGGGTGTCTATCGCCCGGGAACCGGCTCCTTTCAGCAGGCGTCCGAGACCCTGGACCCCATGTTGCCCGTCGAGTTGATCGCCCTGGCCGCGAGCGGCCAGCCGGTCACCTTCTACGGACTGCCGCGCCTGAGGGGGATTCCCTCGGCCATCGACCGCGACCTCGACGGTCTGCTGAACCTGGACGAGGAAGCCTGGGGCACCAAGGAATGCGTCAACGACTCCGACGGGGACAAGATGCCCGATGGCTACGAGGTGCGGTGGGGCACGGACCCCCTGACCGCCGATCATCATCGCTGTCCCGATCAGGTGCCGCCGGAGCTGCTCAGTCCGGTGCGCATCGTCTACACGACCACGAACGCCGTCAAGTTCGTCTACGAGACCGATGAGCCCGCGCGCGTCCTGATCTCCTACGACGACGGTCCGGTGGTCATGCGCGAGCCCCTCAAGCCCAAGTACGGGATGGCGTTCTCCACGGTCATCGGTGGACTCTCTCCGGACCGCCAGTATGTGTTCCATCTCGACATGGAGGACCCGAAGGGGAACCCGAGGCGCTTCGACTTCGCCGTGAAAACGCGCCCCCTGGCCCTCGGAGATCCGGTTCACATCGATGCGATCGACATGGTCGTGCAGCGCTCGACATCGACTCGCACGGTGATGCGGGCCAGGGTGCGCCTGGTTCGTGGTGAGGGTCTGCCCGAACCGGGCTACGAGACTGAGGTCGCCGTCTACTGCGAGGTGCAGGGCACGCTGAAACTGATCACACCCGCACTCGTCTCGGCGCCGTCGGGCCCCGACGGCATCACACGCCTGCAGCTGGTCTTGCCGCCGGGAGTGGGCGCGTCCCCCGGGACGGTGGAGCTGGTCGTGCGCGAGGTGCACGCCCCGCCGGGTGCCGCACACCACGCGCGTGGCAACGACCGGGTGATCTGCGCCACGGCTCCGCTCTAGGCGTAACCCGCGCCAGGCCTTGCGCCTTCCGGCGTGAAGGCTCGCGAGGGCGGCGGACTAGTCGTCGGAGCGTGTTCCGTAGCGCTCAAGGAGGTAGGTGCGCAGCAGCTCGCGCTCACCCTCGACACGCTCCCTGAGGCGTTCGAGGGCCGGAGCGCGTCCCGAGGCCAGGGCGCTCGCGACCAGTACCCGTTCGAGATGCTCGGTGACGAACGAGGCCACGCTGTGGGTGTCGATGGTCTCGGCGCCGATCGTGATCTCGGCCAGGCCCCTCTCGGAGGTGGACTGGAAGGCGACGCCCATGTCGCTCCAGTAGAGCTGCTTGCGCCGGGGGCGAACGCTGGCAAAGAACCAGCCCTCGGCCATCAGGCCCTTTTTGGCGAAGGCCCGGGTCTCGGGGACACGCTTGCGGCAGTGGGCCGTTAAGCCTGCATCGGCGGCCGCCAGCAGCAACGATTCGCGGGTCGGGCTACGGTGACAGATGGCGTCAAGAATGCGTTCGAAGTTCTGCTCGGCGAGTAGCTTGGCCAGCTCTTCGGGGGTGATTGGGAAGGACTCTCCCCGGGTGCGACGGGCCCAGGCGCGCAGGTCGAAGTGCTCGGGCGCGCTGCTGGCCAGCTGAGCGACGAGGGCGAGCGAGCGAGCCGTCTCGCCGGCGCGCTGCTCGGCAACGCTGCGGGTGAGGAGCTCTCCCGCTCCTATGGACGGCTGTGTAGGTGCGTTGGCCGGGGCAGAGAGCGCATCGCCCACCTGGGCGGCGGCCCAGGCGCGCAGGTCGAAGGAGCGCGGCGCGATGGCGGTAAGGCGCGCCAGGGTTTGACGGCCTGCCTGGCCATCCTCAAACCAGTCGGCGAGCAGCAGCCCGGCATCGACCTTGATGCCCAAGGCTGCCTGGATCGCCGGTTCCACCTGGTCGGGAAAACCGTGGTAGAGGATCGCGCCCTGGGCGTCGAGGACGCAGGCCGTCGGGACCTCGGGGATGCCCCAGGTGCGATAGGTCTGCATCTCGGCGCTGCCCATCGGCACGCTGTAGGCACGCTTCGTGAGCAGCTCGCGCAGGATCTCCTCCGTGTCGTAGGAGATCACCAGAACCTCGAGCCCCGCATCTCGGTACTTCTCATGGAGCACCTGGGCCAGGGGTTCCATCTTCATGCAGTCCTTCTTGCAGGTCCCCCAGAACTCCAGCAGGACGACCTGGCCGCGCAGCCCCTCCAGGCTGGGGCGCGGGCCTTCTCCGTGGTTGAGCCAGGCGCGCACCTCCAGCTCGGGGGCCGGTTTGCCCACCAAGCCGTGCTCCTGGGCCGGCGCGGGAGCGCAGAGCATGGCGAGCGCAGCCAGGAGACGCGCCGTAGGGCGCGCGATGGACATTGAGTGCATGAAGGAGAGCATCGATCGAGAGCCGGTCCGGCCCTTAGCTAACCCGAAAGACAACGAGGATAGCAGTGTAGGCGCCCGGGGGAGGTGCGGGAAGATCTGGCTCAGGGCCGCCGGTAGAGCAGCTCTCCGCCCACGATGGTCATGTCCACGCGGGCCCTGTCTAGCGCGTCGTCCGGGCAGGTCAGGATGTCCAGGGAGAGCACCGCGACATCGCACAGCTTGCCGACGGCGAGCGACCCCTTGTCCTGCTCTTCGAATGCCGCGCGGGCAGCGTCGAGGGTGTAGGAGCTAAGAGCCTCCCTGCGTGTCATGCATTGCGCGGGGTAAAAGACGCTCCCGTCGGCCAGCCTGCGCGTCACGCTCGCCTGGAAGCAGCGCAGGGGGTCGATGTCCTCGACCGGGCAATCGGTGCCGTTGGAGATCACGACACCGCTGTCGAGCAGGGTGCGCCAGAGGTAGGCCCCCGAGCGAGAGCGCTGGGCTCCGATGCGCGCAGGGACCCACGCGCCGTCTGAAGTGCAGTGGACGCCCTGCATGGCCGCGACCACGCCCAGCTGAGCGAAGCGCGGCACGTCATCGGGGTGCAGGTGCTGGGCGTGTTCCACGCGCCAGCGGCGCTCGGGTCCGTCTTGCACCGTCTCGAAGGCTCGCTCGAAGAGGTCGAGGGTCTCGCGGTTCGCGCGGTCACCGATGGCGTGCACGCACAGCTGGAGATCGTGAGCCAGGGCCAGGCGCGCCGTCTCCTCAAGTTCGATCAGGGGCGTGGTGTTGAGGCCCGTGGATTCGGGCGAGTCTGCATAGGGCTCGAGTAGCCAGGCACCGCGCGATCCAAGGGCCCCGTCCATGACGCGCTTGATGCCGCCGACCCGCACATGGGGCGCGCCCGGGGTGCAGCGTGCGAGCCCGCCCAGGGCCTCGGCCAGGCGCTCGTTGGGGTCGCTGAGCATGACCCAAAGGCGGACGCCGAGCTCTCCCGCTTCAGCAAGGAGGCGGTAGACCACGACCGTGTCCAGGGGGGCTCCCGCATCCTGAAAGGTGGTGATGCCCTTGGAGAGGCATTCCTCGGCCGCCAACAGGGCGACGCGCCGCTGATCGGGCTCCCGCGCGCCCTCGGTGGCCGCCGCGAGCAAGTCCATCGCGCTCTCCAGGAAGACGCCGGTCGGCACGCCCTCGGCGTCGCGCACGATCTCTCCCCCAGGCGGATCGGGCGTGGAGCGGTCGATGCCCGCCAGGGCCATGGCGCGCGCATTGGCGAGGGCCGCGTGACCCGAAGCGTGGGTCAAGATCAGGGGGTGTTCGGGGGAGACGGCGCTCAGGGTGGCGTGGTGAGGCATGCCTGCGACGGCGTTCGGCGGGGGGGCGCTCCACTTCTCCTGGTGCCAACCCCGCCCCTCGATCAACTCCCCCGCGACCCCGGATTCCACCGCGTCTGCGACCGTCGCGAGCAGCTCGTCCCAGGTCCGCGCAGCGCGCAGATCCAGCCTCAGGCGGGCGAGCCCGAGGCCCATGAAGTGACCGTGGCTCTCGATGAAACCTGGCACCGCCAGGCGGCCGGCGAGATCGATCACCTGCGTCTCGGGCCCGATCCAGGCTGCGATCTCCGCGGCGCTACCCAGGGCGATGATTCGTTCCCCGCGAGCGGCGAGGGCCGCGACCTGGGGCCGTTGAGGATCGACGGTGACCAGGCGTCCACCGGTCAGTACGAGATCGGCGCGCACGGGCCGCGCTTGGCAGGACGTCGCACCGAGCAGCGGTAGCAGCGCCACGAGTAGGATCGGTCGCACGGCTTACTCCGAAAGGGCTGGGGTCAGCAGCGCGTCTAGGGGAGTGAGCGCGTCGCCCGCCAGGCGCAGGATCCGACCGCCGCAAAGAGCATCAGGGCGCCGACGGGGACCAGCAGGATTCCGCGTCCCGGATCTCCGCCGTAGATCCAGACGCCACCCAGCAGGAAGCCGCCCGGAAGGAGGAGTGTGGCACCCGCCAGGCACCAGGAGGCGCGTGTACGCCAGGCCTCGTCGCGCGCTCCCAGGTGGGGCAGGGAGAGGGCGAAGGCGACGTTCAGCAGTCCCACGAGCGCGCCGTGGGAGTGCCCGAGGCGCCACATCATGCGGCGCGTGTCGTTGGCCACGTTCAGTAGCCAGTCGACCTTGAAACCGTGCATGACCTCCAGGGCGGTGCCCAGGGAGAGGAAGACCAGCAGGGCCCACCATCCGATCCGTAGGTGGCGGCGAAGCAGCGGGTCGATGCCATGGGGGGTGGGGGTTTTCGTCGATCCGGAAGGGTTCACGCGATCTCCTCTCTTGTCATGTTCTCGCCGTTCGCTCGTTGAGTGTCACGGGTCGGTCGTCGCGCTCGGACAACAGGCGGTTGAAGACATCGATCATCAGTTGTCCGTCCTCAGTGATGAGGAGCTCGTCTCCGGTGCGGCGATCGGGGTGCGCGCGGACGCCCCAGCCATCGAAGATCTCCAGGGTCTCTCGTGAGCGGGTCGCAGGGGGGGCGACAAAATCGTAGGCCAGCCCGAGGCGCGCGCTCTCCTGCTGCAGCTGGTAGGAGCGCTCGGCCACATAACGCACTGCGTGGTAAGGATCGGTCATCAGGAAAGCGATGGCGGGGGTCATCCACGCGCTGCCAGACACCTCGCGGGCGCTCGCGCGGCCGAAAGCGTTGGCGACGATGACTCGCATACCCGCGTCCCCTCGGAGGGCCCACAGGAGCGAGGCCGCGATCGAACGGTCGTCTTCATCGAGTGCAGGAGGCGGCGTTCCGTACCACTCCTCGAGCTGCGTCATCGTGCGGTGAAAGCTCGAGTGCCACGTGTCGTACTCGTGTGGATGGCAGGCCTTGCACGAACGGGACGTCACGTAGTTGTCACCGGAAACCTCGATCGGCTGGGCGTCGCGGTCGGGCTCGCTGGGGTCGTAGAGGCCTCCGCCCCAGGCCGCCGCAGCCGAGGCGAGCAGCCACAGGCCGAGCGCGCTCCAGCCCGCCCGCCGCGAGCGCGTGCGCATGGTCGATACCACCAAGGGCAGGGTCACCAGCGACAGAAGCAGGGTGGCCAGCAGGGTTTCGGTGTCCAGGTTGAGCACGGTGGTGGATCTCCCTCGACGCGATGGTAGCCCTTTTTTCCGCCGTGTGCAGGGTGGTCGTGGCGCACGAAATTCAGGTGTATGTGGCGTGGTTGTGGGTATCGCGCAAGGCGCGTACGATTGTAGGTTGACGCGGAAGGCTGTTCAGCATGACCAAGTGCATGACCCAATGCCCCAGGGCCGCACTCGCAGGTGTCGCGCTCCTTTCACTCCTGACCGGGCGAGTGCAGGCCCAGGGCAATCAGCCGCCGCTGGCACCGATCGTCACCGAGCCGGAAATCGACGGGCAGGTGGTGAGCCCCTCTGACGTGCACATGGAAACGGGGCCTTTCTCCGATCCCGACCCTGGAGATGCACACGCCTGCTCGGACTGGGAGATCTACCTTCCCAGTTCCGCCGAGCGCGTCTGGGCCACGCACTGCATTCGGGGGCCCGAGGCCGTGCACACGCACCTCGGTGACGGTGTCTTCGAGGGCTCCCACGCCGGGCGCACTACTCTGCTGGAGAACACCGCCTACCTGCTGCGTGTCCGCCACTCCGACGACAGCGGTGATCCCCAGACCCAGTGGAGCTCCTGGAGCATGCGGAGCTTCGTCACGGGCGCCGCTTCGACGATCTATCCCGCGGAGATCCAGGATGTGGTCGAGGATCCCGCGTTCGCGTGGACCTACGCCGCGGATGGCTTCGTGGTCGAACTGCCCGGAGCCGTGCCTCCTCCCCTGCTGCGCGTGGAATCTTCGACCGGCCAGCTCCTGCTCGAGATCGCCGGTACCAACGGCCCCGGGAATGTGGTCACCAATCCCGCCGGCCTGGGTGGCCATGTGGATGTTCGGATTCAGGTGCAGGCGGGGGCGAGCGGGCTGAACCTCCCGGAGACGAACCTGATGGTGGTGGACGAGCACTGTAACTTCCACACCATCCTGCTACCGGTTCTGAACCTCGGCGCCGGGCAGGACGCCTACTACTGGGTGGCTTCCTCGGGGGCGACCTACGTCGGCAACGGATCCCAGACCGACCCGGACTTCGGCAACCTGGCGCGAGGGCTCATGTGGAACCTGCTCCAGCCGGGGTACCAGGTAGAGGCCTTCGCCTCGGGCCTTCAGCTGCCAGTCAACGTGGCCTTCGTGCCCGACGCGGGGTCGGACCCCGGGGATCCGTTCCTCTACGTGACCGAGCTGTACGGGAAGATCAAGGTCGTCACCAACGACGGGACGGTCAGCGACTACGCGACCAATCTGCTCAACTACAACCCGAGCGGGAGCTTTCCAGGTTCGGGAGAACAGGGTTTGGCGGGGATCGCGGTTGATCCCGAGACGGGCGATGTCTTTGCCAGCATGCTCTACGACTCGGGTGGCCCTCACTATCCCAAGGTGGACCGATTCAGCAGCAGCGACGGCGGAATGACGGCCGCGTCTCAGTCGACCATCCTGGCCATGCCGGGCGAGTCTATGGGACAGGCGCACCAGATCTCGCACATCGAGATGTTGGGCGATCGCACTCTGCTGGTTCACCTCGGTGACGGCTTCGATGCCAGCGCGGCCCAGAATCTGTCGTCCTACCGCGGCAAGATCCTGCGCATGACCCTCGATGGCTCGGCGCCAGCCGACAACCCCTACTACGACTCCAGCAACGGGATCAACGCCACGGACTACGTCTACGTGTACGGCGTACGGAACCCCTTCGGGGGGAGCTTTCGGGCCGAGGACGGTTTTCACTACGAGGTCGAGAACGGGCCGAGCATCGATCGTTTTGCGAAGGTCGTCCCAGGGCGTAACTACCTCTGGAACGGTTCCAACTCGTCCATGCTGAACTTTGCCCTTCACGTCTGGTCTCCAGCGGTGGCGCCCGTCAACATCGCCTTCATCCAGCCCGAGACCTTTGGGGGGAGCCAGTTCCCCTCGACGAAGCAGGGGCACGCCTTCGTGTCGGAGTCGGGACCGACCTACGCCAGCGGTCCCCAGCAGAACGGAAAGCGCCTGACCGAGTGGGTGCTTGACGCCAACGGAGATCTCGACCTTGGGCCGATCTCCTTCCTGGAATTCACCGGAGGTGGGCACGCCACTTGTGTCGGTCTCGCCGCGGGACCGGACGGCCTCTACTTCACCGATCTGTACCGTGACGCCGGCAACAGCCCGACTGCCTCCGGCGCGCACCTCTGGCGCGTCTACTTCGAGGCCGGCTTCGATTGCAATCAGAACGGCATCCATGACGCCTGCGATATCTCGTCGGGCGTCAGCCAGGATGATGACGGTGACGGTGTGCCCGATGAGTGCGAGTGCGTGAGCTCGAACTTCTGCCAGTCGACCCCCAACTCGACCGGAACCCGCGCGAGCATCTCTTCCAACGGGCAGTGCAGCGTGTCGGACAACGCCTTCGTCTTGACGGCGGCGTCCGTACCCGATCAGCCCGGGGTCTTCTTCTACGGAGATGGGCAGGCCGGCGGAGGCGCGGGCGTTCCCTTCTTCGACGGTTTTCGCTGCGTGGGTGGGACGTCCTTGATTCGCCTGGGGGTGACCGCGGGCTCGGGCGGCCAGGCGAGCTACGCGCTGGACTTCACGGCCCTGCCCCCAGCGGGCCAGATATCCCCTGGCTCGACCTGGTACTTCCAGTTCTGGTTTCGGGATCCGGCCGGGAGCGGCACGGGAGTCAACCTCTCCGACGGCCTGGGCGTCACCTTCCAGTAGGAGCCGCTTCCTGCGCGCGGCTGGCGAGCTGGGGGGGCTGCCTGGCTAGAATGCTGACGGGCCCACGGCGGACCGCCGGGACCCAGAAGACGAGATGGGATCCCCCGAGCAAGGCGAACAGGAGTTCTGGGACGAGGATCTGTTCTCGCGCTTTCTCGAACGGCTCGGCCCGGATGACCTGGCTCGAAACAAGGGCGCTCCCGAAGAGTCGCCCGCAGATCCGCAGGCTGAGGAGCCGCCGCCTTCCACCCGGCTCATCGAGCGCCTAGGCGAGCGGCGCACGGTGGCGTCCCGCTATCGCATCCTCGAGCACGTGGCCTCGGGGGGCATGGGTGCGATCTACAAGGTCTGGGACGAGGACTTGCGCCGCACCCTGGCGATGAAGGTGGCGCTGGTCAGCGAGCCCTCGCGGCCCTCCGGCTCTGGCGCGGCTGATAGCCAGTCCCTCGGGCGCTTCCTCGAGGAGGCACAGGTGACGAGCCAGTTGGACCACCCGGGGATCGTGCCGGTGCACGAGCTGGGGCGAGATGGGGAGGGGCGCGTCTTCTTCACCATGCGACTCGTGCGCGGGCGCGACCTGGGCGAGGTGTTCTCGCTGGTCGGTGAGGAGCGCGAGGGCTGGACGCGCACGCGCGCTCTCGGTGTGCTCTTGCGGGTCTGCGAGGCGGTCAGCTACGCGCACACCAAGGGCGTCGTGCATCGCGACCTCAAGCCGGCCAACATCATGGTCGGCCGCTTCGGCGCCGTCTACGTGATGGACTGGGGGCTGGCCAAGGTCAAGGGGCGCGAGGACCGGCGCGACATCCGCCCCGCGCGCTCGATGGAACGCACGAGCATCGTGCGCACGGTCCGCGCGGAAGAGCGGGACCTCGATCCCCAGGCGCCCCTGGTGACCATGGACGGTTCCGTCGTCGGAACACCGGTCTACATGCCTCCCGAGCAGGCGCTGGGAGAAGTGGATAGGGTCGGGGAGCGCTCCGATGTGTACAGCCTGGGCGCGATCCTCTATCACCTACTGGCGGGGCGGATGCCCTACGTGACCCCAGGCGCTCGGGCGTCGGCCTACACCGTCCTGCGCTGGGTCATCAGCGGTCCGCCGCGCGCTCTGACGGAGATCGCGAGCGACATCCCGCCCGAGCTCGTGGCGATCTGCGAGAAGGCCATGGCCCGCGAGCGGGAGGAGCGCTACGCCAGCGTGGCGGCCCTGGCGGACGACCTGCGCGCCTACCTGGAGGGTCGGGTCGTGGCGGCCCACCAGACCGGAGCCGCCGCGGAGTTGCGCAAGTGGGTGCAGCGCAACCGCGCCGCGGCGGGGGCTTCGGCCGGCCTGGTGCTGGCCCTGACCGTGGGCGCGGTGGTGACGGTCTCCCTCTGGCTTGGCAAGACGCGCTCCGAGGAGGAGCTCGTGCGGGCCCGCCCCGCGGTCGACCTGAGCGTGCTGGAGCGCCTCGAACGTGAAGCGGGGGAGCTGTGGCCCGTGGAGGCTGGGCTCACCGGACGCATGCAGGCCTGGCTGGAGCGCGCGCGCGATCTCGGAGAGCGTCTGGAGGGACATCGCCTGTCTCTGGCGCGTTCACGGTCCCTGGGAGACCGCGCGACCCTCGGCGATCCTGATCGCCGCCGCCGGGACCTGCTCGAAACCGTGGTGGAGCGGCTGGAGGGCTTTCTGGATGAGGCGACCGGGCCCTTGACGGGCGTCTCGCCCGCCTTTGGTCTGGGGGTCGCCCGCCGCCTTGACCTGGCGGGTCGCCTGGCGGAACGCAGCGTCTCGGGCGAGCGAGCGGCCCGCTCGTGGGCCGATGCGATCGCCTCCATCTCCAGCGTGGGCCAATGCCCCCTCTACGGCGGTCTCGTGATCGAGCCACAGCACGGCCTGCTGCCCCTGGGGCGCAACCCACAGAGCACTCTCTGGGAGTTCGCCCACGTGCTCTCGGGCGTGTTGCCTCAAAGAGACCTGGCGAGCGGCCGCCTGATCGTCGCCGAGGACACTGGCCTGGTGTTCGTCTTGGTCCCCGGCGGAAGCTTCACTCTTGGCTCGCAGTTCGATGACCCCGATATGCCCGGGTTTGAGCCGACCGTCGTGCGGTCCATCTTCGCCGCCAAAGAGGGGCCGCCGCGGGAGTGTGGGTTGGAGCCCTTCTTCCTCTCCAAGTACGAGATGTCCCAGGGGCAATGGCTCGCTCTCGAGGGCGCCAACCCCAGCCTTCACGGACCGGGCAGCCTGCGCGGTGGCGTCCGCCACGACCTGCGCCATCCGGTCGAGCAGGTGAGCTGGAACGACGCCGTGCGAGCCCTCT
The DNA here is from genome assembly GCA_036010965.1 of Planctomycetota bacterium. GTDB lineage: Bacteria > Planctomycetota > UBA1135 > UBA1135. Next base: position 3,006 of record DASCMO010000012.1, on the reverse strand, counting down.
CGCGCCTGGGCCTGGAGTTGCCTACCGAGGTTCAGTGGGAATACGCCTGCCGCGCCGGGACCGAGGGAGCCTGGTGGACGGGCAACGACGGCGCCAGCCTCGAGGGGGCGGCCAATCTTGCGGACCAGACTTCGCTCCTGGCGGGTGCCGAGGACGGTGTGCGCGACCTGCGCGCCCCCTTCGCCGACGGTTATGTGGCGCACGCTCCCGTGGACGCGCTCGCACCGAACCCTTTTGGCCTGCACAACGTCCACGGCAATGTCTACGAGTGGTGCCGCTGTCCGTGGGTCGGCGATCACGACCCGGCGTCGGGCGGGTGGCGCGCGGGGGATGGCGCAAGGGTGGGGACCGGTGACGGACGCAGGGTCCTGCGCGGCGGCTGTTTCTACTCGGACCTGGTGCACACCCGGGCGGCCTTCCGCATCGCCCAGGAACCCGACGCCACCCTCAACATCGTCGGCCTGCGCCCGGCGCGCGTTCTCGACTGAGCGGCCCGGCCCCGGTCCCTCACCAGCCTGGATGGCGTGAACGCCGGCAGCTTGCTGACTGGGGCGCATGGGCGGCCGGGGGTGTCGGCCCGGTTTTTTTCCTTTCCCTGGCGGGTGCTCATTGCGTTTCGCGTTTTCCATTCAGGGCGGGTGGCTTGACAGGAACACGACTCGCCCGACACTGGACCAGGGAAATCCTGACATGGGTGGACTGCACATAATCACGGGCTTCAGGTTGGCTGCACTGGCTCTCCTGGCGGGGACGGCGGGAGCTGTCGTGCCGCAAGGACAGCCGGTGGTGTTGCATGCGGGCGATGACGGGCTCCAGACCCCGCGTCCCGAGCCGCAGCTGCAGGTGGAGACCGCCATGGACTTCAGCGCGATCCCCCTCCCGGCCGGAGTGATCGGTGGCAACTCGGACGCCTTCGACGGCACGATCCTCTTCGAGGGGCGGCCGCTGGCGACGAGCCCCGCCGGTGCTCTGGGTTCGATCGACACGGTCATCCGGCGCCTCGCCGACTCCGAACCCCTGGGTATCAACCAGGTGGACACGGTGCCGGTCAAGATGCTCGCTCTGCGCATGCGCTCCCCTGCGCCAGTGGTCTTCAGCTTCAACGGAGGGCAACTGCTGAAGGCCGTGGACGTGGAACTGAGCCTCGCTCCAGGCGTCGTCCAGCCTGGTGGCTCGATGACCATCGTGCGCGATAGCGCAGACGGCGGCAGTTTCAGCTACGACCTCGAGGTCGTCGTGGCTCTGCGCTTTTTCGACCAGGGCAACCTCGTCGGCGGTCCTTTCGATCTGGGCGGGCCGATTCGCCTGCGTTCGGAGGAATCTTCATGGACCTTGAAATTCGGACCCTCCGGTTTCGACCCCGGCCAGTTCGGGATCGATCCCTTGCCGGCGGGCGTCGGGGTGGACGGGGACAACAACAACACCTTCGAGTTGACCACCATCGGCGAGTCGGAGCTGCAGGTCGGCATGACGCAGGACTGTCTCCTGGGCTTTGTTCCGACTCCGCCAGCGATGTTTGGCCAGTCGGGTCCGCAGTTGATGATGCTCTCTGAACCTTCCGGGGATTCCGATGGAGACGGCTGGCCGGATGTCAGCGACAACTGTCCCAACGATCCCAATCCTCGCCAGGAGGACAGCGACGGGGACGGCATCGGGGACGCCTGCGACCTCTTCACGGACATCAAGCGCATCAACGAGGTCTACTCGTCCAGCACGGACGATACGCGCGAGTTCATCGAGCTCACGGGGACTGGCGGCAGCTCCCTGGCGAACTCCATGATCCTGATCGTGGAGGGGGATGACAGTGAGACCCCCGGTGTCCTGGACGCCGCCATCGACCTCAGCGGGCAGGTCGTGCCCGCCAGCGGGCTGTTCGTGCTCGGGGACGGGGCCGTGCCCAATGTCAACCTGGCCGTCCCGGGCTTCAATCTCGAGCCGGGTACCCAGACCGTCTACTACGTCGACAACGCCTCCGTGAACCAGCTGCTGTCCCTGGTGGGGAGCCAGATCGACTTTGACAACAACCGACATACGCCGATCTCGTGTCTGTCCACGATCCTCAATGTCGTGGCCATGCACGACGGCGACCTGCTCGACCGCGTCTATGACGACGCGATCCTGATGGCGCTCGGTCCGGACGGCCTGCACCCGGCACCTGGCATCTTCCGCGGTCTGGGCGATGCCGGCACGGCCTCCCTGTGGAGCGCGACTGATTTCCTTGATCCGATACCGGGGGTGGACGACACGCCCGGCCAGCAGAACGTGCCTGAGGCGCCCATGGCGGTCACCGCGACCTGCTTCGGGGACGGTGGGGGGACGGCCTGTCCATGCCAGAACAACGGCGGTGCGGGAGAGGGTTGCTCGAACAGCAGCGGAAGCGGTGCCCGGGTCGATGGCCTGGGGATTCCCAGCGTCGTGGGCGATAGCCTTGTCTTGACGGTGTCCAATGCCATCGCCCAGCAACCCGGGCTCTTCTTCGTTGGTGACACGACCCTGGCCGGTGGCGCGGGCATCACCTTCGGCGACGGTCTGCGCTGTTGCGGCGGCAATGTCCTGCGGATACAGGTGACCTTCCCCGACGGGGCGGGCTCGACTTCCAGTAACCTGCCGATCGCGGGCGCCACGGGCGTGCAGCCTGGGGACCGGCGCTGCTACCAGTTCTGGTATCGGAACCCCGCGGGTTCGCCCTGTGGCAGCGGATTCAACCTGACCAACGCGCTCGAGGTGATCTGGCAACCGTGACCGACGCGGGCATGGCGGTCGGTTAATCTTTCCGACGTGTGGAGGGACAGTGGTGCACCTGGCGGCTTGCGATCCGCCGCTCTGATCTTCTGCTCCTTGATGGCTTGTGCGACAGCAGGAGAGGTTGAAGTGAGTTCGATCGAAGAGCGCGTCATTCACGGGACCTTCATGAACGGCGACGTGCAACTGCACTACGCCTCTCTAGGCGAGGGCCCACTGGTCGTCATGTTGCACGGTTTTCCCGACTGGTGGTACACGTGGCGG
>DASCMO010000011.1:0-70794 GCA_036010965.1 Planctomycetota bacterium | reverse complement strand
GAGACGAAGACCTCACCCGCCGTACTGCGCACCCACTCGGTGGCTTCCTCGGGACGCTCGTCCACGAGCAGCACCTTCAAGTGCACCTCAGGGTAGGCGAGCTCGACGCCCCTGGCGAACTGACGCATGAGGGTCGTCTTGCCCGTGCGCGGCGCGGCGACGATCAAGCCGCGCTGGCCGCGCCCGATGGGAGCAATGATGTCGACGATACGCATCGACACGTCATCCGTGATGTTGCCGACCTCGTAGTGGAAGTCGGGGTCGATGGAGGTAAGGCTCTTGAAAGTGGGTAAGTTCGCGTACTCCCTGGGGTCCGCGCCGTCCACGGTCAGGACATCGAGCAGTTGGTGCTTGTGTTTCTTGCCCTTGCCCAGGTGTCCGGTGACGATCGAGCCGTCGCGCAGCCTGTGCTTCTGGATCAGCCGCTGAGAGACGAACACATCCTGACGGCCCGGCAGGTACTGGACGTCCTTTCGCCGCAGGGTGCCGTAATCGCCCTTCTCGGCCACGAACATTCCTTCCCCAACGGCCTGTTCCGCGGCGGTCGCCGGCGCACCGGACTCGCCCCCGCGACGGGTCTCCTCACCACCCCGGCGGGATTGGCCGCCTCCCTGGCGAGGCTCCTGGCCTCCGCCGGGTTCCTCCCCGCCGCCGCCCTTGCGGCCCCGGCGGCGCCGGCGGCCTCCGCGCCGGGATCCGCCGCGCCGACGTTGGGGTTTGCGCCAGTCCTTCTGGTCGCTGTTCGAGCCGCCCTCGCCCTGGGACTCGCCCTGCGCGGCAGCGCTTCGCTCGGCTCCGGACTCCACGCCGCGCTCCGCCTTCTCCGCGGTCCGGTCGCGCTCCGCGGGGGCCCCTGCGCCGTCCGCATCGCTCGACGCCCCCCGGCGGGTGCGCTTCTTCTTGCGCCGCGGGCGAGTCTTCCCGCTAGCGGCTGCGGCGCCCTCATCGGGGCGCTCCATCGCCCCGAAGGGCAGGGACTCGGAAGGGCTCCTGGTGTGTTCCTCGGATGCCAAGGGGATCCTCTGGCTGTCATTCTGGGCTCACCCCGAAGGGGGCCCCGTTGCGAGAAGAAGCGGCCTCGTCGCGGACAATCCGCGGCGCCACTCAGTCGGTCCCCGCCGACCGCGACGAGGGTTCGTCGAGGACGGGAGAGCCGCACCTATTCGCGAGATCGGGTGAAGCGGGACCAGGCCGAGGCGATCAGGTCGCCCCAGGTTCCCAGGCAGCGGGCAGGCCGAATCCCGACTCGTCGGTATCCGACACGGCCGATACCCGAAAGCACCCAGCCCAGCACGGTCGATGTGCGGAACCTACCGCAGCGCCGTACCGGAGACCACGGGAATCCCGTGCTCTCCGCGCCAATTGTACCCTCCCCGCCCCGCCCGGCGAACACTCTCTCGGGCCCGGGCGGAGAAAACTCGCCCTCGATCCGCCGCGGGCAGTTCGACGCACGTTCCCGGGGGGGTGGGCCGTGGCGGACGGGCAGGGAGAGCCCGTCGAGAGAAAAGGATGGTCGGGGTGAGAGGATTTGAACCTCCGACCTCTGCGTCCCGAACGCAGCGCTCTACCAAGCTGAGCCACACCCCGCTCCCGCCGCCAGGACGGGAAGCCGCCATCGGCAGGGGAAGACGATAGGCCCGCGCATGGAGGGCGTCAAGCCCGCTCCGGCGCGGGAGCCGGCAGGGCCTCAGCGTCCCAGGTCGACAAAGCTGCCCCCGTTCTGCTCCGCCAGCCGCCGCATGAAATTTTTCTGGAACTCGCCGATCGCGATCGTGTGGATCACGACCTTGCGCAGCTCGTTGGCCCTGCGGACCGCCAGCAGGATGTCGCCGGGATCGACCAGCTCACCGTGGGTCGGGCGCCCGTCGGAAAGAAAGAAGATCGTGTCCAGACCCACCAGGTACTTCCCCGAGCGCGTGCGGGCACTGGCTACTTCCAAGGCGTCCATGAGCGCTCCGTAGCTGTTGGTCTTGCCACCCTCGAGGTTCGCCGTGCCGACCAGCCCCACGCGCGCCAGGTCTTCCTTCGAGGTTCCGCCGATGGCCTTCAGCTTCCTTGTCCAATCCCGGGCGCTGCGCTTGTTCAGCACGTTGGCGCGCACGGCCTTCTTCTTCCAGCGCCGGACCTCGGTGGCGAAGGAGAGGATGTTGAACTCGACCGCCGAGTCGAGGGCCGCGATGGTCTTCGCCAGCTCGGTCTTGACGATGTCCATGCGCGCCAGGGAGGGGTAGTCCTCGGGCTTGAAGCGCTCCCGATCCACGACGTGGTTCTCCATCGAGCCCGAAACATCGATGACGAACAGCAGCGCGCGCGAAGGGGTCGCGATTCCGTGATAGGCGACCGCTCCGGCGGGAGGCGAGTAGCGGGCGGCGGACGCGGCGCGTGCCGCCATCGTGCGCGCCAGCTCCTCGTCGGTCGGCAGTCGGTAGCGGTCGGCGGTGTCGTCCCAGAACTTGCGCCAGAGCGCTGTGCGCAGGCCGAAGGCGCGGCCGGTGAGCTGCTCGAGGGAGCGGGCGATGTCCTCTACCAGCCGTCCCTGTTCTGTCTCCATGCGATCGATCAGCGGGCCGATCGAATCCACGTGGCGCACGGCCCCCAGGGCGGCGACGGCGCTCGCGCGCACCTGCCAGACAGGATCGTCCAGGGCCTCGCGCGCGAGAGGGAGCACGCGCTCTGAGGCCAGAGCCGCCAAGCCCTCGAAGGCGGCACAGCGCACCGCCGGCTCGCGGTCGGTGCAGAGCGGCGTGAGGGCCTCGGCGTGCTCTCCGCCCGGGCGCGCAACGAGGGCGCCGATCGCTCGCCGGCGCACGTCCCAGGCCTTGTCACCGAGACAGGAAAGCAAGCACTCGGCGGGGCCGGCATACCCTCCGATGGCGATCGCCTCCAGCAGGCCCACACGTACCGCCTCGCGCCGCTCCGCTTCCAGGCGCACGAAGAGGGCCGAAGAGGCCGTCGCGGTCTCGAAGGAGCTCAGCACCTCCACCGCAGCTCGCACGACCTCGGAATCCGCGTCGGCGAGGACATCCGACAGCACCTCCACGACCTCCGGGGTCTCGGCGTCCTCGAGGGCCATGATCGCCTCGACGCGCGTGGCTGTGTCGGTGAACTTGCGGAAGTAGCGCCGGAACTCGCGCACGATCTCGTCATCGTCGGTCCCGGCCAGAGCTAACAGGAAGACGGTCAGGAGTTGGAGGCAGAGGAGCGGGTTGGGCATGACGACGGGGCAACGGGCAAGCGCCGCCCCGGCAGTATCGTACCCGGATCAGGCCGTCACCACGGGAGCTCCCTTTTCGCCCGGCCCTCGGCCGGGAGGAGCTCAGGCGTCGTCCGCGGCGCCGTCTGGCGATGCCCCGGTTCCGCCGATGCCGATCAGGCGCGATCGGCTGCGGCCGGCCGGGCTCACCTCGGCGTCATCGAGGGTCAGGCGTGCGCCCTCGACGGTGACCAGGGTGACCCGATCGCCTTCGTGCGCGAGGAGCTTGCCGTAGAACACGCCCCCTGGGGTGCGGACGCGCACCTGCGGGAGCCCGGCGAGGTGCTCCGAACCGGGAGCGCCCATGGTCGGGGTGCCCTCGGGAGACAGGAGGTGCTCGATGCGTTCGACCTGCCAGCCCATGACCGCCAGGCGACCGGCGGCGAGCTGCAGCCAGACTTTCTGCTCCCCCACGGCGACCAGGCGGCCCTCGAACACGGCGCCGTCGAGCAGGGTCACCCGCACGCGCCCGACCTTCGGCGTGAGCAGGCGCAGGGCGTCCTGCACGCGCTCGATCGGGATGTCGGCCGTCGGCCAGAGGTTCGCGAGGTCGGCGGGGCCCGCCTCGCGCGCCGCGCCCTTCGCCGCCGGCAGGAGCACCATATCCTTGATGGGCATCGTGAGGCTACGGACCGCCCGGCTGGGGAGCGGGTCGGCCGTGGACCCGGAGGAAGGGCTGGTGGCGGCGAGCAAAGGCGCCGGCGGCCCGTGATCGGGTGCGGATGATCGCGATGCGGCGATCTCCTCCAGCGCCTCGGCGGGGACGGGGCCGAAAGGCGAACCGGTGGCGGGAGGGGTGACCGGCAGGGGCACGGGAACGCTCGCGGCTGGGGCGGGTGTACTGGGCTTGCGGGGCGTGATCGGCGTGGCGGTCGCGACGGGTCGGCCCGAAGCTGCGGACGTTCCCAAAACGCCTGACGCCGCGGATTCGACGGCATCCGGCCTCGCTTCGACTGCAACCCGCGGTGCTCGAGAGCGCGTCGCTTCCAGGACGACAACCTGCTCGGAAGGCATCGCGGCCTGCTCGCCGCCCAGGAACGATCGGGCCCCGAGGGCTCCGCAGACCATGGAGACCAGAGCGATCGCCACACGCCCGACCCACAGCCGACCGTCGCTCGCGGGCGGGTCGCCATCGCCGGGAGGGGCCTCGAGCTCCTCGAACGGGGCGCCCTCGGAGTCCTGGTCATCGAACTCCATCAGCCAGCTGGCGTCGGATTGCTCGCGCCTCTGCTCCGGCTCGGGATCGGGCAGGGGCTCATCCCCCACACCACTCTCGACTGGGGCCGGGGCTCTCAGGCCCAAGGCGGCCCCCAGGCCCAGGAAATCGCCGGGCACACTGTCGGCGGCATCGCCGCCGGGCATGTCCCGGGACTCCTGACCTGCGGTCCGCGCGGGCCGGGGGCTCTGTTGGGGGCTTTCTCGCACCATCTCCACTCGATCCTCGGAGGGCCACATCCAGACCATCCAAGGCCGCATTCCTCATGCTTATCGGCTGCCGGAGACCCCCGAGTACAGGCTCATCGGCAGAGATTCTCACCGAATCGGGAGGTTCAGCGCCGGCGCAGCACCCGCCGACCACCCTGGCGCAGGGTCAGGCCCTGGGCGTCGAGGTGCTCGAGCAGGGGAATCAGGAACTTGCGCGTGGTCTTGAGGACGTCCCGCAGCTCGGGGATCACCAGGGCTCCGTTGCGCTCGCAGTTGGCGATCACGGCCTCCCGCGCTCGGCCGACGCAGGCGGCGTTCATGAACAGGCCCTTGCCCAGGTGCTCGAGCTCGTCGCGGTCGACCATCATCTTCACCACATCCGAGATCTGGCCGGAGCGCGCACCGCAAGCCTCCGCCAGCTCCTCCATGGAGGGCGGCTGAAAGCCCGCCGCCTCCATGCGCCGCCCGATCGCCTCCCACAGGGTGCGGACCTCGGGGTCGAGCTCGATCTCCCGCCCACAGAGGCGCACGCGTCCACCCGCTTCGCGCTTCAGGCCGCCGCGCGCCTGCTCCTCGTCGAGCATGGCGTCGAGCAGGTCCGCCTCCATGCCCGACTCCTGGCGAAGGTCGCGGACATCGATCGCGTCCCGCAGCTCGTTGCGCTCGAACCAGGCGGAGAGGGCGGCGCGCAGCTTCTCGAGCCCACCCTCGAGGGCCTCGGCGTGGATCCACTTCTGCCCCCCGTCGGGGGACACGGCCCCGCCGCGCTCGGAGATCGCCGCCAGCAGTTCGGCCGTCTCCGCGCTCGGGCGCTTGATCCCCACGGCCAGGTCAGCGAGGGAGTGCAATCCCTCGCCGAGCCGCAGGAGTGAGATCTCGAGCAGGTCCTGGGTCGAGCTCAAGCTCGCCTCCTGGCGCGAGAGTTGGTCGAGAACGAAGCCCTTGAAGCGCTTGAGCCGGTAGCGGCTCTCCTCGAGGATCACGCCCCCGCCGAGGGTCACGGCGGGCGAGGCGAGGCGCACGATGAAGGGGTCGCCGGGGGCGCAGACGACCGGTTCCTCCAGACGGAACTGCACCAGCCCGTCGCCGCCGGGATGAATCTCGGGGACATCGAGCAATACGGCCTCCCCCAAGACCTCGGCCGTCCCGGTGTGCAGGCGCACGGCGGTGCGATCGGCAAAGGGCCGGTCGAGGTCATCGAGCACCCGCAGGCGCGTGCCCAGCATGCGCACGGCGCGAAAGTAGCCGGGGGTCGCCAGCACGCACCCGCGTCGCACCTCATCCTGGCCGACATCGCTCAGGTTGACGGCGGTCGAATGCCCCGCGCGCGCCTCGTCCGTCTGCTGCTTGTAGGCCTGCAGGCCGCGCACCTTCCCGCGTCGCCCGCCCGGGAGCACCTCAAGGGAGTCGCCCACGTGCACGACACCGTCCACCGGAATGCCCGTCAGGATCGTCCCGAAGCCCTTGGAGCTGAAGACACGCTGCACCGGCATGCGAAAGAGGCCTCCGACGGAGCGCACCGGACACTCGCCCACGGCAGCGAAGAGGGCCTCCTTGAAGGCCTCGAGCCCCGCACCCGACACGGCGGACACGGGGAGGATCGGCGCACCCTCAAGGAAGGTGCCCGCCACGGCCTCGCGCACGTCCTCCTCGGCCAGCTCAACGAGCTCGGGCTCGACCATGTCGATCTTGGTGAGAGCCACCATGCCGCGCGAGACGCCGAGCATGTTCATGATCGCCAGGTGCTCGCGGGTCTGGGGCATCACCCCATCGTCCGCGGCGACCACCAGGACCACGAGGTCGATACCCGAGGCGCCGGCGACCATGTTCTTGATGAAGCGCTCGTGGCCCGGCACGTCCACGATGCCGACAATGCGCCCGTCGGGCAGCTCAAGGGGCGCGAAGCCCAGGTCGATGGTCAGCCCGCGCTCCTTCTCCTCCTTCAGGCGATCGGGATCGATGCCCGTCAACGCCCGCACGAGGGTGGACTTTCCGTGGTCGATGTGACCGGCGGTGCCGATGACGATGGGCTGGATCTCCACGGGCTCTCTACCCCTCGAGCGAGCGCTCGGGGGCGGGTGATTCTACACGATGGGGCCTGCGGTTAGACTCCGATGCGATGAGCGCGCCCTTTGTCTCTCTGGGCCCCTGGCTGCGACACACCTTCGGGCGGCCCGTCCACCGCGTCGCCCTGGACGCTGGATCGACCTGCCCCAACCGGGATGGAACGCGCGGCTTCGGCGGCTGCGCGTACTGTGATGTCGAGGGCTCGGGCACGGGAGCCCTGCGCTCAGGCACGGAGCTGGCCGAGCAGCTCGAACGGGGAATCCGGCGCGTGCGCCGCCGGGACTCCGACCCCGGAGTGATCGCCTACTTCCAGTCCTACTCCAACACCTACGTGGAGACGGAGCGCCTGCGAGAGGTCCTGGCGGTGGTCGAACCCCACATCGGGGACCCGATCGTCGCCGTCAGCGTCGCCACCCGGCCGGACACCCTGAGCGAGTCCGCCCTGGATTGCCTGGGCGAGCTCGGACGCAAGGTGCCCGTCTGGGTCGAGCTGGGCCTGGAAGCCGCGGACGACGGCGTGCTGGAGAGGATCCACCGCTTCCACACCGTCGAGGAGTTTCAGAGCGCCGTACGGCGTTGCCATGGGGCGGGCCTGGCGGTCATCGGCCACGCGATCCTCGGCCTGCCTGGCGACGGCCGCGAGGGCGCACGACGCACGGCGGGGGTCCTCGCGCAGGCGGGCGTCGAGGGGGTCAAGGTCCACAACCTGATGGTCCTGCGCCGCACTCGCTTCGAACGCGACTGGCGCGCAGGAGAGCTCTCGGTGCTCGACGTGGAGACCTACGTCCAGTGGCTGGCGGACTTTGTCGAGCGCCTGCACGCCGAACAGGTGCTGCATCGTGTGACCGGAGACGCGCCGCTCGCCCAGCGCCTCGCCCCACGCTGGGAGGTCCACAAGAACGAGGTGCGCGAGCGCCTTGCGGCCGAACTGGACCGACGGGGCAGCCGTCAGGGAACCCTATGCACGGCGCCGGATACGGCGCAGGCAGCGAAAGATCGCCAGCGCGGCGACGCTCAGGTACCGGATCGGTAGAGGATCCGATCGCAGCTGGGGCACTGCACGACATCCCGACCGCGCACCAGGCGAACCATGAGGTTGGGCATGACCTCCATGTAGCAGGCCTGGCAGATATTGCCTTCGAGCACAGCCATCGCCTCGCCGTCGCGCGCGCCGATCAGCCGGTCGTAGAGGGAGAGCGTCTCGGCGGAGAGCGAGTCACTCATGCGCTCCTCGCGCCGCGCGCTCAGGTCGTCATGGCGGCCCTGGGCTTGGGTCAGTTCGGCTTCCAGGGCGGTCAGAAAGGTCGCGAAATCGGTGCGGGCCGTCGTGAGTTTCTCGTCCAGCTCGCCGATGCGCGATTCGAGGGATTCCACCTGTTCAATGAACTCCAGGGCCTCGCGCTCGGCCTCGTCGATCTGGCGCTTGAGAGAGCGCATCTCGTAGCGACAGGCCTCCACGACCGCCATGTCCCTGGAGGACAACGTCTCCTTCTCCAGCTTCCGGATGCGGGCACCCTGGGTCTGGGTCATTCCCTCGATCTCCCTCACGCGCAGCTGGAGCGAGACGACCTGCTCGCGTGCCTGGTCGACCTCACCCTGCCTGGCCGTCAGTTCATCCTGGCGGCGGGCGCGCTCGGCGGGCAGGCGTCGAAGCTCCACCCGGGCCTTGTACAGGTCACGATCGATTTCCTGAAGTGCGCGGAGTGCTTGCACGAGGGTCTCCATGGAGTGGGCTCGGAGTGAGCGGCCGAACAGTGTAGCCGCGAATCCTCCGCGCACAAGCTCGCCGCCGCCCCCTGCATACCCCTCCCCTGCTCGGGTCCGGGAGCCGCCAAGGCTCCCGCCGCACTCCAGAGCGGGCCTCGCTCTGGCCAGGATGGCCCCGATGCCTCCCCGCTGGCTAGACCTCGTCCTCGTCTTCGTTGACGGACGTCGCGTCGTCCAGGAAGCTCGCCAGCTGGCGCGCCCGGACCGGATGGCGCAGCTTGCGCACGGCCTTGGCCTCGATCTGGCGGACGCGCTCGCGGGTCACACGGAAAATCCGACCGACCTCCTCCAGGGTGTAGGTGTAGCCGTCACCGATCCCGTAGCGCAGCTTCACGATCTCGCGCTCACGGAAAGTGAGGGTCCGCAGCACCTCGTCGATGCGCTCCTTCAGCATCTCGTGACCGGCCGCCTGCAGGGGGCTCTCGGCCGAGTCGTCCTCGATGAAGTCACCGAAATAGCTGTCGTCGGAGTCACCGATGGGCCGATCGAGGCTGATGGGGTGCTTGCTGATCTTCATCACCCGCTTGGCCTCCTCGACCGTGATCTCGGTCGCCTCGGCGACCTCCTCCACCGAGGGTTCGCGGCCCTTGGACTGCAGCAGCTTCTTGGAGACGTTGCGCAGCTTGCTCATGGTCTCAATCATGTGCACGGGAATGCGGATCGTCCGCGCCTGATCGGCGATCGAGCGCGTGATTGCTTGCCGGATCCACCAGGTGGCGTAGGTCGAAAACTTGTAGCCGCGCCGGTACTCGTACTTCTCCACAGCCTTCATCAGGCCCGTGTTTCCTTCCTGGATGAGGTCCAGGAACGAGAGGCCGCGGTTGCGGTACTTCTTCGCGATCGAGACGACCAGGCGCAGGTTTCCGCTCGAGAGCTTTCGCTTGGCCTCCTCGTACTCGGCGTGGTGCAGCCGCACCTGATCAATGCGGCGCTTGAGGCGTCGGGTGGGTTCGAGGGCCGTCATCTCCATTTCCGCGAGGCGGTCCTGGAGTTCATTGACCTGGGCGCCTCTCTTGCCGGCGCCCTTGAAGGCCGCCAGCTTGCGCTCGATGGAGCGCATCTCGTGGTAGTGCTCCTCCAGAAGCTCCAGGTAGGGATGGACCTTCTTGACCTGCAGGTGGCACTCCTCGATCAGAATCACCAGCTTGCGGCGCAGGTTCTGAATCCGCGTCAGGGCCTCCGAGCGCTCCGTGCGCGTCATGCGCGCCCGGAGCAGGGGGCGGTATTGCTCGCGAATCCTCGCCACCAGGCGTTCGATGGTCCCGACATTGACGGGCAGTCGACGCGCCAGGAATTGCTTGCCGAGGGTCTCGACGATCTTCGGATCGTCATCGGGCTTGGGGTTGGGGTTGACCTTCAGGGTGCGGTCGAAGGCCAGCTCGCCGCGCTGCACCTTTCCAAGGGTCACGAGCGACTCGTCCATGCACATGCCCGAGCCCATGCACTTCTTGCGGAAGCGCTTGCGCGTGATCTCGATCGTCTTTGCCAGGTAGACCTCCTCCGGCCGCGTGAGCAGCGGGATCTCGCCCATCTGGGTCAGGTACATCCGCACCGGGTCGTCGATCTTCTCCGGCAAGGGATTGACCTTTGCCCGCGCCGACGCGGTCTTCTTCTTGGCCTTGGCCTTGGCCTTGGTCTTGGTCTTGGCGGGGGCCTTGGGTGCCGCTCTCGGCGGGCGGACGCCGGCCGCGCCCGCGGCTCCTGCGGCTCCCGCGGTCAAGGCGTCCCGGTCCTCGCCCTCCTCATCGATGACGTCGACGCCGTTCTCCTCGAGGGCGACGAAGAGCTGGTCCATCTGGTCCGGAGGGATGAACTGGTCCTCGAGCAGCCGGTTCATTTCCGGGTAGCTCAGGTAGCCCTTCTTGCGTCCCTCAGTGACGAGGGTCTTGATGGCGATCTCGATTTTCTCCGGCATGGCGTGTGGCGACTGGGATTGGGGTGGACAGCGACTATCAGCAGGAGGCATCGGGGGACAGGAGTCTCGTTCGCAGCGACTCCATGAGTTCTTTCTGAAGCTCCGCGATCCTGGAATGGAGCGCCTGGAGGGCCGTTCCGTCCGCTTCGCGCTCGCTCTGCTCCAGCTCGGCGATTTGGGTTCTGAGGGCCCCCTCCCGCTTCGAGCACTCCAGCTTGCGCAGGAAGGCGAGCTCGCCTTCGAGGAGGGCGCTCGCTCCCTCCTTCTGGCGCGCGGACTCGACCAGCCCAACCACCAGGGCTCGGGCGGGGTGGTCGCCGAGAGCCGAGATGACCGTGGAGGTATCGATCAGGACTTCCTCGTCCTCGACCATCTCGAGCACGGTTTCAAGGACCTGAATGAGATCGGGATCGGGACAGGCCTTCACATGCAGGCGAACGGCGGGAATCAGGCTCTCGTCGATGAGGATGGCGCCGACGACCCCACGCCAGGCCTCGATCACTCGCGGATCGAGGGCTACGGCGGCGGGCGCGGTCTCCGCCGCCTCGCTCACGGGACGTTCTGGCCGCGCATCGCGAGCGCCGGCGCGCGTGCGCCACTGCTCGCGCAGGATGTCGGTCGAGAGGCCCGTCCGCCGGGAGAGTTCGGCGAGCAGGTCGCTGCGGCGGACCGGCCGGGAGACGCGCGCGATGAGCTCGAGGACACCGTCCACGGCCTTCGAGCGCTCGATCCCCCGCAGTCCCTCGAGCTCCTCCACGACGTGCTCGAACCAGCCGGCGGCCTGATCGAGGGTCGCCAGGAAAGGCGCGGCGCCCTCGCGTACCAGCAGATCGCAGGGATCCTCGCCCCCCGGCAAGATCGTCACATCCAGCTCGATCTCCAGGGGGAGCAGGCCGTGCAGGGCCTTGAGCACTGCCTGACGGCCGGCCTCGTCCCCGTCGAAGACCAGGCTGACCCGCCGCGCACCCGTGCGCCGCACGAGCCCGGCATGGTGCCCGGTGGTGGCCGTCCCGAGTACCGCGCCTACGGTCGAGATGCCCACCTGGTGGGCCGCCATGACGTCCGTGTATCCCTCGACCAGCACCAGGTGGCCGGTGCGGCGGACCTCGCCCAGAGCGCGGTCGATGCCGTAGACCAGCTCGCTCTTGTTGAAGAGGGCCGTCTGGGGCGTGTTGATGTACTTCGGCCCGTCGGCCCCGGCCAGGCGACGGGCACCGAAACCGACGGCGCGTCCGCGCAGGTCGCGGATCGGGATCACGAGCCGGCCACGGAAGAAATCGTAGGGCCGACCGGAGTCATTGCGCCGCACCAGGCCGACCTCTTCGAACACATCGAGGGAGCGATCCTCGCTGCGGGCCAGGTCCACCAGCGCCTGCCCGTTGGCCGGCGCCCAGCCGATGGAAAAGGCCTCGAGGGTGTTGCGTTCCAGGCCGCGCTGCTCGAGGTACTCGCGCGCCGCCTGTCCCTCGCTGCGGCCGAGGCGCTCGGCGAAGAAGGTGACCGCCCGTTCTAGGGCCTCGCGAGCACGATCGGATTCCTCGCGCGAGGGTCCCCGGTGCCCGCCCTTGCGGGGCACCTCGACTCCCGTGCGCGAGGCCAGGATGTCCACCGCCTCCATGAACGACACCGAACAGAAGCGCTCGATGAAGCTGATCTGGTCGCCGCCCTCGGAGCAGGCGCCGAAGCAGTGCCAGGTCCCCCGCCGCGGATCGACCTTGAAGGAGGGCGTCTTCTCCTCGTGGAACGGGCAGCACGCCTCGAACAGCCCTCCGCGCCGGGTCAGACCTCCCACGCGCTCGCGCACCACCTCCTCGATCGGAGCGCGCAGCTTGATCTCGTCCAGGGCTTTGCGGAAATCGTCGGCCAAGGGAGGTTCGATGGGCGGGAAGGCTTGAGCGAAGACGGAGCCACACCGTGGGGCGCGGGCAGGGGCCGCGGACAGCAAGTCCGCGCCGTCGAGAATGGACAGTGCGTGGACTCCGCGGGGAATCAGCGGAGCACGAAATTGCTCTGGACGGGCGACGCACGCAACTCGTGCGGACCGCCAAGGCGGAGAAGGACGAGGGTGGGCGAAAGCTTGGGACTGGGACACGGAAACCGGGGACCACACCCCGAATCCGCGGATCCGGGACCGAAGGGGGCGAAAATACACCGCTATCCCCCGCTTCTGCCGCCGGTCTTCCGACCCAAGCTGCATCTCAGGATATCATGTGCAGGAGCCCAAGGCCACGCGGACGGCCTCCAGAAGGGGGTTTTAGCGAAGATTTTTCCCACGCCACGCCTGGCTGCACGCCAGGGCCAGCAGGCGCTCTACGGGCAGGGTCTCGGCCCGTGCGCGGGGATCGATGTCCAGGGCTGCCAGGGCCTCCTCGGCGGCCGGGCGGCTGCCCAGGAGGTCGCCCAGGACGCGCCCGACGGCCTGCCGGCGGCGACCGAGCAGCCCTCCCGCCAGGACTGCCAGGTCCCGACGGTCGGAGGCGCAGGGCGGGTCGGCGCGCAGGGTGAGGTGCACGCAGGCGCTCTCCACTTCCGGGCGCGGCCAGAACAGGGCCGGAGCCGCCGCCCGTCCCAGGCGCGCCTCGTAGAGTACCTGCAGGCGAATCGACAGGAGCCCCCAGTGGCCGTCACCGGGGGAAGCGACGATGCGCTGCGCCACCTCGCGCTGGAGCAGGACGCTCAGGCTCACGGGCGGAGGCTCGCGTTCAGCGAGCAGGCAGAGCAGCGGAGCGCTGATCGAGTAGGGCAGGTTGGCGACCACACGCCAGCTTCCCTCCCGCGGCAGGGCGGCGGCAAGCTCCTCTCCCAGGCGGTGCTTGCCCGCCAGGGCGTCCGCGCGCAACCAGCAGAGGCCCGCCACCTCCCCCAACTCACGGCGGGCAATCTCCAGGAGCCGCGCATCCACCTCGATCGCCAGCACGCGTGCCCCGGCATCACACAGGTGGACGGTCAGAAAGCCCAGGCCCGCGCCGACCTCCAGCACGAACTCCCCGGGGACGACGCCGGCGTCGCGCACCAGGGCGCGGCAGAGGTTGTCGTCCAGGAGGAAGTTCTGGCCCAGGCGCCGGGAGGGTCGAAAGCCGGAGCCGCTCAGCTCCTCACGCAGCTCGCTCCAGCGCGCCCGGCGCGCGCCGCCGCCTTCCGTCACCGCCGCGCTCCCTCGAGCAGGGCAGCGAGTCCGCGCGCGGCGTCTTGCTCGGCCGCCAGGCGCTCGAGCAGGGGCGCTGCACCACGGCCCCAGGAACGCCCAACCGCCTCCAGCCGGGCGCGGTTCCCCTCGGTCACCTTCCAGGCCGACGCCGCCGTGCGCAGGTACGCCTCCGCGTCGGCGACCAGGCGCAGGCCCAGATCCCGGCCGCGGTGGGCTGGATCGACGCTCCGGGCACAGAAGGCCACCCCACCCGGGCTCTCGGGGCCGGGGGCATGCAGGGGGCGCGAGCGCGAGAGAAAGCTGCCCCCTACGGCCCAGGTGCGGTCCGGCTGGGGAGACTCCCCCAGGGTCCCCTCGACCCACTCGGCGGCGTTGCCGATCAGATCGTGGATCCCACTGGTGGTGCAGCCGCGCTCGAAGGTCCCGACCGGGGCCAGGCGCCCCAGGCCCAGCTCCATGGAGTTGGAGACGGAGCGCGCGGCGGTCGTGCCCCAAGGCCAGGGCTGGGAGCGCGTGCCGGCTGCCACCCTCACCCACTCGCGGGCGGTCGGCAGGCGCATGCCCTGCTCGATGGCGAAGGCGCGCGCCTCCGCGCGGTTCATCCAGGTCGCAGGGCGGTGGAGGTCCTGGGCCGTCCAGGCTGCCATGCGCGCCGCGAGCAGCGGGTGCAGGGTGCGCGGGGAAGCGCCCGCCCAGGCGCGCCACTCACCGCGCGTGACCTCGAAGCGGTCCACGAGCAAGGGGAGCGTGTTGGAACAATCGATCCCTGGTGGCACGGCGCCGGGGACCACGCATTCGGCCGCGGGGACGAAGGAAAGGCGCTCAAGACGAGCGAGACCGTCATCGACGGCGGGCTCGACGCCACAGGAGAGGGCGCCGCCGAGAACCGACGCGAGCGCGAGGCGGGAGAGAGCGCTCGCCGGCACCGCCCTCCATCGCGAGCGCGTCACTCCCCCTTGGAGACGTAGATCTCGACGCGCCGGTTGAGGCTCTTGTTGGCCGCGGTGTCATTGGGCCGCAAGGGAACGAAGGGGCCGAAGCCGGCCACGGCCACGTTCTCCGCCCCCACTCCCGAGCGGACCAGCACCGCCGCGACTTCCAGCGCCCGGCGCGTCGCCAGGTGCAGGTTGCCGTGGGGAAACTTCTGGAGCGTTCCGGGCCGCACGACCGGATCGTCGTCGGTGTGGCCACGCACCCAGATGCGGCCGTGGCTTCCGACCTGGATCTCGGCCGCGATGTCCGCCAACCGGCTCTGACCGTCGTCACCGATGTCGGCCGAGCCGGAGTCGAAGAGCACGGCGTCCTGCACCATGTAGAGAGTGCTCCCGTCTCCCAGGGTGTACTTGGAGACCGGGCCGGGGTCGTCCCGCAGTCCGGCGAGCATCCGCTCGTACTCGTTCAGCCGCGACTCGAATTCCTGGCTGAAGCCCGCGTCGAGGGCGGCCACGCCCCCCATCGCCAGCTCGGTGGCGAGGCGCTCGTTCTCGGCCACGAGCAGTGCGCGCTCGCGCTCGACATCGTGCAGCCGCACCTGGTAGTGGCGGGCGAGTTCCTTGGCCTCGTCGAACTCCTCCTGGCTGACGCAGGAGGTGAGCACGACGGCACACAGGCAGAGCGGCAACAGGCGGGTACTTTGTTCGGTGTTCTTCATCATCCCCTCGATCATCCCCTCGATTCTGGTCCCACAACTCTCCGGATCCCCGGCGGGATGCGGGTTTTCGCGACCCGCAGCCCCATCGGGACCGAGTCTAGTCCTTCGACGCGCCGACTCCCAAGGCGCAGGGCCGCAAAAAAATTGCCTCCGCACGCTCGCTGGCAGTCCGACCGCGCCCCGCATGGTCGCGGGGGAGCAGGCAGCACGTTTTTCCCGAACCGGGCCCGCTCGCGGGCCCGAGGCCGGCCCTACTTCGCGAACATGTTCGCGAAGGGCTCGGCCAGGCTAGTCATGTGCCCGCTGGCGACGGCGAAGACCACGGGCAGGCCGGCGATCGCGACCAGCGTCGTGATGATCATCGCCGCGCGCATGCCCATACCCTCGGTCTGCTCTTCATTTTCGGCGGAGGCGCGAGCGGCCGCCCGGCGCACGGGCTGGGCGCTCACGATCTCCTCATCGTCATCGATGTCGATCTCGCCGACGTCTTCGATGTCATCCTCGATGATCGTGTCGACATCCGAGATCTCCTCGGTGGCCATCCCGGCCTCGTCGCCGATGACTTCCTCGTCCTCGAAGACAAGTTCTTCCTCACCGGCGCCGACGTCGACCACCTCGCCCGAGAGCTCGTCGCGCAGGGCTTCCACATCCCCGCGGCGCAGGCGCATGGTGTCGCCTTCGCGGAAGGCGCGGATCTCGCCTTCAGAGACGAGGCGCTTGAGCTCCTCTTCCTTGAGCCGCAGCTCGGACAGGGCTTCATCAAAGCTGAAGAAATCTTCTTCTGCCACTTCGGAACTCCTTGGGAGGGTCGGGGGTCGGGGTTGGGAATAGGTTGGTCGTGGAACGCGCGCCCATGGTAACGCCTGGAGAGGCCCCGGGGTTACGGGTCTTCCGGCAACAGGCCGTTCTCAATAAACTGGCGCTCAAGATCCTTGAAAGTGTACTGAGACTTGTCGTTGAACCCGTCCAGGCGCAGGTCCAGGGCGATCTTGCGAGCACCGACAAGGCGCACGCCCTGGGTGGACGAGCTACCGCCGGTGGCCTGATAGATCGCCAGGTGCGGATCCACCGTATCAATCAAGTACAGGATCGAGGAGCCTGTCAGGTCGATGCCAGTGACTGCGATCATGCGCCCGTTGGAGTCGGCCGTGGCGCCGGTCGCCGTGGACGGCACCTGCGTCGGGGGTAATCCCGAACCGGGAGGGTCCTGACCCGCGACGGGCGACCATGGGCGCGGCGTCCCGTAGGCGGCGAGGCCCCCGGCGATGAACAGGACTCCGGCCACGAGCAGCCAGCCGGACCTGACGGCCGGCGTGGGCGTGGAGGGGGGGTTCGGATCGGGGAATCGGTTCATGGCTCTCGTCGCAGGGAGCGTGGCGGTCAGGGCTGGATATCCTAGCTTCGAGCCGCGGTTGCGACCACGGTCGGAAAATACCCCGCCGGGCCGCCCACCGGGTCGCCTGACGACCTACCAGGTGCCCAGGTCGCCGGAGATCTCCTCCAGGAGGTCCTTGAGGGTCACCAGGCCGAGGGGCGCCTCGGTGGTCCCGACCACGGCGGCGCGCTGGCCACGGATGCGCAGCTCGGTCAGGGCGCGATCGACCGGGGTGTCCGGCGCCAGGCACAGCATGGGCCGCACGTGGCGGGCTGGATCGCGCGCGCCGTCCTCACCCAGAACGTCGAGCTGGTGCACGTACCCCTGCAGATGGCCGGCGATATCGACCACGGGCAGGCGCGTGTGAGCGGAGGCACCCACCGCGCGCAGTCGCTCCTCGACCGTTCCGTGCTCCTCCAGGCAGGTCACTTCCTCCCACGGAATCATGCAGCGCGAGAGGGGCACGGTACGCAGCTGGAGGGCGTTGATCGCCAGGCGCTCGGCCTGGGTATCCAGGGCCCCCGAGCGCGCGCCCTCGGCCAGCATCGAGAGCACTTCCACGCGCCCCGGACTCCGGGCGAGGTCTCGAGGCGCGAGGCCGAAGACCCGCTCGAGGCCCGCGGAGAGCAGGCGCAGCACCCTCTCCAGGGGCCAGAAGAGCACGCGCGCTGCAGCCAGTACCGGGGCCACGGCGAGCAACATCGCGTGCGGCCGACGCAGGAAGAGGTCCTTCGGCAAGGCCTCGCCGAAGAGGAACACGATCGGCGCCAGGATGGCGACCACCGCCAGCTCGCGCGCGCCGTCTCCCACACCCCAGGTGGCAAGCAGGTGGTCGGTGCGCCAGGTCGCGACCTCCAGCACCAGGTTGTTTCCGATCAGGACCGTGATCAGGATCGCCGCGTCGTGACGAACGAGCCAGCGCACGAGCCGGGCGCCGCGCCCCCCGGCCGCCGAGAGGAGATCGAGGCGCGGCCGCGAGAGGGTGTAGATCCCCGTCTCGCTCCCGCTGAAGAGCGCCGAGAGCAGTAGACACGCACCGATCACGATCAGGGTCATGCGCCGGCCTCCCGACCACCGCGCGGCTCGATGTACATGTCCACCTGGAGCACGCGCCGGCCGGAGACCTCGCGCACCTCGCACACCAGATCACCGCTCCGCACCGTGTCGCCGGCGCAGGGGATGCGGCCGAGCAGAGCGGTGACGAAGCCGCCCACGGTCTCGAACTCGGTGGGCACGACCCGAGCGCCGAACTCGTCGTTCCAGTCGCGGATCGAGAGGCCCCCGGCGACGCGAAAGCGCCCCTCGCCGAGGGGCACGACGGGCTTCTCTCGCTCCTCCCCCTCGACGCGCAGCTCGCCGACGATCTCCTCGAAGACATCCTCGATGGTGACCACGCCGGCTGTACCGCCCCACTCGTCCACGACCACCGCCTCGGCTGCGCGGTCCTCGCGGAACTCGTGCAGGAGATGGAGGACGCGCGAGACCTCCGGCACGTACTTCACGGGCATCACGAGCTGCCGCAGGGGCCGGGGAGTCTCTGCCAGCAGATCGCGCAGCTTCACCAGCCCCAGGACCTCATCGCGACTCTCCTCAAAGACCGGCAGCCAGGTGAGCTTCCTCTCCACGGCCGCGCGGATGACGGGCGTGGGGTCCGCATCGACATCGAGCATCAGGGCGTCCACGCGTGCGGTCATGATCTCGCGCACACGGATGCCGCCCAGCTCGACGATCTCCGAGAGCAGGTTTGCCTCTCCGCTGTCCAGCAGCCCCTCCTCGGCGGAGCGCTCGAGGACGCGCCCGAGGGCCTCGCCCGTCACCTCCCCACCATCGAGCCGGCGACCGGCGAGAAGGCGTGCGAGAGGCTCAAGCAGGAAGCTGATCACGCGCCGCAGCGGCCCCGTCAGACGCACCAACCCCGCAAGGGGCCAGGCGCCCGCGCCGGCCACGGCAAGCGGGACGCGCAGGGCGAGGGTCTTGGGCAGGATCTCGCCCGCCAGGAGCACGGCGAGCAGGGCGCCGAAGCCCGACGCCAGGCGCGCGGAGTCGTCCACGCCGACGTGCACGCGGGCGGCGAAGGCGAAGAAGAGCAGATTCACTACCAGGTTGCAGAGCAGGATCGTGACCAGCACCTCGCGCGGGTGGGCGAGCATGGCGCGCACCCGCGCACCGGCGCGCGCCACCTGACCCGCGGAGAGGCTGAAGAGCGCCGTCTCCGAGGCGCTGAAGAAGCCCGACAGGCCGAGCAGCCCGGCGAGCACGATCCAGAGCTCGAGCGGGGTCTCGCTCACGCGCCGTCGCCTCGTCGCAGGGGAAGCTCGAGCTCGGCCCGGAAACCGCGGCCCTCCTCACTGGCGAAGCGCACCCGTCCACGATGGTTGTCCATCACGCTGGTCACCAGGGCCAGGCCGAGCCCGGTCCCTTTCCCCACGTCCTTGGTCGTGTAGAAGAGGTCCGCCACGCGCTCCAAAGCCTGCGGGGCGACGCCGGGACCATCGTCCTCGACGCTCAGGCAGAGCAGGTCTCCAAGGCGCTGAACGCGCACATCGATGCGCCCCGGGCCGCCGCGTTCCTCAAGGGCGTCGAGGGCGTTGGCGAGCAGGTTCAATACGGCCTGGCCGAGCTCGCCCTGGATCCCCTGCACGACCGCCGCGTCGCCCTGCTCCTCGTGCAGGACGATCTCGACCCCTGCCCGCTCGGCGCGCAGCTGCACGAGGGCGACGGCGTCGCGCGCGGCGTCGGTGGGAGAGAAGGGCCGTTCGCCGGCCTCGCGCGGCGTGAAGCGCAGCATCTTGGAGACCGTGTCCTGCATGCGCTCCAACCCATCCTGCAAAAGGAGCAGGTAGCGTGCGCGCTTCTCCTCGGAGAGTTCTCCCCGCTGCAATGCCTCGAGCGCTCCTAGCAGCCCGCCCAGGGGGTTGTTGATCTCGTGGGCGATGCCCGCCGCCAGCTCGCCCATGGACGCCAGATGGTGCTGGCGGATCGCCGCCGCCTCGGCCTGCCGCGCCTGACGAGCGGCGAGCGCCGCCTCCTCCTCGAGGCGCTCGTGGAAGGCCTCGACGTCGCGCATCATGGCATTGAAGCCGCGCACCAGGTCCGCCAGCTCGTCGCCGCGGTCCGGCTCGGGCAGGCGAACGGAGAGGTCACCCCCTCGTACGCGCCTCGAGCCCGCCGCCAGGGCCTCGACCGGATCGAGCACGAAGCGCCGCAGGAAGGCGAAAGTGCCCAGGGTCAGCAGCAAGGTGGAGCCGACGAACCACGGGACGAGGCTGGCCAGGACGACGCCGGGGTTCACCAGCGAGCCCACCTGGAACCAGCAGGCGCCCCACACCGCGCCCTGGGAGTCCACGATCGGCAGGGACAGACCACGCGGACCGGGGACCGCCTGTCCGCCGTCGATGGCCTGGCGCAGGTTTGCCAGCACGCCCTGCATCTCGAAGCCCGCTCTGCGATGCGAGCTGCCCACGGGGTTGATGAAGGCGCCCTCGGGCTGGATGCGCCCGTCAGCACTCACGCGCAGATTGCGGTGCAGGATGATCGCATCGGAATACTCGCGCCAGAAGGGCCACTGCAGGATCTGGTGCACGCCCAGCTCTCCCTCGGGGCTGATGGTCGTGTGGATGGTCTTGACCAGCTCCCCGGCGAACTCCGACAGCTGCGCCTGGCGCGCGCGTGTCAGGTGCCCGGTCAAGAACCACAGTCCCGCCCCGAAGACCCCCACGTTCACGAGGGCCACCAGGGAGAGCACCCGTAGGCGGAGGGAGATCCTCATCGGTCCGATCTTCGTGGCATGGCGTCCTTCACATGCTGCCGAGCGTGCTCATGATCTCCAGAAGCGGCATGAACAGAGCCACGACGATGAACCCGACGATCCCGGCGATCAGAACCAAGAGCATGGGTTCGAGCAACTTGAACATGGCCTCGATGCGCCGGTCCACCTGGACCTCGTAGGCGTCGGCCACCTTGAGCAGCATGCGATCGAGCTCGCCGGTCTCCTCGCCCACATCGACCATGTTGACGACCAGATCGTCGAACAGGCCCGTCTCCCCCATCGGCCGCGCCAGCCCCTCGCCTTCGCGAACCGTGCGGCGGATGTCCTCGATCCCCACGCGCAGGACGTCGTTGGCGGTCGCATCGCGGATGATCCCCAGGGCGTCCAGATGGGGAACCCCGGCCTGGATCAGGGTTCCGAAGGTGCGCGTGAATGTCGCGATCAGCGAGTGCGAGACGACGCCGCCGATCACGGGCAGCTTGAGGGTCAAATTGTGGATCGAGAATCGGTACGCGCCCCCGCGCCGCATCAGCAGGCCGTGGAGCATGACCAGCGCGACGGGCACGCCGAAGGCCACGTACCAGTAGTTGACCGTGAAGTCGCTGACGTCGAGCAGCATCTGGGTGACGCCCGGCAGCTCGACCGAGAAGGAGTCGAAGATCTCCTTGAAGCGCGGGATGACCCAGACGATGACCGCCGACATGACCGCCATGGCCACCACGAGGATGACCGCCGGATAGATCATCGCGCCGCGGATGTTGGCCTCGATCTCGGCCGCCTTCTCGCGGAAGGTCGCCAGACGCTCCAGGATCTTGTCCAGCACGCCGCCGGCCTCGCCGGCGCGCACCATGTTCGAGTAGAGGTCGTCGAAGACCCCCTCGTGCTTGGCCATCGACTCCGAGAGCGGCGCGCCGCCGGAGACGGCCTCCACCAGCTCACTGAGCACGACCTTGAAGGGCCCGGACGGGGCCTGTCCCTCGAGGATCTTGAGGGCCTTTACGACCGGGATGCCGGCCTCGACCAGGGTCGAGAGCTGGATCGTGAAGTCCGTGACGAGCTGGCCTTTGACGCGCTTGCGCCGCCTGCGCGGGCCCCCGGAGGCGGCCGGGGCGGCTCGCTTGTCGGCGGGGCTCGAACCCTGGGGGGTGGGTGCACTGCGACGGATTTTCTTGGCCATGGGCTCCTAGTGAGTGGTCTCGCGCAGGACTTCCTCGACGCTCGTCAGGCCCTCGGTGATGGCCCGGATGCCGCTCTGGCGCAGGGTATTCATACCGGAACTGACGGCCAGCTCCCGCAACTCCGTGCTGGGAGCGCCCTCGAGGATCGCTGCCCGCAGGGCGTCGGTGACGTTCATGATCTCGAAGATCCCCAGGCGCCCCTTGTAGCCGGTGTGGTGGCAGCGATCGCAGCCGCGCCCGAAGTGGCAGGTGGCACCGCGCAAGAGCTCCACGTCCGGTCCGAACTCCATCAGTACTTCCTGCTCGGGATCGTAAGCCTCGCGGCAGCCCTCGCAGATGCGGCGCACGAGGCGCTGGGCGACGACCGCTTGCAGGGTGGCGGTGATCAGGAAGGGCTGGATGCCCATGTCGACCAGGCGCGTGATCGTGCCCGGGGCGTCGTTGGTGTGGACCGTCGAGAACACGGTGTGGCCGGTCAGGCTGGCCTCGACCGCCACGGCGGCCGTCTCCTCGTCGCGGATCTCCCCCACCAGGATCTTGTCGGGGTCCTGGCGCAGGATGGTCCGCAGCACGGCGGCGTAGGTCACGCCGATGTCGTCGTTGATCGGGATCTGGACGATGCCCTCGATGTCGTACTCCACCGGATCCTCGGTGGTGATGATCTTGACCGCGGGGTCGTTCGCCTCCTGCAGCATGGCGTAGAGGGTGGTCGTCTTGCCCGAACCCGTGGGGCCGGTGACGAGCACGACTCCGTGGGGAAGGCGCGTCAGAGCGGCGAGAGCGTCCTCCTCTTCCTTTCGCAGGCCGAGGGCGGAGAGCTCCAGGTTGACGGCGCTGCGATCGAGGACGCGCATCACGCAGCCCTCGCCCGAGATCCCGGGCAGGGTCGCGATGCGCAGGTCGACGTGGTGGCCCTCGATCGAGAGCTCGATGCGCCCGTCCTGGGGCACACGCGTCTCGGTGATGTCGAGGCTGCTCATGACCTTGACGCGCGAGACCAGCGGCAAGGCGAGGTGGCGCGGCGGAGCCTCCACCTCGTAGAGCGAGCCGTCCACCCGATAGCGGATGCGGAACTCGGAGGGAAAGACCTCGAAGTGGATGTCGCTGGCGCGGTCGCGGATCGCGCGGTGCAGGATCGAGTTGAGCAGGCGCACTACCGGCTGGCTGGCGGCCGCGGCCTCGGCGTCCTCGCCGCCGACCGCGTCGGCCGCGGCCGCGATGGCGTCCGCCAGGGAGGTCTCCTCCCCGTAGTGCTCGAGCACCTTGGCCCGGATCTGCTGCACGTCGGCCACGGCACCGCGCACCTCCAGGCCGGTGGTGAAGCCCAGGTCCTCGAGCACCGCCGTGTTCAGGGGGTCGCCGATGGCCACGATCAGGGCTTCGCCCTCGACGCGCAGGGGCAGGACGCCGTAGGCGTGGGCCGTCGAGGAGTCCACCAGCTTCAAGGCCTCCTCGCTGGGGTCCGTGCGCGAGAGGTTGACGGCCTCCATCCCGACCTGGTCGGCCAGGGCCATCAGGATGTCCTCGCCCGTGCAGTGGCCCAGGTCCACGAGGCACTGGCCGATCAGACCGCCGGTCTTGCGCTGCGACGCCAGGGCCTCCTGCAACTGGCCCTCGCGGATCACCTCGCGGGCCTTGAGGATCTGCCCGAGGAGTCGGCGCCCTCCGCTCACAGACGAGACTCCATGTCCTTGCGGTCCTGGCTGGCGTCCAGGGCCACATCGCGGCTGATACGTCCCTGCTTGACCAGTTCGAGCAGATAGTCGTCGAGCGTCACCATGCCCAGACGCCGCGAGGTCTGGATCGTGGACTGGATCTTGGCCGTCTCGTTCTTGCGGATCAGGTTGGCGATGGCGGAGGTCATGAGCATCACCTCGAAGGCCGCCACGCGACCGCCGCCCTCGCGGCGCAGCAGGACCTGGGAGATGACCGCATTGAGCGAGACCGAGAGCTGGGCGCGGATCTGCTCCTGCTGGTTGGCGGGGAAGGCGTCGATGATGCGGTTGACGGTGCGCGCGCTGCCGGTGGTGTGGAGGGTGCCAAACACCAGGTGGCCGGTCTCGGCGGCGGTGATGGCGGCCGAGATCGTCTCCAAATCGCGCATCTCCCCCAGCAGGATCACGTCCGGGTCCTGGCGCAGGGCGCGCCGCATGGCCTCGGGGAAGTCCGACACGTCGATGCCCACCTCGCGCTGGGTGACGACCCCCTGCTTGTGCTCGTGGAAGTACTCGATCGGGTCCTCGATGGTGATCACGTGCCGATCGAGGTTGGTATTGATCCAGTCGATCATGGTGGCCAGGGTCGTCGTCTTACCCGACCCCGTGGGACCGGTCACGAGCACAAGCCCGCGCGGTCGCCTGAGCAGCGGCAGGCAGGCCTCGGGCAAGCCGATCTCCTCGAAGCTCAACAGGCGTGAGGGGATCAGGCGCAGGACGGCCGAGTAGCGACCGCGCTGACGAAAGACGCTGACGCGGAAGCGGTCGCCCGAGGAGTGCTGGATGCCGAAGTCGGTGCTGCCCAAACGATCAACCTCCGCCCAGCGCTCGTCGCTGCAGAGCCCGCGGCACAGGATTTCGGCGGCGTCGTCGGTGAGGACCTCCTCGGTCAAGTTCACGAGCGCCCCGTTGATGCGCCCGATGGGCGGTCGCCCGGGGTTCAGGTGCAGGTCCGAGGCGTCGCGGCGAATCGTCTCTGCGAAAAGTTCTTGTACTCCAGTCACGCTCGTCGTCCTCCTCGCCCGGTGGCCGGGCATCGCCTCCGCTGGCCTCGTCCCGACTTGTTCCTCACGTTCCCTCTCCGATCACGCGCAGCACCTCGGTCACGCTCGTCAGGCCCGCGATCACCTTGCGAGAGCCGTCGACCGAGAGGGGCTGGAGCTGCCCGGTGGCCAGGGCCGCCTCGCGGATGCTCCCCAGGCTCTCCCTGCGAAAGGTCATCTCGCGCAGGTTCGTGTCCATCTCCATCAGCTCGAAGAGCGCCAGACGGCCGTGGTAGCCCGTGCCGTCGCAGACCCGGCAGCCCCGCGCGCGGTGGAAGCGCCGGCCCTCGATGTGGGCCGGATCCAGGCCGATCGAGAGCGCCTCGCTGGGATGGGGATCGTACGCCTCGCGGCACTCGGCGCACAGGCGGCGCACGAGGCGCTGGGCGAGAATGAACTGCACTGCGGCCGAGACCAGGAAGGGCTTGATGCCCAGGTCCTGCATGCGCGTCAGGGCACTCGGCGCGTCGTTGGTGTGGACCGTCGAAAAAACGAGGTGCCCGGTGAGGGCCGCCTGGATGGCGATCTCCGCAGTCTCGAGGTCACGGATCTCCCCCACCAGGACCACGTTCGGCGCGCAGCGCAACATGGCGCGCAGGATGCGCGCGAAGGTCAGCCCGATGCGACTGGAGACCTGGACCTGGTTGATGCCCTCGATGTGGTACTCGACGGGATCCTCTGCGGTGATGATCTTGGTGTCGGGGCGGTTCAGCTCCGAGAGGGCGGCGTAGAGGGTCGTGGTCTTGCCCGAGCCCGTCGGCCCGGTCACCAGACAGATTCCGTGGGGTCGGCGGATGATGCGCCGGAACCAGGTGTAGTCCTCGTCCTCGAAGCCCAGCTCGCGCAGGCCGATCAGGCTCGCGCTGCGGTCGAGCAGGCGCATGACGACCGATTCGCCGTGGTTCGTGGGCAGCAAGGAGACGCGAACGTCGATTTCCCGACCATCGATCTTCAGGCCGATGCGCCCGTCCTGGGGCTTGCGCTTCTCGGCGATGTCCATGCGCGCCATGATCTTGAAGCGACTGATCAGGGGCGATTGCAGGTGTTCTGGGTGCTCGGCGGCGTCGCGCAACATGCCGTCGATGCGGTAGCGCACGCGCACGCGCCCGTGTCCCGGCTCGATGTGGATGTCACTGGCCCGCGCCTTGACGGCCTCCTTGAAGGTGCGGGTGACGAGCCGGATGATCGGCGCGTCGTCCTCCTCGTCGGCCTCCTCGCTCGCCAGTCCGGCGGCGATTCCCTCCTCTGTGGACTCGCCGTAGTGGCGCGCGATGGCTCCGCGCAAGGCCGACGGCGCCGCCAAGGCGCAGGCGATCTCGCAACCGGTTACGAAGGAGAGCTGGTCGGCGACGATGCGCTTGAAGGGGTCGTCGATGGCGACCACCAGGCGGTCTCCGGAGAGCTTGATGGGCAGCACGCCCTGCTCGATGGCCACCTCGGCCGGGACGCGGTCCAGCACGTTCTGGGGGACGCGCCCCTTGGACAGGTTCACGAAGGGCAACTTCTCGATGCCCGCCGTGGCTCGCGCTACGGCCACCTCGTCGACCATGCCCAGCTTCACGAGCACCGGCCCCAGGGGCAGATCCCCGTTGCGCTGGTAGGCCACGGCCTCCCGCAGCTGGGCGTCGCTGATCGCTCCGGAGGCGACCAGATGTTCGCCGAGGTCGTTGGTCACTGGGTGCGGTCTCGGCAAGGTGTGGGCGGGTGTCCGGGGGAGCCGCGTGCCGGCCCTGGCCGGCAGGCAGGTCGCTCAGGAGGCTCCGGGCAGGATAGCTTGCCGCTCCCGTCGGTCCCAGGCACAAGCGCTCGGATCACGATCGGCGGCGCAGGCACTTACCGCGCCGCTTCCACCCGGTTTCCATGGAATCCAGCCCTTCGGCCCCGGACGCCGCCCGCCCGCACTTCGGCCGGGCCCAACACCCAGCCGCGCCCGTTCGACGGCCTCTCAGCGACCGCGGCCAGGGATCGGGCCGCCCCGACACACGCCGGTGATCGTCAGGGCGATCGCGGGCTTGTCAGGATGGCCGAGGGTGACCAGCATCGTGCCGCGGAAGGAACCGGTGGAGCCGTCGGGCAACCCCTCGAGGCGCAGCTCCACATCGACGGCGTTCTTGCCTTCGACCGGCCGCACGGTGGAGGAGAAGCTCTCAGCACGATCCCACGCCTGGTAGCCGTTGCCGCCGGGGACCGGCAGGCCGACGACCGACACACCGACGCCGTCGGCGGTCAGGTCGTACTCCTCGTCGTGGCACTCGACGGTCACGACGCGCGTCACCACCTGCCCGGGACGGACCAGCCCCATGGAGATGTAGTTCGGCTGGTAGGAGAAGGGCCCGACGATCTGTGCGCTGATGGAGATGGTCGCCTGGTAGGTCTGCTGCTTGCCGCCGGCGGCCTTCTGTTCCTCGCCGGGGATCGGCAGATCGCTGACGAGGGAGATCGCACGGTGCAGGTTCTGCTCGATGGTGTCGGGGCCAAGGGTGACCGAGAGCTGCCACTGGGCCGAGCGCCCGTCGGCGTCGGCGTTGAAGGCCACGAGTTCGGCGGTCGTACCGGCCGGCATGGCGGCTTCCGTCATCTCCAGTTTCACGGGCGCTCCACGGGCGGTCGAGATCGACGCCTTGAGGGTCTTCACGTCGCCGATCGACACACGGCCGAAGTTCAGGAAGCGCGGCGAGAGGTTGAAGAACATGTCCACGTCGGCCTCCAGGCCGAGCTGGATGGTCCCGCGCGGGTCGTTCGAGAAGATGTTGATGCGGACGTTCTGGTGGCCGTTCTTGTTCTTGGTGTGCAGGACAGCGGGCATCTCGATATGCGTGCCGACCGCGATCGCGTCGCCGAAGTTGTAGCGCACCATCTCGCCCCCCTCGCCAGGCGCACCAGACTCGATCATGACCTTGGAGACCGTGCATCCGCAGGTCGGCTTGACCTGGGTGATGATCAGGTCCTCGTTGCCGCGAGTGAACAGGCTGAAGGTGTGGCTGGCGACCTCGCCCTGCATCAGGCGGCCGAAATCGTGCGATCCCTGGTCCACCTCGTACATCAACCGCGCTCCCTCGTTCTCCCCAATGCCCGGCGGCAGCTGGGGCAATGTCACCGGACCGGCGGTGGGCTTGCGGGAGCCGGCGGCCGCGGAAGCGGCGGCGACCTTGGCCGCCTTCCCGGCCGCGGCGACGGCCGCGTCGTGCTCACCGGGAGCGTGATTGTGCCCGGCGTGATCGTCCACGGGAGCCTCCTGGGTGGGCGCGGCCGGTGCGCTCGCTTGCTCGCCGGCAATGTCATGCGCACCAGCCTCGTGACCGGCTCCCGAGTGATCGTGCCCCGAGTGGTCCTCCGCAGCGGGCGCGGGAGGCTTCTCGGCCGTGCAGGCCGTGAGGGCGATCAGGGCGGCGGGGAGCAGGGAGAGGACGGTACGCAGGAGGAGGGGTGCGGTCTGGATGGGCTGCATTGGATCGTGTCTTGCCGTTTAGTGAGGCTTCACAGGCTACGCCGCGAGAGCTGGAGAGCGCTCCCAGAGGGGGGGGTGGCGGAAGGGTCATCTCTTCGCGCCGGCGAATCGAGCACTCCCGTTACGATGACTCGGAAGGATCGGCTAGTGAGGACGCGGACTTTCTCTCCATTTTGTGCGCCGCGCCCCCTCGTTCCCGATCTTTCGCCTGCTCCGCTCACTGCGCGTCCCAGGCCCCACAGGGCCCTCGGGAGGCGATCACACGCCGCAGAGTCTACGAAGTGGGGCCGTGGGCCGTCGAGATGAAGCCGGCTGAGCCGTAGAATCCCCGCTTCCCATGGCGATGCCATTCCACTCCGGGCGCACTCTGCGCGCCCTCGCCCCTCTGGCGCCGCTGCTGCTCGCCTGCGCCTGCTGCGCCGCGCCCCCCACGGCCGAGGACCTGTTCGAGCGCGGATTCCGCAGCCCCACCCAGACCTTCCGGACCTTCCAGACCGGCGTCCGGGCAGACGACGGCCGCACGGAGTACCGCTGCCTCTCCGCGAGCTTCCGCCAGCGACACCTGCTGAGCCAGCTCCTCTACCTCGAGTTCCGGGATTCATGGTTCGCATCCAAGTCGTGGTTGCGCGGCGCCATCGGCGGCGCGCGCGTCGTGCAGGTCGCGTACGAGGAGGGAGACGACCCCCGGCGCTGCGTCCTGACCGCGGCGGCCATGGGAGCGATGCTTGAGGTGCATCTGGTGCGCGAGGACTTCGTCCAGCTCTACGACGGCGACGAGCTGGTGGCCGACGACCCGCTCTCGGCGGACATTCCCTTCGAGGAGCGCGTCACCGTGAACGCGCAGGATGACGCGTCCGGCGCGCACGTTCGCGGCGCGGCCCGGATCTCCGTTGCCCTCCCTCCAGTCAGGGTCACCGAACTGCGCATCGGGCAGGACTGGAAGATCGACAACGTGAAGCAGAAAAAAGAGCAGACCGAGGAGCCGCAGGATCCTGACGGCGCCCCCTGATTCCCCGCCAACGCAAGCTGATGACGAAAACGACCATGCCTCGATCGAACCGCCCCCGCAAGTCGCCCCGGACCCGCAAGGCGCGCGACAAGCACCCCCACCGGCGCGCGCCGCGCTCCGTGTTCTCGTTCGGATCCGAAGAGACCCAGGGCGACCGCGGGATGCGCGACGTGCTGGGCGGCAAGGGCGCGAACCTGGCGGAGATGTGCAACCTCGGCCTGCCCGTCCCCCCCGGGTTCACCATCTCAACCGACGTCTGCACCTTCTTCTCGGAGCACGAAGGCTCCTATCCGGTCGGCCTGACCGACGAGGTGGAGGCGGCCCTCGCAGGCATCGAGCGCGAGCTGGGCAAGCGCTTCGGCGACCCCGAGAACCCGCTCCTGCTCTCGGTGCGCTCGGGTGCGAGGGTCTCCATGCCGGGCATGATGGACACGGTGCTCAACCTGGGTCTGAACGACGTGACCGTCACGGGCCTCGCCCGGCGCTCAAACAACGAGCGCTTCGCCTGGGACGCCTACCGGCGCTTCATCCAGATGTACGGCGATGTGGTGATGGGCGTAAAGGCCGCCGGGGAGGACGAGCGCGACCCCTTCTCGGCCGCCCTCGACGCCCTCAAGCACCGCAAAGAGGTCGAGGAGGACACGGATCTCGACGCCGCGGACCTGTGCGAGCTGGTGGACGACTACAAGGCCATCATCCGAGCCCACACGGGCCACCTGTTCCCCGAGGACCCGCGCGATCAGCTCTGGGGCGCCGTCGGAGCGGTGTTCGGCTCCTGGAACAACGAGCGCGCCATCGCCTACCGCGCCATGAACCACATCCCGGGCCACTGGGGCACTGCGGTGAACATCCAGGCGATGGTCTTCGGCAACATGGGCGAGGGCTCGGGCACGGGGGTCGCCTTCACGCGCGACCCGGCCACGGGCGAGAAGACGTTCTACGGCGAGTACCTGATGAACGCCCAGGGCGAGGACGTGGTCGCCGGCATCCGCACGCCCCTGCAAATCGAGTCCTTGCGGCGCGCCGAGCCGCGCCTGTACCGCGAGCTGAACCGCATCCAGAAGCAGCTCGAGGCGCACTATCGCGACATGCAGGACCTCGAGTTCACGATCGAGGACGGGCGCCTGTTCATGCTCCAGTGCCGTTCCGGCAAGCGCACCGGTTTCGCCGCGGTTCGGATCGCCGTGGACATGGTGCGCGAGGGCCTGATCTCCAAGGAGGAGGCGCTCGGGCGTGTCGACCCCGAGGCCCTCAACCAGCTCCTGCAGCCGGTCTTCGATCCCGCTCAGCTGGGCGCCGCGGCGCGCGAGGGCAAGCTCCTCACGCGCGGGCTGAACGCGGGCCCGGGCGCAGCGACCGGGCGCGTCGTGTTCAGCGCCACGGCCGCTACCGAGTGGGCCGCCAAGGGTCGTCAGGTGATCCTGGTGCGTATCGAAACCTCGCCCGAGGACATCAAGGGCATGCAGGCCGCGTGCGGGATCCTGACCGCGCGCGGGGGAATGACCAGCCACGCCGCCCTCGTCGCCCGCCAGATGGGCAAGGTCTGCGTGGCCGGCGCCGGCGAACTCGAAATCGACCACGCCCGACGACGCATGCGCGTCGGAGAGCACACGATCCGCGAGGGGGACTGGATCAGCATCGATGGCACGAGCGGCGCGATCTACGAGGGACAGCTCGAGACGCGCGACTCCGAGGTCATCACCGCCCTCTTCGGCAAGGGGCGCTCCGCCGCGGCGAAGCGCAAGGGAAAGGTGTACAGCACGTATGCGCGCCTGATGCGCTGGGCGGACTCGGTGCGCAGCATGAAGGTCCGCGCGAACGCCGACCAGCCCGATCAGTGCACGACGGCCATCGCCCTGGGTTCGGAAGGCATCGGGCTCTGCCGTACCGAGCACATGTTCTTTGGCGAGCGCAAGATCGCCGCCATGCGCGAGATGATCCTGGCCGAGAGCTCGGAGGCCCGCGAGCGCGCACTGGCGCGCCTGCTGCCCCTGCAGCGCAAGGACTTCGAGGGCATCTTCAAGGCCATGGGGACGCGCCCGGTGACGATCCGCACGCTCGATCCTCCCCTGCACGAGTTCTTACCCCACGAGCCGGCCGACGTACGCGCCCTGGCCAAGGAGATGGGCGTCAGCGCGACGCGCCTACGGGCCAAGATCGAGTCCCTGACCGAGCTGAACCCGATGCTCGGCCACCGCGGCTGTCGGCTCGGGATCGTCTATCCGGAGATCACACGCATGCAGGCGCGAGCCATCTTCGAGGCGGCGGTCAATGTCGCGCGGCGCACGCGCAAGAAGCCGCGGCCGGAGATCATGATCCCGCTGGTCGGCACGCGGGCGGAGCTGACCCTACAGGTCGAGATCGTGCGCGAGACGGCCGAGGAGGTCTTCGCGCGCAAGAAGACGCGCGTCCCCTACATGGTCGGCACGATGATCGAGCTGCCGCGCGCGGCCCTGACGGCCGACGAGATCGCCCTGGATGCCGAGTTCTTCTCCTTCGGCACCAACGACCTGACCCAGACCACCTTCGGCATCAGCCGCGATGACTCGGGCAAGTTCGTCCCAGCCTACGTCGAACGCGAGATCTACAGCGACGATCCCTTCGCCACCCTGGACACTGCCGGGGTCGGACGCTTGATGGAGATCGCCTGCGCGGCGGGGCGCGAGACTCGGCCCGACATCAAGGTCGGGATCTGCGGCGAGCACGGTGGAGACCCGCGCTCGATCGAGTTCTGCCACAAACTGGGGCTCGACTATGTCTCCTGCTCCCCCTACCGCCTGCCGATCGCGCGCCTGGCGGCCGCTCAGGCGAGCTTGAAGAGCAAGGAGTAGGCGGGCGACTCCGGTCCGGAGTCAGCCCGTCAAAAATCGAGCGTGTCGGTCTGCAGGGCGTCGAGCAGACGCACGATCAGCCGCGCCACGCGGCGCAGCTTGTCATAGTCGATCTTGTCCGGCGTGTCCGTGGGCTCGTGGTAGTCCTCGTGAATGCCCGCGAAGAGGAAGGCCACGGGGATGCCGAGGCGGGCGAACATCGCCTGATCCGAGCGGTGGTAGTAGTCGTCGGCGCTCTCCAGGGTCGGAAAGCCCTCCAGGGGGGCCAGGCCCTGGGCCAGCTTCACGATCCCGTTGTGCTGCTCGTGCTCCGCCGAGGGAGTGATGTACAGCTCGTCGGGGGCGTTGCGGCCGATCATGTCGATGTTGAGGTTGGCCACGGGCCGACAGCCTTCGGGGAGCCAGGGCGCGTCGGACCAGGCTCGCGAGCCCCACAGGCCCTTCTCCTCGCCCGAGACCCAGATCAACAGCACCGAGCGCCGCATCGGGCCGTAGCGGCAGAGCGCCTCGGCAACCTGCAGGAGGCCGGTCGTCCCTGAGCCGTTGTCGTCCGCCCCGTTCCAGATCTTCCCGTCGCGCTGACCGACGTGGTCGTAGTGGGCGGAGACGATCAGGACCTCGCTCTTCAGCTCGGGATCGCTGCCGGGCCAGAAGCCGCAGACGTTCTCCATCTGAACGCTCTCGCCGTCCTGCAGCACGCGCCGCTCATCGGCCAGGGTGACCTCCAGGTCGGCCCCCAGAGCGGGCGTCCATTCTTCCAGCGCCACGTCCGCAGGTCGCCCGGCGGCGATCCCCAGCAGGCGCAGGCCCGCGGCCCGCGTGAGCGCCAGCTGGGGGAAGATCGACATGCGCCGCGATGACGGGGCACTCTCCCTGGGATAGCTGACGCGTCCCTCGATGAAGGACGCCAGGCTGGACGCGAACTTGTCCTCGTACGACTCGCCCTCGAAGTCGGCGCGCGGCACCAGGATGACCCCCACGGCGTCCAACTTGCGGACGCGCCGCCGCGCCCGGCTGCCCTGCACGCCGTCGTCGAACACGAGAGCCCAGGCGCCATCCAGCTCGCAGGCCTCCAGCTCCTCGGCACTCCCGCCACCGGCGAACACGACGCCGCCCGAGAAGTCGGCGTCCTCCCGCAGGTAGTTCGAGCGATACCAGAAGTCGGTCCCCGGCCGAAACTCCGCCGCCGCCTGGGGTGCGCTGGCCACGAGCCGCGTGCCCTCCTCGTCGAGGCCCAGGCGCATCAGGGGATAGTGATAGAAGTAGCCGTCCTCGGCGCCGGGTGCGACCCCCAGGCGCTGCAGCCGCGCGCGCACGAAGCGCGCCGCGATCTTCAAGCCCTCGCTGGGCGTGTCTCGGCCTCCCAGGGCGTCGGAGGCGATGAAGTGGATGTCCGCGGAGATGTGATTGGAGGTGATCGTCTCGAGCGCGGCCTCCAGGGCGGCATCGGTCGTCCGAGCGAGGGCGCCGGCGGGATCGCCCGGGGGCGTCGAGGCGCCGGCGGCGAGGAACAACAGCGGAAGGAGCGCGGTGAGGAGGCGGGGAGAGGTCATCATGGTCGTGAACGCGGGAGGATGGGGTCGAACCGTCCGACAGTCTATGCCGACGCGCACCGCGCGGCGAGGGCCGTCACGCTCAAGACGACCCTCGAGGCACTCCCCCAACCCCATCGAGCCGGTCCTGTCCCCGCCCAGCGTCCATGGCGTACGATCGGGTCATGACCATTCGCCCCGTCCTCCTCGTTCCCCTCGCGCTTCTCGTCGTCACCTTCGCTGCCCGCTCCGCTCCAGCTCAAGCGAACGGCGACACGGACTTCGAGAAGGGCCGCAAACGCTACGAGGAGTGCCTGGGCCGGGCGCCGTTCTTGATGCACACCCGCGGACGCGACGCCCTGGCCCGCACCCGCGACCCGCGCGCCCTCGAGATCCTGGCCGCGAGCTACCGCAAGCCCGGACAGCCACGAGAACAGGCCCGCTACCTGATCGCCGGGATCGCCGCCCGGCACTGCGTGGGCGACGAGCACGTCGAGATCTACGACGCCTGGCGCGAGCAATACGACGACGCCGAGGACGCCTGGCTCTGGTACCG
Source organism: Planctomycetota bacterium (assembly GCA_036010965.1). Taxonomy (GTDB): domain Bacteria; phylum Planctomycetota; class UBA1135; order UBA1135. The sequence goes on along the minus strand of DASCMO010000011.1, from coordinate 37,112 downwards.
GGCCCTGACGGTGCGCGGCCTGAACCGCGGCGGAGAATCGCTCGAGGAGCTGGCCTTGAGCAAGGAGGATGCCTTCCTGCGCGGCGCGGCGATCGAGGCCCTGGCGGCCATCCGCGACAAGGGCCTGCTCGATCTGATCCCGCGCGTCTGCGAGCGCATGCCGAAGAAGCCCCACGAGCGCGCGGCCCTGATGGGCGCGTTGGGCACGGCATTGGCGGCGACCGCCCGAGGAGAGAAGGACACTCCGCGCTTCCGCGCCGCCGTCGTGGCCTTCGCCCACATGCTCGACGAGGAGCACGACCTCTCCGGACCGGCCAAGCTGGTGGTGGCGCGCCACCTCGCCCAGGTCCTCGGCGTGGACGAGCTGATCATCGAGTCCCAGGCCTGGATCAACCTCCTGGCCAACCGCGCCAACCGTTCCGCCCACGATGACCTCTATGTACGCCCGCGCTTCTTCGGCCTGGAGGCGACCGGAGCGCGGATCTGCTACGTGATCGACATGTCGGACTCGATGTGCAAGGAGATCAACCCCGCCCTCAAGCCCGAGGGCCCCAAGACCGGTCCTACGAAGAAGAAGAAGAAGAAGAAGGGCGAGCTGCCGACCGAGGAGGACATCCCCTGGCACCTCATCACGACGCGCTTCGACCTGGCTCGCGAGCACCTGCGCATCTCCCTCGCCCAGCTCGATTCCGAGCAGAGCTTCAGCGTGATCTTCTTCGGGAACAAGGCGGACCTGGTCGAGGATTGCAAGGGCATGGTGCCCGCCAAGCCCTCCAACGTGGCGCGCGTCATGAAGGCTCTCGACGCCATCGAGACAGGTTCACCGACGACCATGCGCCCCGACGGCACCCTGCGCGGCACGACGAACCTGCACGGAGGTCTGCGGCGGGCGTTCATGGTCAAGAAGAAGGGCTTCGTGACCGAGCACGCCTACGTGGACCGAGTGACCTTCGAGGAGGGCTGCGACACGATCTTCCTGCTCTCCGACGGGCTGCCGTCCTGGGACGACTGGGACTGCATGGACACCAACTACGGCGAAGATCAGGTCGGCGACCCCGAGAGCCACGTGCCCCAGGAGAGCGCGCCGCGCATGCACTACTCCGGTCCGTACGCACGGATGGAGAACCTGATTGAGGACCTCGAGCGCATGAACCTCTTCCGCGAGGTCGAGATCAACTGCATCGGCATCGGCGAGGCCCGGCTGGACTTCCTGCGCCGCCTGGCCGCCATCGGCCAGGGCGACGCGGTGCTGATCGGCGGCTGAGGCGCGCGCCGGTCCGTCAACCTGCGCCGGCGTCAGGCAGGTTGCGGGAGCGCAGGTACTGGACTGTCGAGGCCTGCACGCGCTCGATCAGCGGATCGAGGTCCTCGTCGCGCGCGCGGCGCAGGTCGTCGAGGTTGGCCTGACACAGAGGACAGGCGGTCTCGTCGAGGTGGAAGGAGACGAAGGCCGCCGGTCCCTCCTTGAGGGTCTTCGCGTCGTGGCGCGCGAGCCAGTAACGCGCCGGACAGCTGGCGCGACCGGTGCGCCAGGCCTTGGCGACGTCGAGGTCGAGGCGCGTCGCCGCGTCCCCGGCGGCGTCGGCCATGGCGGCCAGGACTTGGCCCGAGCCGTCGCGCTGCAAGGCGAACTCCCGCATGCGCTTGAGGGCTCGAAACTTGATACCCGCCACCGTGGTCTCGTCGCGCAGGCCGAAGCGCTCCCAGGTGTCGCGGTTGCGCCAGCCCAGGGCGAAGAGGGCCTCGATCACGCTCAGGCGCGTGAACTCGCCCTGCTGCCAGGTCTCCTGCACCCACTCGCGCAGGACGCCGACGAGCAGGTGATGACCCTGGTCCGCCAGGTCCGTGCCGTGGACGATCTGGCTCGGCGTGTCCGCCTCGACCGCCAGGTCCTCCATCCCAGGCAAGCTCTCGGAAGAGTCCGCCGGTTGCCCCGTGCCCACGGCCTTGCGCCGCCGCAGGTGATCGATGGCCCGGTTACGGCAGATCCCGAACAGGTACTGTTCGAAGGTGTAGACCGGGTCGAAGCTCCCGATCCCGCGCACGGCGCCCAGGAAGGCCTCCTGGACGATGTCCTCGCGCGCCTGGGCGTCGGCGACACGGCGCGCAACGTAGGCCATCAGGCGACCGCAATAGCCGCGCTCCACCCGCAGCCACTCCTCGTCGTCGAAGCTCCGCAGGCGCTCGAGGTCCGGCTTCCACTCGCTCACGGCGCCCACCTCACCACAGCGAGGAGCTCCTCACGACGGCCAGCAGGACGCCCGCCAGGACGCTCCCGAGCAGGGCGAACAGCATCAGGAAGACGAACAGGCGCGCGAGGAAGGCGAACCCCGATCCCTCGAACACGCCCCGAGCACTGCCCACGATTCCGCTCAACAAGGTGCCGAGGACCTCGAAGGCCAGGCCGACGGTGGCAAAGACCGCTCCCAGGGGACCACCCGTCGCCGGCGGCGGCACCGGGACCGTCCTGCGGGCGGGAGCGGGCGGCGACGCACCGGCCGCCTGGGCCGGAGACACGGGTGTCGGCGTGGCCGCTTCCCGTGCGGCGCTTCCCAAGGTCGGAGTAGCGACCGGGGTCGGTTCTCCCTCGGCCACCGCGGTCGACGCCTCGTGACGCGGCGTGCCGGCGGTCTTCAACCCGTCCCACATCCCGCGCGCCACCTCCACGGCCCCGCGCGTCAACTCGGCGGCCGTGCCGCGCAGTTCCCCCCCCGCGGGGGCGCGGGCGACGGCCCCCGCCTCCGCAAGGGGCGCGGGCGCGGCGGGCAGGCCGATGGAAGGGTCGAAGGTGATCGAATCTCCGGGCCGCGCCGTCTGCCCCAGCTCCTCGAGCAAGGCGTGCACGCCGTCGTAGCGATCGGCGGGGTCGACCCGCAGGCAGCGCTCGACGACCACGCGCAGAGGCGCGGGGAAGTCGTCGGGGAAGCTCGGAGGCTCGTCCTCCAAACGCAGGATCAGACCACCCGGAGTGCTGGGTTCGTAGGGCACCTGTCCGGCGAGACTCTCGAACAGGATCACGCCCAGGGAGTAGATGTCCGCCCGATGATCGGCGCGGCTGCGCAGGATCTCGGGCGCCATGTAGTGCGGCGTCCCGCGGCCGAAACTGAGGGTCAGCTGGCCCTCGCTCATCAGCTTCGAGAGGCCGTAGTCGCCGACGCGCGCGACGTCGCCCTTGATGAAGATGTTCCCCGGCTTGAGGTCGAAGTGCACCAGGCGCCGGTCGTGGAGTGCAAGCACGCCCCGGCAGGCCTGGACGAAGTAGGTGCTCGCCTCACCCCGCGAGAGGTCGCCGCGCTTGAGGCGCCGCGCCAGGGTCTCCTCGCCCGCGTAGCCCATGATCAGGTAGGGAACGTCCATGACCGTCCCCAGGTCCTCGATCGTCACGAGGTTGGGGTGATCGATGGCCGCGAAGTGGCGCACCTGCTCGAGTTCGCGCTCGATCGCCTCGCGCTGTCCCTCGTTGTCGATCTTGAGGAACTTGATCGCGTAGGACTTGCCGATCGAGTGCTTGCGCGCCTTGTAGACCTCTCCGAAGGCGCCCCCACCGAGGCGGTTCTGGATCTCGTAACCCGGGATGAAGTCGGGCTCCCGAAAGGCGTTGAAGAAGGCTTCCCAGTCCATAAACGTCTGCTCCGATCTACACGCGCGAAGCGCCTCCCATTCTACGCATCCTTGCGGCGGGCTCCGAAGGCCCTCGCCGCGACGCCCCGCGAGGAGCCGATCCGCGAGTCCACTGGGTCATCGGTTTCCCTCTCCAGACTGAGGCACGGGACTGACCGAAAAGCTGAAGGGCGGCCGCCCACCCTCGGAGCTGCCCACGACAAAGTCGATTCGCCTCTCCGGCGGGCAGGGGATACGCAGGCTGACCGGGGCAGCCTCGCGCTGCTCCGCGGCGCCCTGCAGGCCACGCGCCCAGAGGCCCGCCTCGCAGTGGATCACCAGTTCGCCGTCGGCCAGCTCCAGGCGCACCTCAGACGGCAGGCCGCGCACGGCGATGTGGCGCTCTGGGCGCGCGCCGATGCGCAGGCACGCGGCCGACCCCGGCCGCACGAGTAGCACGCGCGCCGCGCCGAAGCACTCGGCTCCGTGCAAGAGTTCGAGGCAGCAGACGCCGCTGGACACCTCAGGCAAGGTGAAACGCAGGGCGAGGTTCGGCGAGAGACCTATCTCGTCACCCTCGGCGAGCTCGGCGCCGCCCGCTCCGATCGGCGCGCCGTCGACGGTGATGTTCTGGCCCACGATGGGCTCGACGCGCCACAGGGGCCCGCCGTGGAAGGACTCCCCGCCCTGGATGCGCGCGTGGCGCGCGTCCAGGTCGGCCAGAAACGGCAGGTCCGCCACCCCCGCCCGCGCGTGGCCCAGGACAACCTGCTCGCCACAGGCCACCAGGAACTCGCCGGCGTCGTCCACCGCCAGGAGGAAACGCAGGGGGTCTCCCTCGCCCCCAGCGCCATCGCCCCCTCCATCCGCTGCGGGCTTGGGGTCGGGCTCGCGGAGCGATTCGCCCGGCGCGGGATCGGAAAAACTCCCGGAAGGGCTCCCCACGGGAGCGACCCCCTGCTCGCTCCCCTCGCGTGCCTCGCGCATCTCCTCCAGCAGGCCTTCCAGGGCGCTCGCGATGCCCCTCTCGGCCTCGGGTGCCCCGCCCGCCTCACCTCCGAGCGCTTCGCGGGCCCGCACCCGCAGGCGCTCGGCGTCGGCGGAGTGCGCCAGACAGGGGTCGGCCAGGCGATCGAGGGCGACGGCCGGCGAGCCCGCGAGCAGGGCGCGCCGAGCTTCGTGCAGGCGCAGCCGACGGCGCAGGAAGTAAGGGAATTCGAGGGCCATGGATCAGCCCCCCATGCGGGACCCGACGCCTTCCATTTTTCCCAGCCCGCAGCCCGGTGCTGCGCCCCTCACCGGGGGCGCGGCTCCCTCAGGAGCAGGCGATCACGCCGCCGCCGGCGGCTCGGGCCTCGACGAAAGCCTCGCGGGCACAGCGGTAGAGGTCCTCGCGCTCGCGGATCTCGGGATGGGGGCAGCACGAGATGCCGACCGAGATGATCAGGGCGTCCCCGACCAGATCGGTCAGGCCACGTTCCTGAGCCCGATCGCCCACGCGCCGCGCCATGATGCCGGCTCCTTCGGCTGCGGTGCGCGGCAGCAGAAACAGGAACGCGCTCTCGTCGAAGCGACCAAGCACGTCCGTGTCCCGCGAGCCTTCCAGGATGATGCCCGCCAGCTCGCGCAAGACGTCATCGCCGGCCTGTCCCTCGAAACCGAGCATGACGCACGAGAGGGAGTCGTGGAAACGCTGGGCCCGTTTGAACTCCTCGTCGAGCTTGAAGTTCAGGAAGGCGAAGTTGAACAGGCTGGTCTGCGGATCGACCAGGGCGTTCACGAGGTTCACGTCCGGGCGACCGGTAGCGATCTCCACCAGGAGCTTCTCGGGGAAGGCGGGCTCGCGCTCTTCGGTGGGCCCCCTAGCGTCGTCGCGCCAGGCGGGCCGCGGGACCGGGGAGGCGTCGATGGCCTCGCGCAGGTTGGTGGGGGTGACCGGCCGGTTGATGATCCCCCCCGCACCGCAGAAGGAGGCGATCGAGAGGGCCGCCTCGTTCTCGTGCTCAGCGATGATGAAGATCCGGCTGCGAGTGCGCCCGGTCAGGCCGCGGCACGCCTCGTAGACGTTTTCGCCGCGCAACCACTTGTCGAGCAGGATCACGTCTCCGATGGCCGGCGGCTGCTGGGTGAGCAGCTCGATGGAATCGACGGTCTTTACCTCCCAGCCCTCCAGGGCGTCGGTGGCCGCGGCCTCTCCCTGCCCGTGGTCGTCCCCCTCCAGGCCCGTCGCGGCGGTCCGCGTCTGGGCCAGCAGGATCTCGTCGGTGGTCACGATCCAGATCGTTCTCAATCCATCACCCATGATGCCCAGCGAACCCCATCAGAGCTCCCGTTGCAACCCTCGCCACGGGGGAACCGATCACTCTTCCCCGGCGAGCCATTCGGCCGGCATGTCGTAGTTGGCATAGACGTGCTGAACGTCGTCGTTGTCCTCGAGGGCCTCGATCAGGCGCAGGACGCGGCGCGCGATATCCCGCTCCTCGACCGCCACGCTGTTCTGGGGCACGTAGGCCGTCTCGGCCGAGGAGAGTTCGACCCCGACCTCCTCCAGGGCGCTCTTCACATCGAGGAACTCGACCGCCGGGGCCAGGACCGTGACGTAGCCGGCGTCGAACTCCACATCCTCGGCTCCCGCTTCCAGGGCCAGGTCCAGCCAGGCGTCCTCGCCCCGCTCACCGATCTCGGCCCCGAAGACCGAGCGCAGGTCGAAGAGAAAGGCCACCGAGCCGGGAGAGCCCAGGTTGCCCTCGTTCTTGTCGAAGAGGTGCTTGATCTCGGGCGACGTGCGGTGCCGGTTGTCGGTCAGACAGGCCACCAGGATCGCCACCCCGCCCGCGGCGTAGCCCTCGTAGAGCAGGTCCTCGTACTGGCTCGCGTCGCCGCCCTCGCCGGTCCCGCGCCGGATGGCGCGCGCGATCGAGTCCTTGGGCATGTTGCCCGCCTTGGCCTTCTCGACCGCCAGCTTCAGGCGTGGGTTGCCGTCGAGGTCCCCACCCCCCTGGCGCGCGGCGGAGATGACGGCCCGCGCCAGCTTGCTGAAGAGCTTCCCACGCTTCGCATCCACCGCGTTCTTGCGGTGCTTGATGTTCGCGGAGTGAGAGTGGCCCGCCATGGTGTTCTTGGGCGGCGCGCCGTGGGAGGGCGCTTCCGGCTTGCCGCGTTCCTAGCGCTTCGAGAACTGGAACCCGCGGCGCGCTCCGCGCCGGCCGTACTTCTTGCGCTCCTTCATGCGGCTGTCACGGGTCAACAGGCCGCCCCCGCGTAGGACCTCTTCGAACCCGGGATTGGCCGTCTTCAGCGCTCGCGCGAGGCCCATGCGCACGGCATCCGCCTGGCCGGTCGTGCCGCCGCCGTTGACGTTGCAGAACACATCGTAGGTCCCGGTCGTCTCAGTGGCCGAGAGGGGCGCCTGGGCGCGATCGCGGTTCTGGACCGTGGAGAAGAAAACGCCGACTTCCTTGCCGTTGACGAGGAAGGCGCCCGCGCCGCTGCAGATCCGCACGCGGGCCACGGATGACTTGCGGCGGCCGAGGCCCCAGATGTACTTGGTGTCTGTCATCGGATCAGAGTTTCTCCACAGCGACCGGCTGCTGGGCGGTGTGCGGGTGATCGGCACCCGGGTAGACCTTCAGGTGAGAGAGCATCGTGCGCCCGAGCTTGTTCTTCGGCAGCATGCGCCGCACGGCGAGGGTCACCATGTCACTGGGGCGCACGCTGCGGATCAGCTCTGCGCTGCGCACGTGGCGGCCGCCGGGGTATCCGGAGTAAGACTGGTATTCCTTGTCCGTCGACTTCTTGCCAGTCAGGACGGTCTGGGCGCTGTTGATGACCACCACGTGGGTGGCGCCGTGCTCGCTGGGCGTGTAGGTCGGACGGTCCTTGCCGATCAGGCGCGTGGCGATAGCGCTCGCCATGCGTCCGAGGGGGAAGCGGGAGGCGTCGAACAGGAGCCAGCGGTCCTCGACGTCGGAGGCCTTGACGTGGGTCGTGCGCATGAATCGGGAGGTCTTCGGGGATCGGTCGGGCGGGGGTCCGTCAGGAAGACGGATCGTCCGCAACAGGTTCGCCCGGAGCGATTTCGTCCGGAGAGGGGTCGGCCGGGAGGGCGCCGGTAGGCGCGATGGATCCCGAACAGGGCCAAAGAGGGTAGCGGGCGCCCCCGGGGCCATCAACGCCTTTCATTGAAAGAGGGCCCCTCCACCCAGCGCACCCAGAGCGGCACACCGCCCGTGCCCGCCGCGGCGCGCCCCACGGTGACGCCGACCCCTTGCGGTAGGGCCGAGATCAGCCAGCCGGGCGGGGCGCCCGCAGGGTCGCTCGCGGGTGCGCTCGCGCCCGCGCGGGCCACCGGCATGGGATCGCCTCGCCCCCAGGGCCCGTGAAAGGTCCAGCGCCCCGCCCCGTCCCGGCGCCAGGCGGCCGCCAGGTCGCGGACCTCGTTGCCCTCCGGTCCCAGGCGCCCGAGGTCGCCGCCCGGCTCCAGGGCGTAGAGCGCCAGGCCCTCCCCCACCAGGGTCCAGCGCAGACCACCGGCCAGGGTGACCTCCAGGCGTCGCCCAGAAGAGACCGGCATCGACTCGCACCAGCCCGCGCTCCCGGCTTCCACCTCGAGGGTCGAGAGCGCGCCCCTCACCCGCAGCCAGCGCCCGCTCGCCCCGTCCCCTTCGAGGACCTCCAACGCGGCCCGCGGCGGCGGGCGATCGGGCAGGACGAAGCACAGGGCGCAGGCCGCGATCCCCGCCGCGAGGGCCGCGGGGGTCTTGCGCCAGAACGCCAGGGAGAGCACGGCGGCCGCGGCGATCAGCGCCAGGCGCGGCGCGCCCGGTCCGATTCGGGTGGCGTGCACAGGCGGCAAGGTCCGGCGCCGCAGGCCCGCGGGCAGGGCTTCCCAGCCCGGCGGCGGCGAGGAGGCGGGAGCGAGGGCCGCGTCGCCGCCGCCGTCGCTGGGAGCGAAGCTCAGCGCCGGCGCGGCGGCCTGCAAAGGAACGTCCGCGACAACGATGGGCACGCGCAGGGTGCGCACCTCCCCCGCGCCCAGCTCGCCCACGACGCGCGTCGTCCAGCCGCCGCCGCCCTCGATCGTGACCTCCGAAAGCGGGCCCTCCAGGCGCAACTCCGCCGCCTGAAAGGCGTCCTGGGATGCGGGAGTGCCCAGGGTCATGGCGCAACTCAAGGCGACGGCGATCACCCGCGCACCTGTTCCCGAAGGGCTCCTCGGCCATCGATTTTGCCCGCCGCCCAGAGGACAGCCGCCAGGGCCGCGACGCCGATCCAGGGCGCCACCGCCGGCCCGGGTGCGAGGCGCGCGAAGGCCCAGCCCACGGGTCCGCGCTCCGCCAGCCAGCGCACGACTCCGAAGGGCTCGCCAGGGCCGGTGGCCGCCCAGCCCAGGGCCGCGCGCAGGCCCGGGGCGCCCGGCACGAGCACCAGCCAGAGGGGCGCGTACAGGCCGATCCCCCCCGATCCAGCCGCCGCGCGGCGCGCCTCGCCCAGAACGGCGAAGAGCGCCAGAGCGCCGATCGCCGTGAGCCCCAGGGCCTCGAGCGCGTGTCCCGCCCGTAGGTCGAGCCAGGCCGCGCAGGCCGCCGGCGGCAGGGCCAGGGCCAGGGCCCGCGGCCAGGCGCGCGCCTCCTCCACCGCCCCGGCCGCTGCGGGCAGCCCCACCAGGGCCAGCCAGACCGCCGCCACCAGGGCCAGGCGCGAGGCGTCGCCCAGGGACTCGCGCGCCGCGCCCCACGCCACGCAGGGCGCCAGGGACAGGGCCCAGGCCAGGCTCGCCCCCGCGCGGCTCACTGGCGCCATCCTCGCGGGCCGGAGAGCCGTGCAGATCGCGCTCGCCTCCCAGGGAGGATCCTGGCCGACCTCATGCGCCTCAGCCCGCCCGCTCGCGGTAGCGGATCCGGCCGCGGTCCCAGCGCACGTCGAGGAGGTCCCAATCGGCGCCGTCCCCGAGGGTCCCGATGGCCCGGCGCAGGTGGGCCCACTTGTGCGCCTCGGGCAGCTCGCCCGGTCGCGCCTCGCGCGGGGCTCGACCGAAGAACACCAGGCGTTTGTCCTCGAGGAACAGGCGCGTACCCGGCTCGTCGACCGACGAGGCGCGCGCCAGCTCGGCGTCGATCAACACCGGGCCGAGGAAGCGCATCTCCTCGGCGCTCAGGTGCACCCCGAGGGAGACGGCCACCGAGAGCGCGTCGAGATGGCGCTCCTCGACCAGCTCGTCGCCCGCTCGCAGGTCGAAGAGCGCGCCGTCGTTGGGACCGACCACGGGCAGGACGCCGTCTGCGTGTTCGGGGGGCGTGGGCCAGAGTCCGGGCAACACCGTGCCGTCCGCCGCCACGATACGGAAGCGCCCGTCGCGCGTGCGCAGGCTGGCGACCGGCCGGCGCAACTCGACGTCGAGGGCCAGGCCGTCGGGCCACAGGACGTGCTCGGTGGTCACCGAGCGCACGAAGGGCGAGGCCTCGACCTCGGCCACCAGGGCGCGGCGGCCTTTGCTGTCCAGGCTTGAGACCGGGCCGTGGGCGGCGAGGCGCGCCGCGAGCGAGGCACTCCAGCCGGCGGGCGCCCAGTCCGCGCCCTCGATGGCGACGCGCCGCGTGTCGATCACGGCCACATCGCTGTCCAGGAAGTGCTCCGAGAGGACCTTGCAGGCGAGGGAGACCAGACCGCCGCCGAGCAGCAGCACGACCCAGAGCGGGACGCGCCCCCGGCGCCCCGCAATGGCGCGGGTGCCTTGCTGCGCTCGAGTCCCCGGGCGGGGCCTCACAGCAGTCTCAGTTGCTCGCGGGGACGATGCGGCGCTCGCCGCCGGCGGCCTTGATCCCCACCGCCGAGCCTTGGCCCCGCGTGGCCTGGTCGATGAAAAGGTCGAGGGTGACCTGGATCTCCTCGACCTCTTCGCGCGAGAGGCTGATGGCCTTGGCGGAGGCCTGGCTGCGGAGCTCGTGTCCCAGGAGCCGGGAGACCAGCTTCAGGGTGGCGAGGCTGCGGTCGGCGGTCCTGATCGTATTCTGCTTTTCCAATGTGCGTCCTGTGGCTCGGTGATCGTCGGCGTCTCGGGACCGGTGCAGTCTGCCCGGGCATCGGCTTCGGTTGTGGCCGGTGAACTGTTTAGATACAGGGATGAGCCAGCGGTCTCAAGCGCGCGGACCGGGTTCCGACGCCGAACCGAACGACGGCGAGGAGGAATTCACCCGGGCTCCGCGCTCCTGGAAGGGCCTGACCCTCTCCCGTTTCCAGCGCCGTGCCATTCACGCCATCCAGAGCGGCCGGGACGTGCTCGTGAGCGCCCCCACGGGCGCCGGCAAGACCCTGGTGGCCGAGTACGCCATCGCGGACGCGGTGAAGGCCGGTCGGCGCTGCATTTACACGGCCCCCATCAAGGCCCTCTCGAACCAGAAGTACCGCGACTTCCGCGCCGATCCGGACATCGACGTGGGGCTCATGACCGGCGACGTGACCCTGAACGCCGGAGCGCAGGTGCTGGTGATGACGACCGAGATCCTGCGCAACGCGATGTTCGAGAGCCCGCGCACCCTCGAGGACGTGGAGTTCGTGATCTTCGACGAGGTCCACTTCATGGACGACCCCGAGCGCGGGACGGTCTGGGAGGAGAGCCTGATCTTCGCGCCGGAGAGCGTGCGCTTCATCTGCCTCTCGGCCACGATCTCGAACCTCGAAGAGCTCGGGGAGTGGATCGGCGAGATCCGCCCGCGGGAAATCGAGATTGTCAGCTCGACCCGCCGCCCGGTGCCCCTCGAATTCCGACTCTTCACCGCCGACAGCGGCCCCTTCGAGCCGCGCCGAATCGAGCGCGTGCGCAAGCGCGAGGCCGCAGCCGCGCGGGGCCTCGGACCGCCGCCCGCCAGAGGCGGTCGCGGCGGGCGCGGTGGGCGCGGAGGGCGCGGCGGTCGCGGTGGCCGCGGCGGCCGTGCCCCGCGAGACCTCTCCGACCGCCTGCCGCCCGACGCCGCTCCGCTCTTCGACGACCTCGAGGAGAGCGGGCTGTTGCCGGCCCTGGTCTTCTCCTTCAGCCGCAAGGAGTGCGAACGTCTCGCGCGCGACAACATGCACCGCGACCTGCTCGATGCCGATCAGCGCGCGCGCATGGCGACCCTGCAGGCCGAACTGATCGAGCTCTTCGAGCTGCCCGAGGACGCGGGCGTGGGCGAGGTCTTCTCGATGGCCCGGCGCGGAGTCGGCGTACACCACGCGGGCATGCTGCCGGTACACAAAGAGCTGGTCGAGCGCATGTTCACCTCGGGCCTGTTGCGCATGCTCTTCACGACAGAGACCTTCGCCCTGGGCATCAACATGCCGGCGCGCACGGTGATCTTCCGCTCGCTGGAAAAATTCGACGGCCGGGATTTCGACTACATGCGCACGCGCGACTTCCTGCAGATGGCCGGACGCGCCGGTCGCCAGGGCATCGACGACGCGGGCCTGGTCTACAGCATGTTGAGCAAGAAGGACCTGCGCGAGGCGCCCGTGGCGCGCCTGCACGGCGGACAGCCGGAGCCCGTGGAAAGTCGTTTCAGCCTCTCCTATGCGAGCCTCCTGCACCTCATCGAGCGCCTGGGACGCGAGCGCGTTCACGAGGCCTGGGAGAAGTCGTTCAACTGCTTTCAGCACCGCGGCACCTCCCAGCGCGAGAGCGAGAAGAACCGCCGCCGCCAGGGACGCCGACTCGAGGCGCACCTCGCCTTTCTGGAGGATCTGGGCTACCTGGAAGGTTCGCGAGTTCGCGCCCGGGGCCGTCTGGCGCGCCACATCAACGGCTTCGAGCTGCCTGTCACCGAGCTGCTCTACTCGGGCGCTCTCGAGGACCTCGCGCCCCGCTCCCTGGCGATGGTCTTCTGCGGGTTGATCCACGAGGAGCGGCGGCGGGGCGAGCCGGTGCACGTCCCCGCGCGCCTCGAGGGGGCCCTGCGACGGCGGGTGGACGGGGTCGTGCGCTCCCTGGCCGGGCGCTGCACGCGCTTTTCAGGGGCCACGCCGGTCCGTCTCTGTCAGTGGGGGTTGACGGGCGCGGTGCTCGACTGGGCCGACGGGCACCCCTTCGACGAGCTGGAGCCCGCCAGCCAGGTCAGCCCCGGAGACCTGTGCCGCACCCTGCGCATGGCGGTTCAGCTCATGCGCCAGGTGCGCCGCGCGATCGACCCGGCCTGGGACCTGGCCGCACGCCTCGACGACGCCGTCGAGGCCATCGCCCGCGACGAGGTCGACGCCCGCCGTCAGCTGGAGCTGGGGTGAGGGGGTGAGAGCGCGACCTCGGCTTGGGGCTTGCGATGCGCCGCCTGGAGGGTAAAAAGGAGATCGAATGTCCGTTGCCGGCCATTAGAGAAGCGGTATGCCCCTGGTGAGACGGATCTCCAACGCTAGACTGACCCCGGTAGACTGGGAAGCTGGACTCTCGGAGACCTGCTGAGACACGGCGGCAAGCGGCGCACACGCCCCACCCCCGGGGGAGCCCTGAAATCCCGATCGACGACCGACGAGCCCCCTGACCCGCCGGCCCCACCCCCCCTCCACACCCCCGACCCCTTCATGACGCGCGTCCCGTCCGCCGCCCTGCTCGCCAGCCTGCTGTTCGGCACCCTGAGCGCCGCGCCGGCGCTGGGCGCCGCCACGGCGCCCTGGGGAGGGAGTGATCCCGAACAGGTCCACGTCACCACGCGCGACAAGCAGACCCTGGCGGCTGACCTCTACCTGCCGCGCAAGAAATCGCGCGCGCCGGCGGTCCTGCTCATCCACGACGCCGGCGGCGACCGCAGTCAGCTCACGCACATCGCCACATCGCTCCAGAAGCGCGGCTTCGCCGCCCTGACCATCGACCTGCGCGGCCACGGAGAGAGCAAGAGCGAGGCCTACGACTGGGAGCAGCTCGACGAGGACGGCCGCAGGCGCGCCTGGGCCTTCACCCTACGTGACCTGGAGGCGGCGACGCGCTTCCTGCGCGGGCGCGATGAAATCCACACCAGCAACCTGAGCGTGATCGGCGTGCGCGCCGGAGCCGCCCTCGCCATGCGCTACACCGTGGGAGACGAGAACGTGCGCGCGGTGGTGCTCGTGGACCCGGAAGGCAAGAGCCTGGGGTTCAACATGACCCAGGACGTCAAGGAGCTGGCCGGCCTGCCGACCCTCGTGGTGGTGCCCAAGGGCATGCCGACCATCACAGAGCGCCTGATCATGGTCGGCCACAAGGCCAATGACGGTGAGGAGTACATCGTGCGCGTGAACCTCAAGTCTGAGCGCGATGAGGCCCTGACCGACAAGCGCTTGGCGACCGAGATCGTCAACTACCTGCGTGAGCAGGTCATGCCGCGCCGCGGTCGATAGGCGCCCGGGTCTCGGATGGCCGGCTCCGCGTCGGCGCGGACCGCGCTGGAGCGGGCCCTCGTGGACGAGAGCCCGCAGCCGAACAAGCCGCGGGTGATCAGGACGCGGCCGACGATGCAGGCTTGATCCGCCACCGCCAAGTGCTTCAATCGGTCCCCTGAGCGAAGGTCCGGACCGTTGCACTCAGCCTCCACCGCCACCCCGAACCTGGAAGCCGTCCGCGAGGTCGTGCGCCGGGTGTTCGGATTCAAAACCCTGCTTCCCCACCAGGAGGAGGCCCTGACGGCCACCCTGGAGGGACGGGACGCCCTGGTCGTGCTCCCCACCGGCGGCGGGAAGAGCCTCTGCTACCAGGCGCCGGCCCTGACGCGCGAGGGGCTGACGGTGGTCGTCAGCCCGCTCATCTCCCTCATGACCGATCAGGTCAGCGGCCTCCTGGCCAACGGCGCGGCGGCGGCCATGCTGACCAGCACCCAGGACGGATCCCAGCGCGCCGCGGCCGAACAGGCCCTCGACGAGGGACGCCTCTCCCTGCTCTTCGTGGCTCCCGAGCGCCTGGCCATGCCTGGCTTCATCGAGCGCCTGATACACGCAGGACTCACCAACCTGGCGGTGGACGAGGCCCACTGCATCAGCCACTGGGGCCACGACTTTCGCCCGGAGTACCGGCGCATCGGGGAGCTGCGCGCGCGCCTGCCGGAGTTGCCGGTGCAGGCCTACACCGCCACCGCCACCCCCGCCGTGCGCGAGGACATCGTCGCCCAGCTCGACCTGAACGACCCGCTCGTGCTGGTGGGCGATGTGGATCGGCCCAACCTCGTCTACCGCGTGCGGCCGCGGCGCGACGTGGCGGAACAGGTTATGAGTGTCATAGGCCAGGCCCCGGGCGCGGCGGGCATCGTCTACTGTCTGAGCCGCAAGAACACCGAGAGCCTCGCGGCGCGACTGACCTCGCGCGGGGTGCGCTGCGCCGCCTACCACGCGGGCCTGGAAGGGCGCGAGCGCAACCGGGTCCAGGACGCCTTCCAGAGCGAGGAGCTGGACGTGGTGGTGGCGACCGTCGCCTTCGGCATGGGCATCGATCGCCCGGACGTGCGCTTTGTGATCCACGCCAGCCTGCCCAAGGGCGTCGAGCAGTACGTGCAGGAGACCGGACGCGCCGGGCGCGACGGCCTGCCGGCTGCTTGCTGGATGTTCACTTCGGGTTCCGACTATCACAGCTGGTGCAGCCTGCTCGAGCGCTCCGCGGCCGAGGCGGAGGGATCGCCCGAGGAGCTCGAGGCCTCCATCGAACGCCTCGGCCACCTGTGGGGATTCGCCAACGGCGCACTCTGCCGTCACCGAAGCCTCGCAGAGTACTTCGGCCAGCAACTAGCCACGGACGACTGCGGGGCCTGCGACGTCTGCCTGGGGGAGCTGCAGCCCGTGCCCGACGCCATGGTCGTGGTCCAGAAGATCCTCTCCTGCGTCGTGCGTTGCGACCAGCGCTACGGCGCGGCGCATATCACCGACGTCCTGCGCGGGGCCGACAACGAGCGCGTGCGGCGCACGGGCCACCAGCACCTCTCGACCTGGGGCCTGCTCGGCGACCACTCCCTGGTCGACGTGCGCGGCTGGATCGAGCAGCTCGTGGGGCGCGGCCTGTTGGCCTCGACCGGCGGCGAGTACCCGACGATCCATCTGACCGCCGAGGGAGCGCAGGTGCTGCGCGGCGAGGCGGGCGTCACCCTCTTCGTGGTAGAGCGCACGCGCCGCACGGCGCGCCGCACCCTCGCGCCCGCCGTCGCCGAGCTGGCGGGGCCCGACGAGGCCCTCTTCGAACACCTGCGCGCCTTCCGGCGCGCCCTGGCCCGCGAGCGCGGCGTCCCGCCCTACCTGATCTTCAACGACCGCACCCTGGCCCTGATGGCCGCCGCCCGGCCGACCGACCACGCCGGCCTGCTCGACCTGAAGGGCGTCGGCGAGAAGAAAGCCGCCGACCTCGGACCCCTGTTCCTGGCCGAGATCGCCACCTTCACCGCCGAGAGCGACTGAGGAGTGGGCGCCCGATCGCGGGCGACCGGAGCGCGGAGCGCGGGCGACCGGAGCGCGGAGCGCGGAGCGGGTTCGCTACGATCCTGACCAGCCCAGATCCCTCACCCCCACCGACCCGCCATGAAGATCGCCCCGAACACCGTGACCGGATTTTGCGTCGCCCTGCCCCTCGCCCTGGGAGCCGTCGCCCTCGCCCGCCCCACAGCGCCCACCGACGCCACCGACGCCGCTGTCTACGCCATCGACAGCACTCACTCGAGCGTGCTCTTCAAGGTCTCCCACTTCCAGTCGAGCTTCTTCTACGGCCGCTTCAACGAGGTCTCCGGCGAGTTCACCCTCGACACCGAGGACCCGGCCGCCAGCCGGGTGCGCATGGTCGTGAACGCCGACAGCGTGGACGCCAAGGTCGAGGACCTCTCGAAGCACCTGCGCAGCCCGGACTTCCTGGACGCGGTGCAGTTCCCGCAGATCGTCTTCGAGAGTAAGTCAGTCAAGGCCGGCGAGGACACCGACACCCTCGAGGTCATCGGCGAGCTGACCCTGCGCGGCGTCACGAAACCCCTGACCGTGACGGTCGAGAAGGTTGGCGAGGGCCCGGGCATGCGCGGCGCGCGCCTGATGGGCTGGCACGCGACCTTCACCATCGACCGCGCGCAGTTCGGAGTGGACTACGGCGTCAAGCGCGGCAACGTGGGGCGCGAGGTGGAGCTGATCGTCAGCATCGAGGGACACGCGCGCTAGGCACCCGTGCCGATCACGGAAACCCTCCTCTGGGGCGTGCTGCTCCCCGCCGCCGTGGCAGCCCTCGTCTGGTGCGTGGGCCGCCGCCCGTGGCGAGGTCCAGGACAGGAGAGCGAGGTGCGCTGGTGGGAGTCCCAGGCCCTGGCCCTGGCCTTCCTCGTCGGCTACGCCGGACAGTTCGGCCCGCCGCGCACTCCGCTGGGCGAGGTCCCGCCGGGAGCCCAGGACTGGCTGGTGTGGATCGTGCTGGCGGTCGGCGTCCTCTACAGCAGCCGCCCGCGTCGCTGGCGCCTCCTGCGCTCCCGGCCCGTGATCGCCGCCGCGTCCCTGGCCTTGTTGCTGCGCGCCATGATCGAGCATCACTGGGAGGGCCTGTGGGCGCTCGCCTGGTGCTGCGGGCTCTTCGCCTTGCTGCTCGGCTCGTGGTGGAGCGGCGACGGCCTGGTGCGGCGCGCCCCCACCGTCGCCGCGCCGGTGCTGGTGATGACCGGCGCCGCCCTGGCCCTGTGCGCCGGCTTCTCGGGCAGCGCCAAGCTGGCCCAGGCCGCGGCGCCGCTGTGTGCGAGCCTCGGGACCCTCTGGGTCCTGGACCGCTGCCGCGCCAGCGCTGTGCCCGCGACCGGCGCCGTGGCCCTGACCGTGCTGGCTCTCTTCGGCCTCGGGGTGTCGGCGTTCTTCTACAGTTCCTTGCCCGCGACACAGGGTCTGCTGCTCTGTGGCGCCCTGCCCCTGGCCCTGGCGGCCGCCGGGCGGGAAAGCGGGGAAGGCGCGCGGCGCATCGCCGCCCCCCTCGCCGCCGCCATCGCTCCCCTGGCCCTGGCGGTGCTCCTGGCCTGGCTGGCCTTCGAGCCCGATCCCTACGGATACTGAGCGACGACCCCCCATCGTCGGCGCTCGGCTTGTCCGGACCGGCACGGCAAGCGATGATGAGTCCATGCGCGTCCTGACACTGCAGGTCAACGGCGACGAGCGCCAGGTGGCCGTCCCCGATCACTGGACCCTCCTGGAAGCCCTGCGCTACGAGCTCGGGCTCACGGGCTCCAAGCAGGGCTGTGACAAGGGGGACTGCGGCGCGTGCACGGTGCTGATGGACGGCGAGCCGACGCTCTCCTGCCTCACGCTCGCGGGCCTGGCCGAGGGTCGGGCCATCACCACGATCGAGGGCTTGATGCCGCGGCACGTCGCCACCGGCGGCGAAGGTGCCGACCCAGTGCAGGAGGCCTTCGACCGCTGCGGCGCCCTGCAGTGCGGATTCTGCCAGCCGGGCATGATGCTCTCGGCGCGGGCTCTGCTCGACCGCACGCGACTCCCCGACCGCGAGACTATCCGCGCGGCCCTGGCGGGCAACCTGTGTCGCTGCACGGGCTACACCCAGATCCTGGAAGCCGTCGAGCTGGTGGCCCACGAGGCGGCCGGACTGGAGGCTCCGGCCCCGTGCTGGATGAAGGACGGCGAGCGCGCCGGGGGAACGAGCCGCTAGTGGCAGCGCGCGACGTGCACGGCACGGCTCCCCCCTGGGGAGATTCCTTCGACGTCATCGGCCGGCCGCACCGCAAGGTGGACGGCATGGCGAAGGCGACGGGCGCGGCGGTCTACGCCGACGACATCACCCTCCCCGGCATGCTCCACGCGCGCACTCTGCGCTCGCCCCATCCCCACGCACGGATCGTGTCCATCGACACCTCTCGCGCCGAGGCGCTCGAGGGCGTGCACGCGGTGATCACCGGCGCGTCGATGCCCACGCCTTACGGCGTGATCCCCTGGACGCCGGACGAACACGCCCTGGCCCTCGAGCGCGTGCGCTTCGTGGGCGACGAGGTGGCGGCGGTGGCAGCGGTGGACGAGGACACGGCCGAGGCCGCCCTGGAGTTGATCGACGTCGAGTACGAGCTGCTGCACGCCTTCCTCGATCCGCACGAGGCCGCCGAGCGCGGCGAGCCCGCGATCCACCCCGAGCGCGGCAAGGGCAACATCAGCAAGCACGTCGAACTGGAGTTCGGCGACGTCGAGGCGGCCCTGGCAGCGGCCGACGTCGTGGTCGAGGGCGACTACTTCTTCCACGGCACGACCCACACGCCCATCGAGCCGCACTGCGGGGTCGCCCAGTACTCTGCCGACGGTCTGCTGACCCTCTGGTCGTCGACCCAGATCACCCACTACGTGCACCGCACCCTGGCGGCCGTGCTCGGTCTGCCCGCCACGCGCATCCGCGTCATACAGCCCTGCCTGGGCGGCGCCTTCGGCGGCAAGTCCGACCCCTTCAGCTTCGAGTTCTGCGTCTCGAAGCTCTCCATGCTCACGGGCCGACCGGTCAAGATGCTGTGGACCCGGGAAGAGGTCTTCTACGCCCACCGCGGCCGGCACCCGATGCACATGCACTACCGCACCGGGGCCGACCGGAACGGGCGGCTGTGTGGCGTGGACGCGCGCATACTGATCGACGGCGGCGCCTACAGTTCCTTCGGTCTGGTCACGACCTACTACTCGGGACAGCTCTTGACCGGGCCCTACGACTTCCCGAACTACCGCTTCGACTCGACGCGCGTCTTCACCAACAAGCCGCCTTGCGGGCCCAAGCGCGGCCACGGCTCGGTCCAGCCGCGCTTCGCCTTCGAGGTGCAGCTCGACGAGCTGGCCGAACGGGTCGGCCTGGACGGCATCGAGATCCGGCGGGTGAACTTCCAGGGTGGCGACACCCTGACGGTCAACGGCCAGCGCATCACCTCGAACGGCTTCGGGGAATGTCTGGACGAGGTGGAGCGCGCCAGCGACTGGAAGACGCGCCACGGCGCCCTGCCCTTCGGCCGCGGCCTGGGGGTGGCGGGCTCGATGTACATCACGGGCACCAACTATCCCGTCTACCCCAACGAGATGCCCCAGGCGGGGATCCAGCTCAAGGTGGACCGCTCCGGGTTGGTGACCTGCTTCACCGGCGGGAACGACATCGGCCAGGGATCGAACTCGGTCGTCGCCTACCTGGTGGCGGAGGAGCTGGGCATGGACCACCGCGACGTGCGCGTCGTGGCGGCGGACACGGACCTGTGCCCGGTGGACCTGGGCGCCTACTCGAGCCGGGTGACCTTCATGGTCGGCAACGCCGCCATCGACGCTGCGCGCAAGCTACGTGTCGCGATCGTCGGGGCCGTTGCCGAGGAGTGGGAAGTCGCGCCAGCGCGCGTGCGCATGATCGGCGGATTGGTGATCGACCTGGAAGATCCCGAGCGGTCGCTGACCTCGGCCGGCGCCTTCCAGCTGGCCGAGGCGCGCCTCGACACCCTGGGCAGCACCGGCTCCTACAACACGCCGACCCTCGGCGGCGACTACCGCGGCGGGACGATCGGCGCGTCACCGGCATACTCGTTCACGGCCCACGTGGTCGAGGCCGAGGTGGACGTGGAGACCGGGCGCATCACCGTCTCCGACGCCTGGATCGCCCACGACTGCGGGCGCGCCCTGAACCCGATGCTGGTGGCCGGGCAGATGGAGGGCTCGGCCTACATGGGGATGGCGGAGGCGCTGCTGGAGAACCACGACGTGAACCGCTTCGGGCTCCACGCGGGACCGTCGCTGCTCGATTACCGCATCCCGACCTCTGTCGACACGCCCGAGATGCACGCCCTGATCGTCGAGAGCCTCGACCCCGAGGGCCCCTACGGCGCCAAGGAAGCGGGCGAGGGTCCCTTGCACCCGGCGATCCCGGCCATCTCCAACGCCGTCTGGGACGCCGTGGGGATCCGGCTGCGTCACCTGCCCTTTACTCCGGCCAAGGTCCTCGCGGCCCTGGCCGCGCGAGCGCCGGCCGCGGCGGGGAGCGAGGACTGATGCTGCGCCTGCCCTCCTTCGAGCTCCTGCGCCCCGAGACCGTCGAGGAGGCCGTCCGTCTGCTCGCCGAGCACGGCGAGGACGCGGCGGTGCTCGGCGGAGGCACGGACCTCGTGCCCAACATGAAGCACAAGCTCGTCACGCCCAGGGTCGTGGTCTCCCTGGCCTCGATCCCCGAGTTGGAGGGGTTCTCCGTCGCCGAGGACGGGACCCTGGTGATCGGCGCCATGGCTTCCCTTTCGGCGCTGTGCTCCGACGAACGGGTCAGGGATGCCTGGCCGGCCCTGGCCCAGGCGACGGGCCTGATCTCCTCTCCCCAGCTCCGCAACAGCGGCACCCTGGGGGGCAACGTGATGCTCGACACGCGCTGCCAGTGGATCAACCAGACCTACTTCTGGCGCAAGTCCCTCGGCTTCTGTCTCAAGAAGGACGGCAGCGAGTGCCACGTCGTTGCCGGCGGTTCGCGCTGCGTGGCGGCCGCCAGCAACGACAGCGCGCCGGCCCTGATGAGCCTGGGTGCCACCCTGGTGTTCGTCGGCCCCGACGGTCAGCGCGAGCTGCCGATCGACGAGTTCTGGACGACGGACGGCATCCGGAACAAGCGTTGCGATCCGGGCGAGCTGCTGGTGGCGGTGCGCGTCCCGCCCACCGCAGCCGGTCACCGCGGGGCCTACGGCAAGCTGCGCGACCGCGGCTCGATCGACTTCCCGCTCCTCGGCTGCGCCGTGCGCCTGGACCTCGACGACGCGGGCGCCGTCGCCGCCAGCGATGTCGTGCTCGTCGCCCTGCAGGCCCGCCCCGCGCGCCTGCGCCGCTGCGAGGAGCTCCTGGCCGGAATGACGCCCGGCAGGACGGACTTCGCCGCCGCCGCTAAGGCCGTGGCCGAGCGCGCCGGGCGACAGGCCCGTCCCCTCGCCAACATCCCCGGCGATGACGAGTACCGCAGGGCCATGGTGCCCGTCCTCGTGCGCCGCACCCTGATTGCTGCCGCGGAAGGGAAGGGCCCGGTGCACCCTCTCTGACGCCGTCTCAGGGATCGCGGCGATCCTGTCGGCCGGGCCCTCGCCCGCGGGGCACCGCCAGACAGCAGGCCGCCACTCAGGCCACCGGCCGGCCGGGCGTCCAGCGGGCGGCCTGCAGGGCGAGGAGGCGCTCGATGACCTCGCGCGCGGACTCGTGGGCCAACAGCAGCAGCTGATCGCCGGAGCGCGCCCATTCGAGGGCCTGCTCGACGGCGGCTAGCTCGTCTGGGGCCGAACTCCAGCTTCCTTCAGCGAGACCGGCCTCCCCCAGGCCTCGGGCGAGTAGGGAGAGCACCTCGCCCGCCTCCCGGCCGCGGGCGTGGGCCGCGAGGTCCTTGAGGATCACCCGCTCGGGTCCGAATGCACCCACGACGCGCGCAAGCTCCAAGATCGACTCGTCGTCGCGGTCGCCGGCCTGACCCAACAACACCAGGCGCCGGCGGGCGGGGAGCGCCGCGGCGGCCTCAAGGAAGGCGCGCATGCCGTGCGGGTTGTGGGCGAAGTCCACGATCACGTCCACGCCGCCCAGATCGAAACGGTTGGCGCGGCCGGGGTTGTCGGCATCGTCGCCGTGAAAGCCCCCCAGGCCGGCGGCGATCTCGGCCAAGGAGAAGCCCAGGGCGTCGGCGACCGCGGCGGCCGCCAGGGCGTTGGCCACCTGGTAGCGCGCGGCGCCGCCGAGGGCCACGGGCAGGTCACCGACGGCGAGGAAGGGAGAGTGCTGCGAGCCCTCGCGGCGCACGAGCTCGCCGGCCTCCCAGACGAAGGCGCGCCCGCCGGCAGTGACGCGCTCGGCGAGCCAGGCGGGCGGGGTGTCGAGGGCGAACCAGGTCACCTCTCGTTCCAGCTCCCGTCCGCGGGCGGACACGACCGGGTCATCCGCGTTCAAGACCGCGCGGGGTGCGACGGAGGTGACCACGAACTTGCCCTCGCAGAGCGCTTCGAGGCTGCCGACCCCCCACTCGCCGAGGTGATCACTGCCCACGTTCAGGACGGCCGCCACGTCGGCGCGCTCGACGGCCAGGCCGCGGCGCAGCATGCCTCCGCGCGCCGTCTCCAGGAAGGCGACCTCCACTCCCGTCTCGCGCAGGACACGCCGCGCGCCGCCGGGGCCGGACCAGTCGCCGCGCTCGAGTACCTCGTCACCGACGCAGACCCTGTCGGTGGAGGTGGTGCCGGCCACGCGCCCGGCGGCGCGGGCGACGGCCGCCAGCATGCGCACGCAGGTTGTCTTGCCGTTGGTGCCCGTGACCAGGGCCGTGGGGACGTCGCAGCGCGCGGACCAGTCCACCTCGTCGGGGCGCGGAAGCGCGCCGACCTCCCAGGTCGCCGACCCCATTCCAAGGCCGACCGATACGCGATCATCGTCGGAGAGGAAGGCCACGCCGCGCTCGCAAGCCGCGCGCCGCAGGGCCACGAGGCGCGGATTAACTTCCTCGGCGATCACCCCTCGCAAGCGCTCGGCGGCGGCGGCCGAATCCTCGACCGCCCCCGCCGCCAGGGCCGCGCAGGCTGACTCGAAGGCCCATTCGTTGACCTCCGTGGCGGCGTAGAGGGCGTCGAGGGGAGCGCTGATCATCAGGCTCACGCCGCCCGACGAAACGCGCCAGCAGGGCTCCTCGCCGGACCAGCCCACGGCGTCGAGGATGCAGCGCGCCTGCCGGCACCAGGCGGCCAGCAGCGGCTCGACCTCGCCGGGCTCAAGGGCCACGTCGATCACCGCTCCCGGCCGCGCGCCGTGCAGGTTGGCCCCGGGCAGGCGCCGGGAGTCGAGCGACTCCATCAGTCGGAGGGCTCCTCGCGCCGCGGCAGGTGCACGCCGCGCTCGTCGCGCACGAGCTCCTCGCCGACACCGAGAGCAGACTCCGGCAGGGGGCGCAAGGCGCGCGCGCGCGGCGCGGGCGGGGACGCCGTCGCGGCGGGCGCCGCGCCGGAAGTGAAACCGGTGATCTGCTCCCAAGTGCGCCGGATGTCATCGCCGAAGACGAGCACGAGATCGCCCGCCTCCCCCACGTCCAGGGCACGCTTGACCGCCTCGACCTCGTCGGGGATGAGCTCGATCGACGCGTCCTCGACCCCCGCGTCGAGCAGGGCCTGGCGCTGCATGCGCGGCACCTCCTCGGGATCGCGCCCTCGCAACTGATCGTCCCGGCGGCAGATGTAGAGGTCGAAGTGCCCCGCACAGACGGTCGCGATCGCGACAATGTCCTGGTCGCGCCGGTCGCCCGGCGCGGCCAGGACCAGCACGCGCTTTCCCTCGGGCTCGAGGGCATCGCAGAGCTCCACCATCGCGCCCACGGCCGCCGGATTGTGGCCGTAGTCGAGGATCACCTTGAAGGGATGCTCGTCGCAGATGTTCATGCGCCCCGGCGCCTGGAACCAGGTCATGTCAAAGGTCCGCAGACCGTGGCGGATCTCGTCCAGCTTGACCCCCATGCAGAACGCGATCGCCGCGGCGAACATGGCGTTCTGGACGTTGTGCATGGCGCGCCCGTCGAGGGTCGCGGGCACGAGGTGGGTCCACAGGAGCGGAATGTGCGCGCCTGAGTCGTAGAGGGTGATCATGTGCCCGGCCATGCCCTCCTCCAGCACGACGGCGCGGCCGCCGGCCAGGATGTGCTCGCGCACGAGGGGGTGAGCGGAGTTCATCGTCACGTAGCACAGGTGCTTCGCCTCGGTGTAGCTCGCCATCCGCAGGCAGTGCTCGTCGTCGGCGTTGAGGACCGCCGCATCCTTCGCGATCTCGACGATGATGCGCTTGACGCGCGCGAGGTCCTCGAGGGTCTCGATGCCTCGCAGGCCGAGGTGGTCGGCCTGCACGTTGAGCACGGCGCCCACGTTGCAGCGGCGGTAGCCCATGCCGCGCTTGAGCAGGCCGCCGCGCGCCGTCTCCAGCACCGCCACATCCACCGAGGGATCGCGCAGCACCATGCGCGCCGCCACAGGTCCGGTCATGTCACCCTCGACGGACTTGTGGCCGTCGATGTAGACCGCGTCGGTGGTGGCCATGCCGACATGGCTGCCGGCCAGCTTGAAGATGTGAGCCACCATGCGGGCGGTGGTCGTCTTGCCATTGGTCCCGGTGATCGATGCGATTGGGATGCGCGCGGGTTGGCCGGGGGGGAAGAGCATATCCATCACCGGCCCGGCGACATCTCGCGGAGTCCCCTCGCTGGGCGCGACGTGCATCCGAAAACCCGGCGCCGCGTTGACCTCGCAGATCGCTCCGCCCGTCACGCGGTAGGACTCGGTGATGTCCTTCGTCAGGAAGTCCACGCCGCAGACATCCAGGCCGATGGCGCGCGCGGCGCGCTCGGCCATCTCGCGGTTGTCGGGGTGGATCGTATCGGTCACGTCCACGGCCGTGCCGCCGGTGGAGAGGTTGCCGGTCGAGCGCAGGTAGACGGTCTCGCCGGCAGACGGGACCGACTGCGTATCGAAGCCCTTGAGCTCCAAGAGCCGCAACGCCTGGTGATCGAGCACGAGCTGGGTCAGCACCTTCTCGTGACCGATGCCCCGGCGGGGATCCTGGTTGACGACCTCCAGGAGCTCGCTGATCGTGCGCTCACCGTCCCCCACGACATGGCCGGGAACGCGCTTGGATGCCGCCACCAGCTTGCTGTCCACCACCAGCAGGCGGTGATCGAGCCCCTCGATGAAGCTCTCGACGAGAACCGAGCGGCTGTGCTCGCGGGCGTGGTCGAAGGCGGCGGCCACGGAGTCGGGGTCGGTCAGGTGGATCGAGACCCCGCGGCCGTGGTTGGCGTTGAGGGGCTTGACGACAACGGGGAAGCGGATCTTCTCCGCGGCGCGCACGGCGTCGCGCGCGCTGTACACCAGACGTTGGCGAGCCACCGGCAAGCCGAGGTCCCCCAGCATCTGGTTGGTCTCCTCCTTGTCGGAGGCCAGCTCGACAGCGATGTGGCGCGTCTCGCCGGTGATCGTGGCCTGGATGCGGCGACCGTGGCGGCCGTGGCCGAACTGAACCAGGCTGTAGCGATTGAGGCGCAGGTAGGGAATGTCCCGCTCCTCGGCGGCGCGCACCAGGCTAGCGGTGCTGGGTCCGAGGGCGCGGCGCTGGGCGTAGCGAATAAACTCGTCGCGCTCCTGGGCGAAGTCGAACTCCTTGCCGCGCAGCGCCTCCGGGCGCAGCTCGTCGGGCAGGCTGTGGAGGATCAGGTCGAGACCCAGGCGCCCGGCCGCCAGGCCCACGTCCTCCTGCTCATAGGCGTAGACCACCTCGTACTCGCCCTCGACGCCCGTACCGCGCGTGCGGCCGAAGGCGACCCGACCCCCGGCGATATTCTGCAGCTCGATCGCGAGGTGCTCGAGCACGTGGCCCATCCAGGTGCCTTCGTCCTCGGTCAGGCGGCGCAGGAAACCTCCCGGCTCGCGGTAGGAGCAGCCGTGCTCGGCGAGCCCCGGCAGGGCGGCCTGGATGGCGTCGGTGAAGTCCTTCCCCAGCCTAGTGGACGAGTGCTGTTCCAGCTCGCCTAGCTGGACCACCAGCCGGATGACCGGGAAGAGGGCGTAGAGGTTGGGGCCGAGGTAGACGGACCTGGAGGCGACCTTCATGTCACTCGTGCGTAGGACCGGGGAGAGCCAGCCGCGAACTGATGTCGTAGGTGCCGCCCTCGACGAGAATGTGCAGCCGTATGTTGATCAAGCTGACCGGATCTCCGTCCCGGGCCGAGTCCATGGACGAGAAATCCATGTCGGAAGCGTCGATGACCGTCAGGGCACCTGAACCGACGACCTCGATCACGTTGTCGGGGGACAGGACGGCCGCCGTGTCCTCGTCCAGGCCGATCCCGATCGGGCGGGGGTTGTAAGCGATGGCGGCCAGCAGGCGGCCGAGGCGGTTGCGCTGGCGGAAGTGCTGGTCGACGATCATGTCGGGAGTCAGCCCCAGTCCGGGCGCGAGGGTCACCATGCCGGCCTGGGGAGTGGCGCCCTCCTCGCCGTTGGCGATCATGTGCTCGGCCATGATCGAGGCACCGGCGGAGGTGCCCGCCACGTGCAGCCCGCCATCCCGGTTGCGCTCGCGGATCAGCTCTGCCACCGCCGAACCCCCGATGGTCGTGGAGAGGCGCACCTGGTTGCCTCCGGTCATGAAGACACCGTCGACCCTCTCGAGTTCCTCCAGCCACTCCTTGCGGTCACAGTCCGAGCGCTCTTCGAAGGGCAACACCGTGACGCGCTGTACATCGAGCTTGCGGAACACCCGCTCGTAGCGAGCGCCGGTCTGCCGCAAGCGCGAGGCCGTCGGGATGACGGCGATCTGCGCCCGGCGGCCGCCGCAGACCTGGACGAAACGGTCCAGGATCGTGGCTCCACTCAGCTTCTCCTCAGCGCCCCCGATGGGAATGATGTACCCGCGTGTCATGGGTGCAGAGGGTACTGTCGAGCCGACGGACACGACAGGTCCGGCCCCGGCGAGAAATCGCGCTGTGTGGCTCCAGGCCGAGCTAGCCACCAGCCAACGACAAAATCGTGCGCGACCCATTCGGATCCAGGTCGGTACCTGCTGGATCTCAGAGGTGAAGATTGGATTACAGGCGCTCGACCCATCTGGCATCGAGTGCTCTCGGCTCCCCCCTTCTCGATCAACTCGGTGGGCGTGCAACAAGGAGCCCGCCGCACGGGAGAGGGTGAGCCCAGGGGGCCTTCGAGCCGGCAGCCCTGGAGGGAGCGACTGCGCTGAAACCCCTCGAGCCTGGCCTTCAGCTCACGGACGACCTCGGGGTGATCTGCGAAGACGTTGATGGCCTCGCCGGGGTCCTAGTCGAGGTTGGATAACTGTCCGGCAAGGTCAGGCGCTCCGCCTCGATCATGCACGGCCTCCCTGGCTAGAAGCAGGCCCAGGACGTATACCCTCTCTGGATGCAGGGTCTGTCCAATCTGCCTGTTTACGCAGCTACTCTCGCACTGCTCTGCGGGCAATCCTGGGCTCAGCGCTGGGGGCCGTGGCACGCCACGGGTCCCTTCGAGCATGCCGCAGGCCACGCCAACCTGGACAAGCGGCACCCTCCGGAGTTGACGCTCTCGCTGATGCGGCAAGGGCGCGATGGGCCAGACCTCAGCCAGGTCTTCCGCGGCGAGGAAGACCTCAACGTGGGCTGGCGCGAGGTCGCGCGGGGCAGCACGGCCCTCGACGTGGGCCAGATCGAATTCAAGGGTCTGCTCGGCGAGGTACCGGGCAAGCCCGGGTGGGAGAATCTCTCGGCTGCCTACCTCTACCGCACGGCCTTGCTGGGCTCGGACCGGGACGTGCGCATCCATCTGGGCAGCGACGACGGCGTGAAGGTCTGGCTCAACGGCCAACTGCTCATCCAACGCGCCGTCGGCCGAGGCGTGAACCTCTACGACGAGGCGCTCGTGCTGCCCATGAAGGAAGGCACGAACCACCTGCTCGTCAAGGTCGTCAACGGTGAGGGCGGCTGGGGCTTTCGCATGGGCCCCTGGCGGAAAGGGAAGCCCGCAGCTGTCGCCGCGGCCATCGACCGCGGCGTTCAATACTTCCTAGACCGCCAGCTGATCGATGGTTCCTGGGGCGGCCACCACGGAACCACGCCTGGCAACACGGCCTTCCGGCTATACACACTCCTCAAATGCGGCCTGCGCCCCAGCCACCCAGCCATTCAGTGCGGCCGCGCGTTCCTCCTGGCGCACGATAACTCCGCCGTGTACTCGTGCGCGGCGAAGATCCTGGCCCTGGCCGAGATGGACCACGAGGGTGACAAGGACCGAATCCGCGAGCTGGTGCGCGTGATGGAGGAAAGCGTGATGCCCGACGGGCTCTTCCGCTACTCCATGGATGGCTACAACTCTCAGCATGAGCGGGGAGACCTGTCGAACGCTCTCTTCGCAGCCCTTGCCCTGCGGTCGGCGGCCCATGCCGGCGTCAACGTCAAGCCAAGTCTCTGGTCGACCGTGGCCAGGGGCGCCCTCGCCTGCCAGGGCCCATCGGACGGGAAGCCGCGCACTGGTCGGGCGGTCGAACCACGGGGCTTCGCCTACACGCCCGGCGGCGCCCCCTCGAGCTCGATGACCGTCGCAGGCGTGAGCATGCTCCTCATCGTGAGTCAAGAAGCTGGCAACCGGGTCCTCCCCCGCCTGAAGGGTCCCATGGTGACGGGCATGAGGAGCGGGCTGGGGTGGCTGGACGAGAACTTCCAGTGGCACACGAACGTCGGTCACGGGTCGGGTCACCACACCTTTTTCAGTATCTACGGAATGGAACGGGTCGGCGGCCTGCTCGGCACGCCAGTCGTGGCAAGGCGCGATTGGTACTGGGAGGGGGCGGACCAGCTGTTGAAGTGGCAGTCGCCTGCGGGGACCTGGTCCGAGGCCTCCGGACACGTGGAAACCGAACTGGCCCTGCTCTTCCTGGCGCGTGCGACGGTGAGCATTACCGGAAGCGCCGGGCGACAGACCGCCCCCTCGTGGCAGACACCAGACTTCCCCGAGGCCGAGGTCCACCTGCGCGCAACTGGTGACACACCGGCCGTCATCTGGATCGAGAGCCTCTCCAAGCAGCGGGTCTCCGCGATGGAGTGGGTCGGGCAAGAGGGCCGCGGGCCCCACATCAGGTACGTCGATTACCTCGCCATGCGCGACTTCCCGGGAGCGAAACAGGAACGGATCGTCAGGGTGATGTGCGACCCCGAGAGCCCCGCCGGGGCGCAGCGCCACGCCATCCAACACCGTTTTTCGGCCAATGGTAACTGGCTGGTCTACGCGCGCGTGAAATGCGTGCTGGAGCCGGAAGGCCCTGGTGTGCTGGGCCAAGAGGTCGAGCTAGCCTCGGACGCGATGTTGATCGAGGTCAAGGACGTGGTGAGCGTCGATCAGCTCGCGTACCCGGCCCGCGTACGAGAGAACATGCTCCGGAACGCCAACGCAGTGACCCTCTCCTCCTCCCATATCCCCGGAGAGGAACATGAAAAGGCCGTCGATGGGAACTACGGTACCCGCTGGCACAGCCTGGTGACCGATGAGAACCCCTGGGTGAAGATTGCCCTGAGACGTTCGATCCGCGGACGCACGATCGCCCTCACTCATGGCTGGCCCGCCCCCATGTACGCCGGTTTCCAGCGCCCCTTCCGCGGCGAGCTCGTCATCAACGATCAGGACAGCCTGCCCTTCAAGATGGATCCCGACCCCATGACGAAGACCTTGATCCAGCTGCCGCGCACCCAACGCATCCGCAGCATCGAGATCCGCATCACCGGCGCCCTGAACGGCGTCCTTGGGAACGCCGCCCTGGGATTCTCGGAGATCGAAGTCTACCGCTGACCTGACTCCCCTCCGGAGCAGCACGGAGAAATCGAAGTCGCTGGAGCTAATCGTCAGTTGATGACGATCACAGGGGCAGGCTCCTCGCCGGCCGGAACGAATGTCATCGAGATCGAATTCACGCAGTGGCGCGTGTCCTTCTCGGTGAAGCGCTCGCCCAGGAACACGTGTCCGAGGTGGCCGTCGCAGTTAGCGCAGACGATCTCGGTCCGCCGGCCGTCGGCGTCGGTGTGCCGTATGACGGCGCCCTCGATCTCGTCGTCGAAGCTCGGCCAGCCGCAGTGGCTTTCAAACTTGTCCTCGGAGCGGTAGAGCGGCGCGTTGCACTGGCGGCAGACGTAGAGGCCCGCGGCGGCGTTGTCGGTGTACACGCCGACGCCAGCTCGCTCGGTTCCCTTGTGGAGGATCACGCGCTGCTCGTCGGATGAGAGCTCGTTGTAACGAGTGGCGGGTTCAGAGCTGGTCATCACGGCGGCGGGTTCGGGTTGACGCTCCCTCACGATCTCGGTCCGGCTGCATGAGGACAGCCAGAGGCTCGAGGCGAGGAGCACGAGGGGTGCGGAGCGGGTGATCTGGGACATGGCAGATCCGAGGATAATGCACTTCGCTCTGGAGGGAAGAGGCATGCGTTGAGAGCCCGTGGGCCGGAAAGCCGGAAGAAGGAGTCGATTCGCCGCCAACAGGCGCAAAGATGGCGACGTTCCAGGGAGTGAACCTCTGCCCTTGACGTCCGTTCTGATCTCTCCCCACACCCCCTCGACCGGTCTCCCATGCAACAAGCACTGCTCCTGCTCGTCCTACTTGCCACCCCGGCCACTGCACAGGACAACCCGATCGGTTTTCTGGAGGACTTCGCCCTCGCCCCCGATCGAGGGGTGGTCCTCGAACAGCTCGTGCCAGGGACTAGTGAGTACTACTTCTTCCACTGCCTCGAGCGGCAGCACGCGCGCGACCTGGATGCGGTTGACGATCTCCTGACAACCTGGATCCAGCGCCATGGACGAGGTGGACGGGTCGACGAGATCGAGAACCGTCAGGCGCTGCTGCGAGCCGATAAACAGCCCGGCTCCACCTACGAATTCCTGCGCAAGCGCTTTGGCCTGACCTTCAACCACCAGCGCCAGGTTCCGGGAGACGAGGCCCCCCTCCCCTCGCGCCTCGACCCGACATTGATCTCCCACGAGACCCTGACTCGCCGCGCATTCGACCGGTATGGGGACAGCTTACGCGGCTTCGCGGACTCGATGCTCCCCGGGCTGGCCACGCGCAACCTGACCGATGGTCAGCTTCGCGAACTGCTCTCCCGTCTGTCCCACCCGATCCTCAGGGGCCTACCAAGCCTCGTCGTACGCGAACTCGCCACGCGCGAGAGCAAAGGCTTCGGAGCGCTGAAAATCCACCAGCACCTGCTACAGGAGCAACTCGACGAGTGCGCCCACCTGCGCCCGTCGCTCTTGAACGAGCAGGCCTTCGTGACGGCCTATCTCGCGCGCCTTGCGCCGAGCGCCGACGTCAACTGGAGCGAAGACGTCGCAGAGCGTGAAGCCTATCTAGAACGTTTGCAGTCCTTCGTCGGACGCCTGACACCGGTCCACAACGGCCTCAAGGCCCACGTCCTCGGGCACCGCCTGCGCCATGACATGGCCCTCGGAAGCATGGACCGGGGTCGCTTCCTGGCCTGGTTGGCGCTGCCCCGCACGAGCTCGTGGACCAACCCCGAACATCGCCGCCGCCACCGCAACGAAGAGGTGATCCAAGGATCCGGTCAGCACGCGACCACCCTCGGCAAAGGAGGAGACGACGAGCAGCTGCTGCGCGCCTACCTCCAGCACTTCTTCGCCCACGATTCGAACTACGATGCCTTCAGAGACACCGTCTCCGATCGACTCCTGGCGCTCCTCTTCGCCGAGACCAAGATCCTGCTCGGTCTCGGAGACATGGAACGATGGTACTCGCTCCTCGATGACCCCGCCGCCTACGAGGCGCTACGCCAGCGCGTCGAGATCTCCTTCCCACCCACCCAGCCCACACGCTTCGCCGCGGCGGATCCGGTGTCGATCGACGTGGACCTGAAGAACGTCTCCACGCTTCTCGTCAAGGTCTTCGAGATCGACGCCTTTGCCTTCTACCGCGCCAACGGACGCGAGGTGAATGCGACCATCCCTCTCGATGGTCTGGTGGCCGGCCAGGAGGCCACGCACGACTACGACGACAACTCCTTGCGCCGAGTGAGGCGCACTTTCGACTTCCCCGAACTCGACCGGCCCGGGATCTTCGTGATCGAGTTCATCGGCAGCGGCCTGTCGAGCCGCGCAGTGATTAGCAAGGGACGCCTCCAGCTGCGGGAGCGGCGGAGCGCAGCTGGCCACGCCTTCAGGGTGCTGGACGAGCGCGGGCGGCCCTGTCCCGACGCGACCCTGTACTTCGGGGGCAGAGAGTACGCAGCCGAAGAAGGTGGAGAGATATACGTCCCCTACTCCACGGATCCGGGTAAGCACAGCGTGATCCTCACGAGCGGTGCGCGGTGCTCGCTGGACAGCTTCCAGCACCGCAAGGAGCAATATGCGCTGGAGGCGGGAATGCTGATGGACCGCGAGGCCCTCCTGGCGGGAAACCAGGCGCAACTCCTGCTAAGGCCACGACTCACTCTGGCGGACGAGGTGGTCGCCCTCTCCTTGCTCGAAGAGACCGTACTAGAGATCTCCAGCACCCGCGCCGACGGTGCCGGAGCGACCCTGCAAATGCGCGACCTCGAGTTGGCCTCTGACCGCGAGTGGGTCGGAGATATCCAGATCCCCCCGGGGACGGTCGAACTCAGCGTGCGACTCCGCGGCCGGGTGGAGACCATGGCGGTAGGCGATCCGGTTCAGCTGACAAGCCCCCCCACGACCTTTCTCCTCAACCGCATCGAGACCACCGCCCAGACCAACTGCCCACTGCTCGGCAAGGACGACTCGGGCTGGTTCATAGAAGTGCTCGGAAAGAACGGAGAGCCTCGCCCCGGGGCCTCGGTCAGCGTCTCCATGGACCACCCCGCCTACACCGATCAGATCGAGGTCGCGCTGCGCACCGACGACGACAGCAGAGTGCATCTGGGAGCACTGGACGGCATCTCCACCCTGCGCGCATCGGGGCTGCCGGCCGGCCACGGTGGGTGGCGTCTGCTCCCCACAACGCGGCGTATGGCGAGCGAGCTCCAAGGTGCCACCGGTAGCACCCTGCGGGTGCCCTACGGAGGAAGCGCCTCTACGGCTGACAGCAAGGTCGCATCCCTGATCGAGGTCCGTTCGGGCATCTACGCCCACGACCGCTCCCAGCACCTGGCTCTGGAGAGCGGCTACCTCGAGCTGCGCGACCTCCCGGCAGGAAACTTCGAACTGCTCCTCCACGAGAGCGACCAGCGCATCGGCGTGCGTGTCACGGCCGGCGAGGTCCTTCAAGGGTGGGCTCTGGGCCGTGACCGCTGGCTGGAGGCGTCGCCGCGGCGCCCCCTGCAGCTGGCGCCCCTCCGTGTGGAAGGCGAGGAGCTGGTGGTGGAGGTCAAGGGCCCGACGCCGGCCACCCGCGTCCACGTGCTGGCCAACCGCTACGCCTCCCCCTACGACGGAGTTGGCGGGCTGCGTTTTCAGAGCAACCGGGAGCCACAGCGACACCGAGTAGCCCGTGCCGCCACCGACTACCAGTCGGGTCGAACCATCAGCGACGAGTACCGCTATGTGCTCGAGCGGCGCTACGCCGAAGTTTTCCCCGGCAACATGCTCGATCGCCCTGGAGTCCTGCTCAACCCCTGGGCGGTGAACGTCCTAGCTGACGTGATCGGAATCGGCGGTGGAGGCGGCGGTCACTTCGGAGGGCGCGCGGGGGGAAGGCGCAGTAAGGGAGCGTCCGGCGGACGCGCATCTGTTGGTGTCCCGACCACGCTCCATCCGGCGACCTTCGCCAACCTCGACTTCCTCCCCGACGCCTCCTGGATCCTGGTCAATCTGCGCCCCAACGACGACGGCACACTCCGCATCCCGTTGGCCCAGCTCGGAACAGGGCAACACATCCGGGTGCTTGCCCTGGACCGCATGGGAATCGCACAGGCTGATACGACCCTGCCCTGGCGCACTTTTGTGCCGCGGGACGGTCGCCTGTCCGAGAGCCTCGCCATGGACCGCCACCTGCTCGAAGAGCGGCGAATCGATTTCATCGCTACAGATCAGAGCGTCACGGTCACCGCCCCCACCCAGGAGGACCTGGAGATCTACGACAGCCTCTCCGACGTGTTCCGCCTGTTCCGCACTCGCCGCCCCGACGCCGGCCTTGAGGCCTTCGCGTTCCTTTTGGA
This sequence comes from Planctomycetota bacterium, assembly GCA_036010965.1. Classification (GTDB taxonomy): domain Bacteria; phylum Planctomycetota; class UBA1135; order UBA1135. Next base: position 2,927 of record DASCMO010000011.1, on the reverse strand, counting down.
GTGGCCGGAACTCGACGATGCACAGAAACGCTCGCTCTACTCGGAGCACGCCTCCCACGAACTACACCTTTTCCTATGGAACAAGGACCGCGAGTTCTTTGATTCAGTCGCGAAGCCCCTCCTCTTGAACAAGATTGACCGCACCTTCCTTGACCGCTGGCTGCTCGAGGAAGTCCTCTCGGATTACATCGAGCCCTGGGCCTTCGGACAGCTGAACGTTCTGGAGCGCGCCCTGCTCGCCGAGCGCTACTGGAGCGTCGCCTCCGCCATCGAGCGACACCTCCGCGAGCTCGTCGAACTCGACCCCACTCCGCCCGCGGAACGGTCACGGATCTTCGAGGAGATCCTCCTCGGAACTGCGCTGGAGCTAGGCATCCTGCAGGAGTCCTTTTTCGCAGCAGAGATAGAACGGGCGGTGGAGTCCCAACGGAAAGGTCCCTCGACACCAGGGCCTGCGGGGCCCCCAGGTGGGGGTGGAGGGGGTAGCGCTGGGGATGGAAAGCTAGGAGCCCTGGGCTACGTGGACAGCGAGGAGCGGGAGCCTGAGCTCCAGGACGCCGAGAGTCTCATCACGGGGGCGAGTGACTTCGACCTCGGACTGCGGGCTGGACGTCCTGGACTGCATATGCAGCTGCGCGACACGGAGCGCCACGTGGAGAGCAACTACTGGCGCCGGACCATCGCACAGCAAGGGCCCGACCTGCTGGGGGTGCACGAGTTCTGGCTGGATTTTGCAGAGCGTGGGGTCGATACCCCCTTCCTCTCCAAGAACTTCCCTCTGGCCACGGGAAACCTCAACGAGATGCTGCTGGCCTTGGCCCTCCTGGACCTGCCTTTCAAGGATGGTGAGCACGAGGTCGCCAACCGCGAGGGGAGCGTGGAGATCACTGCGGCGTCCCCTCTGCTCCTGGTCCGCAAGGCTCTCGTCGACGCCGAGGTGTCGAGCGACGCCCCGCGCGTCCTGGTGGCCCAGGATCTCTACCGAGGAGACGAGCGCTACCGCATCGAGGACGGTCAGCGCGTCGAGGCCTTCGTGCGAGGAGATCTGGAAGCCGGCGTCGCCTACGGCTGCCGGATCGTGATCACAAACCCGACCGAGACTGCCCACCAGTTCGAGGTGCTATACCAGATCCCCGAGGGTGCCTTGCCCCTCCTCGCTGGTCGCGCGACGAGCGGTGTCCCGCTCGAGGTCGGCGCCTACGGCACCGCCACCCTCGAGTACGCCTTCTACTTCCCCCAACCGGGTGAGTTCCTCCACTACCCGGCACACGTCGCAGAGGGTGGTGACCTGGTGGCCTTCGCCGAGAGCCGCACGCTGACGGTCAACGCCGAACGCGCGGCCGTTGACGAAGCCTCTTGGGAATACGTCTCCCAACAAGCTTCGGCCGAGGCAGTCCTGACGTATCTCGACGGAGTAAACCTGCAAGCTCTCGACTTGCAGCGCATCGCCTGGCGGATGCGCGATGCAGAGTTCTACCGGCGCACCCTGGGGCTCCTGCGCGGGCGCCTCGTCTACCACGACGGTCTCTGGTCCTACGCCCTCCACCATGGCGACGCGCCCGCTGCAGGAGAGTACCTGCGCCACGCGAGCGCCTTCGTCGCCCGCTGCGGCGCGGCTCTCTCCTCGCCCCTGCTCGAGATCGACCCCATCGTGAGGCGTTCGTTCGAGCGCGTCGAGTACGCACCGCTGGTCAATGCCCGCGCCCACCCCTTCGGTGGAAAGCGCGAGATCACCAACGTGGACGTGAAACAGCAGTACGAGCGACTGCTCGACGTCCTGGCACATCGTGCCGTGCTCGACGACGGCGACTGGATGAGCGTCTGCACCTTCATGCTGCTCCAGGATCGCGTCGCCGGCGCGCGGGAGGCCTTCGCGCGCGTGGATCCCAACGCTCTCCCCGCGCGCATCCAGTACGACTACATGCGGGCCTACCTGGACTTCTTCACCGTCGACCACGCCCTGGCGCGAGACATAGCGCAGGCCTACCTCGACCACCCCGTGCCTCACTGGCGGGATCGGTTCCGGACCGTCATCCGCCATCTGGACGAAGCGCAAGGCGCGGCGACGGATCCGACCATGGAAGACGGCGCTGAGACCGAGGCCTTGGTGGCAAGCGAGCCGGCACTTGAGCTGTCCCTGAAAGAGAGCGGGATCGAGCTGCGTCACAGCGGCCTGGAGACCTGCGAGCTTCGGTTCTACGCCCTGGACGTCGAGTTCCTGTTCTCGACCAGTCCCTTCGTCAAGCAGAGCGCGGGGGACTTCGCCTTCGTCCAGCCCAACCGTCGAACGGTCCTCACCATGGAACGCGCCGACGGCGTCACACGCGTAGAGATGCCCGAGGAGTTCGCTCGTGCCAACGTCCTCGTCGAGGTGCGCGGGGGAGGGATCGTGCGCCGGGAGGCGCGCTACGCGAATTCCCTGGCGGTGCAGGTGATCGAAGCCCACGGCCAGATAAAGGTGACCCACGCGACGACCGGCGCGCCGATTCAGGCCGTCTACGTCAAGGTCTACACGCGTACCGGGGACAGCGTGCGCTTCCACAAGGACGGCTACACGGACCTGCGAGGGCGATTCGACTACATCTCCGTCTCGGGCACCTCCGAGGCGAACATCCAACGCATCGCCCTGCTGGTCCTCTCGCCGGACGACGGCGCGGTCATCCGCGAGGTCGCCCCGCCGGCGCGCTGATCAAAGCCCGGAGCAGAACGACCTCGGAACCCCGCGGGGCTCAGGGTCAGGTGAGGATCAGAGCCAGGTGACGCTCAGGCCGTTGGTGAGGTTGAAGCTCGCGCCGCCGGGCCCGCCTGGGTCGCGGTACCAGCCCTGGTAGTGTTTGGTGTCTCCGGAGTCGCACTACTCTGCGCGCCTCGGAACGGGTTTCGAGTCGCCTCGGTCGTGGCCCCTGGTATGCTCCAAGATCGGCTCG
>DASCMO010000010.1:0-107773 GCA_036010965.1 Planctomycetota bacterium | reverse complement strand
CTCGTCGCCCGCGGCGGCTTGGGCGCCCAGCATCACCCCCACCTCGAGGGGCATCGTCCCGAGCAGGTTGTCGATCCCGATCGCGTCGAATGGGACGCTCAGGATCGAGGCCGAGATCGGCGACGGAAAATCGGCCAGGTCGAACTCGGAGGCCGTGGTGGGCAGGGCCTGCCCGGTGGCGCTGGTGATCGAGGTGCCGCCCACGGGAGAGAGTTCCACGCGCACGAGGGCCCCGGGCACTCCCAGGACCACGGGCACGCCGTCAGAGCCGACGCTCTGCCAGGTGTAGACCCGGGGCTCGACCACCGGCGTGCCGCCGAACTCGGTCAGCACCAGGACCGCCGGTTCGGGGTCCTCTACAGGATCCGCGCCGTCCACGGTCACCTGGAAGGAGCTGTCCGAGATCGTCGTCGGGTCCATCACGCGATCGAAGACCACCACGACCTCGGTCGTGGCGCTCTGGTCAACGCTGCTCGCCGGGGGCCAGGTCATGACGACTTGCGGATCGGTGGGCAGGTCCTGGGTGACGGCGAAGGTCCCAAGGATGCGGGTCGACGCCGCCAGCAGGCCCTGGCCCGTCAAGTCGTGCGGGGTGCCGGTGTCGGCCACGCGCACGGTGTAGGTCGTCCCCGCCAGGAGCGGCGGCGGGACGAGCAGCATGACCCGCCCGTCACCGATCAGCGCACTGCCCGCCAGGGGCAGGGGAATTCCCCCACCCAGGCCGTCGTCCTGGAGCAGCTCGAAGGCACCCTCGACCGAATCGGGCGCCATGGACTCCGAGAAGGTGATCACGACCGGGCTCGTGGGGCTGGCGTCCGCCGCCGGGAAGACCGCCATGACCGTCGGCGACGCGGGATCCAGCCACTCGCCGTCCTCGGGGAAGACGGCCGGGAGAGCCTGCCCCTCCCCGCCGGAGTCTCCGGCTCCTCCGGCGCCGCCGGTACAGTCCCCGCCGAAGACACAGGCGGGGTTGTCGCATCCGGAGAGGGCGCACAGGACTGACAGGACGCCCGCGCCCAGCAGCAGGGCGAGTGCGTCGATTCGCTTCGGGGTCGATTGCATGGGACCGATCGGGGATCAGGAACGGCGAGCGCCGGCAGGGTGCCTCCCGGGGCGGTCCCCGATGAGGCCTGAAGCTGTGAGGCAGGGCGTTCCAGGGCGACGAGACACACCCTCTGACCGTCCGCCAGCCTGGAATCTTCCCACCGAACCCAATAGTCCCCCGCCACGGGCCACGGTGGAAGTGGACAGGCCGAAAACTGTGACTCCCAAGGGTCTGGGAGCCTATTCCCCCGGGTTCGAGGCCGCGCGGCACGGCCTCGCACCCTCGCACGGGTCCAAAGCTACAATCACCCGCTCCACCGGGCTCCACCCACTCCAACCCGCCCCGGCTCTCGACACAGATGCGCCCCCACTACCCCCTGCTCCTGTCCCTCGCTGCCTGCGCCTGCGCGACTTCCCCGGCAGAGACCGCCCCAAACACCCCCGCCGCAAAGATCGCGGCCGCCCTCGAGGCCGGGGACTTCGCGGGCGCTCGCCAGGGGGTCACGGACCTGTGGCAGGCGGACGAGCGGCGAGCGGCGCGCGCCGCCCTGGCCGACGGCGACATGCGCGAGGCCTGGGAACACGCCCAGCGTTCGAGCGAGCTCGACCCCAGCGACGAGGGATCCCGGCAACTGGCGAGAGAGATCGGCGCCCTGCTCCTGGTCGATGTCATGGAAGAGGGCCGCGCGCTCCTGGTAGCCGGCGACCCCCACGGCGCGATGGCGGTGCTGGACGAGGGCCTTCAGCAGAACGAGCGGGCCCCGGGCCTGCGCTTCCTGCGCGGGGTCTGCGCCCTGCGCCTGGGGCTCGCCGCGGGAGACCCGTTCTTCTTCGCCGACGCGCGCTCCGAATTCCTGATCGCCGCCGAGAGCGGGCGTGTGCCGGCGGCCTGGTCCGGCGCGGGACGGGCGGCCTACCTGTCCTACTTCGACGGCTCAGACCCGGACCTCTTGGAGCAGGCCCTGGTCTGCGCGCGCCGCGGCCGTGAACAAACGCTCGCGGGAGATCCAAACGCCGAACTCCTCGAACCCTCTCCCCTGCGCTCGTGGGCGGAGATCACCTTCTTCGCCTACACCAGCGCCCGCCAGGCCGAGGCGGACCCACAGCGCATCGCCGAGCTCTTCGCCTGGACCCTCGACGCCCTCGAGAGTCTCGTGGGCGACGCCCCCGAAGACCCCTGGGCCTGGGACCAGATCGCCAGCCTCTACTCCTGGGAAGGTCGGGACGAGGAGGCTCGGGAACGCGCCCTGCGCGGCCTCGTCCTGTGCCCCGACTCCGTCGCCCTGCATGAGGCGCTGGTGCGCACGGGCCGCATGGTCGGCGGGTCCCGCGCGGTCGTCGCGGACTACAGGTCCATGATCGAGCGCCGGCCGGAGCTGTCCCTCGCTCACTGGTATTTCGCCGTCGAGTGCCTCGAGCAGGCGCTGGTGGGCATGGGAGCCGAGGACGGATCGGGGGCACCCCTCTTCGAGGAAGCCGAGCGGGCTTTCCGAAGCTGCCGCGAGCTGAACGAGACCCATGCCGAGGCCTGCCTGGGCCGCGAGGCCCTCTGCCGCTCCGGCGTGGGCTGGTGTCGCGCCAACGCCGGCGACCTCGAGGGCGCGCGCGCCGCTTTCCTGTCCATGGAGGACCTCTTCCCCGGTGGCCTGCAGTGGGGCTACCCGGGCAAGCTCTTTGATGGAATCGAGTCCCTGCGCCGCGTGGCGACCGCCTTCAAGCGCCGCGCCGAGGACCCCGATATTCCCAGCAACGAGGCAGTCCTGGCGGCGTCGCGCGCCGCCGAGATCTGCAGCACCCTGCACGAGATCCAACCCGAGAACCCCGACATTGCCAATGACTCAGGGTTCTTGAATCGCGACGCAGGAGTCGCCCTCGAGCTGCGCGCCGAGCAACTGCTGGCCCGCTGCACGGGTTTGACGGTCGGTGCCGAGCCCCTCGACGACACTCAGCGCGCCGCCCTGCGGGCCGAGGCCGAGGCCCAGCTCGCCCGCGCCCACGAACACATGGAGACCAGCTACCGCGCCTATGTGGACGCGGCGCGCCTGGCCCCCGGCGACGCGCGCGTCATCAACGACACGGGCCTGATCCTGGCCTACTACCTGCAGCGCGATGCGGATCGCGCGCGCGAGTACTTCGAGACCGCGATCGCCGTCGGGCAGGCGCGCATCGAATCGGGGATGGACGAGGGTCGCGACCTGACGAACCTGATCGAGGCGGTCGGTGACGCCCACCAGAACATCGGCGTGCTGCTCCTGACCCTCCATGGCGACGCCGCCGCCGCCACCGAGTGGTTCGAAGAGAGCATCGCCATCGGCCCGCCCTCGGTCACGCGCCCCGAGGTGACCCAGCGCTACCTTCCCGCCTGCCGCAAGGTGCAGGCCGGCGATCTGGACGTCGAACTGGTCGTACAGGCGGCCTACTGGAACGACCTGGACCCCGAACGAGTGCTGGAGAAACTGGACGCCGCACTGCGCCTGCGCGACGCACTTCGCTAGACATCACCACCGCCCCGAGCACTATTCGGGCTGGCCGCCCCCTCGACGCCGAGACGACATGATCCCGATCCTCGCCCTGCTCCTGACCGCCGCCGCGAGCGCCTCTCCCCGGGCGCCTCTCCCCCATCCTCGCGCCCTCGCGAGCGACGACGGACCGAGCGCCGAGGTCGTCGACCTCGTCGCCCGCGGCCGGACACTGATCCGTGACGGGCGGGCGCAGGAGGCCCAGGCCCTGCTCGACGAGGCCCTGGCCCTCGACGGCGAGCGGGCGCGCACCCGGGTCTGGGTCGTGCGCTGCTGGATCGCTCGCGAGCGCATCAACGACGCACTTGACGCCTGCGACGAGCTCAGCGGCGAAGGCGAGCGCGGCGCGCACATGGACTACCTCTTCGGCCTGGCCTTCCACGGGCGGGCGAAGGAGTACATCAGGCTCGGTTCGAACGGCCAGATGATCGAGATGAACTTCCGCGACTCGATGACCTACCTGGAATCGGCCACCCAGGCCGCGGGAGAGGCCTACCCCGACGCATTCGTGGCCCTGGCGGAGTCGGCCTGGTACGCGCAAGAGCTCGAGGTCGGTCGGGACGCCGCCGCGCGCGCCTTCGATCTGCGCCCGGACGGCGTCCTCGAGGCCTACATCCTCGGTCGCATCGCCCTCTCCCAGTTCTCGGCCGCCAACGGCGACGAGGCGCGCGCGGCGGAGGCGGAGGCGTGCTGGGAGACGGCCACGGACGCATTCCGACAGGCCATCGCGAGCGCCGGCGAACCGACCGAAGCGGCGCATCGCACGCAGCTCGCCAAGGCTCACCTGCAGCTGGCCTACGCGCACCAGTGGAAGGGCGCCACCGAAGCGATGCTGGTCGAGTACGCGGGTGCCCTGCGCTGGGACCCGGGCGTCGTCGCTCTCGCCAACCTGTGGTCCTCGGTCACTCCGGCGCAATTCACCACCTGCCTCACGGCGGGGCGCGCGGGTTACGTCCGCACCTGGGGCGCAGGCAACGGCGACGGCACACTGGTCTGGTGGCTGGCCTACGCGCGCCTGACCGACAAGGCCCACGCCGAGGCCGAGGCCCTCTTCGAGGAGGCGCTCGCCAAGTTGCCGACCTACCACGCCACCTGGTGGTACCTCGGCCTCGCGCGCTACCACCAGCAGGACTTCGACGGCGCGATCGAAGCCCTGGCCGAACTCCAGGTCCGCGACCCCCAGGCCGGGGGGCCGCTGGTAGCAGCCAACCGCGGACTCAACCTGTCGATCCTCGGCTTCCTCGTGGGACGCTGCGCCGACAAGCAGCGCAACGCCGAGGCCGGACGCCTGTGCGACCTCTACGTGGCGGCCGAGCCGACCAACGCCCTCTACTGGAGCTACGTAGGCCTGTTCTACCGCGACGCGGGCGACGCCCTGCGGCGCAGCACCAAAGCCGCCGACCGCACGCAGCGCGAGGCCTTCTGGGAGCGCGCCTGGGTCGGCTACTCGACGGCCCTCGAACTGAAACCCGAAGACCCCGCCTACCTCAACGACGGCGCGGTCATCCTGCATTACTGCCTCGGACGCGACCTGGACCTGGCCGCGAACATGTACGAGAGAGCCTTCGCGCGCGCCGAGGAGGAACTCGCCCGAGACGACCTCTCTGACGAGTTGCGCGACCTCTACCGCATCGCCAGGCGCGACAGCCGCAACAACCTGGTCGCGCTCAAGGCCGGCCGCGGCGGGGGCTGAGCCGAAGTCGCCCGCGCGCGCTGGCTCGGCCCGGGCTCAGTTGCGGTAGCCCTGCAGCGGCGCGGGGATGCGCCCACCGCGGCGTTGCAGAAGGGTGCAGCCGAGGACGCCGGCCTGCTGCACGATGGCCGTCCCGAGCAGCCCGCCCCACTCGACCATGTCCCCGACGATCTTGCCCGGCACCGGGATCAGGCGCACGGCAGTGGTCTTGTGGTTGACCATCCCGATCGCCATCTCGTCGGCGATGATGCCCACGATCACGTCGTGGGGCGTGTCGCCCGGCACGGCGACCATGTCGAGGCCCACGGAGCAGACCGAGGTCATGGCCTCCAGCTTCTCCAGGCTCAACACGCCATCGGCCACGGCGCTGATCATGCCGCGATCCTCGGAGACGGGGATGAACGCACCGGACAGGCCGCCGACGCTCGAGGAGGCCATCGCTCCACCCTTCTTGACCGCGTCGGTCAACAGGGCCAGAGCGGCGGTCGTGCCCGGCGCGCCGGCGCGTTCCACGCCCACGAGTTCAAGGATATCGGCCACCGAATCGCCCATCGCCGGCGTCGGCGCGAGGCTGATGTCGACGATCCCGAAGCTGGTCTCCAGGCGCCGGGCAGCCTCGCGGCCCACGAGTTCCCCCATGCGCGTGACCTTGAAGGCCGTGCGCTTGATCGTCTCCGCCACGGCCAAGAGGTCGGCCTCGGGACCCAGGCGATCAAGGGCCGAGCGCACGACCCCGGGCCCGGAGACACCGACGTTCAGGACGGTCTCCGCCTCCCCGACGCCGACGTGCGCGCCGGCCACGAAGGGGTTGTCCTCCACGACATTGCAGAAGCAGACGAGCTTGGCGCAGGCCAGGCCGCCCACCTCCGCCGTGCGTTCGGCCGCATCGAGGACGATCGTCGCGAAGCTGTTCACGGCGTCCATGTTGATGCCGGCGCGGGTGCTCGCCACCGACACCGAGGCGCAGACGCGCTCGGTCGCGGCGAGCGCCGAGGGGATTGAGTCCATGAGCGCGCGGTCGGCGTGCGTGAAGCCCTTGTGGACGTAGGTCGTGAAGCCGCCGATGAAATCGACGCCCACCTCCGCCGCGGCAGCGTCGAGGGCGATCGCCAGGGGAGTCAGGTCCTCCGCTCCCGACGAGCCGGCGATCCAGGCCACGGGCGTCACGGCGATGCGCTTGTTGACGATCGGGATGCCGTAGTCGTCGGTGATCGACTCGGCCACCTCGACCAGGCTGCGCGCGTGCTGCACGACCTTGGCGTAGACCTTCTCGCAGGTGCTCTCGAGGTCCGGATCGGCGCAGTCGAGCAGGTTGATGCCGAGGGTGGTCGCGCGGATGTCGAGGGTCTCCAGCTCGACCATCCGAATGGTCTCCAGGATCTCCTGGTCGGTGAAGGTCATGGCCGTCGCACCCCTCAGACGCGATGCATGAAGCGGAAGACGCGCTCGTGCATGACGCGCACTATGTAGTCGTTCTCTCCGCCCAGACACTCGAGGTCCGTTTTGAGTTCCTTGAAGCCGCTCCCCGAGGCCGTGATCTCGACCACCAGCACCATGTGGAAGTAGTCCTCCACCATCTTCTGCGACACGTCGCCGATGCTGCAGCCGTGGCGCGCGATGGTCGTCGTGAGCTCAGCCAGGACTCCGGGGCGGTTGCGGCCGACGCAGGTGACCACGACGCCCGTGCCGGGCAGGTCACCGACGGGTTCGGGCGTCAGCGGTTGGTGCTGCAGCGACTCGGGCGCGTCGGGCCCGCGCTGAGGAGGCGGCTCGCGATAAGAACCGTCCTCGGTGCGGATCGCGACGCCGGCGGACTCGGCGGCGGCCAGGGCCTGGGGTGTGACCAGGGTGTCGGGATCGACGACGATCTCCTCCGCGCCTGCGCGGCGCACGTCCTGGGCGGTCAGGTAGCGGCGGGCCATGCTCGGCGAGCCGTCCTCTTAGAGGTGACGCACGAGGTCGGCGTGGGGGCGGGCGATGACGACCTCGCGTACGAGCAACCCGCGCTCCTCGGCCAGGCCGGCGCCCGCTTCCACGGCCGAGCGCACGTCGCTGACCTCGCCCGTGAGGGTGAAGTAGCTCTTGCCGCCCAGGCCGTTCGCGATGCGCAACTCGATCAGGTCGACGGTCGAACGCTTGAGGGCCGCGTCGGCGGATTGGACCGCCGAGGCGACCGTGCTCGTCTCCACGACACCCAGGGCGTCGAGCGAGCCGTTGACCTTGCCCTCGCGTTGCAGAATGGCGGGCACCTGCTCGTGGACCTGCTGGATCAGCAGGCGGTCCACGAGATCACAGCCGGCGGTCTCCACGCCGCGCGCGAGGGCCACTTCGAGATCCTGGACGCCGCCGGTGAAGAGCATCACGTACTTGCCGGGCTGAACGGGCTCCGCGAACAGCATCTCGATGCTGGCTGTCCAGAGGATGGCGTCGGCGGTCTCGACTCCGCGCGCCACCGAGCACAGCTCAAGGAGCCCGATGGCGGGCTGCAGTTCCACGTCGGTCCGTAGCTGGGGATTCCTGTCGTTCATGTCTCGCTCCTCACCGTTCGTCCTCGATGGTGCCGTCCTCGCCGGCCACCATGCCCACCATTCTGCCGCCTTCCAGCTCCATCCGGTCGATGATCCCGACCACGGCCGTCTGAAAGCCAATTTCCTGCCCGCGCCCGATGGCGTGGCGCGCGGCGCGGCCAAAGACCACCAGCACGCGCTCGCCGATGCCCGCCCCCAGGGGATCGACGGCGACGAGGGTCTCGGCCGAATCCCGCCCATCCGTCGTGAAGGGTCGAATTACTAACAGAGGCAGGCCCTCGAGGGACTCCTCCTTCTTCGTGGCCCAGACCTTGCCCACGACCGTGCCGACCAGCATCAGGCGCTCCCTCCGTCGCCGGCCGCGCGCGGCGCCCGCTGGCGCCAGTGCTCGGGCGCTCCGGGGATGTCGAAGTCGTCCACGATCCCGACGATCGCAGCCTCGAAGGGGAGATCGCCGTCTCCGCCACAGGCCACCCGCGCCGCCTTGCCGAAGGCCACGAGCACATGCTCGCCCAGGGCACTCCCCAGGGGATCGGCCGCCACGACGGGGGTGACCTTGTGCACTCCGGGCTCGGAAGCGTCGTCGAGGGCCTCGACGACCAGCAGGCGCAGGCCCTGTAGATCCTCGAGCTTGCGCGTCGCCCACACCTCGCCGACCACACGCCCGAGGAACATCAGCCCTGCCCCCCCTTCAGCGCGGCCGTGTATTCGTCGAGGGTGCGGGTGACCGCTTCCACCGCCTGGTCGATCTCCGCGTCCGTGCCCGCCAGGCGCACGCGCCCCACGGCGCCGTTGTTCTCCAGGCCGATCAGGCGGATCGGCGCGGTCTTCTCGGCCTCGTTGGCCGCCGCAAGCGCGAAGACCGCAGGGGTGACCTCGAGGGTGTAGAGGGTGTCGTCGCCCAGCACGAGCATGCCCGAGCGACTGCGGTTGATCAGCATCGCCTGGTGACTGTGGACCTTGCGGACGATCTCGTGGGTGAGCACCTCGGGCGCCAGGCCGGCGCCGCGGCCGAGGGCACCGTCGCTGCCGATGGCGCGCAGGATCACCTCGCCCGCTCGCCGCACCTGCCCCTGGTCGGGACCGTGGACCTCGAGGGTCCCGTAGGAGCGCTCCGCGATCAGGGCACCGGGAGTCACGTCGCAGGACTTGAGCGCCAGATCGAGCAGGCTGGTGACGATGATGCCCGGCTCCACCTCGACCCAGAACGCGCTCTCCCCTCCGACCTGAAAGTAGCCGTCCGAGTTTGCCGCGACCGTAGCAGCGAACTGGGGCTGCATCTGGTCGATCAGGACGGCGCCCCGCAGCCGAGCACTAAAGGTGTTGGAAGACACTGGCAGACCTCACGGTGCGCGCCACCCGCGAGCGGGGCAGCGAACCGTTGGAGAGGATCAGGCCTCGTCGGGGACCGGGGGCAGGTATTCCTCGAGATCGACGGCCGGGCGCGGAATGACGTGCACGCTCACGAGCTCGCCCACGCGCTTGGCCGCCGCTGCGCCGGCCTCGGTGGCCGCCTTCACGGCACCCACCTCGCCGCGCACCATCACGGTGACCAGGCCGCCGCCGGAGATTTCCTTGCCCAACAGGGTGACCTTGGCGGCCTTGCACATGGCATCCGCCGCCTCGACCGCGCCCACCAGGCCGCGGGTCTCGATCAGGCCCAGAGCGATCTTGCTGTCCATCTGCGTCTCACTTCTCTTCCAGGGAACTCGGTACGGGGATCCAGGTCAAGCGGTACACGACCCGGTCAGAACTTCGTGGTGCGGGCAGCCCTTGCAGGGCCCCATGGGGCAGCCAGCGCCCGCGTGGGAGAGGATCGCCTGGATCTCTCCCGTCGAGAGGGAGGAACCCACCGCTCCCTGCCCGCGCGCCACGCTCCCGCCGGACGCGGGGGTCTCCGTCCTGGCCAGCCTCGGGGCCGGGGGCGGGGTCAGCGTGGAGGTCAAGGTCGGAGCCAGCGCGGTCGCCGTCGCCAGGGCAGCCGAGGAGGGCGCCGCGGGACGGGTGAAGGTGGGCGGAACCCCTGCCGCGGCCTTCGGCGCGCGCTGCACCTTGGAGCGCGGGGCGGTCGAACGGCTCGCCATCCCGCCGACGGCGGGATTGCCTTGCCAGTTGCTCGCGACCGACGAGGACGAGGGGCGCGCCGCCGCGGTCGGCCTCGCCGCGTGCAGGCCGGGGTCGCCGGGGAGCCCCGATCCGCGCGGTGCTTCCTCCCCACCCAGGGCGGCGGCGCGGGCGTGATCCATCCGCTCGACCTCCGTCCAGTTGCGCAGCGGGAAGCCCACGCGCTTGATGTTGATCAGGTGCCGCGCGCTGATGTTGTCGGAGCTGATGTTCCCCGCCTGGGGTCCGCAGCCCAGGCTCATGGACGGGATCAGCCCGGTGCTGTAGCCCACGGCGCCCATGGAAGTCGGCCCGTTGGCCAGGATTCGGTTGGCGGGCTTTTGCAGAAAGAACGCGTCGAGTACGGACTCGTCGTTGGCGTGGATGCCCATCGTGTGCCCCAGGCCGCCGAACTTCAGGATCTCGGTGCAGACGGTGCAGCCCTCTTCCCAACCATTGACGACGTGCACCGAGAGCAGTGGGCATAGGATCTCGATCGACAGGGGCCAGTCCTGGCCCACCCCACCCTGGGGCGCGAGCAGCACCGTGGTCGCACGCGGGACGTCGAAGCCCGCCGCGCGGGCGACCTTCCACGGATCCTGGCCGACCACATCGGCGTTCATCATGCCGCCCCGATTGCAGTGGGCGGCGAGTTGATCGACCTCGGCAGGTTCACAGAGGTGGGCGCCCCGGCTCCCGAGCTCTGCCAGCATCTTCTGCGCGACGGGCCGGTCGAGCACGAGGGCCTGCTCGGAACTGCAGAGGGTCGCGTTGTCGAAGCTCTGGCTGGCGACGATGCAACGAGCGGCGTGGCGCAGGTCCGCCGAACGGTCGATGTAGACTGGCACGTTCCCCGGACCGACTCCGTAGGCCGGGCGGCCCGAGCTGTAGGCGGCCGAGACGAGTCCCTCGCCGCCGGTGGCCAGAATGACGGCCGTGTCGGGGTGCTCCATCAGGGCGGCGGTGGAGGAAAGGGTCGGATTCTCGAGGCACTGAGCGATGTCCGCGGGAGCGCCGGCACGTTCGGCGGCACGCCGCATGACCTCGACCGCCTCGCGGATGCAGCGCCGCGCTCGCGGGTGCGGACTGATCACGATCGTGTTGCGGCCCTTTACGGCGATCAACACCTTGAAGAGGGCCGTGCAGGCCGGGTTGGTGGTCGGGACCACACCGGCGATGATGCCGGCGGGTGTCGCGATCTCAATCACCCCTTCGCGATCGTCGCGCCGCAGAACGCCGACCGTCCGCTCGTCCTTGATCGAGGCCCAGGTGCCCTCGGACCCGAAGAGGTTCTTGAGGATCTTGTAGTGGACGCGACCGATGCCGGTCTCCTCGACGGTCAGGCGCGCGAGGTCGGCGGCCGCCGCGGCCCCGGCTTCTGCCATCGCCTCGCAGACCCGGTCGATCTCGGCCTGGCTGTAGCCCTTGATCTCCCCCAGCGCGGCCTTCGCTCGCCGCATCCGGTCGCGCACTTCCTGCAGGGCGCGAAGATCGGGGTCCAGCTCGCTCACGACCTGGTCGCCCTACTTCTCTGCCTGATCGTCCTGCGAGACCGCCCTCAGGGGCGGCAGGACGCGCCACAGATGATCGTGAGGACGAGGGATCACGTGCACGCTGACCAGCTCGCCGACGCGCCGGGCCGCCGAGGCGCCCGCGTCTGTCGCGGCCTTCACCGCACCCACCTCGCCCGTGACGAACATGGTGACGAACCCGGCGGTGACCTTCTCCTTGCCGAAGAGATCGACCATGGCCGCCTTGACCATGGCGTCCCCGGCCTCGATCGAACCCACGAGACCCTTGGTCTCGACCATACCGAGAGCTACAGGCTTCATCGGAACCCCTACCTTGCTCTGAAACCACACGGTGGCGGACCCACGACGGGGTCCGATCCTTGGAGCGAGCGACGCTGCCCACCCCGGCGCGGGAGTGTAGGTGGGCGCCCCCCCCGCTGTCCACGGCGGGCAGGGATTCCGCCCCTCACGGAGGGTGCCGAGCGCGCTGGGCACGCGCCCCGCGGGTCCCGCTCACAGGCCGAGGGTCGGGGGCGCCTCGAAGGCCTGCGGCGCGAAGCGCCGGTCGCTGCCCGGCAGATGCAGGGTGCGCTTGAGGGCAAAGTCGAAGAGCAGCGGGTTGTGGTCGTAGATCTCGTCGAGGGCCTCCCCCTCGGCCGCAGTCAGGTAGCCACGGCGCACGAAGGCGCTCGTGTGCACAAGCACGTTCATGGCGGGCATCGGGTAGTCGCTGCCGAATAGCAGGCGCGAGTGCAGGTCCTCGCGCTCGAGCAAGGTGCGCATCCGATCCTCGGAGCGGTTCACGAGGATGGTGGCGGAGAGCTCGCCGAAGAGCAGACCCTCATAGCGCTCGTCGTCCATCATGCGCAGAAAGAGGTCGAAGCTCGACACGCGCGGGCGCTCGGGATGATCGAGGTCCACGTCCATCCCGAGCGTCGCGCAGTGCGCCGCGATCACGCGCACGCCCGCGTCGAGGGCGCGGCGCAAGAGCAGCGGGTTCCCCAGGCGCTGGTCCTCCTCCGACTCGACCGCCATCTCCAGACCCGTGTGGCTGAGAAGCGTCATGTCCCAGCGACGCATACGCGCATAGAAAGCGTCGCAGAGCTCACTCGAGGGATCGATGCCCATGGCGTTGGGCAGCCACTTCACGAGCCGCACACCGCGCTCCCCCCAGCGGTCCAGCTCGGCCAGGGCGTCGGTGCGGTAGGGGTGGACGGAGACGGCCGGCACGAAGAGGTCCGGCCGCTCGCTCGCGACCACCCAGACCCACTCGTTGGGAACGTGGAACTCGGTCGCTTCGAAGTTGAGCGATCCGTCGGGCTCGAAGTGGCGGTCGAAGGCCAGGAGACAGATCCTGATCGGCGGATCGATGTGGTCGGCGAGGGCCGTCAGTCGCTCGACGACTTGCCGGTCCGCGTGCTCCGGGTCGGTCACGCCGGAAGCCGACATGTAGAACTCGAAGCGCACCTTGTCGGCGGGGTGCAGCCAGGAACGCATGCGCGGGTTGACCTCGCAGCCGCTGCCGTCGGTGCCGATGCCGGCCAGGTGCGCGTGGACATCGACGAGCAGGGCCGGGTCGAGGTCTGCGAAGACATCGTCGATCAGGGCGCGCGCCGCGGGAGACAGGCCGCTGGACAGCTCGTGGGGTTTGTGGTCCCAGGCGCCGCCGAGCACCCCGAGCAGGGGCGCGAGGGCCAGGCGCGCAGCGAGCACGACGAGCAGCGTGGCCAGGGCGACACGCAGCAACAGGCGCGCGAGCTTCCTCACGCTCCTCTCCCGGCGGCTCGCGCTCTCACAGAGGACGGTGCGGCGCGGTGCATGGTCGTGATCGCGGGGAATGCGCGCACCTCAGGACCCCAGAGCGCCCGCGACGACGCGCGCGACGACCTCGTTGCCCGCGCCCGAGTAGTGCCCCATGCTCCTGGTGAACAGGCCCTCGGGGCCGACCCGTTCCCAGGCCCCCAGCAGGGCGCGGGTGGGGTCGATGATCTCGAACTCATCGCCGCACACCTCCAACAGGGAGACCGCCGCCCCTCGCCGGCCTTCGCGCCAGCCCACCAACTCCTGGCGGTTCGGCAGGCGCAAGACGACGAAGCGCGCCCCTGCGTCCTGCGCCTCCTCCCTCGCGGCACGCAGGATAGCGAGTGCCAGGGCACCGACCTCCCCGCTGGGAGACAGGTCGCCGGCAGCCGTCGAAGCCCCCCCGTCGAGACCGCGCAGCACCGCCTCGAACGCGCCGTAGAGTCGACTCCGGCGCACAAACGAGGACGCGTGGAGGTCCGGATCGAAGAAGGCCTCGTGGGCCAGCAGGGCGGGTGTCCCCCCGGCTCGCAATACGCCGGGCAACTCCGCCAGGGGCACGACCGGTTGGTTGATCAACTGCAGACCGTCGGGGCCCAACAGGAAGCGCGGCTTGGAAAAAGGGATGCCCGTCTTCCAGTGGTAGTACCCGCGCAGCACGTTTCGATTCCGATGCACGTTCTCCACCTGGAACCCGAACAGGACGATGTCCGGCGAGAGGGCGAGACCCTCTGTGCGCAGGCGCAAGTACGCCTGGTCCATGCCGAAGCCACCCACGGCCAGGTTGACGACCTCATGGGCGTCGCCGCCGAGGGCCAGCGCGCTCGCCAGGCGCGCTCCGAAACTCTCGGCGAAGGGCACGTCGTCGCCGTGGGCGAAGGAGTCACCGACAATCACCACGCGCCGCACGCTCGGGTCCGGTTCGAGAGCCGTCGGAGCCGCAGGATCAGCGACGCGCACGGCGAGCTCGTCGTAGGCGTAGAACCCGTTGGCCGAGATCGCGCCCGGTCGCGGGCGCCAGCCCAGCTCAGGAGAATACTCGAGGTAGGTCTCCCGCCCCGGGCCGTCGAGCAGGGCGGCGAGGCGCGTGCCGGGGAAGCGATGGGGCGGGATTCGATAGCCGCGCAGGGTCAGGTTGCCGTCCACGTCCGCGCGCCCGATCAGACGCACGGCGCCCTCTCCCAGGAACAGGCACAGGACGAGGGAGAGGAAGAGGCGCGACTTGGGCACGACACGGCAGAGTGTACGCTCGCTCACGCCGCGCGCACGCGCCCCCTTCCAGCGGCCGACTTGCTACCGTAGGAACCTCGCGACCCTCCCCGCCACCCTCTCTCGCCCCCATGTCCAGCCACGAACTCCTCCTGCAACGCATCGGCTCGAAGGAGGCGACGGTCGGCATCATCGGCCTGGGCTACGTGGGCCTGCCCCTGGCCGACGCCCTGCACTCAGGCGGTCTGCGGGTGGTCGGCTTCGACGTGGACACGGAAAAGATCGAAAAGCTCGCCCGAGGTGAGAGCTACCTGAAGCACCTCGGCCCGGCCATGACCGAGGGCCTGGCGGCCAGCGAACGCTTCGAAGCCACCGACGACTTCGACCGCCTGGCGGAGGTGGACGCGGTGCTCGTCTGCGTCCCCACTCCCCTCGGCCCGCACCAGGAGCCCGACCTCAGCTACGTGGTGGACTCGGCGCGCAAGATCGCGCGCGCGGCGCGCCCAGGCCAGCTCGTCGTGCTCGAGTCCACGACCTACCCCGGAACTACGCGCGAGGTGTTCCTGTCCTCCCTACGCGGCGAGGGACCCGACCCCGAGCGCGAGCTGTTCGTCGCCTTCTCTCCCGAGCGCGAGGACCCGGGCAGCAAATCGCACGTGACGAGCACGATCCCCAAGCTGGTGGGCGGCATCGACGAGCCCTCGACCAAACTGGCCGCATGCCTGTACCGCACGGGCTTCAAGGAAGTCGTCGAGGTCTCCTCCGCGGAAGTCGCCGAGGCAGCCAAGATCCTTGAGAACGTCTTCCGCGCGGTGAACATAGCGCTCGTGAACGAGCTCAAATTGATCCTCTCCGCGATGGACATCGACGTCTGGGAGGTGATCGAAGCCGCGGCCTCAAAGCCCTTCGGGTTCATGAAGTTCCTGCCCGGCCCGGGCCTGGGCGGGCACTGCATCCCGATCGATCCCTTCTACCTCGCCTGGCGCGCCAGGGAGTGCGGCCAGCCGACGCGTTTCATCGAGCTGGCGGGCGAGATCAACAGCCGCATGCCCGGCCACGTGGTCGATCGCGTAGGCGAGGCCCTCAACGGCGACGGCAAGGCCCTCAAAGACGCGCACGTGCTCGTACTCGGCCTGGCCTACAAGGCCGACGTGGACGACTGCCGCGAATCGCCGGCGGCCGAGATCCTCGAGATACTCGAGGAGCGCGGAGCGGCGGTCAGCTACCACGACCCGCACGTGCTGCGCTTCCCGCGCATGCGCCGCCACCAGAGCTCCCTGGAGTCCTGCGATCTGACCGCGGCGGCCCTGGAGGGCAGCGACTGCGTCGTGATCGTCACCGACCACGAGGCCATCGACTGGCGCATGGTGGGCCGGCACGCGGCCCTGATCGTGGACACGCGCAACGTGATGGCCGCGCTGGACGGCGTCAGCGCCCGCGTCCTCAAGGCCTGAGGCGCCGTGCGACGGCCCCTTCCGGTGCTACTGGCCTGTGCTGCGGCGCTCGCCAGCACGTGCTGCAGCTCGCCGAAGGCGCCCGAGGAACTGGTGCTGCTGGTCGTCGTCGATACCCTGCGCCACGACGCCCTGGGCTGCTACGGCGGGCCGCGGGACGCCTCGCCCCGCATCGACGCCCTGGCGGCCGAGGGAGTCCTCTTCGAACAGGCCATCGCCACCTCGGGCTGGACCCTGCCTTCGGTGGCCTCGCTCTTGACCGGCGCCTGGCCCGTCGTCCACAAGGCCCGCGGCCAGAAGACCCTGCTGACACCCATCAGCCCCGATGTGCCGACCGCGGCCGAGCTCCTGACGGAGGCCGGTTTTCACACGACGGCGGTGGTGAACGCGGCCTTCCTGAGTCCGCTGCTGGGGATCGACCGCGGCTTCGAGCGCTTCGACCACCGCCACGCCTTCAATCGCGACATCCGACGCGCCGACCGCACGGTGCGCGACGCCCTGGCGTTGATCGACAAGCGTCATGCCACGCGCCGCTTCCTCTTCGTGCACCTGTTCGATCCGCACCTCGACTACGACCCGCCGGGCGCGCGGGAAGGCGCCGCCCTCTCGCGCCGCCGCTGCCTGGAGCTCGGAGAGGCGGCGGTCGACACCGTGCGCGAGCGCTACCAGGAGGAGGTGCGCGCCGTGGACGCGGCGGTGGGCGAGTTGGTGGATGGCCTGCGGCAGCGGGGCCTGTGGGACCGCACGACACTCGTGCTGTGCGCGGACCACGGCGAGGAATTCTGGGAACACGGTGGCTTCGAGCACGGCCACAGCTTGTTCGAGGAGCTGATCCACGTGCCGCTGATCATCCGGCCCCGCACCTCGACGGCCGCCGTCCCGCGCTCGATCGCGCGGCCGGTGAGCCTGGTCGATGTCATGCCGACGATCTTCGAGTGGGAGGACATCGAGACCCCCGACACCTTCCTCGGGCGCTCCCTGGCAGGGCTGATCGAGGGCGAACCCGCGGATGACCCGCGGCCGATCTTCAGCCAGGGCCGGCTCTACGGCTCCGATCTGCTCTCCTGGCGCACAGACCGCTATCACTACCTGTTCGATCGAGGCGCGCAGGCGCAGGGCGCGAACAGCCTGTTCGACTGGCGCGCGGACCCTACCGAACAGCGCGACCTCGCCGACAGCCGACCCGCCCTGGTGAGCGAGTTGCACGGCGAGCTGGCGCGCTTCTGGGGAGACCTGCAGCACCGGAGCCGCCTGCTGAGCGTCCCCGATGTGCAGGACATGAGCCCGACCCGCGTGCGCGAGCTGACCGAGAGCCTCGATTCCCTGGGCTACACCGATGGCGCCCGAGGACGGTAGGCCCGCCGCCCAGGCGGCGCGCAAGCTGAACCTGTTCGACGCCACCCTGCTCGTCATGGGCGGCATCCTGGGCGTCGGCGTCTTCTTCAACCCCGGCCAGGTCGCCGGGCTGCTCCCCCACCCGCCGGCCTTCCTGGCCGCCTGGCTGGTGGGCGGCTTGATCGCCCTCTGCGGCGCCTTCACCTTCGCCGAGCTGGGGGCGACCTTCCCGCGCGCCGGCGGCTGGTTCGTCTACCTGCGCGAGTGCCACGGCCCGCTGGTGGCCTTCCTCTTCGCCTGGGTCGTGCTCTTCGTGGTCTCCACCGCGGCCCTGGCGGTGATGGCCGACTTCTGCCTCTCCATGCTGGAAGAGCTCGCGCCCTGGGTCGGCGCCGCGGGCAGCCCGACCCGCGCGGCCGGCAGCGCCTGCCTGCTGGGCGCCGTCACCGCCCTGGCCCTGGGCGGCGCCAAGCTCGGCGCGACCTTCCAGAACGCCTGCATGTTGCTGAAGATCGGCGCCTGCCTGGCCCTGCTCGCAGCAGGGTTCTTCCTGTTCTCTCCCGACGCGGTCGGGGCCCTGCCGCCACCGAGCGCACCGATCGCCGCGCCACCGGACCTCTGGAAGGGTTTCGTCCTCGCCATGCTGCCGGTGCTCTTCTCCCTGGGAGGCTGGCAGATGCTCGGATACGCAGCCGGCGAGGTGGCGGACCCGCAACGCGTCCTGCCGCGTGCCACCCTGCTGGGCGTGGGCGCCGTGATCATCCTCACCCTGCTGCTCAACCTCGACTACATGCGCGTCGTCGGCCTCGAGCACATGGCCGCGCACCCGACCTTCGCCGCAGACGTCGCCCGCCGCTCCCTGGGCCCCTCCGGCGAGATCGCCCTGCGCGTGGCGATGGCGATCTCCGCCGTGGGCGTCATCACGGTCACGGTCATCGCCTCCCCCTGGGTCTACGTCGCGATGGCTCGCGAGGGGCTGTTCTTCCGCCGCTTCGCCCGCCTCCACCAGCGCACGGGGGCGCCCGTCGAGGCGCTCTGCCTGCAGGCCGCCCTGGCCTGGTGCTGGGTGCTCGTGGGTGACACCGAGGCCCTGGTCAACTCGGTCGTCTTCGTGGAGTGGATCTTCCACGGTCTGGTGGCCTTCGGGCTCATCACGCTCTACCGCCGCCGGCCGGACCTCGCGCGCCCGTTCGCGAGCCCCGCCTTCCCGCTCTTCCCCCTGCTCTACTTGCTGACGGCCTGCGCCGTCGTGCTGGGCAACCTGTGGCAGAACGACGCGCGCCTGAGCTGGACGGGCCTGACGGTGGTGGGCTCCGGTTGCGTCGCCTACGCGATCTGGGCGCGCCTCGCCCGCGCGCGGAGCCCTCAGTAGCTGCGGAAAGCGTCGCGGTCGAGGGCGGGCTCGTGGCTCGCTCCCAGGCCCAATGCGATCCCCAGGGCGAGGAAGGTCACGAGCATCGACGACCCTCCGGTCGAGAGCAGAGGAAGGGTCAGGCCGGTCATCGGCAAGAGCCCCAGGTTGACGCCCGTGTGGAAGAACAGGTGCGCCGCGAAGTAGAGCGCCACGCCGCCGACGGTCAGGCGCGCGAAGCGGTCGCGCAGGCCGGCGGCGCTGGTCATCAGCAGCACGATGAGCAGCAGGTAGAGCAGCACCAGGGCGCCGGCGCCCACCAGCCCGCCTTCCTCGCAGATGACGGCGAAGATGGAGTCCGAGTCACGCTCGGGCAAGATCCCGGTGCGGTTGGCGATCCCCCGGCCGAGGCCCTTGCCGAGCAGGCCGCCGTTCCCGATGGCGAGGCGCGCGTGGTACTGGTGGAACGCCGCGCCGCGCCGACCCTCGATCAGGGAGTCGGCGTCGAAGCTCTCCTGCCAGGTCTCGATGCGCTCGGCCTGATAGCCCTGGAACCCCACATCCAGCCGCCAGGCCGTGAAACCGGCCAGGCCGACCAGGACCAGGAAGCCCACGAGCACCCGGGTGCGCGCGCCCGCGAGGTGCAGCATGCCGAGGGTCACGGGCACGATCGTCATGGCCGTCCCGAGATCGGGCTGCAGGACGACCAGAGCCATGGGCGCCGCCGCCAGGAGCAGGGGCGGCCACCAGTCGCGCCAGCGCTCGAGGCGGTTGCGCTCGAGCACGCGCGCCAGGACCAGGATCAGGGCCAGCTTGGCGAACTCCGAGGGTTGGATGTCGAAGACGGGCGTCTCGATCCAGCGCTGGGCGTTGTTACGCACGTCGCCGATGAACGGCACGGCCAGCAGCAGGGCGACCGCCGCCGCGTAGAGCCGGATGGCGTTGCGTCGCAAGGTGCGAGCGCGGGTGAGGGTCCCCAGGACGAGGAACGGCAGGCCGACCAGCAGCTTCTGGAGGTGCGCGTCGATGCGCACGTCCTCCCGTCCCTGCTCGCCGTCGGCCAGGGCCATGGCGTTCAGGAAGAGCAGGCCGAAGACCAGCAGGGAGAGGGCAACCAGCAGGATGTGCCAGTCGAAGTCGTGCCATCGCAGCTGATGAAACGAGAGCGGTCCGCGCGCCGCCGCGCCGCCGCGCCGCAGGGAGAGGTTTCTCATCGACGCCCCTCCATCACCAGGGCTCCGACCTCGGCACTGCGTAGGAACTGACTCGCGACGTGCACCGCCGTGTGGCTGGAGGTGAACCCGACGTCGTGCAGGTAGACGACCAGCACGGCCACCGGGTCGTCGGCGGGGAACCAGCCCGCGAGCCAGGCATGCTTGCGCATCTCCGGGCGCTTCGTTCCGCGCAGGCTCGCCGCCATGACGTCGTTCATCGCCGCGTAGTCCGCGCTGCCCGTCTTGGCGGCCAGGCGGAAGCCCAGGTGAGCCACGCCAAGACCGCGGCCCGACGCCGTCCCGCGTCGCACGACGTCGACCATCGCCCCCCGCACGGTTTCGAGCGCTTCGAAGGACAGGTCCAGGGGGCGTTCGACAACAGCCAGGGGCCTCCCACCCACGGAAGCGACCAGGCGCAGGTCGCACAGGCGTCCGGTGGCCAGGGCGGCCGTGGCGCGCGCGACCTGCATCGGCGTCGCCTCGATCACCGACAGGCCGTTGGCCCCGCGTTGCAGGTCGGCGCGCGCGAGCGGCCTGCCCTCGGCGAAGGCGGGCATGGCCGAGTCCTCCGCCAGCCCGCTCCGCGCCCCCACTGCGCGCACGCCGGTCGGTCGGTGGAAGCCGAAGGTCTCTGCCATCTCGAGCAGGGCGGCGCCGTCGGGATAGGTCGAGCCGAGCCGGGCGAAGTAGGCGTTGCACGAGCGGACCAGGGCCTCGTGCAGGTCGAGGGCGCCGTGGCCCCAGCGGGCGTGGCAGCGGACATGGCCCCAGGACGCCCAGTCGGTGCCCTCGCGCACCTCGCAGAGGTGTTCCGCGGTCGGATCGAGGGCCAGGCGGTCCAGGGCGTAGGCGGCCACGAAGGGCTTGAAGACCGATCCGACGGGCTGAAAGGTGAAGCGGCGCAGGGTGCGCTCGTGGGCCCAGGCACGCTGGCCGTCGCGCCCGGCGACCCTGTCGCCGCCCGACAGCGCGGGCGCCGAGGCGGCGGCCAGCACGGCGCCGTCGGGAGTGATCAGCACGATCGCCCCCACCGGATGGTCGAACCAGACCTCGTCCCGCTCGCGCTCGTGGTCGGGCAGGATGGGGTGGGTGATCGCCCGCTGCGCAGCCGCCTGCAGATCCAGGTCGAGGGTCAGGACCACATCCCGGCCATCGACCGGGGGCTGGAAGAAGCCCGCGCTCTCGCTGCCGTCCCGCTCCTCCAGGCCCTCGCGCTCCAGATAGCCGTTCTCTCCGCGCAAGGCTGGATCGAAGAGGCCCTCAACGCCGCTGGCGCCGTGCAGCTCGTCGTTGCGAAAGAGGTGCGCCACGAGATCCCCCATGGCCTTGCGGTCAGCCTCGCTGCGCAAGGTCTTATGGCGCAGGTCGAAGAGCTCGCGGCGCCGGGGCGTCTGCCCGACGACCTCCGCCAGGCTCGCCTCGCGCACCCGGCCCACGAGGTGCGAGGCGACCGCCTGCCCCTGCTCGTCGGTGGCCACGGCCCGCCGGCGGGTCGTGTCGCGCACGCGGAAACCGCGGAAGTGCTCGGGATAGCGCGTCAGCATCAGCACGATCTCGAAGGAAGGTCGCTCGCTGACCACGACCGCGCGGCTGCCTCGGTCGCGGATAATGTAGGCCGCCTGATCGCGGGCGCGCTCCATGCGCGCGGCGGCGAAGGGCAACACCGCGCCGTCGGGGGCCGCGGCGCTGACGAGGGCCAGGCGCTCGGCCAAGCGCTCCTGAAAGCGCCTCTCCCAGCCGCCGACGATCCAGACCGGGAGCTTGCGCCGATCGTCCGCCTGACCGGCGTCCACGCTCGGCGCACCAACGCCCACGCGCTGCAAGCGCACGGCCGCATCCAAGGGGCCCTCGGGCGGAGTCCACGGCCGAGCGGAGTCCTCCTCCGCCAGGGCACGCGCGAGGCGCTCGTCCGGTTCGCCCACCATGGCCCCCAGCAACGCCCAGGGATCGGCGTCGCCCCGGGCGCGCAGGGCGGCCGACTGGAAGGGCAGGACGTCCGCGGCGCGAACGGCGACGGGTGGATCGGAGAGCTCGAAGAGGGTGGGCAACTCGTCAAAAACGATCAGACGATCGACCCCGCGCCAGTCGTCGTCCCGCTCGCTGCGCGCGCTCGCCGCGTCGGTCGGGGCGCGGTACAGAGCCGCCAGGCTGCGCGTCAGGCGCTCGCCGGCGCCCTCCCCGCCTCCGGCGAAGCGCGCACGGATGGCGGCCCCGGGGACGAAGAACTGGGTCCAGTTTCGCTCCCAGTCCGTGCGCAAGCCCGCCACCCACAGCTCCAGGCGCGCGTCGCTCCAGCGCAGGCTCTCGGCGATCCAGCCAAGGTCGAAGTGCGCTTCGAGGGCACTCGTCCCGACGCGCCCCGGACCGAACCCCGCAGCCTCCCGGAATAGCGCTTCGGCGATGGCGGCCTCGATCCCCTCGCGGATACGCTGCATGCCCTCCAGGAGACGGCCGAGGGCTTCCGCTTCGGTGTCGGATTCGCCCTGCGCTCCCTCCTCGGCGGGAGCCAGCCACGCCAGGCGGCCCAGGCGCACGAGTCCTCCTTCCAGGCGATCCACCAGCTCGCTCTGGAACTCCTTCAGGCTGCGCCCGCGGAGCTCGGCGGCCAGGGCCAGCCAGCTCCGCTGCGCCGCCGCTCCCTGCTCGGCCTCCTTGCGCATGCGGGTCCACTCGCGCTGGGAGAGCCCCAGGAGATTGCGCAGGTAGAAACCCACCTCCGCCGCGCGTCCCGCGCGCCGTGCCCGCTCGGGATCCTCGGCAGGAAGGACGAGGCCCGACGGCTCAAGGGTCAGGCTTGCGCCGCGGCGGAACGCTTCGAGCTGGGCGGGAGTCAGGGAGACGAGCTCCAGGGCGTGGTCCACCAGACGACCCGCCGTGCTTTGCAGGGAGACCGCGCTCATCAGGAGCGCCGAGCGCCCGTGGGTCACCTGACCGAGAGGATGGTTGCGACGAAAGGTGCGGTAGACGAGCTCGACCGAGTAGGTGTCGGTGTCCTCGACCAGCACGCGCTCGCGGCGGTCGAGGATGCGACCGCGGTGGTAGGGCAAGGTCGTCGAGGTGCGCAGGAGGTTGGCCGCCTCGCGCGCCCAGAGGTCGTGCTCGACCACCTGCACCTGCGCCATGCGCGCCCACAGGAACACCGTCGCGAGGGCGACCGCGCCGATCAAGAGCCCGAATCTGCGCCGGTTCACCATCCCTCCCTCCCCAGGGGGAGCAGTCCGGGCAGGCGCAGGGCGGCGCCGCCGAGGAGCAGGGCCAGCAGTGCGCTGGCGGCCACCATCGGCGCGAGACCGGTGAGGTCGAGACCCGGGCCGGCGCCGCTCCGCACGACGCGCACGACCTCGATCCAGAGGGCGAAGCCGCCGGCGGCGAGGACGGTCGAGAGGGTGCGCCCGAGGGGACCGGCGACGTCGACGACCGTGCCGAGGGCGCGCACGAGTCCTCCGACCGCGAGCAGGCCCGCGAGGGTCGCGCTGGCGGGGTCGACGGAGAAGCTCTGGCGTGCCAGGAGCCCGAGCAGCAGCAGCATCGGCAACTCGCGCCGCGGGAGGGCGCCGGCCAGACAGGCGACCAGCACCATCGACAGGTCCGGCGTCATGGGCGCGAGGTGACCCGCATCGGCGAGCCAGGCCTGGAGCCCGGCGGCCCAGGTCAACCAGACCACGAGCATCAACCGCGCGATCCAGCGCGTCGAGAGGCTCACGGCGACTCCCCCTTCTCGCGCGCGGCGCGCCAGACGCTCAGGCGCGAGAGGCGGGCCGCGCGCGGGTCGGGAAGGATCACGAGCTCGTGCACGCCGCCGCCGCGGGGCAGGAGCGCCCTGCCCAGGAGGAGCCCGGGAGGCACGCCCGCGCGCCCCGAACCCGTGAGCAGCTCGGCCTCGAGCGCGCCGTCCCCCTCCCCACCCAGGGGGACGCGCGCCTCCCAGCGAAAGTGCAACCCGCCCGCCCCGTCGCGGCCGAGGGCCACCAGTTCCCCCAGGGGTCGGGGGGCGAGCTCGCCTTCGATGAGGGCCAGGGCCGGCAAGCTCAGGCCCGCATCTCCCAGGAGGCGCACATCGGCGGTCGCCCAGCCGGCGTGGTCCACGACCCCGATCAGATGGGCCCCGAAGGCCACGGCCGCTCCCCGGCGGATCCCTCTCCAGCGTCCGGCGGCCAGGCGCAGGCCCGCCCGTCCGGGGGAGAGCGAGCTCGGCGCGAGCACGCGCGTCGCCAGCCAGCGCCGAGAGTCAAAGGTCTCCAGCGCCGGGCGCTCGTCGCCGCCGAGCGGGCCGGGAGGAGCCAGGACGATCACCTGGTGAAGCCCACTCAGGTAGTCCAGCCCCGGCCGCACGCGCAGCATGCGCCGGCCCTTCCCCATGCTGGCTGCCTCCAGAGTCCCGAGCCGAAAACCATTCGCGAGCCAGGACCACTGATCACCGAAGCCGCCCTGGTCCGTGGGCCGCGGCTCATCCACGAGTACATCGCCATCGCCCACGCTGCGGGGACTGGGGTTGTGGACGGCCAGGGCGAGGGTCGCGCGCTCGTCCTCCATGCGCGGCGCGAGCCCTCCCACGACCATCCGAGCCAGACTCTGCCCGTCCATTCCCGCGCCCGCGGCCACGAGGCGTGCGCCCACGAAGAAATCAGCTCCGGTCACCAGATCGACGGACACCTCGGATGGACGCTCGGGGTGCAGGGCGACAACGCGGCCCAGGTACCAGTCGGCGGTGACGACCGGCATCCCCAGCTCGACCCCGCGCAGGGTGGCGAGACGAACCTCGATGCGGTCCAGCCGTCCCTCTCCGCGCCCCACGACCCCGCCGTGGATGCTGCGGCGGCCGGCGAGCAGGCCGGGTTCCGTCGGGAGAGCGGCGCGCCGTCCCTCCTCGAGCCAGCGCGCGACGCGCCGGCCCGTGGCCGGCTCGGCGGCGACCAGCGAGACCTCCGCCGCGCGCACGGACGATGACCGCGACCACGCGAGGGGCGCCGCCAGTTCCGGCAGGACGCGCGTGGGCAGGAGCAACCCGTCGAGAACGCGGTCCGCCGGAGCGAAGGGCTTCAGGGCGAGAGCCGTGGCCCCCAGCAGAGCGACCAGGTACAGGGTGCCCGCAGGGGACAACAGGCCCCCCGGACGAGTCCCCCCCCCGCTCACCGACGGCGCCGTTTCCTAGCCGCCCGTCGAGAGAGGCCCGTGGCGAGACGCAGACCGCTTCGCCGCAGCGCGGATGACGAACTCGATCCGGCGCACGCCACCCCCTCGAGCCGACGAGCAGCCAACGGCGGGTCCAACGCAGCAGGGGAAAAGGGGACGAAGTCGCGGGAGAGCGTTCTTCAACGGGATGCTAGTTGTCCTCGTCGGAGGCGAGCACCTTCGCGAAGACATCCAGCTTGTCGAGGAAGATGCCCGTCCCGCGCGCCACGGCGGTCAGGGGATCCTCGGCCAGGCGCGCCGGGATCCCGAGGTATTCGGAGACAGCCTCCGACATCCCATGCAAGAGGGCACCGCCGCCGACCATCGTCACACCCGTGTCGCACAGGTCGGCCGAGATCTCCGGCGGCGCCTCCTCGAGGATGCCGCGCACGGCGTCGCAGATCTGGTGTACGGGGTGCTGAAGAGCCTCGCGCACCTCGATCGACGTGACCGTGCTGCGCCGCGGCAGGCCGCTCACGCTGTCCCGGCCCTTCACTTCCATGGAGAGTTCCTGATCCATGGGCCAGGCCGAACCGATGGTGAGCTTGATGCGCTCCGCGGTCTGCTCCCCGATCAGCAGGCTGTGCTGCCGGCGCAGGAGAGCGATGATCGAGTCGTCCATCTCGTCCCCCGCGACGCGCAAGGAGGTCGAGACGACGGCTCCCGCCAGGGAGAGCACGGCGACCTCCGTCGTGCCGCCGCCGATGTCCACGATCAGAGAGCCGCGCGCCTCGGTCACCGGCAGGTCGCACCCGATCCCGGCCGCCATCGGCTCGTCGATCAGGAACACGCGCCGGGCGCCCGCGCGCTCCGCCGAGTGGATCACCGCGCGTCGCTCGACAGCGGTGATGCCGACCGGCACGGCGATCACCACCTGAGGCTTCACCCAGTGCCGGCCCTCGTGGACCTTGGTGATGAAGTACTTCAACATCTTCTCGGTGACGTCGAAGTCCGCGATGACACCGTGCTTGAGGGGACGGATGGCCTCGATATTGCCGGGCGTCTTTCCCAACATGGCCTTGGCGGTGTTGCCCACCGCCATCCCGTCCAGCAGCACCTCGCCGGTATCCTTCTTCACGGCGACGACGCTCGGTTCGTTGAGGATGATGCCTCGACCTCGTACAGAGACGAGAGTGTTGGCGGTCCCCAGGTCGATGCCCATGTCAACCGAGAAGCGCCCGAGCGCCCACTCGAAGGGCTTGAAGGGATTCCCCATGCGCTTACTCCAGGCCATTGAAGGGAAGACGTTCCAAGAAAAGCGTTGCTGGAAAGGTGTACAGGAAAGGAGCGACAGGAACGCGCAAATGCCCGGAGAGGGCCCGCCACGCTCCCGATCTCATGGCTGCTGCTCGCAGTCTAGCGGTGACGGGGGGCCGTTCAAGACCGCCGCTGCCTCGCTTGTGGACGAATCTCGGGCAGGTCACCCCGGACGACTCGCCCCTGCCGAGCCGTCGAGGGCGGCCCAGCCGATCATTGCCCCGTGAAAGGGGATGAAAAGAAGCGGCCCGGACCAGCGCGAGCGCCAGTCCGGGCCGTGGAGATTGCGGTGTCCGGCGGGGCCCCAGGGGCGCTCACCGGCTGGCGGACTACTTGAAGAACAGGCCCTCGCCGTACTCCGTGCCCAGCGTGTAGTCGGTCAAGAGGACGGCGGCCAGGAACAGCAGGGTGGTCCCGATGGCGATGCCATCGTTGACTCCCAGGCCCTTCCCTTCCTCGACGACCTCGATCTCGGCGACGACCGGCTTCTTCTTCGACCGCCCTTTGGATTCGGTCTTGCGGCCGGACCGACGCGATGCTTTGCGTGCCATGACTGTGACTCCTGTGGGGGTCCGACGGCCTACAGGCGCGTCTTGGCGCTGTCGCCCTGGCTGATGGTCTGGCCGGGAACGGAGAGGTGGACGATCGCGGTGCACATGTTCTCGCGCACGTTCTCGATCCGCACCTGACCCTTGTAGGAGGTGCCGTTGTGGATCTCGAAGGTGTGCCCGCGGACCACGCCGCTGGAGGAGCCCACGTTGAGGGCCACCATGCCCGGCGCGATGTCGTAGAGCGCCTTGACGACCGTGCCCTCGATCAGGGGCTGGGAGGTGATGTCGCTGATCGCGACTCCGGTGACGTCCACGAGGGTCGCCAGCTCCACTTCCAGGTTCGAGACCTCGGCCCCGAGGCTGGCGATCTCGACGTCCTTGTCGTTGATGGTCTTGTGCAGGGAGGCGTTCAGGGCCTCGACGTCAGAGGTGCGTGATTCGGCGGTCTGCTGGTCTCGCATGGCCGCGTCGCGCTCGGTCTCCGCGTCGTGCTGGGAACTGACGGCGGTGTCCTTGGAAGCCTGCAAGCCGCGGTTGTTGGCCTCGAGGTTCGAGACCGAGTTGGCGATCTTGTCGTAGTTGGACTGCAAGGAGGCGTTCTCGGCCTGCTGGTCGTCGGCGGCCTTCTCCTGCAGGCGGGCAGCTTGCTGCGCGGAGTCCCGCTCGCCGCGGGCCAGGTCCGAGTCGTTGCGGGCGGTATCGACCTGCGCTCTGAGATCGACGATCGTGTCGTCCATCTCGCTCTTGGTCGCCGCGTGGGCCGTCACCTCGTCATTGTATTTGGTCTTGAATTCCTGACTGACGGCGAGGAGGTTCGCTGCCCAGGCCAGAAAGAAGGCGGCCAGGACGAGGTTAATGACACTGAAAATCCGTCCGATGGGGCTCATGCTTGATCTAAGGGGGATGCTAGGGATCCTGAGGACTGGCCGCGCTCGACAGCGCGCCGTGACTCAATCGGAGCTCGTTCCGAAAACTGGACAGTCGGCGCGTGAGTATAGGGACCGCCCTGAATGCGGTCAAGCAACCCCGAGCCCCGACACGCCCCGGTCTAGCCGCCCCCGCGGGAGGGGTTACGGAAAGAAAGGAACCACCCTGCCAGCCCCGCCAGGGCCAGGACCCAGGCGAGCAGGGGCTGCAAGAAAATGTAGGGCGTGCGGGCCGTGGCGTCCGTCGGCACGGGCGGGCGGACCGCGAGGGTTCCTGGGATCTCGCGGTCGACCCCTGACACCCACAGGCGCGCCAGCTCCCGTCCGGAGGGGTCGAAGGCGCAGGTGACCCCCGAGTTGGCGACGCGCACCACCGAGCGGCCCGTGGACAGGGCCTGGAGGCGTGAGAAGGCCAGCATCTGGTCCAGCTCGAAGCTGCCCCGATACCAGGCCTCGTTGGAGACGACCAGATGCAGATCGACCGGTCCGGCCCGGACGGGGTCGGTGTAGACGTCCTCGAAGGCGTTATCGAAGCAGACGGAGGCGGCGATGCGCCAGGAGCGGCGTTCCCCTTCCAGGGTCAGGATGCCGGTCTCTTCTCCCGCCAGGAAGTCGGGAACGTAGCCGGCCAGCTCGTGGACCAACCCGCGCACGGCCCGCGAGCGCTCCAGCCCCATCAGCGACTCGGCGCCGGGGACCAGGTGACGCTTGAGGGCACGGCCCCCCCGCCGGCCGAGGGCATCGTAGAGCACGACGGCGTTCGTGCGGCGTACCCGACTCCCCTCGCGGACGAGGACCTCGGCCCCGGTCAGGAAGCTCGTCTTCGGCGATACGGTGGCGTTGAGGTCGGCGGCGACGTACTGCAGCAGGAGGCGCTCCCAGCGGCCCAGGCCCGCGAAGAGCTCCGGGATCTCCTCGTCGGTGACCTCCGACCAGGGGTCGAAGTGTACTGGCTCCTGGGCGCCCTCGAGTTCCCGGCCGACGAGCAGCGCGCGCAGCATCGTCTCGCCCCAGCAGACCAGGTCCGGAGCCGGTCGGCCCTCCCGCTCCAGGCGCTCGAGCCCCTCGCGGGTGAGGGTCAACGATGCCCGGAAGGTCTCCTCGGGAGGCGCCGATCGCTTGCGCTCCTGGGCGATGGCCGGTTGCACCAGCAGGAGGCTCGGCCCCGGCCGGGTCTGGGGCGCTGGCACGGCGGCGGCCAGGGCGAGGCCGACCAGCGCCGGGCCAGAGGCCCACAGGGCCGGGCCCCGTCCCAGGCGACGGCGAGCGGCGAGCTGGGCCAGCCCGCCGGCCAGGGCGGCCAGGACAAAGGACAGGCCCTCGACGCCCCAGACCCGCGCGCTGCCGGCGAGCAGAGGGATCTCGAGGGCGAAATGCCCCAGGCGCAGCCACCCCATGCCGAGGGGCGGCGGCACGAGGGCCCGCAGGCATTCGAGGGAAGTCCAGGCCAGAGCCGCGGCGAGGGGCAGGGGCAGGCGGGGTGCGAGGCGCCGCAGGAGGACCCCCGCCAGGGCCGGGTAGACGCCCAGGGCGACCCCGCCGAAGAGGACCGGGGGCCACCAGACAAAGCGGATCCAGGAGAGCTGTGCGGCGAACAGGACGCCGGCCGCCAGCCACTCGCAGGCGAAGGCCCGGGGCCCGCCGCGGCGCGCGGTCCAGGCCCAGAGCGCCAGGCCCGCGATGCCCAGGGGCGATGGATCGCCGCCGAGGATCCCCGGTCCCGCGAGGAAGGTGAGGCCCCAGGCGCAGGCCAACCACCCCAGGCGGGGCAGGGCGGCGAGGGGTTCGGGCTCGTTGCGGCTCAAGCCAGCGGCCGGTAGGGGCAGAGGTCGCCGGGCTCGAGGGTCTCTCCGGGCGCGAGCACCGCCAGGCCCCCCGCGCGCGCCAGACCCACGACATCGGCGGAAGAGCGCCAGGGCACGGGTCGCAGGAGGTCCACGCCGTCTTCACCGAGGGTGACGGCCACGGGGATGTTCTGCTGGCGATCGCCTGTTCGCGGAGAATCTCCCTCCCAGCTCCCCAGGCGCAGGCCCTCGGCCTGTTCCGCGACGGCTCCAGCGCGCTTTGCCAGGGCGGGACGCACGAAGACCTCGTGGCCCACCAGGCACGAGACGGGGTTTCCGGGCAGACCGAAGACGGCGACCTCCTCGCGGACGCCGAACCAGACCGGCTTGCCGGGCTTGATGGCCACCTTGTGAAAGACGCGCTCGACCCCGCAAGCCCGCAAGGCGTCACCGACCAGGTCGTAGCGACCCATGCTCACGCCGCCGGTGGAGATCAGGAAGTCGGAGTCGGCCAGGGCAAGCTCGAAGGAGCGCGCCAGGTGCTCGGGGTCGTCGCGCAGAACCTCGGCGCGCAGGACGACCGCTCCCGCGGCGCGCGCCAGGGCCGCCAGGTGCAGGGTGTTGCCCTCGCGAATCTGGCCCGGTCCGGGCACCTCGGCGGGCGACACGAGCTCGTCGCCGGTGGTCAGGATCGAGACGCGCGGGCGCGGAAAGACGGGCACGGGCTCGCAGCCGACCGACGCCAGGACCGAGAGGTCCGCCGGCCCCAGGCGCCGGCCGCCGGCGAGGACCCGCTGGCCGCGGCGCACGTCCTCGCCGCGGGCGCAGATGTGCTGGCGCGGCCGCGGATCGTCCGTCATCCAGACCGTGTCGTCCTCGCGGCGCGTACGCTCGACCATCACGACTGCGTCGCAGTCATCGGGGACCACGGCCCCGGTGTAGATCGCGATGCACTCGCCGGCCTCGAGCGCACCCTCGTGGGGGCTCCCGGCGCTGGACTCGCCCACCAGGCGCAGGGCGACCTCGCTGGCGCTGGCGCCCGAGAAGTCGGCGCGCTGGACCGCGTAGCCGTCCATGGCACTCTTCTCGAAGGGCGGCAGGTCCCGGTCTGCCTCGACGTCGGACGCCAGAACGCGCCCGGCAGCCTCCGCCAGGACACAGTCCTCGGCCTCGCCAGGTCCGGCGGTGTGCTCGAGAATCTCGGAAACAGCTTCCCCGGGGGTCCGCATATCTGCGGAGTCTAGCTTGCATCCTTCACGAGCCTTCACGCCAGAACGCGCAAAGCCTCGTGAGGAAAGCGGGCCGACACGCCGACACGCCGCCGTGGACACTCTCCGGCCCGGACACGCTCCGGCTGGAACGCTCTCCTGCCTAGAATAGACGTCATGCGCACGCCCACTATCCCCCTCGCGGCGGCCGCCGCCTTGCTCGTCGCGGGCTGCGGTCGCAGCTCCTCCGCCACCGACGCCTCGCTCGCCTCCACCACCGGCCGCCTCGAGCCGACGCGCGTGCGGGTGATGACGGTCGAGCGGCGCGAGATGCGGCGCGTGCTCTCGACCACCTCGGTGGTGGAGAGCGAACGCCAGGTCACGATCATGCCGCGCACCTCAGGCGTGGTGATCGACCTGCGGGTCGAGGAGGGCGACGCGGTCGAGGCCGGAGCGGTGCTCGCCGTGCTCGACCAGCGCGACGCCCGGGCCGCCTTGGAGGAGACACGTCTGGCTCTCGTGGAAGCCGAGGACAGTGTGCTGCGCGCCGCCCTCTCCCAACGCGAGGCCGCCGCCGCCGCCGAGGGCCTGCGGCTGAGCCACGAGCAGGCCGAGCGGCAGTTCGAACGCAACGCCCGGGCGGGACTGATCTCCGACCAGGACCTTGAGCAGCTCGCCTTTGATCGCGACAGCGCCCTGCGCGCCCACACGACGGGCACCCTGGCGGCCGAACGGGCCGCCCTCGACGAGCGCGCCGCCTCCACGGCGGCCAGCCGCGCGCGGCTGGCCTGCGAGCGCGCGGAGGTCACCCTCTCCCACACCGAGATCACCGCCCCCTTCGCCGGCGTCATCGCGCGCCGCGACCTGCGCGTCGGGGACAACGCCGGTCCGGCGACCGAGGCCTTCGTGCTGACAGACCTCGGGCACCTGCGGGCCGTGTTCCCGCGGCCGCAGCGGGAGCTGGGCGTCTTCGCGGCTCTCGGCACGGACACCGACGGTGAGGGCGCGGCCCACGGCGACGTGCGCATCCGCGCCAGGGCGGAGGCCGTGCCGGGCTACGAGTTCCCGGGCGTGATCGAACGCATCAGCCCGAGCATCGACTCCGCCTCGGGTTCCTTCCGCGTCACCGCCCGACTCCTGCCCCACGCCGACGGCACGAGCTTGCTGCCGGGGATGTTGCTGCGCCTCGAGGTCGTCCTCGAGCGGCACGTCGACGCCCTGGTCGTTCCCAAGCGTGCCCTGCGGCGCGAGGGTGACGTCACGGTCGTGTTCTGCGTACGCGACGGAGCAGCCCATCGCGTCCAGGTCAGCCCCGGATTCAGCGAGGGCGATTCGGTGGAGGTGACCCCGCGCGAGGCCGGGACCCTGATGGCCGGAGCACTCGTCGTCGAGGTCGGCAACCGCGACCTGGAGGACGGTGCGCAGGTCGAGGTGACCGACAGCGCGGACGACCGTGCCAGGACGGAAGACTAGGGGACCGGTGACGCCCACTTCCGACGCGCACGCTGACCAGGGGGCCGGCGGGCCCTCGCGCCTCGCCTGGGTCACTCGGCGACCGGTGGCGGTCACCATGTTCATGGTGACCATCGCCGTCTTCGGAGCGATCTCGCTCTCGAAGCTGCCGATGGACCTCCTGCCGGAGATCAGCTACCCGACGCTGACCGTGCGCACCGCCTGGCCCGGCGCCGCCCCCGAGGACATCGAGGACCGCGTCTCGCGCCGCATCCAGGAATCTCTCGGTTCCCTCTCAGACCTGGTCCGCACCAGCTCCATCAGCCGCGCCGGAGCCAGCGACGTCGTGCTCGAGTACGAGTGGGGCACGAAGATGACCTTCGCGGTCCAGGACGTGCGCGACCGGCTCGACAGCCTGATCCTGCCTCCGGGGGCCGAGCGCCCCCTGATCCTGCGCTACGACCCGAACCTCGATCCGATCCTGCGCCTGGGGGTGACCGGCGCCGCCTCCTCGGACGGCGCGCGTGATCTGGCACACCTGCGCTGGATCGTCGAGCACAAGATCGAGCGCGAGCTGGAGTCGATCCCGGGCGTCGCGGCGGTGGCGGTGCGCGGCGGCCTCGAGGAGGAGATCCGGGTGCGGGTCGACCCGCACAAGCTGGCCGCCCACTCCATCGATCCGGCTCAGGTCGCCCTGCGCCTGAGTCAGGAAAACCTGAACGCCTCGGGGGGCGTCCTGCGCGAGGGCTCGACCGAGTACCTCGTGCGCACCCTGAACGAGTTCCGGGACCTGGCGGAGATCGAGGCCCTGCCGCTGGTCGAGCGCGGTGATGCGGTGATCCGCATCGGCGACATCGCGAGGGTCGAGCGCACCCACAAGAAGCGCGAGGTCATCACGCGCCTCGACGGGGGCGAGGCGGTCGAGATCGCCATCTATCGCGAGGCGGGCGTGAACATCGTCGAGGTCGCCGACGCCGTCAGGGAACGCGCTCTGGGAACGCGCGAGCAACGGGCCCACACGGAGCGCGAGGGGGAGGGCGGGCTCTGGAAAGACCGTCACCAGGAGGAGTACCTGGCCTGGCGCCTGCGGAACGAGGTGCAGATCGCGATCCTCTCGGACCAGTCCCTGTTCATCCGGGCCGCCATCGACGACGTGCGCCAGGCTGCCCTGTTCGGGGCCGCGCTCGCGATCATCGTCATGTGGTTCTTCCTGCGGCGAGCGGCCAGCACGCTGATCGTCGCGCTCTCGATCCCGATCTCCGTCGTCGTGACCTTCGCGCCGATGTTCCTGCTCGACGTGTCCCTCAACCTGATGTCCCTCGGAGGCCTGGCCCTGGGGGTCGGGATGCTCGTGGACAACGCCATCGTCGTCCTGGAGTCCATCACGCGCTGCCGCGAGGAGGGCGACGATCTGTCGGCGGCGGCGGTACGCGGCGTGAGCGAGGTGGCAGGCGCGATCGTGGCCTCGACCCTGACCACCGTGGCGGTCTTTGCGCCGATCGTCTTCGTGCACGGCATCGCGGGCCAGATCTTCGGCGACCAGGCGGTGACGGTCGTCTCTGCCCTGCTCGTCTCCCTGCTGGTGGCCGTGCTCTTCATTCCGATGCTCGCCTCGCGCCCCTGGCTGGCGGGAGAGCTGCGGATCGAGGCGGCGGCCGTGCGCGATGCAGCGCCCCCCCCGCCCGCACCCTGGACCATGGGGACGCTCATTCCGCGGAGCCTCTCGCTCTGCGGCCGCGGGATCCTGGTTCTCTACGAACTGACGGTGGCTGCGGTCGTCGCCCTGAGCGCCGTGCTCTGGCGCCTGGGGAGCGTGCTCAGCGCGCCCCTGCGGCGGCTCTTCGACCGCGCCTGGGCTCGGACCGAGCTCCTCTACGACCGCACCCTGGCCAGCGCCCTCGCCCACCGGGCCGCGGTCCTGGCCGGCGTCGCCCTGCTCGGCGCCGGAGCCCTCGCGCGCGTCCCGCACCTGGGAGCCGAGCTCCTGGGCGAGATCCGACAGGGCGAGTTCACCGCCCACGTGGGCCTGGGAGTCGAGACCCCCCTGTTCGACACCGAGCGCGTCCTGGTCGCGGTGGAGGAGCGCGTGCGCGCCCTGCCCGGCGTGGCCGTCACGGCCCTGACCGTGGGAGTCGAGGCCGACACCCTCTCGCGCGACATCGAGGGCGAGCACACCGCGCGCCTGACCGTGCGCCTGACCCCCGAGGCGCGCGCGGCGGAGCGCGAGGAGGTACTCCTCAACGAGGTGCGCGCCCTGCTCGAGGAGCGCCCCGAGGCGCGCTCGGTGGACGTGACGCGACCGACCCCCTTCTCGATCGACGCGCCGATCGCGGTCGAGGTCGGGGGCCACGACCTCGTGCGCATGCGCGCGGTCGCTGCCGAGGTCGCACGGCGCATGGAAGGCGTCGAGGGCCTGACCGACATCCGCACCACCGTTCGCCCCGGCCACCCCGAGGCGCGCATCGTCTTCGATCGCGACAAGACCCTCGAGTACGGTCTCGACCTTGCGGCCGTATCCTCACTCGTCCGCGACCAGCTGCTCGGCAGCGTCCCGACGCGCTTTGTCGAGGGCGACGACCGCATCGACATCCGGGTGCTGGGAGACGAGCGCTTCCTGAACGATCTCGACGACGTGCTCGACCTGGCGGTCAATCCGGCCGCCGAGACGCCCGTGCCCCTCAACGCCGTGGCGCGCGTGCGCCTGGTGCAGGGTCCGGCGGAGATCCGACGCATCGGCAACACGCGCGCGGTCATCATCACGGCCTCGGGCACGGGAATCGATCTGGGAGGACTGAACCAGCGTGTGGAGCGGGCCCTGGCGACCCTTGAGAAACCCGGCGACGTCACCGTCGAGCTCGGCGGTCAGAAGCGCGCGCTCGAAGAAGGGCTCGACAGCCTGCTGTTCGCGCTCCTCCTGGCGATCTTTCTGGTCTACGTCGTGATGGCCAGCCAGTTCGAGTCCCTGGTGCAGCCCCTGATCATCCTGCTGACCGTGCCCCTGGCCGGGGTCGGCGTCGTGTTCGCCCTCGACTGGCTCGACACGCCGCTCTCGGTCGTGGTCTTCATCGGCCTGATCCTCCTGGCGGGGATCGTGGTCAACAACGCGATCGTGCTCGTGGACCGCATCAATCGCAAGCGCGACGAGGGCCTTGCGCTGCGCGAGGCGATCCTCGAAGCGGGGCGCGCCCGCCTGCGCCCGATCCTGATGACGACCACGACCACGGTTCTAGGGCTGTTGCCTCTCACCGGCTGGCTGGCGAGCTTGCCACTCCTGGGTGCCCTCGGTTCGGGTGAAGGTCGGGAGGTGCGCGCACCGATGGCGATCACGGTCGTCTGCGGTCTAGCGTGCTCGACGCTCTTGACCCTGGTGGTGATCCCGGTCGTCTACTCCCTGCTCGCCGGGGGCCGGTCCGCGGCGAGGAGAGAGCGAGCCCGAGCATGAGAAGGCGGGCGAGGCTCTTCGATGGCGCGGTCACCCGGCCGGTGACCCTGCTGGTCACCTTCCTGACCCTGATCGTCGTAGGCGTGATCGCCTATGCGCGGATCCCGCTCGAGATGATGCCCGGAGGCATCCAGAGCGACAGGCTGACGGTCATCGCCTGGAATCCCGGGGCGAGCGCCGAGGAGAACGAGGCCAAGGTCGTGCGCCCTCTGGAAGAGCAGATCCGGACCATGGGTGGCATCGCGGACGTCTACAGCTGGTCCGACGAGGACCAGGCGCGGATCGAGGTCCACTTCGAACGCGGAGCCGACATCGACCTCGCGCGCGCCGAGTTGCGTGACCGCATCGAGCGCACGCGGCCCGAGCTCCCCGACGAGCTGGAGCGCGTCCAGATCTGGTCCTGGAACGACGGGGACCTGCCCTTGATGTGGTTCGCTCTGCTGCACGACGGACAGAGTGACCGCACCGACTACCTGGTCGAGACGATCGTGCAGCGCCGGCTGGAGGCGGTCGACGGCGTCAGTCGCGTACAGATCTGGGGCCGGCTAGAGGACTCGATCCGAATATTGCTCGACGAGGAGAGGGTCAAGGCCGCGCGCCTCGACCTCGGTGCGCTGGTGCTGCGCTTGAGCCAGGACAACTTCACCGAGCCTCTGGGGGAGGTG
The DNA here is from genome assembly GCA_036010965.1 of Planctomycetota bacterium. Lineage (GTDB taxonomy): Bacteria > Planctomycetota > UBA1135 > UBA1135. The sequence goes on along the minus strand of DASCMO010000010.1, from coordinate 71,555 downwards.
TACGACGGCCGGCGGCGCGTGCTCGTGCGCTCCGACATGCGCTTTGGGACCCTCGAGGAGATCGAACGCTTTCCCGTCGGCGGCGGACTGGTGCTGGCGGACGTGGCGCGCATCGAGCGCGTCAAGGCAGTCGTCAACAACCTCTCGCGCATCGACGGCGCCCGAGCCTACTTCGGACAGATCGGCCAGGAGAGTTCGGCCAACGTGGTGGAGACGGCGCGCCGTGTGGAAGCCGCCTTCGCCGAGCTGGAGGCGAGCCCCGAGCTCCGAGGCCAGATGGAGTTCCTGAACCTGTTCAGCCAGGGGGCGTTCATCGAGGCCTCCATCGGACAGCTGCGCAGCACCGCTCTGTGGGGCGGCGCCCTGGCGGCGCTGGTCCTGCTCTCGTTCCTGCGCCGCGTGCGGGTGACCCTCTGCGTGGCGCTCTCGATTCCCGTCTCGTCCCTCCTGGCCGTGGCCTGGGTCTACTTCGCCGGCGGCACCTTCAACATCCTGACGATGACCGGCATCACCCTGGGGATCGGGATGCTGGTGGACAACTCGGTGGTCGTTATCGAGAACATCGCACGCCTCCATCGCGAGGGACTCCCGCCACGCGAGGCCGCGGCGGCCGGGGTGAGCGACGTGGGCCTGGCGGTCTCCCTGGCGACGATGACGACGGTGGTCGTCTTCCTGCCGATGATCTTCATGACCGGTGACCCCATGGCGCGGCTCATGTTCGGGGCCGTGGGCATGCCTCTGTGCCTTTCCCTCGCGTTCAGCCTGCTCGTGGCCCTGGTCTTCCTGCCCGTTGCCGCGGCGCGAATCGTCGGTCCGCGCCGGGCAGGCGCCGAGGCCTTCGCCCGCACCCTGGCTCCCCTGGCGGCGCTCCCCGCGCGCGCCACCCTGCGGATACTGAGAGCCCTCGCGCACCTCGGCGGACTGGCCCTGGGCGCCGTGCACCTGCTCGAACGCGGACTCCTGCGGCTCCTTACCCCGCTGCGCGCGCTGCTCGTCTCCCTCCTTGCGGGCCTCGCCTGCTGGCGTCTGTTCGCCCCGCCCGACGATGCCCTGGCCCCCCTGCGCGAGGTCGGCCTGGCGCCCGCTGGCGCCGCCCTCGCCCCGCACACCCTGGCCCTGGCGGCCGCCCTTCCGGCGGCACTCCTGGGCGCGGCCCTGTGCCTGTTCGGCCTGGCTCGCTGGCGCGCCCGCCCGGCCGCCCGCCCCCGGCTCGCGCCCCGCCGCGACGCCCCGGACTCCGTTTCCCTCGTCGACATGCTGGTGAACGCCAATGCCAGCCTCCTGGACTGGACCCTGCGTCATCGCCTCTTCGCCTCCATGCTGGCCTGCGCGGCGATGTGCTCGGTCATGGTGCCCCAGAGCGGGATCACCTTCGCCGCCTTCGGAGCGGAGGAGACGCGCAGCCGCCTCACGGTCCGCATCGAACTCGAGGACAACTTCACCCTGGCCGAGGCCAGCGAGGAATTGACGCTCTACGAGGGCCCGGTCGCCGAACGCCGCTCCGAGTTCGGGCACGACCACGCGTCGATCAGCTTCGACCGCGGCGGCGGAAGCCTCACGATCTACTGGAACGAAGCGCAGACGCCCGAACACATCGAGCACGTGCGGCGGCGCCTGAAGGAGATCTGGCCCGCGCTCCCCGGCCACCGCGTGAACTTCTCGGAGCAGCAGTCCATCGACACGCGCAACCGCTCCATGGTGACCTTCGCGCTCGAGGGTCCCGACGCCGACGAGCTGGCTGCCCTGGGGCGCGCGGCCCTGGCCGTCCTTGAGGAAGTGGAAGGGCTCGAGGACATCTCCTCTCCGCTCGGCGACGCTCCCGAGCAGGTGCGCGTGGCGATGGACAGCGAACAGGCCTGGCGCCTGGGGGTCAACGCCCAGCTCGCCCTGCAGAACATTTCCTGGGCCCTGCGCGGCGCGGCCCTGCCGTTCTTCCAGGAGCCCGGGCGCGAGCTGCCCTTCTACATCGAATACGACGAGGAAGAGGTCGCCGGGCTCGACACCCTGCGCGACCTCGATATCCAGACCCTCAGCGGGCCGGTCCCCCTGGCCGCCTTCGCCAGCCTGCGCTTCCAGCGCGGATCGCGCAGCATCTTCCGCCGCAACGGAAAGGCGTCGTTCACGATCCAGGGACGCGTGGTGGACCCGACTCGCCAGCAGGCCGTCTCCGAGGCGGGCATGGCGGCTCTGCGTACCATGGACCTGCCGCGCGGCTACTCCGTCGCGAGCGACGACTCGGTCGGCTCGCGGCAGGCGACGGAGCTAGGGCAGATGAAGCGCGCCCTGTCCCTCTCCGTCGTGCTCGTGTTCCTGCTGATGTCGATCCTGTTCGAGTCCCTGCTGCGCCCCTTCTCCGTGCTCTTCACGATCCCCTTCGCCGCTACCGGCGCCCTATGGACCCTGTACCTGACGCGCACGCCCATGGACTCGGTCGGGTTCATCGGACTGATCATCCTGGTGGGCGTGGTGGTCAACAACGGCATCGTCCTGATCGACCGCATCCACCGCCTGCAGGCGAGCGGCATGGAGCGCCGGCTCGCGGTCCTCGAGGGCAGTCGCACGCGCGTGCGACCGATCGTGATGACCGCCGTGACGACAATCTTCGGCCTCCTGCCGATGGCCCTCGCCGAGCCGCCGGCCGAGGGGATCGACTACCGCGCACTTGCGACCTGTGTCGCCGGCGGCCTCGCCATCAGCACCTTCTTCACGCTCTGGGTCGTCCCTCTGGCGTTCACCCTGCTCGACGACCTCGGGCGCGTGCTCTCCGAGCGGACCCATTCCGCCCTGCGACGCCTCGCGCGACTGCGCATGCCCTCCCAGAGCGCGCCCGGAGCATGAGCCCAGCGCCAGGCGGGGCGATTCCGTTGGAGGAGAAGCGGACGCGGGATAAGCTGTGGGCCGCTCCGATCTGCGCTCCGATCCTTCTCAGCCCATGGTTCAGGACACCCAGACTTCGTCCGAAGATCTCACCGACGGCAGCGGCCGCCGGATCGCCTTCTGCGTGTCCCGTTTCCACGGGGAGCTCACCGGTGCAATGCTCGACTCGGCGCGCAGGGAGCTCGCTGCCGCCGGCGTTGCTGCCGCCGACATGCAGGTCTGCCACGTGCCCGGCGCCTTCGAGTTGCCCTTGGCTGCACGCCGCTTCGCGCGCCTGGCCACCGTGGACGCCGTCATCTGCATCGGCCTGGTCTTGAAGGGCGAGACGCGTCACGACGAGGTCGTGGCGCGCGGCGCGGTGGATGGGCTGCGGCAGGTCATGCTGGAGTGCGACAAGCCGGTGCTCCTGGGCGTGTTGACCTGCGAGACCATCGAACAGGCCCGCGACCGCGCCCTCCCTCCCGATGCCGGTGGGCAACAGGACAAGGGGCGCGCCCTCGCCAAGGCGGCGCTCGAGACCCTCGCCGCCCTGGATGGAATCGATGCCGAGACCCCCGCGGCGGGCACCTGCGGCTTCCGCGTCTCGTCCACCGACGAGGTGGAGGCGTGAAGAAGCGCTCGCGGGCCCGCGAGCTGGCGCTCCAGTTTCTCTATCAGGCCGATCTCGTCGGCTCGGCGCCCGAAGAAGCTGAGGGTTTCCTGCGCGAGGAGGAGCGCGACCTGGAGACGCGCGGCTTCGCCCAGCGCCTCGTCGATGGCGTGGGCGAGAACGCGTCCGCGATCGACGAGCGCATCCAGGCAGTCGCGCAGAACTGGAACATCTCGCGCATGGCGGTGCTCGACCGCAACATTCTGCGCCTGGGAGTTCACGAGCTCCTGTACTGCCCCGACATCCCGCCCAAGGTGGCCATCAACGAGGCGATCGAGATGGGCAAGCGCTTCTCGACTCAGAACTCGGGGGCCTTCATCAACGGGATCCTCGACAAGATCATGAACGAGGCGCTCGCGGCCGGCGCGCGGGACGAGGAAGCCGGCGCGGAAAAAAACTGAGCGATGGGGCTCTTCGGTCGCCTCCGGAGTCGCCTGGGACGCACGCGCTCCGCGATCTCGGACGGGATCTCGGGCCTCTTTCACGGAGGCCGCGAGATCGATTCGGTCCTACTCGGGGAACTGGAGGACCTGCTCTACTCCTCGGACCTCGGGCCCGTGGCCGGCGTCCTATCCGATGAGCTCGCGCGCCTCCATCGGCGAGGCGAGATCCGGAACGAGGACGACGTGCGCGCGACCCTGCGCGCCCTGCTGCTCGAACGCCTCGCCCAGCCCACCGACGAGGTGGACCTCTCCCACGGCCCGACCGTGATCCTGGTGGTGGGAGTCAACGGATCGGGCAAGACGACCACCATCGCCAAGCTCGCCCACCGCTTCCAGTCGGCGGGGAAGAGCGTGCTGCTCGGGGCGGCGGACACCTTCCGGGCGGCGGCGGCGCGCCAGCTGGAGGTCTGGGCCGAGCGCAACGACTCCCACATCGTGCGTCCCGAGCGCGACGGCTACGACCCGGCGGCGATCGCCTTCGACTCGTGCGAGTCCGCCACGGCACTGGGAATCGACGTGGTGCTGATCGACACCGCCGGACGCCTGCACACCCAGAAGAACCTGATGAATGAGCTCGAGAAGGTGCGGCGCGTGATCGCCAAACGCATCCCGGGCGCACCGCACGAGACCTGGCTCGTGCTCGACGGCACCAACGGCCAGAACGCCGTGCTCCAGGCGCGCGAGTTCACCTCGGCGGTCGAGGTCACTGGCCTGATCGTCGCCAAGCTCGACGGTACGGCGCGCGGCGGCGCCGTGTTCGGAATCAAGGAGGCCCTGGGCCTGCCGGTGCGCTATATCGGGACCGGCGAGTCCCTCGAGGAGCTCGAGGTCTTCGAACCCGAGAGCTACGTCGCGGCGATCCTAGAAAGTCGGGACTGAGGGTTGTCCGGAGAGCGACGTTGAAGGGCACCCTGCTCGCCGGCCTGCTGCTGCTCCCCGCCCTGGGAGCGATCACGGCGGGAGCCCTGGGCGCTGCCGACCCCGCGACGAGGGAGGCGGCCCTCACCGGCTGGGTCGGCCTGGGCCTGATCCCCCTGGCCTTGGCCCTGCTCGTGCGCCCCCCTGGAATCCACCGCGGAGCGGTCGGCCTCGTGCCCGCCCTGCTGGGAGTCGCGGCGCTGTCGTGGCTGGCGGCCGAAGGCGCGGGCGACGGCCTGGAGCGCACGCGCTCGGTGACCCTGCTGGCAGCCGGCGCCCTGGCGGCCCTGGCGGCGGCGGGGCTCGATCAGGCAGGACGGCGTGCCCTCGTGCGCGGAACGATCGCGATCGCCCTGTGCGCTGTGGGCTCGGACCTGGCGGGACTCCCCGCCGAAGTGGGGGGCTTCGCGGGCAACACGGGCGAGCTCTCCGACGCGGTCCTGCCCGGCGCTCTGTGCGGAGCGGCCCTCGCCTGCACCGGCCGCGGCCGGTGGCGCTGGGCCGGAGGGGCGGCCGCGATGCTGCTCTGGGCCCATGCCCTGCGCACACCGGTCGCGGCGACCCTGGTCACGGGGAGCGTCGTGCTCGCCCTCGCTAGCCTCGCCCACCTGCGCGCAGCGCGCCGCAGCGCCCTGGCTCTGGCCGCCGCGGCCACCGCCTTCGTCGCCGGAGCCGCCTTCCTGGGAAGCGGCGCCCTGGGTCCGGGCGCGAGGGCGATGGCCGACGCGCCTTCCGCTCCCCCCGCGGCCACGGACACCGGCGGCATCGAGGTGCGCGCGAGGATCTGGGCTCGCACGGCGGCGATGACCCTCGACCGGCCCTTGCTGGGCGTGGGACCGGGGCAGTTCGCGGTGCGGTTCCCGCTCCACCGCGACCCGCTCGAGATCGAGCTCTCCTCCCACCAGCGGCTCCAGGAGCAGGAACGCGAGGTGGAGCATCCGCACAACGACCTGCTGTTGATCGCGAGCGAGCTGGGCCTGGCCGCGGCCCTGGGGTGGCTGGTCCTGGCGGCGGCGGCCGGCGCGGCGGCCTTGCGCGCCCTGAGAGCCGGCGACGAATTCGCCTGTGCCCTGGCGCTGGGCAGCGGCGGCGTCCTGGTGGCCGGTCTCTTCAACGCGACCCTCTTCTACAACCCCGTGGCGTCGGTCGGGGGCTTCGCCCTGCTGGGCGCGCTGCTTGGCCTGCCGCACGGGGAGGAGGGCGGCGGCGTTCGACGCTGGCCCTTGCGCGGAGCGGGCATCGTCTACCTGTCGCTCTGCGCGTGGCCCGCCGCGGGCCTCGCGCGCCACGGCCTGGCCCTGGCCGCGATCGCCGGCGGCGAGCCACCGAGCGCCACCGAAGTTGAAGGTGCGCTGAACGACGCCCTGGCCGCGCGCGGGGACTCGGTCGTCGCTCTCACCTTGCGCGCACGCCTCCTGGAGCAGACCGGCGCCGAGACCGAGGAGCTGCTCGCCGCCTGGCGGGCGGTGCTCGCCCTGCGCCCTCACCGCGTCGAGCCGCTCCTGCAACTTGCGGTGCACCACGCGCGACGCGGCGATCTGGAGCAGGCTCGAGCGCTGTTCGAGGCCACCCTCGCGGTGGATCCCGGACACCCGGCGGCCCTGCGCAACCGGGCCTGGCTCGAGCTCTCGATCGGCGACGGGGAGCGCGGCCTGGGCGCTCTCGATGCCGCGCGAGCGGCGGGTCGCGCCGGGGCGCTGTGGCTGACCGAGACGGGCGCCAAGCTGCTGTTGATGGGGCGCGAGGCCGAGGGCACGGCGGTCCTCGCCCGGGCCCACGAGCGGCTGAAAGGCCTGACCGGCGAGTCGGCCTGGGGCCTCTCGCGCGAGTACCGCACCAAGGACGCCGCCCTGATCGCCGACGGCCTCGAGAGCATGGCCCATCGCCTGTGGGCGCGCGAGCACGCCGCCGACGGACGCTGGGAGGACGCCTACCGCTCCCTGCGCCAGGTGCTGCGCATCACACGCCGCCACGTCCCTGGCGGACCCGCGCCGGTCCGCCTCGAGCTGGGCGCATCCCTCTGGCGCGCCCGCATGCCCGAGGACGCGCGGGCCATGCTCGCGGGCATTCCTGACGCCGCGGCGCTCCTCTCGGGGCTGCCGGCCTGGGTTGCCGAGGCCCTGGAGGAGATGTAGTACCGTCTGCCCTCCACGAGGCGATTTTTCCCCGACCGGGACCGTTACTCACGCCTGGGCGTCCGTATCCATGGAGCGCCCTCCGGGCGGTTCCTTCCCCGCAAATCCCTCCGACCCATCGAGCACCACCCATGCAAGTCCCCCCCAGCGGCGGCGAGAACGTGGCCCGCAACGAGCGGATCCTGGTCGTCGAGGATGAGGAGAACCTGGCCCTGGGTATCCGCGACGCCCTCGAACACGTCGGTTTCACCGTCGAGGTGACCCTCGACGGCCCCGCGGGCCTGGCCGCCGCGCGCTCGGGGCGGCACGACCTGATGGTGCTGGACCTGATGCTGCCGGGGATGAGCGGCCTCGATATCCTGCAGACATTGCGCACGGAGAAGCGCGACCTGCGGGTGTTGATCCTGACCGCGCGCGCCAGCGAGGCGGACGTGGTGCACGGGCTCGACATGGGCGCCGACGACTACATGTGCAAGCCCTTCGCCCCGCGCGAGCTGGTGGCGCGCGTCGCGGCCCAGTTTCGCCGCCGGGAGATCGACACCACTCCCCCGCCGCAACTCGAGCTGCCGGGCGGCATCTCGGTCGACCTCGAACGCCTCGAGGTCCACCGCGACGGCGAGGTCATCCAGCTCACGCCGCGCGAGGGCGACATCCTGCGCTACCTGATCAAGCACTCCCACCGCGTGGTGACGCGCGATGACCTGCTGGTCGATGTCTGGCACTACAGCAACGGCAAGGTGGAGACGCGTACGGTCGACATCCACATCGTCGGCCTGCGCCGGAAGGTCGAGCCCAACCCCTCAAGCCCGTCGCTGATCCAGACGGTGCGGGGCAAGGGCTACCGTTGGTACACCTAGATCTCCACCGCCGGCGGACGGCGCTGGCTCTCTATGGCCTGCTGCTGGTCCTGCCCACCGTGGTCCTGGGCGTGCTCCACTGGCGCCAGCTGACCGGGGACCACGAGCAGAGCCTGGAAGAGGTGCCCTGGGAGGTCTACGACGCCGGGCGACGCCTGGCCGAAGCGGTGCACGACGAGTTGCACAAGCTCGTGGGCGCCGAGAACCGGCGGCCCTGGTACCACTACCGCGAGTCCTTCTTCCCGCCCGGGACGATCGGGACGGACTTCGCCCTGGTGCGCTCCCCCCTGGCCTTCGAGCCCCATCCGCCGGGCATCCTGGGCTGGTTCACCTACGAGTTCCCGCACGGGATCGACGCCCCGGTGACCCTGTTCGGTGGGGCGGGAGACCCCGCCGAATGGGCGCGGCGGAAAGGCAAGTTGCTCGCCACCGCGGCCGATCTCGTGGTCCACGACCACGCCCGAGAGACCCTGCAGCGCGTGACCCACTTCCCCGCCGAGCGCGAGACGAGCCTCACCCTCTCGGTGGCCGCCATCAACCACAGCGACGAGGGGGACGTGCAGTGCATGCTGGACGAACTGCCCCACCTGCGCGTGCTCGAGAGCCTGGAGACCGACGTCCATCAGTACGGCTTCCACCTGCGCTTCTACCGCGAGCGGGACGGGACGCCACACCTGATCGCCACGCGCAGCGTCCTGATCACCGGCAGCGCCGTCCTGGACGACATGCCCGACTGCTTCGCGACCCTGCGCGAGGGGGCCTACATCGTGCAGGGATTCTTCGTGGACACGGACTGGTTCTTCGAAGAGATCCCCACCGAGGCCGCGGCGCGCGTGCTGGACGGATCGCAGCGCTTCGTGCCGGTGGGCACGGGAGCAGGCGACGCTGCGCCCGACGAGGAGATCGGGCTCGTGCACCTGGTCGAGGAGCTGGGGTTCGAGACCTACGTGCTCGAGGATCGCGAGTTCGGCGCCCTGCGCGTGGCGATCAGCACCGAGGAGCTCAAGCGGCGCTTCGGCCTCCAGGCGCGCCGCTTCCTGGGGGTGGCCGCGATGCTCGGCCTGTCCCTCATCACCGGCTTGCTGCTCTTGTTGCGCTCGGTGCGCCGCGACCTCGAGTACGCCCGCCAGACGGAGAACTTCGTCGCCGCGGTGACCCACGAGCTGCGCACGCCCGTGTCCGCCATCCGTCTCTATGGCGAGATGCTGCTGGACGGCTGGGCGCGCGACCCCGAGCGGCAGGCTGACTACCATCGCCGCATCGTGGCCGAGGCCGAGCGCCTCGAGACGATGGTCGAGCGCGTGCTGGAGAAGGGGCAGCTGGCCGGGACGCGCACCAAACCCCGACCCGCCGACCTCAACGCCACCCTCGAGCCGGTGCTCGAGGGCTTGCTCAAGAGCAATGAGGGCGCGCTGGAGGACCTGGAGCTGGAACTCGCCGACGATCTGCCGCCGGTGCTCCTGACGGCGGAGGCCGTGAGTTCGATCGCCACCAACCTGGTGGAGAACGCGCGCAAGTACGCGCCGGCCACCGCGAGTTCCACGGGCGAGCCGATCCTGGTGCGCACACGCTTGCGCCGCGGACGCCCGGTCCTGGAGATCCTCGATCGCGGGCCGGGGGTCCCCGCGGACCAGAAGGTGCGCGTTTTCGAGGCCTTCCACCGCATGGGCAACGAGGCGACGCGCACCTCGCGCGGGACGGGCCTGGGGCTGCACCTGGTCAAAACCCAGGCCGAGGCCCTGGGGGGCGACGCCGAGGTTGCCGACCGGCCGGGAGGCGGGAGCATCTTCCGGGTCGTGTTTCGCCCCGCCCGCCCGCGCTCCTGATTCCCTACCTCGGGAAGGGCCGCGGTCCGTCCCCAAGGTGACGGGGCGCCAGGACGATGATCCCAGTGGCGCGGGTCGGCGCGGGTCCTCGGACCCACCCCCCCCCACTCCCAGCCGGCGACCGCGCCTCGCACCGAGACCCACAGCAAGATTCCTGATCTCCTCGTTCCGTCGGCTCGCGCGGTCCCCCCACCCGCGGGTCGGCGGACTTTTCTTGCATCACGCGTCGGCGCGCACCGACCTTCCACTCCGAAGGCGCGGCCGGTCCGGGTCGGTGCAGCGCGCGCTGGCGTGGTCCCGACTCCGTACGCGCCCTACTCGGTATCTTCCGTGTCCCAGCTCGCCAAGTGGAGCTGGTAGCGTTGCTTGAGGTAGTCGATGGAGTCGAAGGAGGCCGCGCGAAACCTCTGCAGGGCCAGTTGCAGCTCCAGGCGCTGGACCGACGCGTACTCCGCCGGCGTCATGCGCGAAAGGTCCGCGGCACGCGCACCCGAGTGGCGCACGAGGTAGGCCTGCTCCCCGCCACGGTCGAGGGATGCCGCGGGCACCTGTCCCTCCACGGCGGAGTAGAGGGCGCCGCTGGCGCGCAGGAAACCCGTGATGGCGTCCGCCTCCTCGTCATCTCCCGTGAGCGGCGTGGAGCGCTCCTGAAAATCGCGGTAGCTCACCTCGAAGCCCGCTGCCGCGGCAGCTGCCTCGAAGACCTCGACCGTGGTGGTCGGCAGGAAGGGCGTGCCATCGACATCGGGACGCTCACCGAGGCCGTCGCGCATGGCCTCGAGCCGTTCGAGCGCGACCTCGCCGCAGGTCTGGTCGATCCAGGCAGCTTCGACTTGCTCGCTGATGTCCGCGAAGGGAGGCAGGTCGGGCGCCAGTACGGAGGAGACTCGGGCCACGATCAGAGCGCCCTTCTCCACCGTGACCGTCGGCACGATGCCGCCCGCTTCCCGGTTGTTCATGGCTGCTGCCACCAGCGGTCCGGTGAAGGGTTCCTCGCCCTCGCGCCACTCCTCCAGGCTACGCTCGGTCCCAGCGGCCGCGAATTCCAGACCCACCGTGGCCGCCTCGGCCTCGAGGTCCACGACCTCCACGATCGCGCCGTCGGCGAGTCGGCTCGTCAGGTCGGCCAGCCAGTCCACCATGGAGTAGTAGGCCGGAGCCTCGCGGCGGCATTGATCGACGACGGCATCGAAGGACAGATAGAGGCGATCTCGCCCCTCCAGGCTCTCGTCCTCCTCCTCGCGACGGAAGCGCACGTGAGAGAAGCTCTCGTAGTAGCGCCGCGCGAGCTCGTCGAGGTCCTCGCCCTCCGGTCGCGGGTAGGCCTCGTACAGGCCCGCGAACTCACCTTCGGCGGCCTGCGCGTCGGCCGTGACGAAGGCGATCTGGGCCGACCAGCGGCGGGGTGTCCGGTAGGGCTGCTGGGCGGGCTCGCTCAGGGCGCCGAACCAGACCTCGAGGTCCGCCTCGGCCAGGCGCACGCGGGCCTCGGCTTCCTGTTCCGCCACGGCTATCCGGACGAGGTGGAAGGCATTCTCCTGGTGTCGCGACTTCCAGGTCGCCTCGATCACGGTCGGATCGCTCTCGCTGACGCCGAAGTCGAGGTACGTCCGCAGGCGGCGTACGGCCAGAGCACGACGCAAGGCCTGCTCGAAGGCCGCTGCCGGCACGCGCACGCTGCTCGCCACGAAGCGGTGGTAGGCCTCGGGGTCGGGCCAGGTCCGCAGGATGAAGTTCGCCAGGGACGTGTCCGTCACCCGGATGCCGTGGTGGGCCGCCACGTCCTCAAGGATCAGGAAGCGCGCGACGTCCTCGTCGAGGCCCGCATCCATCTGACCGAAGCCCAGGAAGGGCAGGATGCGCGCGGTCTCGAGGATGCGCAGGGCGCGCTTGTGCCCGACGAAGTCCGCGTAGGTGAACTCTCTCGGCGTCCCGTCCGGTCCCGTCCAGCGCACGTAGGTCTCGGCCACCCGCTCATCTCCGGCACCCAGCGAGCCCATCAGGGCGCTGGGAACGACGAAGATGATCAGCAGGAACACGACCAGAGCGAAGCTCAGGTAGAAGCGCAGGCGGCTCTGCCCCTTGGGAACGAAGACGATGTCGTCGTCGTGCGCCACGGAATCGGAGGCGGGTGAGGCTGAGGCCGCGTGCCGGCCTTGCTTGGTCTTGTCTCTTTTCCTGGACATGGGGGTACTCTGCGCGCGGGCCCGGGATGTGGAACGGCAGAGTGTACGGAGCCGTCAGCGCGGGAAGCAAGCTGGAGGCACGGGGCGGGCGGGGTTCAGCCCAGCAGTTCCCCGTCGCGGGGCAGTTCCTTGAGGTCGGCCAGGCCGAAGCGATCCAGGAACGCGCGCGTCGTCCCGTACTCCAGGGCGTGACCGGGCTGCTCGGAGCGGCCCACGACCCGCGCCAGACCTCGATCCACCAGTCCGCGCAGCATCGGCCCGCACTGGACGCCCCGGATGGCCTCCACCTCGGCCTTCGTGACCGGTTGGCGGTAGGCGACGACCGCCAGGGTCTCTAGGCCGGCCGGCGAGAGGCGCTCGATCTTGCGCGCCTTCTGCAGGCGGGCCACCACCTCATCGGAGTCCGGGGCCGTGACTAGCCGCCAGCCACCGGCGATCTGGCGCAGCTCGAGGGGCAGGCCGCAGGCCTCGAGGCGTCGGCCGAGCTCCTCGAGGGCGTGCCGCACGCGGGCGGGGCGCACATCCTCCAGCAAGCCCACGATGCGCCCAATTCCGAGGGGTTCGGGAGACGCAAAGACGAGCGCGGCGACCGAGCGCAGGAGGCGTTCCTGCTCCTCTTCGCCGGGCTCTTCCTCGGTCTGGTTCCCGGCCAGGGTCTCCTCCGCGCTTTCCCCGGCGGTCCCTTCCCCCGACACCGGTTCGGACTCTGCGCCCCCGTCCTCACGGTCCTGCGGGGACGATTGCTGCGGACGATCGGTCGGCGGCTCGGCTCCCGTGTCCGTGTCCTCGATTTCCGACATCGCCACGCCTGTCTCGCCCTCCTCGACCATCGCGGGAGCATCGCGGAGTCGAGGTCGCGATGCAAGGCCCATCCGGGTCGCTCTCAACCGTCCGCGGCCTCGATCAACTCGAAGAACGGAGCCAGATCGACCGGGTAGCGGCGAGCCATCTCGGCCGTCCACTGCAGATACTCGGGTTCGCTCACCTGCCGCTCGCCGAGGCTCGCCTCCACGGCGGAGCCGAGGTGAGGCCAGAGTCCCGTGTCCGCCTCCTCGCGACCCTCGACGCGGATCAGCATCCAGCGGCCCTGCTCCTCGAAGGGTCCGGCCAGGGCGCCGACCTCGGTCGTGAAGGCCATGCGCGAGAGAGGAGTGCGAGCGCGCACGACCGGCGAGACGCCGCCGAAGGCCGCGGTCGAAGCAATGTTCAGTCCGCTGGCCGCCTCCTCGAAGGAGGCTCCCGCCTCCACGGCGCTGCGGATCTGATTGGCTCCCGCGCGCGTCTCGGTCACCGCCATGCGCACGAGGGCGTGCTCCGAGCCCAGGACAAAAGCGCGCACCACGCGCTCGGCGAGCAGGCCGCGCACGACCTCCCGCCGCACGCGGCTGCGATAGGCCGCGGGTTGGAGGCCCTGGCCGACGGAGATCCACTCGTCGAGGGTGACGTCGCCGTAGCGCTCGGCCACATCCTGGCCGAGGCGCGCGAGGGCCTGGGCCTGGGCCTGTTCGACGCGCTCGGGCGCGAGCTGGACGCCCAGGCGACGGGCCTCGATCTCCACCGCCCGGGCAGCGACCAGTCCGTCGAGGAAACCGCGCACCTCCGAGGGATTGGAGTGCATCCAGGCCCCCAGGAGCTCACTCGTGGCGATCGGGGAACCGTCCACCAAAGCCACCGGCGGATCGGCCGCGTCCGCCGCGGCCTGCGTCGCCTGGGCGCTGGGTTCGATGACCCGCGGCTCCTGCGGGGCGCTGCCGGAGGGATTCGAGGTCGCGCTGCAAGCTCCGAGGATCAGGAGCGGGAGCAGCGCGAGACGGGCGTGTCGGTGGGCGTTGTGCAACGAATCGTCAGGAGTCTGTTGAAGGGATGCTCTGGATGGCGGAACGATCGAATCCACGCCGCCTCGCTGCCTGAAAACGCAGGCGATTCGTCTGACGGGCTAGCGGTATCGGATGCGGCGCGTCCGACCGATCCCCCTGCAGGCCTCGCAGGCCACGAGGCGCAAGCCCGAGGGGGGGCCGCCGGTGCGCGCACTGCCGGTGTAGAGCACCTCGCGCGTCCCGGTCCCACCGCACTCGCGGCAGTTGTGAAGCTCGGGCTTCTCGCGCAACTCGACTTCGCCGGAGTGCTCCGCGTAGTAGGCCACGATCCAGTTCTTGCGCGCGGCGTAGGAGAGGCGCGCCCAGAAGGCCTCGACGTCCTCCTCGTCGTCCTCGCTACCGCGCGCCGCCTTGGCCATCTCCTGGTTGCGGAGGAAGCGCGAGATGCGCTCCTCGAGCGCCGCACGCTCCTGGTCGCGCTCACTCTTCGGCGCGGCGACGGTCTGCACCGGGCCGCCGGCCAAGGCCTCGTCCTCGCCCAGGAGCCAGGTGGCGAGCCCATAGGAGGCCGGGCGCCAGCGACCGGGCTTGCGCTCGAGCCACATCTGGCGCACCTGGTCCGACTCCACCTCGGCCCAGAGTCTGGTGGCGTTCCCATGGACGTAGGCCAGGATCTCCTCGCTCATGGTCTCGTCCAGGTAGCCGAGGGTCGCCTCGTAGCCCTTATTGCGGGCCGCCACGCCCGCCAGGCGCTCGATGGCCAGGTACCAGCGACGCCTGACCTCCTCGCGCACGTGCTTGTCGCGCGCCTTCTCGATTCGATCTGAAAGCTTGAGCCGGTCCACCCGCAGGGGTGAATCCTCGAAGAGCCCGTCGAAGACCTCGAGCTCCACCAGGGCCTCGTCGTACTTCTTGCGCCGCTTGAGGAGATCGACCGCCGCGAGGAAGTCGAGCTGCTCCTCCTGGCCCACCTTGACCTCGACGCGGGCGATGATCAATTCCAGCTCCGAATCCATGAACGCGGCATCGAGAGCCTGGGCAGCGATGTAGTGCTCGAGGGCGTGCGAGAAGGCCAGGATGCGCTCGCAGTACTCGGCCAGGTCAAAGTGCGCCTGGCTGTCCTCGGGTTCGATGGCGACGAGTTCCAGGCTGTAGAGCTCCTCCTTCGTGTAGAGCTCGAGCGCCGAGACCCGCACCCCGTCGCGCGTGTCTCGCACCAGCCCCTTGGAGACGTAGCGCGTGCCGCTGCGGTCCTTGACGATGATCTCGTTCTCGGTGTAGCCGAGGATCTTGCCCACCACCTCGCTGCCGTCCACGAGTACCAGCATCTGGGCGGTCATCATGACCTCTTCGCCCTCGACCTCGATGTAACCGAAGCGCATGCGCAACTCGTTCTCCTGGATCGGGTCCAGCAGTCCCCAGGGCGCGCGCACCAGCCCGCCCGTGTCGATGCGCTCGAAGCTCACCTCCTCCGCAGTGTGCTCGAGGATACGGCCCCACTGGATCGAGCCGTCGCGGAAGCGCACCATCGAGAGCGGGGCGTCGGGCACCGCCGGGGAGAGCAGGTCGAGGGACGCTCCCCCGTCCGGAAGCCCGTCCTGGAGGGCGGCGGTCGCCGCGGCGAGGGGCGCCCAGGTGAGGGCCAGCGGGAGGATCAGCTTGTTCATCATGGTCATCAGTCTTCTACCGCCAGCGGGGCGGTCGTTTTCTGGAATCCCCCGGTCTTCTCGACGAACTCGCGCCGCAGGCGCTCACCGAAGGATAGCTCGCGCATGCGCAGGGTGGTGTAGGAGCGCGATCGCTGCACCCCGGCGCTGTTCCAGCTGAACGACACGTCCACGCGGTATTCGCGCGGATTGTCGGGGTTCTGGCTGGCCTTGGCCGAGTAGACCACGCCCGGCGTGTCGGGGACCGGGCGATCGGTGATCTTGACCGGTTCCCCCACTCGCCCGTCCTCGAAGGGGAAGAGCACCTGCTCGAGGTCCGCTTCCACGGCGCTCACCGCCGAGGCGGCGGCCGCGCGCAGCTGGGCGCTGCGCGTCAGGGCCGCGCCAAAGGTCAGCATGCCCAGGATGGCCGTCGCCCCCAGGAGCAGGATCGCCATGGCCAGCACCACCTCGACGATGGTGAAGCCGTCGCGGGCGCCCGGCTCGGACGAGCGCTGCCTGACTGATCGTGTGCTCGTCACAGGTTCCAGTCCTCACGGTAGAGGGTGATCGGAACCTCCCGAACGACCCTCGCCCCCCAGTGGACCATGGCTCCGGGCTCGTGGGAAACCGGCTCGCTCCCGCGCTGCGCACGGCGCACCGTCACGCGCCTTCCGCTGACATTCGTGACCCGCATCCACTCCCCGTCCAGGTTGACGTGTGCGTCATCGCCGCGCGGGATGCGCGTGGGGTCATCCACAGTGAAGGTGCTGTCCGAGGCGGCCAGGTGGACCGTCAAGCGCGTGCGCGCCTTGCGGTCCACGGCGCGCTCCAGCTCGATCTCGATCCGCACGCGGCGCGGGAGCAGCGGGTGCTCGTCCACTTCCGGCATCCCGGCCCCGGGCTCGTTGAACGGGTGCACGCTCGTGTCGGGGCGCTCGCGGTTCCACCCGTCCCAGGAAGTGGCCGCATGCTCCAGTCGGTCGCCGACGTCCCAACCGTCGTGAACGATCGAGGTCTGGGTCGCAAACCGCAGGCCCACCCACAAGAGGCCGCCGGTCACGTCCTCCAGTTCGCCCGCGTCCGGTTCGTGGGTGGTGGCGTTGAAGAACCCCGGATCGAAGAAGGTGCGCCTCGACGCGTCGAGGGCCAGGTGCGCGCCGCGCCAGGCGATGCCCTCGGCCCGCGCGTCCACTCCGCCCGCAGCCGGCGTGAAGGCCCAGCAGACCTCGAGGGTTGCGGGGCCCGTGAACGGCTCCTCGTCTCCGGCGGTCAGGCGCGCCACCTCCGCCGCCGAGGCCTGGCGCACGAGCCGCAGCCGCGGCCAGCCGGTCTCGGCCAGGCCGTCGCCGTCGGCGTCAAAGCGCACCCATTCCACGAGCATGTCGCCTCTCGCGCCCGGCTCGAGCGAGCGCAGATCCGTCGCCAGCAGCTCCAGGAAGCCGCCGGCGTGCTCACTCAGGTTGCGGCGCATCTCGGCCCTGCGCCACAGATCGAGGGATCCGTCGAGCAGGGAAAAGACGGCGATCATCAGCACGGTCAACAGCCCTGTCGCGAGCACCAGCTCCACGAGAGTCAGGCCTGCGCACTCCCGGCGTCGCGGGTGTGTGTCGCGCGCCTTCATCGGGTCACGCTCCGCAAGGTCATGCCGGGCGCCAGGTAGAAGGCGCCGAATTGCTTCAGGTGCGGCGTGGTCTTCCAGGCGTGGGAGAGGCCGCTCTCGAGATTGAAGGCCCCCGGTTGGTACTCGACGAACGCCCGCCACTCGACGCGATCGGACTGGCGGCCAAGGGGGATCGGTCCGCCGTCCTCCGTACCGCCGCGCATGAGGGTGAGCCCGTTGAAGCCGAGGGGCTCCTCGTCCCAGGGCGTGTTCGGGTCGGTGCGCACGAGCATCGCCAAATTGCACGCGCCGTGGGCGGGCTCCTCGTCGATCCAGAAGAACGAGCGCCAGAAGGCTGCGGGCTGGGAGAGTTCGAAGCCGAAGTAGCTGAGCTCGGGGGCGTCGGCGCGCTCGGCCCAGCGATCCCAGTAGCGGAACGGAAAGAGCACGACCGCCTGGCCGGCAGCGGCGCCCTCGGGCGTCGTCCCAAAGCGGCCGCGGAAGATCCCGTCCCCGCGCTCGTCGCGCATACCCGGGCGCGAGGAGGAGCGCGGCATCTCGAGCGTCCCGCTGCGGTGACGGGTGTAGTGGATCAGCTCGCGCCCGATCAGCACCGTGCCTTCCAGGGGGAACTCCGCCAGGTCCTTGACGCCGATCTCGGCGTCCCCCGCGCCAATGCCCTGGGCCAGGGCGGTCACGGTGATGCCCTCGAGGAAGTTCAGGTTCTCGCCGACCGCGTGCGGCTGGGGCTGGGTCCCGAGCATCCCGCGCCCGTCGGGGGCGATGGTGATGGTCCCATTGCTCGCGTCCCAGTCGTCGAAGGCGATGATCTCGTCGCCGATGCGCAGGAGCCCGGCGTCCTCCTCCAGTTCGTTCAGGAAGTCGTAGGGCGCTCCGATCTGTCCCACGGGAATCCTCATGGCGCGGGCGCGGACCTCGATCAGCTGCGACTGTTCGCCGAACTCGGTGCGCAGCAGGAGCTGGCCGCCCTGGATCTGCTCGAGATTCGGGAGCGGGACGCTCATGCCGAAGTTGGTGTGGCCGAAGACGACCTCGTCGACGACGCACGAGGGAATCGCGCCCACATCCGTCCGGAAGCCGCCCCCGACAGCGACGCTGGTCGTCAGGCGCGGACGCTCGCCCGATGGGTAGAGCATGAGGCGCGTGATCAGGCGCGTGTCAAAGATGTCCGTCTGGCCCGCCAAGGTTCCCGCCACCATCGGCTCGGGTACCGGCGTGTCGAGCGCCACATGCACGCGGCCGCTGTTGCCGACATTGGGGATCGGACCGAAGTCCCCCGGCGCCGCCACCGGCATGGCCGGGTCTTCTTGGACGAAGTCGTGGACGATGACTTCATTGCTCGGCAGGTGGCTGCGATGGACGCGCACGGGCCAGCCGATGTGATCGGGAGAGGCCCCCATCAGGAACGCGTGGTCGCCCTTCCCGGGCCGGCCGCCGTCCACGCCGCGATTGGACACGAGCCAGACCGGGTGGATCTCCACTCCCGCCGGATGCGCGTGCGAGAAGGTCCCGAACACGCCGCGGTGCATCATGATCTCGCGCACAGCACGCGTGACCGGCAGTTCGAGATCCTCGGCCTCGCCCAGGATGGGCTGCCACTGGGAGCCGAGGGCCGGCGCGGCGAAAGCGCTGGGCGGCTCGCTGGGGGGCGCCGGCGGCGTGGGGGCGGGCGGCGGCCAGGGGCCCGGAGGCGGCTCGGGACCGGAAGGACCGGGAAAGATCGGCTCCTCGTCGAACTCGCGCCAGTTGAGGTCGGAGGTCAGCACCGAGTAGGCGGCGCCCAGGGTTCCCACGCGCGCCAGCTGGCGGCGCGAGGTGTCGAACCAGTCGTAGCAGATCCACTCGCTCAGCTCGCCCTGGTCGGTGCGCGTGATCTGGGCGAACTGGGGGACCTCGATCGTGGGAGCGAGGAAGGTCAGGTCGCTGGCCCCCGCCACCGGCACGGAGATCGGGAAGACGAAGGGCCGGTAGTTCAGGAACTCGAGGGCGGGCTGGCCATTGATGGTGGCCAACCAGTTGGTGATGAAGGCGCGCGCAATGCCGCCGCCGACCGTGTCGCCGTCCCCTTCGCCATCCCCATCGTTCTGGGGTACGGGCATCCCACTCACGCCGTCGCCGCGCGTGGCGATGCGCAGGACGTTGTCCTGCCAGCCGGAGTACTCGAAGACCTCCACGCCCCCGATCATCTCCCCTTCCATCGACCCCTGGCCCACGCGCACCTGCACGATGGCGGCCAGACCGCCGTTGGGACTGAAGGCGCGCATCACCTGCGCGGCGTCGCCTCCCCCATCGGGGTCTTCGGCCGGCGCCAGGAAGAGGCCAGTCACCGGGCTCTCCGCGCCCCCCATGCCGTAACCGAGGAACAGGGGGCCAAAGGCGCCCTGGATCGAGATCGGATCACCGAGGGTCGTGCTGCCGTTCTCAACGCCGATGGCGACGCCTACTCGAAACGCCCCGAGCTCCTGTTCGAGGGTCGCCATGCCGGTGGGCACGTCGGAGGCGATCGGCAAGCTGTAGCCGTACTGCTCGACGGTCGTCCCCGACGCGTGGTTCATGTCCGAAACGTCGATGTTGTCGGGCAGGGGCGGCTCGGTGCCCGTCCAGCGCACGCGGGCGTTGCGCCCGCCGAATCCGGCCAGGGCCCCGGCCTCGAGGTAGGTGCAGACCAGGGCGCCCGCGTCCAGGACGTACTCGACCAGCTCGTCGCCCACGCGCGCCACGCCCTGGGGCATGAAGCCCTCGGTGGAGTCCACCGGCAGCACGGAGGCATCGGCGCCGACCGACCCGCTCAGGCGCGTCAGCCCGGGGGTGCGCACGCCGTGGGTCGTGCCGTCGATGAACATCGACATCTGGCTCGGTCGCGTGCCGCGCACGTCGATGTTGACGTGGGTCCAGGTGTCGAGCGGCAGGCCGGGGCCCTCCCCCGGGGCGAGGGCGAAGCGCAGCTCCGCCCGCTCGGGGAAGGCGCTCTGCAGGTGGTCCCCTCCGCCGTCGAGGACGCGCAGCACCAGGTCCTCGCCCTCGATCAACAGCGACAGGCGGTCCGACTCGGCGGAGCTCGAACCGACGTCGAGTAGGAATCCGCCGTCGAGGGCGCGCGGCTGGATCCAGGCCGAGAAGTTCATCGCCCGCATCAGCCCGCCTGAGGGCGACCACTGCACCAGGTTCGAGGTCGTGGAGCGCTGCACGGTCTCATCCGGCAGGTATCGGCCCTCCAGGCGACGCGTCTCGTGATCGAAGTGGAGCACGCGCCCCTTGCGCTGGCCCATCTCGTCGGTGCGCGCGGCCCACAGCTGGGCCCAGCCGTCGGGCTCGTCGGAGGCGAAGACATGCTCGGGGACGGGTCCCTCGGCCGAGTCGCTGACGACCGGCGCGGTCACCCCCGGCAGGAAGGCGCGCCCGGCGTGAGTCCCCAGGTGCGACCACACGCGCGAGGGCGGCTGGGCGCCGCCGGTGCTGTAGCGGCTGGTCGGCTTGGGCCCGGTCTGCCACCAGGGCGCCTTGCGGTGCAGGCGCAGGGCCTCGTCGAAATCGACCTGGCGCGCGGCGAGGTGCATCAGCTCGGTCTGCGGAACGACCAGTTCAACCTGCTCGCGGGCGAGGGAGAAGCGCTCGACGCCGCTGAGAGCGTTTACCGTCGAGCGCAGATCCAGGGCGTAGGTGTCGCGCGTCGCGAAGCTGAAGGGCATGGTCGAGAAGACCAGAGTCGCGTCGTTGGCGTTCAGCCCGTTGGTGTAGAGCGCGAGGGCGTCGTAGGGGCCGATGATCGTCCCGCCCGCCGCGAGGGATTCGGGCGCCGGCATGGCGCTCGGGGGGAGCTTCTCGATGCCCGCGGCCGGCAGGACCAGCCGCCGCATGAAGTCCTCCATGCTCTGGAAGGGCCGCGAGGCGACGACCGCGCCCGCCAGGGCCCTGGCCTCCCGGCCCGTGATGCGCGAGTTGCGCCCGCGCAGCTGCAGGTTCGAGAAGAGCACCTCGAGCACGTCCGGCGCAGCGGTGTTCAGGTTCACCGGGCGGCGCGCCTGGACGAACATCACCGCGTCATAGGCCGTGAAGTTGTTCGTCAGCGCCCGGTCGAGGTACACCCCCCCGCCGTTGGAAACGCTCTGCACCAGCGCCAACTCCAGAGTGGCGCCGTCGGTGATCAACACGGTCGATCCCTCGTTGAACCAGCGCGCCGAATCGACTCGAACCGTTCCCGTCAGCCCCGCCCGAGAGCCGCTGGTCACGCGCGCGGCGCGCTGCCAGCGATCGCCGGCGCGCACGCCCCCGTGCACCGTGCCGAGTTCGAGGATCCTGCGCGTCGCGTCCCGGCCCAGGCCGCCCTCGGTCAGGACTAACTCGTCGGCTTCCTTCAGGCGTTCCTGCGATCCGAAGCCGCGCACGTCTCCCTCGTACATGCGCCAGGCCGCCAGGGCGAAGGCGCGCTGGTCGAAGAGCGACGCTCCGACACCGTGGTTGCCGGGTGGTCGAGGCCCGGGCAGGACATTGCCGTCGCTGTCCTCCATGACACCCAGACCACGCTCGAGATCGGTCAGGGTGTTGCCCTCGATTCGGCCGTAGTGGATCAGCTCGCCCTGGACCCAGACGAAACCCGAGTCTTCGAAGCCGGAGACCGACGCGACCGGGATCTCCTTGTCGTCCCCCGTCATGGGCCTCACCACGCGCGAAGTCGAACCGATCATGTTGGCCAGCACTTGCGGCGGCGCGCTGTCCAGATCGATGCGCCCGGCGATGTCGCCCACCTCGAGGTCCCACATCAGCCCGCGGGCGTCGCTGGCGTCGAGGAAGCCTTCGGCGAACTCGTTCGTGACAGCGATCTCGTCGAGGGAATCGGCCCAGGCACTCTCGTCCATCGAGAAGTGGGTGCGCTCGAGCAGCGAGCGCGCGTGCACCACCGCCGCGTCGAGGGCTACCTCCGCCTGACGGCGATCGAACTGCTGCGAGCTCGAGCGATCCGCGTTGCGCGCGGTCATCAGGAAGGGCGTGCAGAGCACGAGCAAGGCGGCCAGCACCAGGATGACCGTGATCAAGGCGAAGCCCTGTCGCCCTCGATGCGAGACGCCGTGCATCACTCGACCGTCCCGAAGAGGTTGACCTGAACGGCATGCCGTTGACCGTTTTCGAAGTCGATCATGATCCTGACCGGCTGATTGTGGACCGTGCGATCGAGGCCGCCGCCGGCGGCGAAGACGATCTCGGTCGGCGTGTCGGCGGGGAAGGAGGTGCCGCCCGGAAGCACGACCTCGCGCTCGCTCCCCACGGCGGTGATCACCAGGTTGTCGATCGAACCCGGCCACGGCCGCCGCCCGCCGCCCAGCACCAGGGGCCTGTCGATCTTGGCGACGCGCGCGTTCTCCTCAACGCGCGCCACGGCGACGCCCTCCACCAGGACCACGAGCTCGCTCTGGTCGTAGCTGACGGTGATGCGATTCCAGCGATCGGGGCGCAGGACGCCGGCGGGCGTCTCGAGAGTCGCCTTGCCGGCCGCGACGGGCTGGCCGAACTCGTCCACGCGCTCGGCGCTGAAGAAGACCTCCAGGCCCAGACGCGAGGTGACGTCGATGCCGACCGATCCCCCCAGGCGCAACACGCGCCCGGAGGCCACCTTCTCGGGACGCAGGGCGCAGTGCACCTGAAAACCGGTCGAGATGGCGTAGGAGGGATCGCGCTGGACCTCGATCTCGTGGCGCGCGCCGGGCTCGAGGCCGTGGAAGGTGAGCGCCTTGCCGATGAAGCCGTCCTCGACCAGCTCGGCCCCCACCACGCTGCCGTCCAGTCGGAACGCTCCGCGCGGCGGGAGCTCCTCAAAATGCCAGGTCCCGATCACGTCCATGCCCTCGGCGCGGATCACCCCGCGCGCGGGGTCGATCCGCACGCGCGCCGGCGCGCGGCGGGCGACGGCCCAGTTGTCCGCCTGGCGCAGCATGCTCTGGACCACGCCGACCGAGGCGCGCGCGCCCAGATCGAGGGTCGCCAGGGCCCCCAGGCCGACCCCGAGCACGACCGCGATCAGGGTCATGGTGAAGAGCAGTTCCACCAGCGTCATGCCGCGCCGTGCGGCTCGCCCGGTTTCCTGCTCTCCCATGGATCAGTCGCGGCTGAAGTTGGTGATGTCGTCGTCGGTGTTGAACGCACCGTCGACGCCGGCGGAGATGAGCTGGAAGCCGCGCGGGTTGAAGAAGCTCGCGGTCCTGGGGTTCTCGAGCGCGCTGACGAGGACCTCGAGGGTCTCTCCGCTCCTGTTGTCGTAGGAGATGTAGAGGTCCTTGCGCCCGTAGTCGCGGTGGTGAAAGTAGGCGATCGGGTTCTTCCACTGGTCGCACAGCTCGAACAGGTCGCTCTTGCCGAACATGGTCAGGGAGCGGCGCGTCCGGTCCCCGTCGGTGTTCTCCAGGTTGTCCTCGTGGATGTTCATGCCGCCGAAACGTTCGGCGAAGAAGGCCAGGTAGAGCATCTCCGAACCCAGGTTGGTCGTGTTCGGCGCGGCCTCCCCATCCCGATCCCAGTCGCTGGAAGGGTAATCGCCCATGTCGTCCTGGTAGCTGCCGAGGGCGGCGGTCATCTGGCCGCGCAGGAAGCTCTCCGTGGCGGCGCCGCGCACGCCCTCCCCCATGCCCGTCAGACGCGGCAGGAGGAACGCCATCAGAATGGCCAGGATGATCATCACGGCCATCAACTCGATCAGGGAGAACCCGCTCCGGGCCGGGTCGGCGGCAGCTGCTAGTCGTTGGTTCAACACCATCTATCGCTCCCGCTTGACGACCTCGATGTCGTCGATCTCGATCTTGACCGAGCGCCCCGGCTCGCCCTCGGCGAAGACGCCCACCCAGAGCTTGCCCACCGTGCGCCCGAGCGTCGGCACCGGCACATCCTGGATGACCGGAATCCCGTCCACCAGCAGGCGAAAGCGCGTGTCCTTCGACTCGCCGTAGCGCTCGATGCGCAGCACCTTCGGATCTCCGGCGGCCCACTCGATGACCGGCACGTCGGTGTAGGGCAGGTCGTCCTGGCCGCGGCGCATGAAGCGCGTCTGGCACACCCCGTCGTGGTGACGCGTCAGGGTCACCTCGCTGCGGACCTGGTACTGACCGCGCACGAACTGCTCGAGGGAGACGAACAGGCCGGCGCGCACGCGCGTGCCCGGATGGACCGTGATGACGGCCTCGAAGGAGACGAAGTCCCCCGCGTTGTACTCGCGCTTGAGGCGCGCGCGCTGCGAGGCGGGGAAGGCGCCGTCGATCCACACCGCGCCGTCGACGAGCGCAACCGAGACGCGCTCTGACTGCTCCACCAGCCAGGCGTTCTTGAGCTGCTCGCGCTCGAAACGATCGGTCCAGACGACTTTCTCCTCGTGATCGCTGATGCGCTCGATCTGGGCTCGGGCGTAGGCCCGGTGGGGATCGTCCTCGGCCAGCTGCCGACGGGAGTCGTCCACCTCGCGGTAGATCGTCATCGCCTCGGTCGAGTCCCCCAGGGCGTAGGCGCACCACGCCAGGCCGTTGCGCGCCACCGGGTGCGTGCGCTCCAGGCCGAGGGCGAGCTCGAAGCTCTCCTGCGCCAGCTCCGCCCGGCCGAGGTCGAGGCGGTTCAAGCCGCGCAGGACGTGAATCCCCGCCACGGAGTCGTCGAGGGTGATGGAGCGATGCAGGTAGCGTTCGGCGGCCTCGTGATCTCCGCCCTGGTAGGAGAGCTCACCCATGGCAGCCAGCACGTCGGGCAGGTCCAGCTCGCGATCGAGGGCGGCGGTGAAGGCCTCCAACGCGCCTTGGATGTCGTCGCGCTGGGCCAACAGCCGCCCGAGGCGAATCAGCGAGTAGACGTCGGTCGGGTCGTTGCGGTTCGCCTGCTCGGCCAGGGCCAGGGCTTCCTCGGGGAAGCCGGTGACCTCGGCCAGGTAGGAGAGGGCGCGCCAGGCCTGGTAGGCCCGTCGCGGATCGCTGCGCGCGGCCAGCTCGAGCTTCTCACGCGCCGCCGTCCATTCTCCCTCACCCAGAGCCACCAGGCCGGTCGCCAGCAGCAGGCCGAAGCCCGCGCCCTCGGCGCCGGCGTCGGCCAGACCGGACGCGCTGCCGTTGAGCTCCTCCCCGCGCAGGTAGTGCACGGAGAACACCCCGGCCATGGCGCCCTGATGGGTCTCGTCCGCCTGGAGCGATTTGGAGTAGGCGCTGAGCGCCCCATCGGGGTCGCCCGTGGCCAGCAGGGCGTCTCCCAGCTCGGCCCGGATGGAGGCCCGCAGGTTCTTGTGCTCGGGAGAGGTCGGCTCGAAGCGGTGGGCGATCCGCAGATGCTCGACGGCCTCCGTGGCGCGCCCGCGCTCGAGCAGGAAGCGCCCGTAGGCCCGCTGCACCTCCCACGAGGAGCGCCCGAAGCGTTCAGCGGTGGCGAGGTGCTCCTCTGCCCGGTCGAAGAGGCGAAAACGCGCCTCCAGTCGCGCCAGCCGCGCCAGCACGACCGGGTGGTCGGTGTGGTCGCCGGTGGCCAGGTCGCGGTAGATCTCGAAGGCCCGCTCGAAGCGGAACCCGGCTTCGAAACAGCTCGCCAGGCCGAGGGCGGGAGCGGGGTCGCCGTTCGCGATCTCCTCCGAGCGGCGGTAGAACTCCTCGGCCACCTCGAGGGCGCGCGGAGAGTCGAGCCGGTGCTCGACGCACCAGTCGGCGAAGGCCAGAGCGGGCATCAACTGCCCCGGAGTGAGCTGCTCGCCGAAGGCCTGGCGCTTGAGTTCGAGTTCGTTGGCCAGGGTCTCCGCGAACCCGAACTCCTCGATGCGCTCGCGTGCGTAGGCGATGGGTTCCTGTCCGGGAAAGCGTTCCATCCCGGTCGCCGGGTCGAACTCGACGAACAGGAACGGCTCGTCCCGCCGCTCGGCGAGCCGATAGCGGTCTTGGTTGGCGATGCGGCCCCACTTGAGGTCGGCGAAGCGGACCCAGTCGTAGAGGCGCCGGTAGCCGGAGATGCGCGCCATGCGCTCCTCGGGCGTGAGGTCCTTCCACGGCAGGGGCTCTTCGAAATCCAGCTCGTCGGTGAACTCGCCGTCGCCGTCGCCTGCGATCTCGTCGAACAGGCCGGGCACCTCCATCGGCGCCAGTTCGCGGCGCAGGTATGCACCGAAAAGGCGCGGCTCGGGGCCGGCTCCCGTCGGCGGACGCAGAGCGGCGACCGGCTCGAGCGGCGGCGCCTCGAGGGCCAGGGGCGGGAGCGGGCGCGTGTCCCGCGGCGCTTCGAAGAGGGCGCGCGAGAGGGCCGCGGGATCGCGCTCGTCCGCGAGCGCGCGGCCCACCTCGGGCGCGGGGTGGTGGGTGAATTCCGGCGCCTGGCCGCGCGGCTCGCGCTGGCGACCCCGTCCGCCGTCGCCCAGCGTGCCCCACAACATCCAGCCCAATAACGCCAGGCTGGCGATCAGGACGGCCTGTTCCTGTCGCACGCGCACCTAGGCGGCCTCCTCTTCCCCCGCCGGGCCGACGCCGTGCAAGCGGATGACCACGAAGGTGATCTCCATCCACGCCTCCCCGGCCTTCAGTTTCTCCGGGGCCATCGCCACGTCATCGATCAAGAGTGAGCTGCCGCGCGCGGGGGACTGGGTCTCGGCCAGCAGCCGCACGAGAGAGGCCGAGGGGCCGATCAGACGCATCGAGAGGCGCGTGCGCTCGAGCTTTCCAAAGCCCTTGCGCGCGTTCAGACCCGGATCGAGCCTGATCTCGATCTTGTCGATGCGCGGGATGCCGACCTCGAGCCCAATGTCCACCACGCGTTCGAGCAGGTCCAGCGCCTCCAGGTAGCGCACGATCTCCTCCTCGCGCGTCGGGGCCAGAGCCGGCAGGCCGAGGTCCTTCTGCAAGCGCATGTTGTGCCGACCCGCCTCGTTCAGCAAGCGGTCGCGCACGTCGCTGACGCGCGCGAAATACTGGTTGCCCGCCGAGCCGCGGTCGGCCTCGAGTGTGAACCCCGCGCGCGCCTGGAAACCGACCTTCTCGGCCAGGGTGCTCGAAGCCTCCAGCAGCGCATCGTTCTCGTCGCGCGCCATGCCGAGGTCGGAGCGCTGAAAGCGCTGCTTGCCCAGATCGGAAGTCAGGCGCGCGACGCTCGTGCGCTGCTTGGCGAGCTCGCTGCCGATGTACTTGCCGATCAGGAGTTCTCCGATCATGAACAGCAGGGCTCCACCCGCCACCGTCATGACGAAGCGCTTGTTCTCCTGCCAGTAGTCGTTGAGGTCCACGGGCTCAGTTCTCCTCTTCTTCGACGGCTTCGGGCGCGGCGAGCAAGGTCAGGTCGATCTCAAAGCGCGTGCCGTCAGCGCTCGGCGCGGCCTTCATGCGCGCGCCCGGCAGGCCGTCGCGCAGGGAAGCCAGGAAGGTCTCGTGCAGCAGGGCCATCGAGCGCGTTCCCTCCCGGGCCCGGCCCTCGATGCGCAGGATGGGTCGTTCCAGGGAGCGGTCCACGCCCAGCTCCTCGTCAAAGCTCCATGTGCTCTCGAGGCGCGAGAGCCAGAACTCCTCGGGCAGCTTGCGGTCGAGCACTTCCAGGGCGCGCGCCACCTGTTCGCCGGCTCCCAGGGCGGCCATCAGGTCCGAGGAGAGAGCCGCGAGGTCCCCGTTCTCTTCCAGCAGGGCGCGCGTATCGCGGTCGGTCGCCTCTGCCGAGCGCAGGCGGGAGGCGAGGCCGCCCTTCTCTACCCTCAGGGCGTCGAGAGACTGGGTATCGTTCCAGCCGTCCCAGCCGAGGAACAGCACCGCCAGCAGGCCGGCCGCCACGAGGAAGGCCGTCCCGCCCCAGAACTCGCGCGCTCGGCGCACCTTGGCGGGCAGGATCTCGACCGAGTAACCCTCGGGATCGGAGCCCATCGTCGCCAGGCCGAGGGCCACGACGCTCTCAAGCTTGTGGCGCTCGAGCTGCTCGACGTCTTCCGGGTCGAGGCCGCCCAAGTCGACCACGCGGAAGGGATCGAACAGCTCGACCCCGACGCCCATCGCCGAGGACAGCCACTCGGGCAGGCCGTCCAGGGCAGCCCCGCCGCCGCACAGCATCACGCGGTCGATCTTGAGGCCGGGGATCTTGAGCTGGCTCTTGCAGAAGAGAAGTGTGGACTGGAGCAAGCTCGAGAGCTGCCCGGCCGGGGCCGAGCAGGCGCGGCTGGCCTTCTCGGCGCTGGCGTTGTCGAAGGTTGCGCCGGGGGCCAGCGAAGCGTGATTCTTCTTCACCCCTTCTGCCTGGGCCAAGCTGATGTCGAAGCGGTCGGCGATGGCCCGGTCGAACAGGCTCGAGCCGCCGGTCAGGTTGCGGGCGAACACCAGGTCCGGTCCGCGGCAGATCACGACGTCCACGTTGTCGTGGCCGATGTTGGCCACAAGCACCGTGTCGCCCTCGATCACCCCGTAGCGCAGCCAGGCGTTGTAGAGCGCCAGAGCGTTGGGCGCGAATGCGTCCAGGCCGGCGCCCAGGTCGGCCAGGCCGTCCATGTGCTCCTCGAGCAGGTTCTCGCGCGCCATGGCCAGCACGACCACGTCCTCGCCCTCGATCTCGGGCAGCTCGGGCAGCAGGTTGAAGTCCGAGGCCACCTCGGAGCCGGACTGGTCGCCGATCTCCTCGACCTCGAAGCGCATCAGCTTGCGCAGCTGCCAGTCGGGCACCCGCGGCACGCGCGTGTAGCGCAGGTTCACCTCGCGCCCGGTCAGGCCGACGCGCGCGTTGGACGGCTTGAAGCCCGGATCGCAGGCCTCCCAGCCCCCGTCCAGATCGCCGCCCTCGTTCGGCGCCACCGCGAAGCCGCTGAGGTGGAAGGTGTTGCCCTTGTACTGGCCGCGCAGGACCTGAACGGTCCGCGAGCCGATGTCGATGCCTGTCGTGGTGCGTGCCATGGCCTATTCGCTCGCTCCGTATCGCTCCGAGAGGTAGGAGCCGACCTCGGCCGCTAGCCGGGGCGACTCGCTAGCCGCCAGCACCTCGCGGATGGCTTGCAGGCGGGTGATCTCATCCTGGTAGAGGTCGGTCTCGAGGGTTCCCAGGGCGAGTTGCACCTCGCCCACCAGACCCTCGGCGGCGGTCTCAACCTCGCTGCCCGCGAAGCGCTGCCCGATCGAGCGCGCGCGCTCGCGACACTGACGGTAGAGGTCCACGAGGCGGAAGAAGCGCGCTCGCTCGAACTCGCCGCGCAGCTCGCCGAGCTCCACCATGCCCGCCTGCACGAGACGGCCGGTGGCGTTATCAGCCTCGGCCACGAGGGCCTCCTCGAAGGGGAACTCGGCCAGGAGTAGGGCCCAGGCGCGCAGACATTCGCCCAGCTTTCCGGCCCGCTCCGCCTGGCGCGCCTCGTAGGCGAGGGTGCTGGCCTGTTCGCGCTCGTCGTTGAAGTCGAGCTGGATCACGAAGCCCGCGCTGGCCCCCAGGTCGATGCGCAGGCGCACGCCGCCGCCCTCGGCGGTGCCGCGCAGATCGACGGGTTCGTCAAAGCGCAGGGCGACCAGGTCGCGGTCCTTGCCCAGCAGCACGCCAGTCACGCCCTGGCGCTCGAACTGCGCGCCGTGGATGCGGTGGCCTCCCTCGCCGATCGACGCCAGACCGCCTTCGAGGGCGACCGGCTCGGCGCGCAGGGTGAGCACGCGCTCCCGGCCTCCACCCTCGGCGCTGACGCGCAGGCGTCCGGCTTCGGAGGCGACGGCGAGGGTGACGCTCACGGGCGGTCCCGAGCCCGTCGCAGCCGGAGCGACGTGCAGGTCGCCGATCAGGGGCCGGCTGACCTTGTAGAGGGCCGCGGCCTGGGCCGGGGAGCCGAGCAGAAAGAGGCGGAACTCGCCGTGCTGTCCCGCCGGGCGCGCCGCGCCCGGAGCCTGGGTCAGGCTCACGTCGTCCAGGTCCACCCGACCTCCGAGCACTCCGCCGGTGCGCGCGGCGACGACGACGCGCGCGCTCTGCACTCCGGGAGGGGCGGGCACGGCCAGGTCGAGGGCAGCGAAGCCGCCCGTCGAGTTCACCCATGGTCCCCAGGCAAACAGAGCTCCGGCGCCGTCGGCGGCGCGCGCGAACTCGATCCCCAGGCGACCGCCGGCGCCGTCGGTGGCGGCCAGGGCGGCGAAAGCGGTCAGGGTGCGTCCCTCAGAGACGGCGACGGCCTGGGAGCGGTGCAAGGCACGCTCGCCTTCGGCAAGCTCCACCCGCAGGCCGCCCTCGCCCGAGACGCGCGCGTCCCCGCTGGGCAGGAAGGCCGCCGAGGCGGACTCCTGGGCGCTCCAGGGGCTGTCGGACTCCTCGAAGGAATAGCCCGCGGCCAGGAGGTTGCCGGCGACGGGCACGACCGCGACCGGTCGGGCGCCGCCCGCGCCGCCGCGACCGAGGACGTACCAGGCCGCCGCGCCCGCGACCGCGATGGCCAGCAGGGCGATGCCCATGCCGGCGCGTGAGCGCTCGCGGCTCTTGGCGACACTCCGGGCGCTGACCTGGCCGACGGCTTCGCCGATCCCGGCCAGGTCGTCGCCGGGTGCAGCGGAGCCGACCTGACGCTGCGGGGCCACGGGCGCGTCTCCCAGGCTGGCGTCCAGCAGGGTCAGCTCGACCTCGCCGAAAAGGATCCGGTCTCCGTGAGCCACGGCCGCCGTCTCCACCTTGTTCCCCGCGACGCGCGTGCCGTTGGTGCTGTCGAGGTCGGTGACCTCCACGCCGCCCTCGCCCACGCGCAGCTGGGCGTGCTTGCCGGAGACGGATTTCGCGACGATCTGCAGGGTGTTCCCGGGCCGCCGGCCGACAGTGCAGCCGCCGGCAGGGATGGGGACGGTCTCCCCCTTGCGCTCTCCGCTCTCGAAGCGCAGCGAGTAACGATCTTGCATGGAGGAGGAGGAATTCGGCAGGGAGAGGCGGTGGGGGTCGTCCCCTGGAAGGCAGCGGTCGGCGGGGAGCGGGCGCCGGATCGCGATTGCCCCCGGAGTACCCTCCCCCCGCCCTGTAGTTACGGGGAGGGGGCCGAGGTGCGCGTGCGGCCGGGGCCTGTGTGTTCGGGCTCCATGGTAGCGGGCCCGGAGGGGCTCAGAAAGCGTGTAGGCCCCGCCATTCCCCTTCCGCGCCGGCCCGAGCGACGTTCGGAAGCCGTGTTCGGGAGCGGCGACGGGAACGGCGTTCCAGGGCATCCAGCGCCTTGAGCGCGGGGTCGGGGGCGGCGAGAATCGGCCCATGCCCCGTTCCCGGCCCGACCCCGCGCCCCTGCGCCGCTTCCTGCTGGCGGGCGATCCCGAGCAGGGTCCGCCCGCGCTCCAGGAGACCGAGGTGCCGCATGCCCTGCGCGTCCTGCGCCTGGGCACGGGCGATCGTCTGCTGGGCCTCGACGGCCGCGGGGCGAGCTGGCCACTGACGGTCACGGCCATCGGCCGCGGGCGGCTTGAGCTGGCCCAGTGCGGGCCGGCCGAGCGCGAGCCTGAACCGGGAACGGCGGGGGCTCCTCTGGAGTGGGTCGAGCTGGCCCTGCCCTTGCCGCGCGGGGCGCGCGCCGAGTCGATGCTCGACCGGTTGGCGCAGCTGGGCCTGGCGCGTCTGCGCCCGCTCGTGAGCGAGCGTACGGGACCGCACGCGCGCGAGCTCAGCTCGGGCCGTCGCGCGCGGTTGGAGCGCACGGTGGGCGAGGCGATGAAGCAGAGCGGGCGCTTGTGGCCCACGCGCATCGAGGCCCCCGTTCCCCTGGCGGAGGTGCTCGCCTTCGCTGCCGGGGCGCGCGCGGTGGTGCTGGATGGCACCGATGGCGTGCACTCCCTGACAGCCGCCCTGTCCGCCGGCCGCGCCGCGGGGCCTTGGACGCGCGCCGCGCCCCTGATCCTGCTGGTCGGTCCCGAGGGCGGGTTCAGCGACGACGAGCGGAGCGCCCTGGAGCTGGCGGGCGCCCTCCCCGCGCGCCTGGCTTCCGCGACCTTGCGCAGCGAGACCGCCGCCGAGGCCGCCCTCGCCGTGGCTTCCCAGATACCGTAGATCCCGGATGCCGAGCCCGGTTAGATGCGCCAACGTTCGCTCACCCCGGCCGCCCTCCTCGCCCAGCTGGCCCCGAGTTCCCAGCGTCAGGGCACGCCGCGCTGGGAACAGGGCTGGAGGGAAAGGGGGGAGCCTGGATTGGTGAAATAAGCCGAGCTCGATACGACGGTACGACGCGCGGGCTAGTAGACGCAGAAGACGTGGTCGGCTTCGAGGCGGTAGAGGCTGAGGACGAGGCCGTCTTCTTCCTCGGGGCCGATCTCGAGGCGGCCGTATACGGCGAGGGGGACGATGGAATAAAACTCGCAGCGCTCGTCGTCGGCGAGGGTCACATAGAGGAAGTGGTTGAGCTGCGGCGTGGCGCCGAAACAACAGAACTGAGGATCGGCCACCAGAGTGAATTCGCTCACACCGTCAGCATCGAACATCATCGGGTTCATGAAACCCTCGATCGCGACCAGACGGCCGTCCAGAGCGACGATCTCCTCAGGCAACTCCGGCACCGAGACCTCGCCGTCCGTGCGCAGAAAACCCGGAAACTCAAAATCAGTCAAGGTGCTGAAATCGACCCACTCGTAACGCGCGGCCTCCTCCGGCGAGAGCAGGTCGGTGTAGTCGGAACCCAGGTCGAACTCGGGATCGCCAGCATCGGGCGAGGAAGAGCCCACATCGTCAGCAAGCGAGTCCGACGATCCAGCACCCTCTGAGGTCACCGCCAGACCGGCATCCGAAGCCGCCTCGGAGGCGCCGGCCGCTCCGGCTCCAGGGGCGGAAACCTCGGCAGGCACGTAGAGCGGAGCGCCGCGCACCTCGCCGACGATCGACGGGCCCTCGGCCTCACCAGCGCAAGACGCGCAACACAACGCCACGCCAAGCGACGCTACCGTCCAGGTCCGCACCGACATAAAAACCACCGTATCAGGAGGTCGGGGCGAGGTGGGTCGCCACATCCGTGCGGTAAGCCTTGAGAGCAGGCACCACGCCCGCCAGAGCACCGAGGGCGATCAGACCCAGCGGCGCGAGGACGAGCACCGGATGAGGTTCGAAGACAGCGATCACCACACCAGTCTGAGCCCGCACCAGGGAAGCCGCGGCCGCCATGATCGCACCGTGGACCACCAAGCCGAGAACACCTCCAGCGACCGCGATGGCCGAGGACTCGCAGACGATCACGGCGAAGACCGTCCGACGACGCGCTCCAAGTGAACGCAAAATCGCGAACTCGCGCCGGCGCTCGTTCATCGTGTTGTACAAGCACGCAGTGACCGAACCCGTGGCGACCGCCACCACGAGGTAGGCCACCAAGGTCAGGATGCGGTGCACCCAACCCATCTTGTCGAACAACTCCGCCATCACCCGCGCCACGGGCCAGGCCAATGTCGCGCCCTGCTCCTCGTAGTTGATCTCGCGAAAAAGGGACGCACCCATCATCCCGCTCTTCAACTTCAACAAGACCGCGCTGACCTCCTTGTGCTCGGCGGGGATCGGCATCGTGGGATCGGCCTCGTAGTCCTCCCCCGCACCACGCAGGACATGACCACCCATGCGGAACACCGCGTCGATCGGGATCCAGATCACACGGTCCGCCGGAGAGTTGGTGGGCTCGAGCACACCCACCACCACGAAGTCCTCGTCGTGGTCGTGAGCACCAGCCTCGATCACCCCGTGCGCCGGCTGGAAGCGCGCGCCGTAGGCCAAGGGCGTGCGCCGGGCCACGCCGCTGCCGATCACGGCCTCGCGCAACCCCGGGTCGAACAGGCGCCCGGGAGCGGCAAGGCGCGGCTCACCGCCCTGGGCGATGGCAAACGCCTCGGGGATCGTCCCGACGATGCGGTGACCGCGATAACTGTCCCCCACCGCATAGGGCACCGCCGCCTCAACCCGCGGGTCCGCCGCGACCCGCTCGTACAACTCCCAGGGGAGGTTTCCCGGCGAGGTCTCGAGATGGAAGATCGCGTTCAGCACGAGCTGCAACTGACTGCCGCGCGCGCCCAGGACGGCATCGAAAGCACCCGAACCGCCGCTGAAAGCGCTCCGCGACTGGCGTTCGATGGAAAAGACCGCCATCACCAACCCGCAGGCCAGGGCCAGGGAGGCGACGGTCACGCCAGTCGAGAGAGCGTGCTGACGCAAGCTGCGCCGGACGATCAACCACATAGCACTCACGCCGACGCCTCCGACGAACGCCGCAAGCCCTCGAAGGACTCCACGCGCTCGAAACTCGCGAGAACCTCGCGGTCGTGGCTGACCAGCAACAAGGCGGAACGCGACTCGGCGCAGACCGTCCGCAGAAGCTCGAGCGCCTTCCGGGCGCGGGCGGGATCGAGGTTGCCCGTCGGCTCGTCCGCCAACAAGAGCCGCGGACGATTGGCCACCGCACGCGCCACGGCCACGCGCTGCTGCTGGCCCACGGACAGCTGGCGCGGGCGGTGATCGAGACGGTCGCCGAGACCGACGAGCTCCAGCAACTCCCGCGCACGGACCGGATCAGGACCCGGCCCGAACATCATCCCCATCAAGACGTTCTCCAGAGCGGAGTAGCCCTGCATCAGATTGAAGGTCTGGAAGACATAACCCAGCCGCCGCGCGCGCAGGCGGTCGCGGCGCGCCTCACCCAGGGCAGCCATGTCCTCGCCGGCGATCAGGATGCGCCCCGCGTCAGGCTCGAGGATGCCCGCGATCAAGTGCAGAAAGGTCGTCTTCCCCGAACCGCTGCCGCCCTCGATCGCCACCTGCTCCCCCTCCGCCAGAGAGAACGCCGGCACGTCCACCACCAGAGTCGTCTCACCGTCGGGAGCTTCGAAGGCCTTGGAGAGGTCCTCGATCTCCAGAACGGGCCTCTCGCGGCCGGACTCGTGCAAGGCAGTCATCGGCGAGCAGGATACGGCCTCGCACGGCGCTTGTCCCCGGCTTGGAAGGACAAGCGGGACGGCGCGAGCAGAGCAGCGCGGACACTGACGCAGCACCGCGCGGGCGAGGCCTCCGGCGGCACCTCAGAAGGTGATGCGGTCGCGGATCGAGACGTGAGCGCCCTGACCGATGACGACGTGGTCGAGCAAGGGGATGCCCACCAGGCGGCCGGCACGCGCCAGACGACGGGTCACCTCGAGATCCTCGTGCGAGGGCTCGGGGTCGCCCGAAGGATGGTTGTGGACCACCACCACCGCCGCCGCCGCGCCCTGGATGGCCGGGCGAAAAACCTCCCGCGGGTGCACGAGCGAGGTGGTCAGGGTGCCCTCGCTCACGCGCTGCACGGACCGCAGGCGGTGCTTGCCGTCGAGCAACAACACGTGGAAGGTCTCCTTCTCGAGACCGCGCAGGCGAGGCGCCATGAGGCGGTAGACGCCGTCGGGCGAGCTGACGTTCTCGGAGCTCTGCCAGCGCACCTGCTCCACATGGCGCCCCAGGGCGAAGACCGCCGCCAGGCGCCGAGCCCGACACGGACTGAGGGAACTCTCGGCGGCGATGCGCGCGCCGCTGGCACGGGAGAGGGCGATCACACCCATGCGCTCGAGGAGCACCTCGGCCCAGCCCGGCCCGCCGACCGCGCGCCGGCCCTCGCCCAGGGCCGCGCGCAGTAGAGCCGGAGATTCCGGTCGCTCACCGGCGCCGACCCCGGCAAGGAACCCGACGACAGCGCCCTCGCCGCGAGAAGCGCTCTCCCCCTCGACCTCCGCCCGACCCTGACCGCTCACCTCCCCTCCTGACGCGCTCTTCACCCCCAAGGGACCGGTCGCGGGGAGGCCGGTGGCATCCCCAATGAGGGCCACTCCGGACGGAGTCAGGTTCCCGTGCCCGAAGATGGGATCGGACTGATCCGGATCGGGAGAAAAATGAAATCTCCTGGGATCGGAGACATCCAGACGGCGTTTACACGGGCAAGTCCCCGCCACGGAAAGCCGACGCACGGCGCACCGAACGAGACCGCCTTCAGAACGCCCGGCGGTCAGCCCACCCTCGCAAACCCACCAACATCCCTTTCGGAACAAGTGCCCATGAACGCATGGATCGGCGCAGGCCTGCTGGTGATCGCTCTCTGGATCTGCGAGGCGATCGTCTTCCTCGTCTCCTATCGCGTTTCGCGCGGCCCCGGGAACTGATCACCGGACAGGACCGGAGGGCCGACTGAGACGGGGCCGGGCCGCGTCAGATGCGCCACCAGTCCACCTCGGGCAGCGGCGCCTCGAAGCAAAGGCGCTCCTCGCGCGTGGGATGGTCGAGAGCGAGGGACCGCGCGTGCAGAGCGATGCTGCGGTCGGGAAGGCCCTCTTGCGCGCCGTACTTGACGTCACCCAGGAGCGGCGTCCCCAGGGACGCGCAGGCGACGCGCAGCTGGTGCGGGCGACCGGTCAGGGCCTCGAGCTCGAGCAGGCTGCGCCCGCCGCCCGAACGCACGACGCGCCAACGCGTCAGAGCGCGACGCGCCCCGCGACGATCGTCCTCGTGACGCTCGACGCGGTTACGCACCGCATCCTTCGCCAGCCAGTGGGCGAGCTCCCCCCCCGCACTCGACGGCGTCCCCGCCACGACCCCCAGGTAGCGCTTGCTCGCCCGCCCCGCGCGGAACTGCTCCGCCAGGCGCGCCGCTCCCTTGCTCGTGCGGCCGAAGACGACGATCCCCGACACGGGCCGGTCGAGGCGCTGGACGACCCCCAGAAAGACGGCGCCGGGCTTGGCGTAGCGCTCGCCGACCCAGGCCCGGGCGCGGTCGAGCAGGCTCTCGTCGCCGCTGTCGTCGGGCACGCAGGCCACGCCAGCCGGCTTGACCGTCGCCAGCACGTGGTTGTCGCAGTGCAGCACCTCGAGCTCGACGCTCACCGCGGCAGATCGATCCCGCGCCACCAGCGCGCGCAAAAACCGGCTGGGAGCAGGCGGCCCCCCTCGGCCTCCGGCACCGCCAGCTCGCCCACCTCCACCCGGCCGCCGGGCAACTCCGAGAGCAGGTTCTCGAAGGCCAGGGGCGAGAAGCCGACGGCGTAAGTCGAGAGCACGAGGAACGAGCGCTCGGCGCAGAGCTGCCCGGCCACCTCCACGAGCGGCGCCAGATGCTCCTCGAGCTGCCAGCGCTCACCTTTGGGGCCCCGGCCGTGGTGCGGGGGATCGAGCAAGATCCCCTCGTAGCGGGACCCGCGCCGCAGCTCGCGCCGGGCGAAGGTCAGGGCGTCCTCGAGCAGCAAGCGCACGGGAGCGTCCTCGAGTCCCGAGGCGTCGAGGTTCTCCCGCAACCAGGTGAGAGCAGTGCGGGAGGCGTCCACATGGGTCACGCGCCAGCCGGCGGCGGCGGCCAGCACGCTGGCGGCGCCCGTGTAGCCGAAGAGGTTCAGGAGGTGCGGCGGAGCCTCGCCGAAGAGCGGCCGCGAGCGGCGCACGAGCTCCCAGTTCGCAGCCTGCTCGGGGAAGAGGCCGACGTGCTTGAAGGGCGTCGGGCGGATGACGAGCTGGACCGGCGCGTAGGACACGGTCCAGGAAGCCCCGTCCTCCCCGAGGGACACTGCAGCACTCTCGCCGCGCTCCCAGCGCCCGCCGCGGTCGGACTCGCGCACGAAACTCAGGTCCGCGCTCTCCCACTGCGCCCCGAGGCGCTTGCGCCACAGGGCCTGGGGATCGGGGCGCCGCAGGACGACGTCGCCGAAGCGCTCCAGCTTCTCCCCACCCCCCGAATCCAGCAGGGCGTGGTCGGGAAAGGACGGGTGGCTGAAAGAAACCGGCATGGCTCAGAAAGAACATACCGTGCGGTCCGCCAGAGTGGCCCGCGACGCCGCTTTCCACCTCCGGGCCCCGCGGTGGTACGGTCCTTGCGACGCCGCCCGGCTCCCGGCAGTCCCCCGTCCACGCCCGTGCGAATCCTCTCCATCCCCCCGCTGCTCGCGGCCATGCTGGCCGCCGGCTGCTCCTCCACGCGAGATCTCGAACAGGTCCTCGACCCCTACCGGGCGGGACAGGTCGAGCGCGCCGCCGACCTCATCTCCTCGGAGAGATTCGAGGAGCGACGCTCGAGCGCGCGCGACGGAGTGATCTGGCTCCTCGAAGAGGGCAAGGTTCTGCAGGACGCCGGGCGTTTCGAGGCAAGCGAACGCGCCTTCGCTCGCGCGGATCGGCGCATGCGCGCCTTCGACCACGAGGCCGAGATCAGCCTCAGCGACGAGGCCGCCGGCCTGCTCGCCGGCCCGACACAGCGCGCTTACCGAGGCCACGGATGGGAGAAGATCCTGCTCGAGATCTACCGCTCCCTGAACGCCCTCGCCCTCGGGGATCTCGAGGAAGCGCTCGTCTTCTCCCGACGCGCCTTCGTGCGCCAGGGTGAGGCCCTGGCCGCCGGCGCCGACGAGATCAGAGCGGCGCGCCGCGTCGCTCGCGCGCAAGGGGTCGATCCGCGCGCGGTCCTGGGGCAAGAGCACCTGCAAGCCCTCGACGAGCAAGTCGCGACGCGCGTCAGCCCCGCCTACGCCGACTACGCCAACCCCATGGCGAGCTTCCTCGCGGCCCTCCTGGCCTGGATCGACGGCGACGAGGCGGGCGCTCTGGTGGACCTGCGCAAGGCCGCCGCCATGGTCCCCGACCACCCGACCCTCGAGCCCTTGCTGGCCGAGCTCGAGGCGCGCGCACCGGCCTCAGGCGCGGACGCTCGCGTGGTCGTGATCCTCGAGGCCGGCCTGGCACCGGTGATCGCCGAGGACAGCGTCACGGTCCATTCGATGAACGGCTGGTCGCGCCTCGCCCTGCCGATCTTGAGCTTCCACGAGCGGGAGATCGCCGCCCTCTCGGTCGAGAGCCCCGGAGCGAGCGTGAGGACGGTGGCCCTGGCCGACGTCGACGCCATCGTCAGCGCCGACTTCCAGCGCCGCCTGCCCGGCATCGTCCTGCGCGCCGTGACCGCCGCGGTCCTCAAGGAGGCGGCGACCACCAAGCTGCGCCACGACCACGGCGATTGGGGGGCGGCCCTCGGCAGCCTCTGGAAGATCGCCACTGCGAGCGTGGACAGGCGCACCTGGCGAACCGTTGGAGCGCAATTCCAGATCGCACACCTCGAGCGCCCCGCCGCGGGCATCCTGACCCTTGCCGCCCTCGACCAGAACGGCGGCAGACACCTCGTCCACGAGGTGGAGCTCCCCGAGTCGCCCGTGGTGGTCCTCCTCGTCCGCTGTCCGAACCTGCTCTCCCTGCAGAGCCACGTCCTTCCCACGACTCCGATGGAACCGACACCGCAACCATGAAACACCTCCCCTCCCTCACGATTCTCCTGGCCGCGATCCCCGCCTGCGCCACGGCGCCGGTGAACACCGTCGAACCGGTCTCCAGCGAGGCCGTCGGGCGCGAGGTGTGGATCACCAAGATCAACAAGAGCTCCTCCCTCGAGCAGCACCTCGCCGTGCAGAGCGCCCTGGTGACCAGCAGCGGTGACTCCCTGAAAGTCCAGCTGCAGGTCACCAACGAGGGCGAGGCCGCCAAGGACTTCCGCTTCCTCTTCGAGTGGTTCGACGCCGAGGGGATGAAGCTCTACGAGGCGACCGAAGGCTGGCGGCGCGAGACTATCGAGGCCGGCCAGAAGAAGAGCCTGCAAGCCACCGCATCCTCTCCCGACGCTGTCGACTGGCGCTTCACGGCCCAAAAGTGGTCGCGCTAAGCTCTCCTGAGCACACTCCCTCCAGAAAGCAAAGAGCCATGAACCGATTCAGCCTGATCCTCTCCGCGACGAGCCTGGCGCTCGTCGCCTCCTGCGCCAGCGGCCCCGAGCGCATCGACCCGCACTCCGATGAAGCGGTGACGTCGATGGGCGTCGACTACAACGAGCTGGTGGAGTGGGCGAACACGCTCACGCGCCGCATGCTCGACAGCGGCTTCCTCGACAACGACGAGTGGGGAGCGCAGCCGATCACGATGGTGGTCAGCGATGTCGAGAACATGACCGACCTCTCCCAGTTCCCCAAGGAAATGGTCCTGGCCCGCATCCGCTCCGCGATGCTGAGCTCTGGCAAGGCGCGCTTCACGACGGTCTACGGCGACGACGCCATCGACAGAATGACGCGCGAGACCCAGGAGAAGTGGGAGGACCCGCTCTTCGACGCCTCGCAGATCCCCGAGGGCGGCCAGGCGAGCGTCGCGCGCCTGTCGTTGCGGACGCAGATCCTGTGGGTCCACTCCCAGGGCCGCGGCTCCCAGCAGAACACCTACGAGGTGCGTATGTGGGTGACCGACGTGGCCTCGGGAACCGCCGTCTGGGAGGGCCTCTCCGATCCGATCGCCAAGAAGTTCTCGCGCTCCAAGGTCGGCTGGTAGGCGGGTAGCCGCCCGGCGCGGGGGCCGAGAATGCGGGTGGCCCTTGCGCGGGGGGGCGGATGCGCTACAAGGGCGCAGTGACCCGCCCCTCCATACTCCGCGTCGGCAGCGTTCCCTACCTCGTCGGGCGCCCGCTCGACCGCGGCCTGGGTGAGGAGGAAGGGATCGATCTGGTCGAGGCGGTCCCCGCGCGACTGGTCGAGGGCTTGCGGGAGGGAAGCCTGGACGTCGCCCTGGTGAGCTCGATCGAGCTCTTTCGCCGGCCGGGGTACGCGTACTTGCCGGGTCTGGCGGTCAGCGGCAGGGGTTTCGTCGCCAGCGTCCAGCTCTTCTTGCGGCGCCCGGTCGAGGAGCTCGGGACAGTCGCTCTCGACCCCTCGAGCCGCACGGCCGCGGCCCTGGTGCGGGTGCTGCTCGCCGAGCGAGGCGACGGCGGGCCGGAGTACGTCGAGGTCGCTCCCGGCGACGATCCGCGCGCGGCGGACTGCGACGGTTGGCTCAGGATCGGCGACGCGGCCCTGCGCGAGTACGCCGCACCCGACGCGCCCGAAGTCTTCAATCCCTCCCAGGCGTGGTGCAAGCGCACGGGCCTACCGTTCATCTTCGCACCCTGGATCGTGCGCGCCGGCGTCGACCCCACGCCGTGGCTCGGGGCCTTCGAGCGCGCCCGAGTGCGCGGCCTGGAAGCCCTGGGCGAGCTCGCGGCGGAGGCCGCCCGCTCCTGGGACCTGCCGCTCGAGTTCTGCGAGCGCTACCTGCGCGAGGATTGCGTGTACGAGTCCCTGCCCCACATGCACAACGCGCTGCTCGCCTTCCGGGACGCGGCCGCGCCCCTCGGGCTGTGCTCCGCTGAGTACGACCCCGCTCCCGTGGGCGGGCTCCACCCCCCTCCCGGTGACCTGAAGGCCGAGGCATGTCGCCGCGGCTGATCAAGGAGCGCCGCTGCCCCCACTGCCGGGTGGAGCTGGGTCGGGAGATTCCGCGCGTCTGCCCCGAGTGCGGCGGCTCACTCCAGCGCCGCTACCTGAAGGTCGGCTGCCTCTCGACCAAACCACTCGGCCTCCTGCTGCTGTGCGCCCTGCTCGGCCTGGCGGACGGTTGCCGGGAAAGCGAGGAACCCGGG
The DNA here is from genome assembly GCA_036010965.1 of Planctomycetota bacterium. Classification (GTDB taxonomy): domain Bacteria; phylum Planctomycetota; class UBA1135; order UBA1135. The sequence goes on along the minus strand of DASCMO010000010.1, from coordinate 30,234 downwards.
GACCGGCCGGCTGAGCGCAGCGGACAGCGCTGATTTCGACCTCTGACTCTGCGGGAGCTTGCGACCGACGTGCCCTGGGGCGTTGCATCATTCCGCCCCGGCCCATACAAGGGGGTCCGTACCCGCTCCCGACGCCCGCCGACGCCAGCGAGGATTTCCTTGGACCGTCCCAGCACCTTCCATACCCCTTCGCTGTTCGGCGAGATCGATCAAGAGATCCCCGTGGCCACCAAAAAGAAGCGCGCGAAGAAGACCGGCGCCAAGACGGCGCGCGATGCCGTCGGGAAAAAGAATGCCGTCGGGAAAAAGAATGCCGTCGGGAAAAAGAATGCCGTCGGGAAGAAGAAGGCCGTCGGGAAGAAGAAGGTGCGCAAGAAGGCTGGCTCGAAGCGCTCCGCGACTCGCCCCAAGGCCGAGTCTCCGAGCTCCGATGGCGCGCCCCGGCGGCGCGCCACGGCCGAGACGATGGCAACGCGCCAGCGCGAGATCTCGGTCTCGGAGTTCTTCACGAAGAACCGCCACCTGCTGGGGTTCGACTCGCCCCTCAAGGCCATCCTGACCACGGTCAAGGAGGCCGTCGACAACTCCCTCGATGCCTGTGAGGAAGCGGGCATTCTGCCCGAGATTTCGGTCGGAATCGTCGCCACCGGGCCCTCCACTTTCCGCGTCTCGGTCGAGGACAACGGGCCGGGAATCGTCAAGGAACAGACCGCCAAGATCTTCGGCAAGCTGCTCTATGGGTCGAAGTTCCACAAGCTCTCCCAGAGCCGCGGCCAGCAGGGGATCGGCATCGCCGCCGCCGGCATGTACGGCCAGCTCACGACCGGGAAGCCGGTCAGGATCCTGACGCGCACGGGGAGCAAGCGCACGAAGGCCCACGAGTTCCTGCTCACGATCGACACGGCCCGCAACAAGCCGGACATCCACAAGGACACGGAGGTCGACTGGGATCACGGCCACGGGACGCGGGTCGAGATCGAGATGGAGGGCAAGTACCAGAAGGGCACGCGCTCGGTCGACATGTACGTCAAGCAGACAGCCATCGCGAACCCGCACCTGACCCTGCACTACGCCGACCCCTCGGGGTCCGAGGTCACCTTTGAACGGACAACGCGCGACTTGCCGCCGGAGACAGCGGAGATCAAGCCGCACCCCCACGGGGTCGAGCTCGGTCGGCTGATCGCCATGCTGAAGGAGACGCGCTGCCGATCTTTGTCGGGCTTCCTGCAGGAGGAGTTTTGCCGCGTCGGCCCGAAGGTGGCGAAGGAGATCATCGGCAAGGCTGGTCTCTCGGAGAAGGCCTACCCCACACGCACGGCGCGCGGCGAGGCTTCCTCCCTGCACGACGCGATCGAGAACACGCGCATCTCCTCGCCGCCCACGACCTGCATCGCGCCCATCGGCGAGAAGCTGGTGCTCGCGGGGTTGAAGAAGGAGATCGACGCCGACTTCTACGTCGCCGCGACGCGACCTGCTTCCGTCTATCGCGGGAACCCGTTCCAGATCGAGGTCGGCCTGGCCTACGGCAAGCCCGGCGGAGTGGGTCTGGAGATGACGGACGAGGGGCGCATCCGCAAGAAGGCCAAGGTCGATGTGACCGAGGACCTGGTCGGAGCCGCAGACGAGCCCATCCGCGTCCTGCGCTTCGCCAACCGCGTGCCGCTGCTCTATCAACAGTCAGCCTGCGCGATCACCAAGGGCGTGATCCAGACCAACTGGCGCTCCTACGGCCTGCAGCAGCCGCGCGGCGCCCTACCGGTCGGGCCCATGGTGCTCTTGCTCCACATCGCAAGCGTCTGGGTGCCCTTCACCTCCGAGTCCAAGGAAGCGATCGCCTCCTACGAGGAGATCCTCAAGGAGATCAAGCTCGGGCTGCGCGAGTGCGGCCGCAAACTGGGCACCCACGTGCGCAAGGGCAAGCGGCTCAAGCGCGAGTTCGAGAAGCGCAGCTACATAGAGAAGTACATCCCTCACGTCGGGCTCGCCCTGCAGGAGATCCTCGACCTCTCGGACAGGAAACGGGATGAGACGACATCCACCCTCGAGGATGTCCTCCACAAGAGCCGCAAGTTCTAGTAGCCATGGCGAAAAAGAAAGCAGCCAAGAAGGCCACGAAGAAGAAGACCTCGAGGAAGGCGGCCTCCCCGAAGGGCTCGGTCAAGCGGGCTCCGGCGAAACTGAACGCCCTGGACCGGAAGACGCTCAACCTGGTCGAATCGACGGCCGAGCGCGTGCGTTCTTCCATCAACCGCCGGGTGCTCCCCGAACTGAAATTCCCGATCCGTTCGCTGTCGAACGTCAAGTACCGCAAGGAGATCGGCTACTTCGAGCTCGGGCGCGGGCGCAAGGCGCGCGCGCTCTCGGTCAACACGGTCAAGACCTTCGCCCAGACCCTGCGTCTGATGTCCATCTCCAAGGACATGGTCGAGAACAACGACTTCGCCACGAAGCGAGAGGCCTACTACGTCAGCAAGAACTGGGGTGATTGCAAATTCAACGAGCAGACGGAATCCGACGCGGTGATGGACGACATCGAGGCCCTCGCGAGCCTCGACGGTCTCTCGCGTGAGCAGCTGCGCTACTACCCCGAGGAGCACGGAGGCTCGGTCGCCGGCAACCTGGTCGTCATCGATCGCGACACCGAGACCGGCGGGCCGATCCGGATCGACTGCACGGCTTTCGGAACCGGCTCCTATTCGATCCCCCACTCGGTCGAGCACCTGCAGTTCGAGACCAAGGCCAAGTTCGTCCTGGCGATCGAGACCGGTGGCATGTTCCAGCGCCTGAACAACCACAAGTTCTGGAAGACGGCCGGCTGCATCCTGGTCGAGATGTCCGGAGTACCGACGCGCGCCACGCGGCGCTTCATCCGCCTCTTGTCCGAGTCCAGGAAGATCCCCGTCTACTGCTTCGTGGACTGTGATCCCTACGGGATCGCGAACATCTACCGCACCTTGAAGGTCGGCTCGGGCAACGCGGCGCACATCAACCGCTTCTTCTGCGTCCCCAAGGCCCGCTACCTGGGGGTGACGCCCCAGGACATCGTCGACTTCAAGCTCGAGGACGCGACGCACCCGCTGCAGGCCGTCGACATCAAGCGCGCCAAGGACGCCCTCAAGAACGACCCGTTCTTCCAGGCCCACGCTCCCTGGAAGAAGGCCTTCAACCAGCTCTTGAAGATGGGCGTGCGCGCCGAGCAGCAGGCCCTGGCCAAGTGGGGGCTGAACTTCGTGATCGAGGAGTACCTGCCGCGCAAGCTGGCGAACAAGAAGGACTTCTTGCCCTGAGGCGGCGGCTCGTGGCCGGAGGGTCGCCCGGGGCCTGCCTCCACCGGGCGGCAGGCCGTATCCTGGTCCGCGCCATGAGCACTCGCCGAATCCCTCTCCTGTTCGCCGCCCTGGGCCTGACGCTGTACGCGCCAGCGTCCATTGAGTGGAGCGCGAATTATGAGACGGCCCTCGCTCGCTCTCGATCCCAGGAGCGCGTGCTGTTCGTCTCGATCACGACCGACGAGGAGGCCCGCAGCGAGCGCGCCGTCAATCTGTATGACGAGCGCGAGATCGTCGAGCAGGCCGAACACACGATCAACCTGGCCGCCTGCGATGCCGAGCACAAGGCGAAGGGCGAGTGCCGGCGATTCAAGGGCCAGACCTGCATGGACCATCGCCGGGCCCTGAGTTCCCTGACCGAGTCGATCCTGGTGACCAACGCCAACGGCGAGGTGCCCGTGCCCCAGCACCTGTGGCTCGCTCCCGACGGAAAGGTGCTGGTGAACGTGCCGTGGGAGATCACGGCCGAGGAGCTCATCTGGTGTTTCGTGACGGCCCGCCGGCGCGCCGGCGAGGAAGGCGTCGAGATGCCCGAGGGCGCTCGCCCGCCGCGACGCCTGCAGCTCGGCGCGGTCTGGGCTCCGTGGGAGGAAGCCCCCTGGGCCCGAGGCCTGACGCCGGACGAACTCAAGGGACACCTGAAGCGCATGAAGTCCTCGACCGAGTACTCCGAGGCCCTCCTGCGCGACTGGAGCCGGCTGCTATTCACGGATGAGGAGCAAGCCGTGAAGTACGCCCGGACCCAGTTCGGCGGCCTGGAGTTCCTCGGTGTGGACACGGTCGTGACGACCCTCACTGGCATCGGAATGAGCTCGCCGCCGGCCTTCTGGGAGGCCCTGGAGTTCTTCACCAAGAACGGCAACGAGCGCATCCGCACCGCGGCCGCGGTGGCGCTCGAGGAGCTCGCGGCGCCGGATGCGCTCAAGGCGGTGCGCGCCGCCTTGAGCAAGGAGAAGGACCCGGCGGTCAAGAAGAACTGGCTGCGCGCCGCGGGGTCCTGCGGTCGTGACGACAGCTCGACGCGCAAGCTCCTGCTGAAGAGCGCGGGACGCGAGAAGGACGCCATCCTGCGTCGCAACGCCGTGATCGCCCTGGGCTACCTGGCCCCGCACAAGGCCGTGCGAGAGGCCCTGGAGGAGGCGCTCGTGGCGGACGAGGCCGAGGATCGACTGGCGGCGGCCTGCGCCATGGCCCTCACCCGCGACGCCTCGTACCTGTCCGCCGTGGAAGGCGCGCTCGCGAGTGCGACCGATGCGGAGTATCGCGCGGACCTCGAGGCCGTCCGCGCGGTGCTGAAGGGCTCCAACCTGCGGCGGATCGCAGAGGTGTTCGGGCGCGTCAGCGGCGACGAGGTCATCCGCATCCGCCTCTTCTTCGGCGAGATCCTGCCCGATCAGGCCAAAGAAGAGGCCCAGGACGAGGACGGCTGACCAGGGCCTGGCAGGAGGGGTGGAGCGGTCCCCTCCTGGTATCCGAGAGCTCGACCGAGCCTCAACACCGGGGGGGGGCGAGGGATGCTCAATCGAGTGCAACTTGGAGCGGAGCACTCACTGGCATGCGAGCCGGGGGCCGCGGCCCATGAAAAACCGGCTGTCGAGCCTTCGAGAAGGCCCGGCAGCCGGTCCCTTGGTTCGTATCGACAGGACAGCCTTGGTCAGACGTCTCCTCCCCAAGAGGCGTCTGCGTCTCGTGCCCTAAGGGCGATAGCAGGCGTCGTCGATGCGACCTTTCTACCGAGTTCATCGGCAGACCACGGGCGCGGACGCCCCCGGAAACGAGGAATCGTCAGCGAGGGGCCCGAATCCGGCTCGAATGAGCACGATCCCACCCCCAGCCGCCACGCTGGAAGCCCACACGCCGGCCAGGCATTCCACGCCGTCAGAACCGTTCGCGGTCGCCCTTGCGCCCATCGAAGGACAGGATCGCGCGCTCGAGGTCTACGAGCAACCCACTCCCCAACTCCGCGAGGCGCGCCGAGGCGTGCGCTGCCGCGTCACGCTCCCCGGCGGCGAGGGAGACAAGACCGAGGTTGAGCCAGGTCCGCTCGTGGGCGGCGTCGAGGGCCAGGGCCGCACGGTAGGCGGCCGCAGCCTCGGAGAAACGGCGCTGAGCATGGCGCACGATCCCCAGGTCCTTGTAAGCGTCGAAGTGACGCGCATCGGAGGCGATGGCCTCGATGAAATGCCGCGCGGCCTCGTCGAGGCGCCCGGCGCGGGCCATCGCCCGGCCGAACTGGACGTGGACATCACCCGCCGATCCCTCGCTCACCTCCATCCCGGCCAGCTCCAGCTCGCGCGCCACCCCAGGCAGACCACGCCGCCGGAAACGACCGGCGTAGTACGAGAGGGGCGCCTCGCCGGGCGGACCGAACCATCGCCCCGCGAAGGGCACGGCCGCATCGCGGCGTGCCAGTGGATCGAGGTCCAGCAGGGACAGGTCCGCCAGCACCGTCTCAGGCGACACTCGCCCGGGGTACAGCACGCAGAGGCGACCCTCGGCATCGACCAGGAACGACGCTGGCAAGGGCAGGCGCCCTTCACGATCCAGGACCGCGCCGTGGAGGACGTCGAGCATGTCGAGGGCCGAGGGATCGGCGAACACGCGCTCGAAAGGCCAACGCACATCGTCCAGGAAGGCCCGCGCCTCCGCGCGCGTCGCCTCCTCGTCGGCACAGAGCGCCAGCACGCGCAAGTCCCCCGCGCCCAGGCGCGAGGCGGCGGCGCTCAATTCCGCGAGCTCCACGCGGCAAGGCGCACACCAGCCGGCCCAGACCACCACCAACAGCGGCGCGCCCGTGCCACCGCCACCGGCCGGCGGCACGCCCAACAGGGTGGCGGCGCGGCCGGCGAAGTCCTCGAAGCGCATGGTCGGCACGGGGATCGGCGTCGACAGCACGACCCGCGAGGGGCGGGCGACCGCGCGCGACGCGGCGGCGGTGGGAGCGAGGACGCCGGGCGCCACGGGCGGCGTCCACTCGCGCGCCTCGCCCGCGCCCTCGACGAGCAGGTAGCGACGATCGCGCGCCAGAGTGTCGAAACGCTCGGTCGCGCCGCCCGGCCAGCGCACGAAGACCGCACGGGGCTCCCCTCCCCCCAGACCGAAGTGCAACCAGCCGCTCGACTGGGACAGGAACCCCTCGCCCGCCCTCGCCGTCGCGAGCTGCCCCGGTCCCTGCTCCCCTTCGATCACCAGCCGCACGCGCGCCCCGATGGCTGCCGTGTTCGCCCCGCGGCCCGCGAGACGCAAGGCGATGAACCCCGCCCCGGGCGCGCTGTCGTTGCGCAAGAGGCGCACGCGCGGACCGCTGCGGTTGGTGACGAACAGGTCGAGGTCCCCGTCGAGATCCCAGTCGATGCGGGCCGCGCCACGACCGTCGTCGGCGTGATCGAGCCCGGAGGCGTGGGAGGCGTCCACGAAACGCCTCCCGCCGTCGTTCAGCAGGGCGCAGTTCCTCTCGTGCCCGCTCCAGGAGTATCCGCGCCGCAAGAGCGAATTGATCGCGTACCAGCCCGCCATGTAGCGCGGGTCCACAGCCTCCGGGCCGTCAGGAGAGTGCGACACGACCTGCCGCCAGAAGAAGCTTCACAAATCGTCGGTGCGCCGGTTGGTCACGAAGCCGTTTGGGACGAACAGGTCCTGCCAGCCGTCGTTGTCGAGATCGACGAACAGGGCGCCCCAGGCCCAGCGCCCCATCTCGGCGCCAACCGACAGGGTAACGTCCTCAAAGGTGCCGTCGCCGCGGTTGCGGAAGAGGCTGTTGCCGCGCGCGTGGCGCTGGAAATCGCCCAGCAGAGCCTCGTCCGCTTGCGGGCGAAACTGACGCTGATAGGTCACGCGACGCCCGGCCGACGAGTACATGTTGCTGACGTACAGGTCCACCAGACCGTCGCGGTCGAAGTCGCCCCAGCTGACGCCCATCCCCGCCGAGAGGTCCTCCACGCCCGCGGCCGCGGCCACGTCCGTGAAGCGCCCACCGTCGTTGCGGTAGAGGTTGTTGCGCCCGAAGTCGTTCGCGACGTACAGGTCCTGATCTCCGTCGTCGTCAAAGTCCTCCCAGGCGGCCGCGAAGCTGAAGCGTGTGTTGTTCTCGTCGAGACCACGCTCGGCAGTGGCGTCGTGAAAACGGAACTCGCCCCCGTTCTCGAGCAGCAGATTGGCCTGACCGTTGTTCGCGTCGTGGTAGGGAACGGGCGCGGTCTCGTCGGCGTAGGGTGAGACGTAGCAGCAGACGTAGAGGTCGAGGTCCCCGTCGCCGTCGGGGTCCGCAGCCGCCAAGGACATGGCAAAGGGCGCGTCGTGGACGGCGCGCGGCTCGAAGACTCCGCGACCGTCGTTGGCGAGCAGCAGGATCCGGTCGCCCATTGCGAGGGCGAGGTCCCGGTCGGCGTCGCCGTCGAGGTCGATGAGGAGCGCGCTCGTGGAGAGGTCGAGATAGTCCACACCCCCGGCCCGCGCGCGCTCCACCGCGCTGCCGTCCGCTCGCCGCAAGAACAGCAGGTTCGGGAGGCCGCCGGGTTGGGGCAGGTAAACGTCCTCGAGGCCGTCGCCGTCCACGTCCCCCACCGCGACGCCTTGATGGCCCAGAGAGGAGAGCTCCAGGGCGGCGTCCATGCGCCCGCCCCAGTACTCGACTCCGTGCGCGAGCTGTTCACGGAAAGCGGGTTGGGATCCCAGGGCGGAAAGGGCGCAGTCTGCGAACATCGGTGCCGCGGGCCCGGTGACCTCGTCGAGAGTCAGGACGCGCAGGCGGCGCAGGCGCAAGAGCTCGCCGTCCGGCGGCAAGGTCCAGTCACACTCCCAGAGGGCGTCGTGCTGGCGGCGATCGGCGGAGGACGTTCCTCGCGCGCTGATGCGCGCGCGGACGCGCAAGCCCGACTCCAGACGCTCCACGGAGATCACCTTGACGTTCGGCGCGACCGATGACCCGAGGCTTCGAGCCCACTCGCCAAGGCCGCGCGCCAGTTCCTCGGGGCCGACCAGCGGCGGCGCCGGCGCACGCTCCTCGCGCACGGGAGCCGAGCGCAGACGAAAGGCCCCGCGCAGGCGCTCCGGACCGAGCTCGGGGAGCGGAGCGTCGCCCTCGAAGTCTGCGCTCACGAAGGGCTCGACAGCGGCGGCACCGGCCGTGCTCCAGATCACGAGCAGCGCCTTCAACCGCTCGCCGGCGCGCGCACCGAGCGCCTCGTTCTCGTGCTCGTCCGTCCCGACCTCGCGAAACTCCAGGCGCTCGGCCACGGCGGCCTCGCGCCCGGCGCCCAGCTCTCCCGGCAAGACCGGCGCATCGCTCTCCTGGCACCACGCGCCGCCCACCAGGGCGATCGGCGCCAGGGCACGCAGCCAGCTCGTTCGCGACCCGCACGCGCCGCCAGGTTTCCGCCGCTCACCCACCGCCGCGGGGACCTTCCTCCAGAGGCAACTCGAAGCACGCGGCCTCGCTGTCGTTGCGCACCAGCAGATAGGGCGCGGCCAGGGCCGGGCTGTTCCAGGTCTTGCGGTTCAGGGCCTCGGTGCGGGCGAGTTCACGGTGCTCGTCGGCCACGGCCTCCACCAGCACCAGGGAGCCGTCCTCCGCGCTCACCAGCAGCACATCGTCCACCAGGAGCAACTGCCCATGACCGTAGCGCCCACCCTTCCAGCGGCGGCGCCCGCCCTCGACCTCGACGCAGGCCAGGATCCCGTCGTCGAGCCCGTACAGGTGGCCCCCTCGCAGGACAAAGTTAGCGAACTTGGCCTTCATGGCGCGGGTCTTCCAGATACGTTCGACGGTGAAGTCCCCCTCGCCCTCGCGTGCGATGCGCAGGCGCTCCGCTCCGACGCCGTAGCCGCTCGACAAGACGAGGTCATCGTCGCCCACGGCGACCGGCTGGGCCACGTTGGGGTTGCGCTCCGACCAGGGGTACTCCCACAAGACGCGCCCGTCCGACGGGTCATGGGCCACGACCGAGGAGGCGTTGAAGGCCACGATCTGGGGTGCACCCGCGAGTTCGAAGAGCTTGGGAGAGGAGTAGCCGGCGCCGTCGTCGCCGCCAGTCCAGAGCAGGGCGCCGCTCTCGAGGTCGTAGGCCACGAGCGAGCAGCCGTCAGAACCTCCAGCCGAGACGATGACCCGTCCATCGAGCACGAGGGGCGAGCAGCTCGTCCCCCAGGTGTTCACGCGGCCGCCGTTCTCGGCGATCATCGAGCGCGACCATGCGCGCTCGCCGCTCGCGAGATCGAGGCAGTTGAGGATACCCGTTCCGCCCACGGTCAGCACGCGCTCGCCGTGGATGGTCGGCGTGGACCGCGGGCCGATGCCGCCGATCACCGAGTCGAAGCGCAATTCGTCCGCGTGGCTCCAGCGCACAGCTCCGGTCTCGAGGTCGTAGCAAACCACCAGCTCGCGGGCCTCGCGCTGTTCCTGGGTGATCGCGGCCTTGCCGCTGACCGCAAAACCCGACCAGCCCGGCCCGACAGCGCGGCGCCAGACCAGGCGCGGGGGGCGAGCCTCCCAGTCGCGCGCCAGGCGTACACCGCGCACGGTGGCGTCGGCGGTGGGCCCCAGGAAGCGCGGAAAGTCGAGCCAGGGGTGCGCAGCCTCGGGAGCCGGCGCGGAGATCGGCGGCGCAGCCAAGGGCAGCTCCAGGGCCGCCTCGGGGTCCACGCCGAGGCGCCAGCGCAGGAGGGGGACGAGGTTTCCGCTCACCCCGCGCACCTCGACCAGGGAGCTGATCAAGGCGCCGGCGAGCGGCGCGCCGAAGAGCACGAGAAGACGCGTGCGCACCGAAAAGCGGGCCAGCAGCAGAGCCCACAGGTAGAGCGCCGCGCCGGCGATGAGCAGCATGCCGCCGGCGGCCATCACCCGCTCCTGTCCCGTCGCATCGCGCACGAGCCCATTCCAGCCCAGGGCGCCTGCGAGCAGGACCCCCACGCAACCGGCAATCCACCAGCGCACGGGGCGATCGGTGCCAGCGGAGCTCATCGTGTCCAAGCTACGGTTTCCACGCCCCGCATGCACGCTCCACGAGAAGCACCGCCTACCCTTCTTCTCGCGGTTCACTACTATCTGCTCACCGCCTACCCAACCCTCGGAGGTCCCTCTTGCCGCGCCATCTGATCCCCACCTCGATCCTCGTCCTCTCGACCTGTGCCTGCGCGAGCGTCTCTTCCGCCGGCGGGGCGCACGCCGGAGAGGAGAGCGTGCGTGAGGACCTCAACGAGCGCTTCCTCGCCGAGGACCTCGACGTCGATCGCTTCGTCCGCGTCTTCGAGGGCGAGTCGCGAGAGGTCTTCCGCCAACGCGAGCGCATCCTCGAGACTCTGGGGCTCGAGTCAGGCATGTCGGTGGCCGACATCGGCGCCGGGACCGGCCTCTTCCTGGATTCTCTCCACGAAGCGGTCGGAGAGGACGGCGTCGTGTTCGCCGTCGACATCTCGCCGCGCTTCGTCGAACACCTGCGCGAGCGCGTACGCCGCGAGGGCCTCGAAACGGTCGAGGTCGTCCTGTGCGACGATCACTCGGCATCCTTACCGGAGGAATCGGTAGACGTGGCCCTGGTCTGCGACACCTACCACCATTTCGAGTATCCGCGCTCGACCATCGCCAGCATCTACCGCGCCCTGCGACCCGGCGGCGCGCTCGTCATCGTCGACTTCGATCGGATCCCCTACGTCAGCCGCCCGTGGATCATCGGCCACGTCCGCGCCGGGCGGCAGGCCTTCGTGCGGGAGATCGAGGCGGGAGGATTCGAACTCGAGGCCCGCCCGCGCGTCTTCGGCCTGCTCGAGAACTACGTGTTGCGCTTTCGCAAGTCTTGACTGACCCCCTCAAACCCACCGCCGCCGGCCCGCCGCGCAAGGTCTCCCTTCAGCGCCGCCTAGCGGCGCTGCTCCTGTCCCTCGCCGTCGCCTGTGCCCTGGGTGAGGTGCTGGTCCGCGCGCAGATCGGCAGCCCGCTGGTCGAGGGGACGCCGCTCTTGCGCGTCCGCACCCACCCGACCCGTGGCTGGGAGATGCTGGCGGGTGAGCGGCACTTCACCTACCACCATCCCGTCGAGGTGAACGACCTCGGCCTGCGCGGGAGCGCGCTGCCCGCAGCGAAGGGCGAGGAGTTGCGCGTACTCGCCCTGGGCGACAGCCTGACCTACGGCCAGGGGGTCGGGGACGATGAGACCCTGCCCCACTACCTGGAACGTGCCCTGGTCGAAGGGGACCGACAACGGCGCTCGTGGCGTGTGATCAACGGCGGCCTGCGCGGCTATGCGACAGCGCAGGAGCTGGCACTCCTGCGCGAGCTGGGAGAGCGCATCGAGCCCGACGCGGTGATCCTGTTCTGGTACTGGAACGACCTCGTCGAACCGCCCCTCGACCGTGTCACCGCGGACCTGGCGCGGTCGGGACCGATCTGCTTCGACGTGGGTGGGGCCCTCGAAGGCCGTGCACAACTCGTCTGGCGCGCCAGGCAACTGCTGCGCCGGAGCGCCCTGGTGATGATGCTGCACGACGCCTGGAAGGCGCGCGAGCACAGCTTCGAAGGGACCATGGGGCGCTGGACTCCCGCCAAGGGCCTCGAGCGCCTCGCCGAGCACCTCGACCGTTTCGTCGCTCTGGGGGTCGAGCTGGGCTTTCGGCCGCTGTTCGCCGTCATCCCCGAATCGGCCTCGATCCGCGGGAGTCATCCGTCGCAAGCCGTGGCGGCCCGCGCGGCCGAACTGGCCGCGGAACGAGGGTTGGGGGTGATCGACCTCGACGAGCCTCTGCGAGCACTGACCCAGGGCGCGGGCGCGGTCCCCATCATTCCCTTCGACGGCCACTACCTGCCGAGCGCCAACCGGGCGATGGCCGAGGTCGTCGCCGCGCGCCTGCTGGCCGACGAGCGCACGGGCGGGCGCTGAAGTCCGCGCTTCACTGTCGCCTCCGCGCAGTGCTGGACTCCGCTGGCGGAGAAGCGGCGCTGGTTGTGCGACACCGCCTGGTGCGGAAGGGGGGACTCGAACCCCCATGCCGTGAGGCACAGGATCCTAAATCCTGCGCGTCTACCAGTTCCGCCACTTCCGCAGGGGAGAGAGGATAGCCCGCCGGGCCCAGTTCGCCCACAGGCGCGGCGCGCAAGGGGCCCTGGAACCGAAAAGCCCGGAGGAGTCTCACCGGCTCGCCTCCATGAACAACCTCGACCCACCGCGCTCCCTGCGCCTCGCCCCGCTCCTGGTGGCGGCCCTGCTGCACGCCGCCGCCTTTCTGATGCTCCTGCCGCCCTGGATGGGCGAGGACGAGCCCTGGCAGGTTGAATACGCCAGCCATGTGGCCGCCGGACACGCGCCCTGGGGCGGCATTGCGATGTCGGGAGCCTCCGCGGACAGGCCGCACGACGACCGCGAGTTGATGAGCCTCTCCCAGTTCCAGGTCCGTCGGCGCCGCGTTGGCGAACAGTCGTGGTCGAGAGCGGGCTCGATCGTGAATAATTGAGGTTCGATGACCCTCTGCCTCTGCCTGCTCCTGATCGCGCTCCTGCCCGTCGTCCTCACGGCGAGCTGGGGACCCGGACACCACCTCGAGTTCGCCGAGCGAACCTTCCGACGACGGCGCGAGATGTTGCCAGCAAGAGTCGCGCGGCTTCTCGCGGAGCACAAGTCGGCCTTCTTCTACGGCAACATCGCGGCGGACATCATCAACTTCAAAGCCTGGGGCGGCGAGTACAACCACTGCCACCGCTGGGGAGTCATCACGCAGATGCGCGCGATGGCGACGACGCCACGCCAGGAGGCCTTCATCCTGGGCTACCTCGCGCACCTGGCCGCGGACACGGTCGCCCACAATCACTTCGTCCCCTACCACCTGGCGCGCTACGCGCGCACGCGCGGGTTGGGGCACCTCTACTGGGAACTCTCCGCCGACCGCTTCATCCCCGAGTATCGCTGGCTCGTCATCAATCAACTGAAGAACCAGCCTGATCTGGACGAGCTCGACGAACTGGTCAACGCCGCGGTGCCCCGCAAGGCCTTCTCGATGCGCACCAACAAGTTGATCTTCAATCACGTGCTGCTGGTCAGCGAGCGCGACCGCTGGCGGCGCGGGATGAGCCGCCTGCACCCGAGGAAGAAGATCTCGCTCAAGAAGGGGTTCCTGGCCACCTTCCAGCATGCGGCCGTGGACCGCATCCGCCTCGCCCTGCACCCGCGGGGCTTCGCGCGCATGCAGGACTACGATCCGAACGGCAAGGAGGCTCAGCGCCGCGCCCTCGGCCTGCGCAAGCGCGTCCTGCACCGCCTGGCACCGGGCCGCATGCGTCACGAGGAATCCGAACGCCTGGCGGCGCCCTTTCTCGAGGGCATGGAGACGCCCAGGCCCTGACGGGCGGCCCGGTTCAGCTCACCTGGTGCACGCGGACCTCGCGCTGCGGACAGGGAATGCTGATGCCCGCCGCGTCGAAGGCCAGCTTGACCGCCTCCTGGGTGTCGCGATAGACGCCCCAGTAGTCGCCGGTCGCCACCCACGGGCGCACCTGCAGGTTGACGCTGCTCTCCGCCAGTTCGCCCACGGCGATCAGCGGTGCGGGCTCGGCCATGACGCGCCCGTCCGCCTCCAGGATGCCGGCGATGATGCGGCGTGCCTCTGCGATGTCGTCGTCGTAACCGATCCCGAACACCATGTCGACGCGGCGCGTGGGGTTGGCGGAGAAGTTGGTGATGTTGCCGCCGGTGATCGACGCGTTGGAGACGATGATGCGCTTGTTGTCGCCGGTCTTGAGGGTCGCCGCGAAGACTCCGACCTCCTCGACCGTACCGGCGGTGCCACCGGCCTCGATGTAGTCACCGACCTTGAAGGGCCGGAAGATCATCAACATCACCCCCGCGGCGAAATTGGAGAGCGACCCCTGGAGCGCCAGACCGACCGCGAAGGCGCCGGCGCCCAGAACAGCGACGAAGGAGGCCGTCTCGACCCCCAGCCGGGCGATGGCCGCGACCACCACGAAGGCCTTCAGCACGAGCTGGGTGAGGCTGGAGAGGAAGCCCACCAGGACCGGCGCGGTGTCGGCGCGCGTGAGCACGCGACGCACGATGCCGCGCGCGAAGTTGGCGGCGATCCAGCCCAGGACGAGGACCACCAGGGCCTGGAGCACGCGCGGCCCGTACTCCAGGGCGTAGGTCCCGGCGACCTCCAGCCACTCTCCACTCATCTGCGCTGCGCGATGTTTCACGGCATCATCCATGGCTATTCCCCTCCGAAGAACGGCGCGGCAGGCGAGGATCGCCCCCGTGCGAGAGACCGAGAATACGAACCCCCAGCGCCCCTACCAGGCGAAATATCGCACGGCGAAGCCGTCGTCGCGGCCGTCCCCGTTGGCGTCCCCGGCCTGGGCCTCGTTGACGATCCAGGCGCTGACGGCGACCTCGCCCGAGGCCTGGGTGACGACCGCCGGCCCGTCCTCGGTGTTGAGGATCGAGACGACATGCGTCAGCCCCTGAACGAGTTCCGTGCGCCACAGCAGGCTGTCGTTGGTGTCGCCGTCGCCGTTCCAGTCCGCGCCGTCCTCGCTCTCGGAGACGCGGTAGAAGGCCCAGCCGTTCTGGATCACGATCCCCGCGTTGTCGCTGTCGACGGCCACGGCGAAGCCAGGGAAGAGCAGCTCCTCAGGTGAGCTCTCGAAGCGCGCAAAGGTCGGGACGCTGTCCGATGTGTCTCCGTCGCCATTGATGTCGATGCTGCCCTCGCGGAAGGCCACGCCGAGGCGTTCGCGGTCGCTCTGCTCCCCCATCCAGGTGGCGCTGGCGAAGACCTCCTCGGAGCCGGGTTCGTGGTCGAAGACGAACGGGCCACCGGCCGCTGGTGAGAGCCAGGCGACGAGGTCGTGGTCAGCTGCTGGGTCTTGATCGTGATCGCGATCGTCGGCGGCCTCGTCGACGACGACCACCAACCGTCCGTCGAGCTCGGCCACGCCCCAGGTCCCGCCGGGGACGGCGGCCAGGGCCAGCAGGTCGTCCACGGCGGTCGGGGGCGAGACCGGCGTGCTCGCACGCACCCAGCGCAGGATGTCGTCGTCCTGGTCGCCGTCGCCGTTGAGCGAACAGGTCCCCTCGTCGTCCTCGGGGCTGAGGGTCGCGAGGTAGTCGCCGACGATGGCGATGCGCCGCGAGCCAACGAGTCCGGTGTTCACGGGCGGGGAGGTCACCGAATTGGCGTCCCAGGCGGCGAAGTCCAGGAAGAACAGCACCTCGTCGGTGGCGTCGGCGTCCTCCTCGCCGACGCACTGGGCGGGCTGCCAGCCAACCGTGAAGTTGAGCGGGTCGTTGAAGTTCGTCTCCCCCTGGCCCTCCTCGTCCACCAGGAAGCCGACCAGCCAGTCGTGATCGCCCGCGTCGCTCGCGCGCAGGGGCGTGGCGGGAGAGGGCGGCCGGGCCAGTTCCACATTGCGCAGGGAGAACTCGTAGCCGACCGCCACGTCGCCGGTGCCGTCGAGCAACGCCAGGACGCGCCCGTCGAGGCTGTCTCCGTCTCCGTTCAGGTCACGCCCCTCGCGCATCTCATCGAGGGCCAGGAAGACCAGGCCCTCGTCCACCCCGAGCAGCTCGGGCGAGAGCTCCGCCACGGTGTCGGTCGTCAGCACGTCCCGCACGACCGTCGGGCTCTCGTGGTGCACGACGCCGAGGTTCGATTCCATGGGCCCCGCGACGGTCTCCGCACGCACGAGCAGCAGGCGCTCGCCTTCCACCGCCAGGATCTGACGCTCGCCGTCGGTCGCGAGGTTCGCGACCCAGGAGAGCTCGGCTTCAGAACTCCAATGCAACAGCACGCGGTCGTCGGTGTCCCCGTCGCCGTCCCAGTCGAAGTCGTCGGCCACCTCGTCGGTGACCACGAAGAGCTCCTCGTCGACCCAGGCCAGATCGCGGGCGGCGACGTTCAGAGCGACCTCTTCCGCGGTCCGCGAATCCAGCGCCACGGGGCTGGAATCGAGCATGTCACCGTCGCCGTTGAAGTCGGTGCCGCCCTCCCCCGTAGTCCCCTCGTCGGCCAGGAACGCGAGGCGCGGCCCGGAGACGATGACGCCCGAGGTGGGCAGGATCGCCTGGGTGGCGGTGAGCTGGGTGATGTCGAGGGGATCGTCCCTGTCGTCCCCGCTCGAGCAGGCCGAGAGGACGAGGAGCGAGGTCAGGGTGAGCACGCGCAGCGTGCTCGGGGCGCCGGGGCGCCGTGCGGTGAGCTTCATGACGTTCGGGGGGGCCTCCGGTGGAGGGTGTTGCCGTACTCTAGCGCCCCCACCAGGTCTCACAAGAAAGCTCCATGCACACCAGAACCCTGGCCCTGATCGCCGCCCTGGCCCTGCCGTCCCTGATCGCCGCCCGGCTCTTTCCCGCCCAGGACGCGGGCGCGCTCATCCTCGGCGAGGGCGAGCACCGCTTCGAGTGGGTCCGAAACTGGGGCGTCCTGCCCGAGGGCGTGACCTTCGGCAACACCAACGGCTGCATCGTCACCGACTCCGCCGGACGCGTCTACATCAACACCGACAGCGAGCGGGCCGTGATCGTGTTCGAGGCCGACGGGCGCTTCGTCGGGACCTGGGGCGAGGACCTGGCCGGCGGCCTGCACGGCATGTGCGTCGTCGAGGAAGCCGACGGGGAGTTCCTCTACTTCACCCACACCGGACGCCACATGGTGGCCAAGGCGACCCTGGAGGGCGAGCTGCTCTGGACCCTCGGCTACCCCGAGGTTTCGGGGATCTACGCCTCGGAAAACGCCTACAAGCCGACCAGCATCGCCGTGGCCGCCGACGGCGGCTTCTTCGTGGCCGACGGCTACGGGAAGTCGTGGATCCACCAGTACGACAGGAAGCGAAAATACGTGCGGTCCTTCGCCGGCCCCGGCGGGGAGGCCGGCAAGACGCGCACACCGCACGGGCTCTCGATGGACCTGCGCGGCGACGAGCCGCTGCTGCTCGTCTCCGACCGCGAGAACAACCGCCTGCAATGGTTCGATCTCTCGGGCGAGGCAGTGCGCACCCTCGAGGGCGGTCTGCGGCGGCCCTGCCACACCGACCTCTTCGGCGACGAACTGGTGGTCGCCGAGCTCGCCGGGCGCGTCTCGCTCTTCGACGGTGAGGGCGAGCTGATCGCACGTCTGGGCGACAACCCCGACCCGAGCCTGCGCGCGAACAACGGCGTGCCGCGTGAGCGCTGGGCCGCCGGCGAGTTCCTCGCGCCCCACTGCGTGCACTTCGACGCCGAGGGGAACGTCTACGTCATGGACTGGAACGCCCTCGGGCGCATCAGCAAGTTGCGTCGCCTCGATTGACAGCGCGCGCGCCGGTGCGGGGCTTGACGAGCCCGCCGCCAGTGCCGATGCTCCCTGACATGAACGAGCGATGGCAAGGGATGGGCCGCAGCGCCGCCGTCTGCTGGTGCGCCACAGCGCTTCTGGCCGCCTCGGCCGGCTTGCAGGGTGCAGTCGGGAGCGGCGACGAGCATGAGCTCGGCCCCCCGCAGCCCGTGGACGACGGCGTCCCCGCCTCCGTGGAAGGCTGGCGGGAGATCGGCTGCGCCCGCTGTCACGAGGCCATCACCGAGGAGTGGGCCGGAACGCGCCACGCCCTGGCGTGGGTTGATCCGCACTACCAGAAAGCCTTGCGCGGCTTGCGGCGGCCGAAGAGCTGCCACGGCTGCCACGTCCCCCTGCCCCTGCATGTCGACCGCCTACGGCAAAAGCCGCGCCCGCGGGCGCTCAACCTCGCCCACGGCGTCGATTGTGCCGCCTGCCACGCCGGCCCCGACGAGACGATCGTCGGCCCCTGGGGCGAGCCCACCGACGCTCACCCGTCGGTGGTGAACGAGAGCTTCACCGCCGAGGGCCGGAGTCGGGTCTGCATCGCCTGCCACGCGACAAATATCGGACCGGTGATCGGGATCGCCAAGGACTTCGTGCGCACGGAGCAAGCGTCCAAGGGCCAGAGCTGCGTCGGCTGCCACATGGCGCCGGTCGAGCGCTCGGCCGCCGTGGATCCCGAGACCGGCGAGGCCTCGCCGGTGCGTCCGGGGCGCAGCCACGCCCTGCAGACCCCGCGCGATCCTGCCTTCCTGCGCAGTGCCTTCG
The DNA here is from genome assembly GCA_036010965.1 of Planctomycetota bacterium. Taxonomy (GTDB): domain Bacteria; phylum Planctomycetota; class UBA1135; order UBA1135. The sequence continues at coordinate 11,848 of DASCMO010000010.1, read as the reverse complement.
GCCTGCGCCTGTTCAGCGGCGATTCAGGCGTGATCCTGTCGATCTCCAATCGCTGCGGCCACCGCGTCCCGGGGCTCGAGGGTCGCACGCTCTCCCTCACGGCCGAGGCCTTTGACGGTGCGGGCGCTTCCCTCGAGCAGCGCGAGGTCACGATCGACAAGGAGAACCACCTGGGCGCCGACGAGTCTGTCGACCTGGTCCTGCCAGCCGCTACGCAGCGCGTCCACCTACGCGGCCTGCACGACGCCCCCGGGTTCGAAGCGCCGGTCCCCTTCCTAGAGCAGGACCTGCGCATCGAGTGAGAGCCCGCATCCGCCACGAGGCCGGTTGCGCCTCGAGCTGCCCATCGACTGAGCTCGGAGAGCGGCCACCACCGAAAGGCACGCAAGGGCAAGGCGCCTGAAGGCTCGGGCTATGCCGGTCCCGGCGAGGCAGGACGCGGTCTGAACAAGATGGCTGCGGTCGCAGCCCTCTTGTCTAGGAATCGAACTCCACTGCCCAGCCGCGGCGGTTGCCGTCGATGCGCTCGCAACGCACGAGGTGGCCGGTGGCGGTGCGGGAGACGCCGTCCTCGGTGAGCTCGACCGCGAGACGCACCTCGCCCTCGGTGAAGAACAGCACGCCGCCGGGGGCGACGTTCTCGGCCAGCCCCTCGATCTCCTCGGAGAGGAAGCGCAGGCGGACGGTCGCGGAACTCGGCAGGCGTCGGGCCCCGCGTCGATCATCGAGCTCAACCTGTTCGGGATCGGGAGAAGCCATGGTTACCTCATCGTCGGAAGGCCGGGGAACCCCTGACATCGGCCGATCCGGCCGCCGAGCTTTACGCGTTCTTCGCGCGGCGGGCCGCGCGCCACAGGCGCAGCCCATCGCCGGCGTAGAGGGCGGTGGAGAAGACCACTAGCGCCGAGGAAAGGCCCACGAGGACGCGCACGAGGGCGGCGGGCGCGTCGGCGATGACCGCGGCGAAGAGGGCGAAGACCAGGACGGTGGAAGCCTTGCCGTGCCAGCGATGCTCGCCCTCGACCGGACCACGGCGCAGGCGCAGGGCCGCGAAACCGGCGGCCTCCAGGAGATCGCGGCCCACGAACAGGGCCAAGAACCACAGGGGGACGGAGGGGAAAGCCGGGCCGGGGGCGAAGACGATGGTGGCCAGGATCGCCAGTTGGGCCAGCTTGTCAGCCACGGCGTCCAGGCGCGCGCCGGCGCGCGTGCGCACATCGAGCCAGCGCGCGAAGGCGCCGTCGAGCACGTCGGAGACGCCGATCGCCACCAGCAGCAACATCACCCAGCGGCGCGCGCCGGCGGTCGGCGCGCCGGCCTCGGCGGCGGCCTGACATTCCGCCCAGCCCATCACGAGGACGGGGATCAAGCCGATGCGCACGAGGGTCAAGAACCACGGCAAGGCGATCCAGGCCGAGATGCGCCCGACTCGCGGGGCCTCGTCAGCGATGTCCAACCCGGCTTTGACGGTGGTGCTCATCCTCACTCCGGCCGACATACTCGGTCCATCCACCCGCCGCGCGCAAGGGAACAGGAGCCTATTCGGCACCGGGGTCGGGTAGAATCGCCTCAGAACACGAGTTCAGTCCCTGCAAAGGTCGCCATGCACTCCCTGCTCCTGATCGCGATCGCCGCCATCGCCCCGTCCGCGGGCGAGGGCATGCCCTTCCCTCTCAACCCGGGGGACTGCGCAGGCGGCATCCTGGGCGCCGAGCTGACCCCCGACCACGATGCGATCGCCGCGCTCTGGGAGCGCGAGAGCGTCAGGCTGGTGGGGACGCCGCTCCCCGACGGACGCCAGGCCGACCTGCTGCTTCGACGCGTGACCGCCGAAGCGCCCCGCGAGTTGCGCGTGAACGGGGCGCCGGCTCCCAGCACTCTGAGCGCGAGCGCCCTCTCGATCTGGTCGGGGAGCATCGCAGGCGAGAGCGACTCGCAGGTCTGGCTGGCCTTCTCGCTCTTCGGATCACGCGGCTGGATCCGCACGCGCGGTGAGCTGTTCCATCTGCTCGCCGCCGCTCCAGGCGGCGACTGGAGTCGCTGCACGGGATACCTGGTGAGTGAGGAGGACCTGCTCGCGACGGGCGCGGGGCTGGGAGCTTTCTGTGGCGCCGACCCGCGCTCCCTCCACGACGCCTCACGCACCCTCGTGACACCGCCCGGTGACTCCCTGCCCATGGGCAGCGGCGTGCCACTCTTGTGCGACATGGCCGTCGAGACCGACTGGCAGTACTACTCGCTGTTCGGGGACCTGACCGCCGCGGAGGCCTATGCAGTGATGCTCTTCGCGGCCACCGCCGACCGCTTCAGCTACCAGCTCGACGTGTTCCTGCGCATGCCCTACCTGGGGCTGTGGGACACGCCGAATGACCCGTGGGTCACCGGGGACAACGGCGGAAGCTCGTGCGAGATGCTGGGCGAGTTCCAGGGAGCCTGGGCGGGAAACATCCCCGCCAATGCGCACCTGGCCCACTTCGTCAGCGGCGCCAACCTGGGCGGAGGCTGCGCCTACCTCGACGTGCTCTGCAACACGACCTACGGCTTCTCCGCGAGCGGCAACCTGGACGGAAACATGCCCTTCCCGGTCAAGCAGGGCCCCTACACATGGGACTTCATGGTCTTCGCCCACGAGACCGGGCACAACTTCGGCTCTCCGCACACGCACGACTACTGCCCTCCCCTCGATCAGTGCACAGCGCCCGGCCCCTGCCACAACGACCAGATCTGTACGGATGTGGGCACGATCATGAGCTACTGCCACCTGTGCAGCGGCGGCATGAACAACATCACGACGATGTACCACCCGACCGCGGCGGCCCTCATGCGCTCGCGTTCCGAGAGCTCGTGTCTGCCGACTGCCTGCGACATCGGCGTGAGCTTCTGCAGCGCCAGCCCCAACTCGTCTGGCGCCCCGGCCGTGATCGACTTCTACGGCACCACGAGCGTGGGAGCGAGCGATCTGGTGCTCGCCGTCTGGAACGCACCACCTCAGCAGTTCGGGCTCTTCTTCTACGGGCCCCAGCGCGTCGACTTGCCCTTCGGTGACGGCGTGCGCTGCGTGGGCGGGGGCAGCGTCGGCCTGTTCCGCTTCAACCCGCCGCAGCTCACCGACGGCTTCGGAGACCTTGAGCGGCCGGTCGACTTCACGGTGCCTCCCGCGGGATCGGGGCCCGGCGCCCTGCTCCCCGGCGGCGCCTGGCACTTCCAGTTCTGGTACCGCGATCCACTCGGGCCCGGCGGGAGCGGCTTCAACTTCTCGGACGGCCTGACGCTCCTCTTCTGTCCTTGAGGGCCTCGCCGAGGGCGGCCGTGAGGTCACCGCTCTCGGCGGAGAGGGACACGCTGCGCGAGTCGCCGCTCTCGAGATCCTTGACCTGGCAGCACCCAGCCTGCCATTCGTCGTCGCCGACAATCAGCGCCAGCTTGAACTTGCGGCGGTCGGCGTACTTGAGCTGGGCGCCGAGCTTCTTGGGCTCGGGGTAGAACTCCACGGCGAAGCCTGCGCCGCGCAGGCGTGCGGCCAGGGCAAGGTAGTCTTCCAGGCGTTCGGGCGAGAACCACGGCAGGAAGACGTCGGCAGGCGTGGTGGCGCCCTCGATCATCCCCAGCTCCTCCATGGCCGCCAGCAAACGATCGACGCCCAGGGAGGCGCCGACGCCCGGCAGAGGGGTCTTCGTGAAGCGCTGGGCCAGATCGTCGTAGCGTCCACCGCCGCACACGCTGCCGATCAAGGGCAACTCGTCGAGAGTCGTCTCGAACACGATGCCCGTGTAGTAGTCGAGCCCGCGCGCCAGGGAAGGCTGGATACAGAAAGCGCCCGCGGGTGCGCCGGCGATCTCCACGGCGGACACGAAGCGCTGCAGAGCCTCGACGCCCGCCGCGCCCGTCTCGCTGCCCCCGATCAGTGCTCCCACGCGCTCGAGCACGTCGCCCGGCGCTCCCTCGATCGCCGCCAGCTCCAGGACACGGCCGGCCCGGGCGCCGTCGACGCCCGCCTCGCGCTCCAGCTCGGCGGCCACGCCGTCAGGTCCGATCTTGTCGAGCTTGTCGAGGGCGCGCAGGACGGCGGCGCTGCACTCGACGAGTTCGAGGGTCTCGAGCAACCCGGCAAGGACGCGCCGGTCGTTGACGCGCACGGTGAAAGCCTCGAAGCCGAGGGCGCGCAGCAGGTCGGCGATGACGAGCCCCGATTCGATGTCGGCCGCGATGCTCTCCGTGCCGACGGTGTCGAAGTCGCACTGCAGGAACTCGCGGTAGCGCCCCTTCTGAGGCTTCTCTCCGCGCCAGACCGGGCCGATGTGGTAGCGCTTGAAGGGCGTGCCCAGCTCGTGGGCGTACTGGGCCACGAAACGCGCCAGAGGAACGGTCAGGTCGAAGCGCATGGCGACCCGCCGGCCGCCGGCGTCCTCGAAGCGGAACATCTGCTTCTCGCTCTCCTGGCCGCCCTTGCCGGCCAGGATCTCCTCGTACTCGAGGGCTGGCGTGTCGATCGGACTGAAGCCGTAGGAGCGGTAGACCTCGCGCGCGCGCGCGATCAGCCACTCACGCGGAATGGCCGCCTGGGGGAGGTAGTCCCGAAACCCCTTGAGCGTCCGCGGCTGGATCCTCTGCTGTGCATCACCCATTGGTCGCCTCACTCCTCCCGCTGGGCCGGTCTCCGGCGCTGCGCGGGAGCCATCGCGCGCAGAGAGTATGTCGGCCGGCGAGGCCCATCTCACCCCGGCAGGGCTGGAAAACCGCCCGGATCCCGCCGCGCACCACGTCGTCGTCATTTGTGGGTCTCCGAGGCTTCGGCTACCTTGGACCGTCATGCAACCCGCCAAGCCCCGCACGCGCACCCCGTTCCCCTTGCTCGCCGCCCTCCTCCTCCCATTCCTGCCCGCGGCGGCACAGGACACGCCAGAGGGCGAACCCGATGCTCTGCCGAGCGTGCTGCTCGTGACCCTGGGGACGACGCGCGCCGACCGGCTCGGCTGCTACGGCCACGACCAGGCCCACACGCCCAACCTCGACCGCCTGGCGGCCGGGGGGGCGCGCTTCGAGCGCGCCTACGCCCATGTCCCTCAGACCCTCCCGGCCCACGCGTCGATCCTGACCGGCCTGCTGCCCTTCGAACACGGAGTCCACATCGACGGCCGCGCGGCCCTCGGGAGTGGGCCGGAGCCCCTGGCGGTGCAGTTTGCCGCCCGCGGCTACCGCACCGCAGGCTTCGCCTCCGCCTTAGTGCTCGAGAAGAGCTTCGGCCTCGCCCGCGGCTTCGAGGTCTACGACGACACCCTCGCGAGCTCCGCGGACCGCAAGAGCGTCATGCTCGAGCGCAAGGCCGACGCGGCGGCCGACGCAGCCCTGGCCTGGCTCGGCTCCTCCGACGAGCGGCCGTTCTTCTGCTGGGTCCACTTCCGCGACGCGAACGCCCCCCACCGCCCGCCCCGAGGTGTGGAGGCCGAGGACCCCTACGACGGGGAGCTGGCCTTCATGGACGCCGAGCTCGGGCGCCTCCTCGCATGGGTCGCGGAAGCGGCGCCGAACTCCCTGGTGATCGCCGTCGGCGACCACGGGGAATCACTCGGGGAGCACGGTGAGGCGACCCACGGCATGCTCGTGAACGAGGCAGCCCTGCGGATCCCCTTGCTGGTGAGCTTCCCCGGCCGCGTGAAAGCCGGGCGCAGCATCACCCAGCCGGTGGGACAGGTGGACATCGCGCCCACTGTGGCGGGGCTCCTGGGTTGGCCGGCTCCCGAGAGAACGAGTGGGCGCACCCTCTTGCGGCTCACGGAGGGCTGGGGGAAGGGTGCCTGGCCGATCGCCTTTGAGTCGGAGCTCGGCGCGCGGCAGTTCGGCCTGAGCCCGTTGCACGGGGTGCTCCTCGAAGCCGAGGAGGGCGACGGTACGACGGGCCTGTGGAAGTACATCCACTCCTCGACGCCCGAACTGTACCGAGTAGATACCGATCCCGGCGAGCAGGACAACCTGGTCGATTCGCACCGGGAGCGTGTGGCGTTCATGACCGCCGCCCTTGAGCGAGTGCGCGCGCGTCCCCTGCGCGAGGGCGGCACAGAGGAGCCGGACATGGACGTGGCCGTCAACCTCGCGGGCATCGTGCAAGCCGTGCCCGGGCCCGAGCCCGAGCCGCGCCCGGTGACCGACGCGCCCCACCCGCGCGAAGGCCTGGCGGCGATGGAGGACTTTGAACTCGCGCGCCGCCAGGCTCATGTGGGCAACGCCCTGGGCGTGGTCGAACCTCTCGGTCGGGTGGCCGCCGCCTTCCCGCACTCGCCCTGGGTGCAGACCATGTACGCCTCCGTCAAGATCCGCCTGCGCGGTGCCGAGGAAGCCCTGGAGATCCTCGGCCAGGCCCTCGAGGACGACGAGGGCTTCGACCCAGCCCACCACACCATGGCGCGCACCATGATCGCCCTGGGCGACCCGGAGATGGCGATGGCGCACCTGCAGATCGCCGTCGAACTGCGCCCCGCGAACTTCCGCGCGCGCCTCATGCTGGCCCAGCGCTTCCTCCAGCAACACGCCTTTGACGAGGCCCTCGAGGAATACCGGGCTATCACCGAGATCCGGCCCGAAGAAGCTCACTCCTGGTGGAACTACTGCCGCCAGCTCCAGAGCCAGAAGAAGTGGGAGACACTCTCGACCGCCCTCCAGGAGGGCGTGACGCTCTGCGGGGACGACCTCAACCTCACCAACTACTGCTCCTGGATCCTCGCCACCAATCCCCTGGATGTGGGGCGCAACGGAGAGCTGGCCTTCGAGCTCGCCCGCCAGAACGCCGTGACGACGGAGCGCGGCGACCCCAACGTGCTCGACGCCCTCGCCGCCGCCCAGGCGGAGCTGGGGCTCTTCGAGGAAGCGGCGGTCACGGCCGGCGAGGCCCTGAGCGCTGCGCGCCAACGGCGCATGCGCAGCATCGAGACCGCGATCGCGGGCCGCAAGCGGCTGTACGAGATGGGTCGGCCCTACCGCCTACCGCGCTGACGCGCTCCGATCGCCGCCGCGCCAACGCGGGGGAACGACAACCAGGGAGCCGAGCACGAGGACGGCGAATCCGCCGTAGCACCAGGAGAGGAGCGCGAGGTCCACATCGACGAACAGCAGCTCGTGCAGCCAGCGCCCGATGAAGCTGGCCTGGTCGAGCGGTCGCCCGGCTCGCAAGCGCAGGTCGTTCTCGAGGGTCGTCAGGGGACACAGCACGCCAAAGGCCGACTGGACGGCGACGAGCACCATCAGGCCCAGGTGCGCGATCCGAAACCAGCGGTTGCGCACCCAACTCCAGCCCGCCAGGCCACCCGCCAGGATCGCGAGCTCCCCCCCCACAATGAAGGCCACGACGCAAAAGTGCAGCGTCACGACCGCATCGGCCAGTCGCAGGCAGGTCTGGGGATCGTCGGGAAACCAGTCCATCGGGAAGTGTCAGTCCGCAGGTGAGGCACGGGCGGGCAGCGGGCCCGCTGACGAGCGCCACAGGGAGAGCGCGCCCGCGCGCCGCAACGGCTCGAATCCGTCCATGGACTCCGTCGCCTGCTCGGCAAGGAGAAGATACCGAACCCCCGCGGCCCGCGCCCAGGCAGCCGGATCGGTGAGGGTTCCGACCTCGAAGGTCACCGTCGGCCGACGGGCGTGGTAGTGCACCAGGGACGCGAGTTCGCGCGGACAGCCCACCGCCCACGCCTGGCGTGCATCCGCCGCGTTCCACGGCCCCGGAGCAACGCTGTGCTCCCGCAGCCAGCGCAGGGTCCCGACCAGCTCGATTTCGGGCGCCGGGGAGCGCAGGGCGCGCTCGGCGATGCCGCCCAAGCCCACGGCGATGCCACCCGCCACCAGCACCGCTCCCGCGCGGCGCAGGAGAGGGGGCCGGTCCACGGCGAAGGGGAGAGCGCCGGCCGTGAGGGCGGCGACCACCAGGAATGACGCGCTCCCCTCGGGATCGGTCAGGGCCAGCACGAGGGTCGACAGCCCGGCCAGGCGCAGGCAGGAGCGCAGGCCCGCCGAGCCGCCGACCTCGGCTCCTGGCAGGACGGCGATCGCGAAGGCCAGGGGCCAGGCTCCGAGCACGGAGGTCGCGGAGGAGACGGTGAGTCCGAGGTGTCCCGCGCGGGCCCAGACCAGGGCGCCGCAAGCTGCCAGGATGGCGAGGTTCGCCGCGCGGTTGCCGAGCAGACGGCCGGCGCCGGGCAGACCGGCCAGGGCGAAGGGGACACAGCCCACCACGCCGCCGATCCCGACCTGCCGCGCCCACTCGGCCACCGGCCCCGGCGGCGCGCCCTGCCAGGGTCCGTCGAACAGGGGCGAAAGCCCAATCACCACGGCTCCGACCGAGAAGAGCAGGCCGCCCCGGGCGGCGCCGGCCCGTTCCGAAATGGGAGCAGTCCAGGCCGCGCGCAACAGAGTGGCCCAGACGGCCAGGGCGACGCCCCCGAAGAGGGACGAGATGGCCAGCCCGACTCCCGTCACCAGACCCAGCAGCAGGCCGGCCGAGAGCCGGTCGAGGGAATCGCGAGCGCCGACCGCCGAAGGCACGAGGATCAGAGCCAGGGCAGTCAGAACGGCCAGGGTCGGCCCCAGGGAGAGCCTGCCCGCCAGGGTCTGCTCCGAGAGGACCGGCGAGCAGGCGACGACCAGCAGGGCGACCAGAGCGGGAGTCCGCCGGCCGCCGGGCTGGAAACGCCGGGCAGCGACGTAGACGACGGCCAGCAGCACAACCAGGGAGAGCGGGCCGACCTGGGAGAGCACGCGCTCCAGGCGCCGCTCGTTGGGAGCGCGTCCGCCACCACCCCCATCCTCCCCCAGCACTCCCCGCGCGCCGACGGCCAGGACCGTGTCGAACAGGGGCGGTTCCGCCAGGGGCGTCGCGGCGGGGTGCGCGATGAAGCGATCGATCTGCGGCGTGCGGTTCGCGGAAAGAGCCAGCTCCACGCGCCGCAGATGGCGCGCGCTGGAGGGATCGACCACGATCCGCTCCTGCGCCTGCTGCGCCAGGAACGCACCCAGCAGGAGCAGGGAGGCGAGGAAGGGCGCGGCCTTCTCCACGGCGGGGGTCAGGGCAGATCGGGGAGCCATGCGGCGACGAGGCTCGGGACGCGCAGGTCGAGCAGGAAGCCTGGCTCGCGGCAACCGATTCGTGACCAGCCCTCGCCCTCCGCACTCGTCTCCTGCGCGGCCAGGGCGTCGATCGTCAACAGGGGGACCGCGAGCCCGGCGCCGTCGCGCGGCCCCGCTCCGGGGGTCGCGCACAGGATCAGGCCCGCGATCGGCGGGGAGTCGCGGCGCTGCACCTCGGCCAGCAGCGCGGTGCCCTGATCTCCGCGCGCCATGAGGTGGACCTCGCTCCAGCCGCGCTCGGAGGCCAGAGATGCACAGCGCTCCATCAAGCGCGCGGGCACCCCCGGGGAAGGAGCGCACACCAGCACGCGCGTCGCGCGGGCGACCGAGAGCCGGCGCCAGCCCTCACCCACCGCGCCCGAGAGCACCTCGCTCGGGTGCTCCGCGGTCCCACAGACGATCACCAGGGCGCGTTCGAAGGGGCCGTCGTTCGGCAAGGTCCAGAACACCGGGCCCTGAGCGAGGGCCGCGCTCCCCAACGACGAGGGGACGACCGGCGCCGTGAGGGTCGCGGGGGGGCGCTCCTCGCTGAAGTCGAACCAGTGGCCCAGGAAGAGAGTCGCGAGGCGCCGCAGCCCATGCTCCCGGAGCTGGCCGACGGCGGCCCACAGCTCGCTGCGCAAGACGCTCGGCGCACGCTGGCTCTCGAGCTGCAGGCGCCTCGCGCGAGCGCCGAGGTCCCCGACGCAATCGACGGCGACCTCCACGCCGCGCCGGCGAGCGCCTCCATGGTCGATCTCGGCGACGAGGTGCCAGCGACCCGGCTCGGATACCGGCGGCCGCACGAACATCTCGAAACCCGTGCGGGTCAAGCAGGTCGTCGGCACCGGTTCGGCGCGGGCTTGCAGTTCCTCACCCGCCGGTCCGAGCCAGGTCAGCACGATCGGGAGCTCCTCAATACCCTCGGGCGCCGGCAGGGCGTAGAGCGACTCGACGCGCACGACCATCGACTCGCCGCGCCCCTCGTCGCGGGCCGCGAAGACGCCGGGTACGACGCGCAGGTCGAGGGAGCGCACCATCCGCTCGGACCAGGGCCGGTGCGCCGCCTCGGGATCTCCGCCGTCGAGGATGCAGGCGACGTCGGCAAGGGTCTCGAAGGAGACCCGCGCGCCGGCGGGCTCACCTGGGCGCCGCCGGGCATGGATCAGGTCGAGCGCGAGCCGGCGCCGCGCGTCGCCGACCCGCACCCAGTCCTCGCGCAGGCGCGCCTCGCGCTCGGCGTGTAGGAGCCGAACGTGCTCGGGACGGTGGGCCTCGAAGGTGCCGAGCTGCAGCGCGGCGGCCGGGTTGGCAAGGACCGCGGCCGAGGTCGCGAACAGAGTGAGGGCGCGGAGGGGAGAGGTCATGGGCGAGAGCGGGCACCGAGGATACGGTCGGCAGCGGGCGGCGCGAAACCCGCCGGTGCCTCAGGGACGCTCGTGGACCAGCACGCCGCCCTTGACCACCGCCCGCACGGGGTTGCGCCCGAACTCGTAGGTCAGGAAGCGGTGGTTTGGCACATCGAGCAGGGCCAGATCGGCCCGCTTGCCGACCTCGAAGGAGCCGACCTGACCGCCGCGACCGAGGGAGACGGCGGCGTTGAGGGTGGCGGCGCAGAGGGCCTCGCCGGCACTCATGCCGTAGCGCAGGGCCGCCCAGGTCAGGACCTCGGGCATGCTCTGGGTGTAGCAGCTGCCCGGATTGAAGTCGGTGGCCAGCGCCGGCGCCAGGCCGGCGGAGATCATGCGCCGCGCGGGCGCCTCGGCCTCGACTCCCAGGTAGAGGGGAACCAGCGGGCAGAGCACGGGGATCACGCGCGAGCGGGCGAGGGCTTCGATGCCGGCCTCGCTGATGTGCTCGAGGTGGTCGGCGCTCGCGGCGCCCAGCTCAGCCGCCAGCTCCGCGCCGCCGAGAGGCGTGAGCTGATCGACGTGCATGCGGATGCCCAGGCCGAGCTCCGCGCCGCGCGAGAGGATGCGACGCGAGGCCTGCTTGTCGAAGACATGATCCTCGATGAAGGCGTCGCAGTACTCGGCCAGTCCACTCTCCGCCACCTGCGGAAGCATCTCTTCACACAGCAGGTCCACGTAGGCCCCGCGATCGTCGCGGTACTCGGGCGGGAAGTCGTGGGCGCCCAGAAAGGTCGGCACCAGATCGACCGGATGGGTGCGGCCGGCTTCCGCGATCACCTCCAGGCACTTCATCTCGTCCGCGCCAGAGAGACCGTAGCCGGTCTTGGCCTCGACGGTTGTCGTGCCCAGGGCCAGGAAGCGATCGAGGCGCGCGAGCAGACCGGCGAGCAGCAACTCGGCGGAGGCGTCGCGTACGCCGCGCACACTGGAGAGGATGCCGCCCCCCGCCAGGGCGATGTCCACGTAGCTCGCTCCGCCGACGCGCTGCTCGAACTCCTCCTCGCGGGTACCGGCGAAGACGGGGTGGGTGTGAGCGTCCACGAAGCCCGGCACCACCAGACCGCCGCAAGCGTCAAGCTCCTCTTCCGCGCTCCACTCGGCGCGCACCTCCGCCTCGGAGCCCATGGCGGCGATGCACCCGTCGACTAGGGCCAGAGCGCCGCCTTCGATGATCCTCAGTGCGCCGAGATCCGCCCCGCCGCACGCCTCGATGCCCCGGGGCGAGGCGATCTCCGCCGCCCCGACCACCAGGAGGTCCGCCGCCCGCTTGCCACCGCTCACGCCGCAAATCCTAGCGGATGATCCGCGCCCGTTCACCGCGGGGCGCGCAATCGGCCGCGCCCGAC
>DASCMO010000009.1:0-5841 GCA_036010965.1 Planctomycetota bacterium | reverse complement strand
GTCGCGGGGGTGGGGGACATCGACCTCGACGGACACGCCGACCTCGCGGTCGGCGGCTTCCCCAGCTCCGGTACGCGCGAGGGGCTCGCGCGCGTGTTCTCGGGAGCTGACGGCAGCGTCATCCGCACACACCACGGCGGCGGGGGCAGGATTCAACCTTTCGGACGGCTTGCTGCTCACGCCCTGTCCGTGATGGCGAACCTGTCCGTGATGGCGAACCTGTCCGTGATGGTGAACCTGTCCGTGATGGCGAACCTGCCGGACTGAGGATCTTGCCCCTGGAAGTGCGCTTCCGCCCTCGGCCGGGGGCACCTCAGAGATTCGGTTCCGCTCCGCAGCGGAAGTCGGCCAGGAACAGCTCGAGCTTCGTCTGCCCGCGGAAGGTGTTCCAGCCAGGCGTGTAGACGGCGTGCACGGGCTGGCCCATGGCGAGCTCGTCGATGCGCGATCCCATGCCGAAGGCGAGGGCCTTGAGGACGACCTCGTCGCGCCGCAGCTCCATCATCAGGTGCGTGCGGTCCGCGCCCAACAGACGCGGCGGTTGGGCCAGGCGCAGGTCGCGCGAGAGCAGAACCGGCTTCTCGTTGCGCTCGCCGAAGGGCTGTAGCTTGCTGATGTCGTCCATCAGGCGCGGAGTCATCTCGCCCAGGGGGAGCTCGCCGTCGATCCAGAGCGGGGGCTTCTCGATCTCTCCCAGGCCGAGTTCGGTGGCGCGTGCGCAGAGCGCCTGCCGCAGGTCGTCCACCCGTGCGGCCTCGATGTCCATGCCCGCCGCCTGAGCGTGTCCGCCGAAGCGCCCCATGTGCTCGCCGCCGGCGCGCATCAGCCCCAGGAGGTCGACTCCCGCCACGGAGCGACCGCTGCCGCGACCCGCCCCACCGTCGAGGCCGATCACCAGGGACGGACGGTGGAAGCGGTCGACCAGGCGCGAGGCCACGATCCCCACCACGCCCTGGTGCCAGCCCTGTCCGGCGACCACCATCACGGGCCAGCGTTCGGGGTCCTCGTAGTGCTCGGCCTCGGCCATTGCCTGGGCCGTGACCTCGCGCTCGATCAGCTTGCGCTCGCGGTTGAGGTCGTCGAGCTTCGCGGCCAGGCCACGGGCCTGGTCGCGATCGGTGCAGATCAGCAGTTCGAGGGCCGTGCGGGCGCTGCCCAGCCGGCCCGCGGCATTGATGCGCGGTCCGATCTGGAAGCCGACGTCCTCGGCGGTCAAGCGCAGTGGGTCGAGGCCCGCGACTCCCAGCAGGGCGGCCAGGCCCGCGTGCTCGGCGTTGCCCAGGGAGCGCAGGCCGAAGTGGCCCAGGATGCGGTTCTCGTCCACCAGGGGCACCACATCGCAGACCGTGGCGACGGCCACGTAGGCCATGGCCTCCACCAGGAACTCGTGCAGGTCGGGGCGCACCCGGCCGCCGCCGGAGAGCTCTTCGCACAGTCCCCAGGCGAGCTTGAAGGCCACAGCCGCGCCGCACAGCTCGCGGAAGGGGTACTCGGAGCTGTCGAGCTTGGGATTGACGATGGCGATGGCCGGCGGGAGCGCTCCGATGGGCGGTTCGTGGTGGTCGGTCACGATCGTCTCGACCCCCGCCTCGGCGAGGTCGGTGATGGTCTCCACCGAGGAGGTGCCGTTGTCGACGCTGACGACCACCTTGGCGCCGACCTCGCGCGCGCGTTCGATGGAGTGGGTGCCGAATGCGTAGCCGTCGGTGAAGCGGTTGGGGATGTGCCAGGCGACCTTCGCTCCGACCAGGCCCAGCATCCGCACCAGGAGTGCCGTGCCGGTGACACCGTCGACGTCGTAGTCGCCGTGGACCAGGATCACCTCGCCCTCGCGTACGGCGCGCGCGAGTCGCTCGCAGGCGGCGTCCATGCCCGGCAAGAGGCGCGGGGAGTGGAGCCGCATGAGGCTCGGCGCGAGGTGCTCGGCCGCGGCCTCGGGGTCGCTCACGCCGCGCAGTACGAGCAGTCGTGCGACGATCTCCGGCAGTTCCCGCGCGCGAGCCAGCTCACAGACCGTGTCCTGCTCGACCGTGCGCATCTTCCAGGTGCGGCGATCGGAGACGAGCGGCATGGCGGCAGCATAGCCCGGATCCCGCGCGGGGGTTCACCACAGAGCGTGCAAACGGCGGGCGTCGCCGATCTCCCGCCCTCGCGGCGGCACTTTGCCCACGCCCGATCTTGTGCCGGCCCGACGGGGGGGGGAGACTGACCGTCATGGCGACGGCCGATCAACGACGGGGGGAGGCGTTCCGGCTCCTGCCCGGCGTGGACGAGGCATCGCGCCTCGAATCGATCGCTCCCCTGGTGGAGGGCCCCGAGCGTGAGCTCGTGCTGGGCCTCCTGCGGGAGGTGCTGGAGGACTGGCGCAGCGAGATCGCCGCGGATCGCCTGGAGGCGGAGCAGCTGGCTCGGCGCCTCGAGGAGGAAGACCTGGCGCGCGAGGTGACCTCGCGCCTGGTCCGCGATCGTGGCAGGGGCTTGCAGCGCGTGGTGAACGCCACGGGCGTCGTCCTGCACACCGGCCTCGGCCGCGCCCCGGTCCACCCCGAGGCGGCGGCGGCCATGGAGCGCGCCGCCGCGGGCTACTGCGTGCTCGAGGTCGACCGCTTCAGCGGGGAGCGCAACGAGCGCGACGGGCGAGTCGGTTCCCTGCTCGAGCGCCTGACCGGCGCCGAGGCGGGGATCGCGGTCAACAACAACGCCGGGGCGGTGCTGCTCTGTCTCCAGACCTTCGCCTCCGGGCGTGAGGCCATCGTCTCGCGCGGCGAGCTGGTGGAGATCGGCGGCTCGTTCCGCGTGCCCGAGATCATGGCCCGCGCGGGGGTCGCCCTGCGCGAGGTGGGGACCACCAATCGCACGCGAGCGGCGGACTACGAGCGCGCCGCGAGCGATGGCGCCGGATTGTTGATGAAGGTCCACACGAGCAACTACCGCGTGGTCGGTTTCACCCATGAGGTCGATCCCGAGGAGCTGGCGGCCATCGGTCGGCGCACCGCGACGACCACCGCCTTCGACCTGGGCTCGGGCCTGCTGGAGGTCGCCGGTGCGGCACCCCTGGACATGCTGGGGGCCGAGCCCCTGGTGCGGGATGCGGTGGCGAGCGGAGTCGATGTGGTGACCTTCTCGGGTGACAAGCTCCTGGGCGGGCCTCAGGCCGGGTTGATCGTCGGCTGCCGCTCGGCCCTCGACGCTCTGCGGGACAACCCGATCTACCGCGCCTTGCGCTGCGACAAGGTGACCCTGGCGGGGCTGGAGGCGACCCTCGAGCTGTACCTCGCCGGGCGCGCCGACGAGTTGCCCGCGCGCCGTCTGCTGTCCGTCAGCGTGGAGCAGCTCGAGCCCGTCGCCGCCCGCATCGCCCAGGCCATAGGCGCCCTGGAGGGGTTCGAGGCCGAGGCCGGAGCGGGGCATTCCCAGCCCGGCAGCGGCAGCGCTCCCGGGGTCTTCCTCGACACCTGGATCGTGCGCGTGCGCCACGCTGAGCGCTCCCCCGACGAGCTCGCCGCCGCCCTGCGCGCCGGCGACCCGCCGGTCTTCGCGCGCATCCACGAGGAGCGCCTGCACCTCGATCCGCGCACCTTGCTCGAAGGCGACGAGCAGCGACTGCTGGCCGCGTTCACCAACCTCTAGGCGCTGCGCCGATCGCTTCGGGCGTTCCGGCGCGGTTCAGGGTTCGATGCGGCGCGCGAGCGCCTCCACCAGAGCGGGCGTTCCGAGGATCACATTCTCCGTGTCGGCCCGATCCGAGGCCCAGGTCCGGTGGCTTCCGCCGGCCTCCTCGATCAAGATCTGCGAGGCGCGCAGGTCCCAGGGGTGGAGCGCGGCGTCGAGCATGACGTCCACCGCTCCGCGCAAGGCCAGGGCGTGGCCGAAGCAGTCCGTGTAGCCGCGCACCAGGTCGAGCTCGCCGAGCAGTTCGGCGTGCATCGCGCCCAGACCTCCCTCGCGCATGCGGTCGGGGTCCTGAACGGCGAGCAGGGCGCCAGCGAGGGTCTCGCGCCCCGAGACCCGCACCCGCTGTCCGTCGCACCAGGCGCCCATGCCGCGGGCCGCGCCGTAGGTCTCTCCCAGGGCGGGCAGGTGCAGGACGCCCACCAGCGGATGGTCGGCTCCGGCGCCGTCGCGCTTCTCGACCAGGGCGATCAGGGTTCCGAAGAGCGGGATGCCGCGCACGAAGGAGAGGGTCCCGTCCAGGGGATCAATGACCCAGCGGTACTCGCCGTCGGTCTCAATGAGGCCGCCCTCTTCCCCCAGGACCTCCACCTCGCCCAGCAGGGTTGAACTCCCCAATACCTCCCTGGCCGCCGCTTCCGCCTCGGTGTCGGCGCGCGTGACCAGGGTGCCGTCGGCCTTCTCCTCGACCGCCAGCGAGGGGTCGCGGAACCAGGCAAGCGTCCGCTCTCCCGCGGCCCGCGCCGCCACCAGGGCCAGCTCCAGCGTCGCTTCGAGAGTCTCGCGCTTCATGCGCCGACCCTAGCAAACGTCGGGGCGGGTCTCAGGCGCCGTGCCGGCGCGGCCACGTGGAGAGGGCCTCGACGGGGGGGCGGGGTCGCTCGAGCGAGTTCCTTTCAGGGGATGCTGACGATGAAATCCCCAAAGTAGGTATCGAAGATCGTGTGCGGGCTCCCGTCCGGATTGGTGTGCCCGTCGAAGACCTCGACGCCCACGCTCAGGGGCTGGTCCAGCCAGCCGCCGTGGGGTGGGAAGAGGATCACCTGGCGGATGGCGGTGCCGTTGAGAGAGTCGAAGTCCTCGGTGTACTCGACTCCGTTGACCGTCACCTTGGCCCCGGTGGCCTCGCGGTACTCCACGAACCCGAGCTCGTCGACGGCCCTGCGGTGCTTGAGGAAGCGCACGATGATCGGCGCATCGGAGCTGTGGAGTAGGAAGGACACGGCCGCGCCGTAGGTCGACTGGGTGTGCGGGCCGAAGGTGTGGACGCCGGGAATGGCGACGTCTCCCGGCGCCTGTTTCGTCAGCATCAAGTTGTAACCGGCGATCGTGTTGCCGGCTCCCGCCGCGTAGGCGCGGCGCGGAACGACGATCGCTCCCGTCAGGAGCAGGAGGCTCGCGAGGATCAGGGAGAAGTGCTTCATGAGATGTCGGATTCCTTGGTTCTCGATCTGATGTGGCAGGGGATGGTCGTCGGGACGCAGCTAGCCGATGGAGCCGCTGTAGACGATGCCGCCCGCGCCCACCGTGGAGACCTCGACTCTGTACTGCGGGTTGCTCGGACTCCCTCCGAGGTTGCCGCTGATGTCCGTCATCTCGTGGTGTGAGACCGGCGGGTCCAGCGTGTCGCTGAAGGACTCCCCGGGCTCGCCGGGATCTCGCTGGCCGTTGCCGTTCTGGTCGTCCCAGATGTCGATCTCCACCTTCTCGATCTTGGGCTTCCCGGGCTTGGTGTCGATTTCCAGCTTGGCGCAGCTGAAGTTGCCTGCCAGGGCGTTGACCATGACCTCGCTCCACTTGCCCGAGCTGTTGTCGTTGTTCCAGTCCATGACGCCGATCTCGGCCGCCGGCATTGAGCTGCAGGCGACGACCGCCATCAACCCGACCGCGAGGGGGGCGAGGAGCTGGGTCGGGCCTCCCGTCCGTTCGCCGCCGCTCGTCCTCCACCGTCTCTGTGAGCTCATCGCGTTTCCTTTTCGTTGGATGTGTCAGCCTCGGCCCCGGCCCGGCGGGCCCCGCGCGAGGGCGATGGGGCGCACGGACGCTCTCGTTCGATGGGACCGCCCAGGCCCGGCGGCAGTTGCGTCGCACGCCGGCGATCGGGCAAGAAAAAGCGCGCCGCCGTCCCGGTCGCGCGCGGGTACACTCCGCCCCAATGGAACCGACCGA
>DASCMO010000008.1:0-18247 GCA_036010965.1 Planctomycetota bacterium | reverse complement strand
CTGCGCCAGGAAGCGGGCGAGATCCTGATCGACGACTTCCGAAAGAGCTTCGAGCGTCGCAACAGCTTCCTCGAGGAGCAGCGCGCCGAGTGGCTGGCGAAGGGCGATACCGATGAGGATCCCGGCCCGGAGCCCGTGCTCCAGCCCGAAGACTCGATGTACCGCTCGATCCTGCGCCAGATCGTGCGCGACAATCTCTACAAGGTGGTCGACACGCAGACCGCCCTCACCGGCCTGTCGAAGGACAGGATCGCCACCATGGATTTCGACTGGGACGGTGAGCCCGAGTTGACCCTCAGCACCGAGGAAGCCTGGAGTGATGTGACGGGGATCGTCACCCAGCAGGATGTGGACGAAGCCCGCCTCTTCCTGGCCCTTATCGAGGCGGCGCGCCAGCGCCTGGCGTACGAAGGCAAGCTGCTCTCCAACGAGGAGATCGCCACCGAACTGGAGGAGATCACCTCGAAGTTCCAGAGCGGGATGTTCGACCTGGGCCAGATCGCCATCGGCGGCCACCAGTTTCCCTCGGTCGAGGCCTACGGCGACTACTTCGGCTTGCACGAGTCCTACAAGCGCTCCATTGATGAGGAGACCGCAGTCCCGCTCGGCTCTCAGGTTCCCGATGTCCTGCGCGCCCACCTGCACCGGGCCAACCACATCATGGGGCTCGCGAAGGTCGACGCCGAGGTGTTGCTCGTTGCGGCCTTCGACTTCGAGAACTTCGAGTGGATCGAAGGTGGCTGGGACAAGGCCCGCGACAAGGCCGAGCGCCTGATGGCGGAGATGCAACGAAACGAGCGGTCCTTCGAGGAGAGCCAGGGTAAAGATGTGCCCGATGACGGTGCCGCTTCCCTCGATCCGGTCACCTTCTGGCAGCTGTTGATCGATGACCACTGCGATTTCTGGGATCCGCCGCCGCCCCAGCATGGTCGTCAGTCCACGGTCGGCTACAAGCAGAAGGGCCGCTTCGGCGACCGCACGCGCAACGACCTGCGCTCGCTGATGTCCGAGAGCGCCTACCACCACTTCCTGCGCGGCGAGCTGCTCACTGACCGCATCTTCTTCGACCAGTCCGTGGGCGTCGTCGACGGACCGCACAAGGGTTCCTTCGGCTACTACGTGACGAAGGTCCTGCGACGCGGCGCCCCCTCGCGGCCGCTGAACACGAACGATCGGCGCCACATCGACCTCCTGCGGGACGACTACGCGCGGGTGAGCTTCATCACCTACGCCCACGACGCCCTGGACGACTCCGAGGTCGGCGGGCGCTAGCCCACACCCCTTGCCCGCGACCGCGCGCGCGCCGACCTCGCTCACCATGGCGGGTTCGGCGTGTCGCGCTTACAGGCGCCCTGGCGCCCTCTTACCACGGGGGCCGCTGGACATTCCTGCTCCGCGAGCGCCCACTACGAGATAGATGAAGGCCAAGGTCCGTACTGCCTGGAAGCTGCTCCAGCCCCACGCGAGGCCCCACCTGTGGCTCTTCGCGTTGGTGTTCGTCCTGGGCACCCTGACTGCCTTGGGCGAGCGCGCCGTCTTCCTTCTGATCAAGCCCACCTGGGACGCGCTCTTTCGGGGCGAGGGCTCGGCCACGGCGCCCGCCGCTCCCAGGGCCGAACTCTCCGAGGGGATCGAGAACTTTCTGGGGAGCCTGGAGGAGTTCCGTGCCGGCCTGGTCGAGCGCATGCTCGGCTCCGTCTCCGCAGGCTCGGAGATGGAGGTCCTCTGGCGCGTGGCCCTGGCGGTCAGCGTCATCGCCGTCTTGACCGGAATCTGTCAGTACGGATTCACCTGGCTCTCGCGCAGGATCGCCCTCTGCATGGTCGTCGACCTGCGCGTCCGGCTGGCCCGGCACCTGATGGGCCTGTCGATGCGCTATCACGACAACCGGCGCCTGGGCGACGTCCTCAGCCGCATCAGCGCCGATGTCAACGCGACCCTGCAGGTCCTCAACGACGCCTTCCGTGACCTGATCCGTGAGCCGATGCTGGCCATCGTCTCCCTCAGCCTGGCGTTCCTCGTCGCGCCCACCGCCACGGCCGTGATGATCGTGACCCTGCCGATCGTCGTGATTCCCGTGGCGGCCCTCGCCGGCAAGGTGCGCAAGGGCTCGACCCGCAGCTTGACCAAGCTCGGCGCCTCGGTGCAGGTGCTCTCGCAGATGTTCCAGGGGATCCGCACCGTCAAGGCATTCCGCGCCGAGGAGCGCGAGTTGGCGAGCTACCGTGCGATCAACGAGGACTACCAGCGCAGCACGATGAAGATGGTGCGCGCGATCGCGATGACCAATGCCTGGACCGTCGTGTTCACCCACGCGGGCCTGGCGGCGGTGCTGGTCGGCTTGGGGTACCTGACGATCGCCGGGCGCGGCTTCTCTGACGGCGGGAGCATGGCGACCTTCCTGCTCCTGATCGCCAACTCCTACACCAACATCAAGAAGACGACGCGCGTCTGGACGCGGGTGCAGGAGTCGGTCGGCGCCGCCGAGCGCCTCGAAGTGCTGCTCGAGGAGAACGCGGACCTGGTGGAGCGGCCGGGCGCCCAGGCGATCGCCGGCCTGGGGCGCGGCCTCTGCCTGGAGGGCTTGTCCTTCGCCTACCCGGGTTCGGAGGAGTGCGCCCTGCGCGACGTGACCCTCGAGATCCGCGCCGGGGAGACCCTCGCCCTGGTGGGGGCCTCGGGTTCGGGCAAGAGCACCCTGATGGACCTGGTGGCGCGCTTCATCGACCCCGTCGAAGGCCGCGTCATCGCCGACGGCCACGACCTGCGTGACTTGAGCCTCGACTCGTGGACCGCCCAATACGCGATGGTCAGCCAGTCGCCTTTCCTGTTCCACGCCTCGATCGAGGAGAATGTCCGTTACGGCAAGCCGGACGCGACGGCGGCGGAGGTCGAGGAGGCGACGCGCGCGGCCGGCATCCACGAGTTCATCATGGGCCTGCCCGAGAAGTACGAGACGCAGGTGGCGGACATGGGCGCACGCCTCTCGGGCGGTCAGCGCCAGCGCATCACCATCGCCCGCGCGATCCTGAAGTGCGCGCCGCTCCTGCTGCTAGACGAGGCCACCAGCGCCCTCGACACGGAGACGGAGGTCGCGGTACAGGCCGCCCTCGAGCGCCTGATGCAGGGGCGGACGGTGATCGTGGTCGCCCACCGCCTGAGCACCATCCGCGAGGCCGATCGCATCGCCGTGCTCGATGAGGGCCGGTTGGTCGAGGTCGGCACCCACGCCGAGCTGCTCGGCGCGCAGGGTGCCTACGCGCGCCTGCACGCGGCCCAGTTCGCCCCGGGCGACGCGCCCGTCAGTGCCGCGAGCCGCTAGGCGGGCTGGTCACTCGAGAGCAGGCAGACCGCCTGGGCCGCGACGCCTGCGCCGTCCGCCAGGGCGCCCAGGCCTTCCAGGCTCTTGCCCTTGACGTTGACCGCGTCCGAAGCGATGCCGAGCAGAGCTGCGATGCGTTCGCGCATCGCCTCGCGCGCGGGCGCGATGCGGGGCCCCTCGGTCGCGATCACCACATCGACGTTCTCCACCCGCCAACCCGCTGATCGCACGCGCTCCACGACCTCTTCCAGCAGGGCGGCGCTGTCGGCGTCCTTCCAGGCTGCGTCGTCATCGGGGAAGAGCGTGCCGATGTCCGGCAGGCCCGCCGCTCCGGTCAGGGCGTCGATCACGGCGTGCAGGACGGCGTCGCCGTCGGAATGGCCGGCGGGACCCGTCGCGTGGGGGAGTTCGATTCCGCCCAGGATGCAGGGCCGGCCTGGCTCCAGGCGGTGCACATCGAAGCCGATGCCCACGCGCATCATGATCCGCGCACCTCACGCCCGCCGCGCGTGCGCAGGATCGCCGCCGCCAGGTCCAGGTCATCGGGCGCTGTCAGCTTGACGTTGGTCGTCTCGCCCGGCACCAGGGTCACCGGCCGGTCGTAGTGCTCGAAGAGGGCGGCGTCATCGGTGACCCGCAAGCCCTCGGCAGCGGCGCGTTCGAGCAGCTCGCGCAGGGCCGAGGCGGCGAAGACTTGCGGGGTCTGGGCGCACCACAGCACTGAGCGGTCCAGGGTGCTGTCGACCCGCTCGCCGTCCGCGGAGACCTTGATCGTGTCCGCCGCCGGCAGGGCGGCCAGAGCCGCTCCGTCGCGCGCAGCGGCGCGCAGGGTGCGCTCGATCAGGCGCTGCGTCACGAGCGGGCGGGCGGCGTCGTGGACGGCGATCAGCTCCACGTCGCCGCTCGCCGCGGCCACGCCGTTCTGGACCGATGCGGTTCGGCTCGCTCCCCCGGCGACCACGGCCGTGACGAGCGACAGGTCGGCGCTCGTCTCGGACAAGTCCCGCAGGCGCGTGACGTCTTCGGGGTGGGCGACGAGGATGATCTCCCGCACCCATTCGCAGGCGGCGAAGGCGGCGCAGGCGTGCTCGATCACCAGGCGCTCGGCGAGCATGAGGAACGGTTTGCGATCGCCGGCGGCCAGGGCCATGCGCGACGACTCCCCTGCGGCGACCAGGATCGCCGAGGTCGGGGGGTGCTGTTTTTCGTCGGGACTCATGGGGTCGAGATCACGATGCTGGCGAATGGGGGCGACTCCGCGCCTTCCCTTCCCTCACCACAGACTCTAGGGTTCGACCTGTGCGGGAGGAATCCCCTGTGAGTGCGTCCGGCCCGCGTGAGGGCGAGGGAACAGTTCCCGAGGACTTCCCCTGGCCGATCGTGCTGGGCGTGGACCCGGGCACGCGGGTCGTGGGGTACGGAGCGCTCGTGGACGCCCCCGACGGCACGCGCCTGCTGGCCGCGGGCGAGATCCGGACCGGGAGCGGCACGGTTCCCGAGCGCCTGGCCGTCCTCTTGCGTGACATGGAGGGCCTCCTCGAGCGCTTGCGCCCGACCGTCGTGGTGGTGGAGCAGGCCTTCGCCGCACGCAACATCCAGTCCGCCCTGCGCATCGGCGAGGGCCGCGGGGTGATCCTGGCGTGCGCCGTCCGCTCCGGTGCGGAGGTCGTACAATACGCCGCCTCTTCCGCACGCAAGAGCCTGCTGGGGCATGGCGGGGCGGACAAGACGCAGGTCGCCCGGATGGTGGCGGTGTCCCTGGGACTGGACGAACCTCCCGGCTCCCTCGACACCACCGACGCCCTCGCTCTGGCCCTGGCCTACCTGCACCGCAGCCGCTTTCCAGGGCCCACACCCTGACGCGCACACCTTGATGACCACACCATGACGAACGACGATCCGCGCGCGAGCGAACCCGGCGCCGATCCTCTGGGAGAGGGGGGCGATCCGACCGAGCGGGCCCTGGGCGCGCACCTGCCGGGCCTGCGACTGGTCGATCGGGACCTCTGCATCGACGGCCGCACGGTCGCCGACTTCGTGGGCCTGATCGAGGGCCGGCCCGTGCTGTTCCTGGCGATGGAGGGCGACAGTGAGCAAGCCCTCCTGCGCACGGGTGATGCGGTGGACTTCGCCCTGCGCCACGCAGACGTTTTGTGGGCCCACTTGCGAGGCGTCTCGCCGGGGGGCGAACGGCTCAGCGGGGTCTGTCACGAGACGGCTCGCACGGTGCTGCTCTCCGACACCCCCTTCTCGGCGTCGCTCCTCGAGCGCCTGTGTGGCCTGGACGCCCCGGACCTCCTGGTGCTCCAGCGGCGCAGCCTGGTGAGCGAGGCGGGTCGCAGCGAGTTCTTCGTCGCCTACGATCTACACCGGCGCGGGGTGCCTGCGCCGTCGCCCGCGACAGTTCCCGCGCCAGGCCTCGGTGACGCCCAGCGCTTCCTCGCCACCCTTCCCGCGGCTCTGGCAGAGACGGGAGGGGATCTCGTGGAGCGCATCGGGCGCGTCGAGGAGGGGCTCGAGTGCCGCGCCGAAGACGGCGCCGACGGTGGGCCGGGCGGGCTGGCGTGGTTCGTCGAGGGCGAACCCCTGTGCAGCCTGACCGCCGTCGATGGGCACCTTGAGGCGCGCCTGGCGGGCACGGACGTGCCCCACTCCATCCGCACCCGCGCCGGCGTGGATGTCTTCCTAGACTGGTTGCTGGCCTTCCACCTTGAGCGCGTGGACACGTCGGCAGATCTGGGGGAGCTCGAGGACGTCGAACTGGTGCCGCGCGCTCCCGCTCCGATCCTGACCCCCGAGGAGATCGAGGCCTTCCGCGATTGAGCCGGCGACCGTGGGGGCTCGCCCTGTTGTGGGCGAGGTCCTGCGAGGGCGCCTCAGGGCGCCTTGCGGGCCCAGTACCCTGTTCCTGGGGGCCTGAATCCCGCCGATCGCCGCTTGGATCGACCTCTGGGTTGTTGCAGCCTGCACGCTCGTCCCCCCGAGGACGTCACTGCAGTGGTGGATCCGCAGAGCGGAAGAACCGGGGCCGGCTCGGCTGAGCGCCGTGGCGAGCCTGGCGATACGGGCGAGCACTCGCCCGAGGGAAGGCTGTCGCTCCGCGAGCGTGCCCGCGAGGCGCTGCAGCGCTTGCACCACGCCCCGCAGGGGGTGGCCGAAGGCGGAGAGTTCGATCGCTTCAGCCGCGTCCGCGCCGGATCGATCTGCGTCGCCGGGGGAAAGGGCGGCACGGGCAAGTCGGTCGTCTGCGCGGCCCTCGGGTCCCTGCTGTCTCACCGCGGCCGCACCCTGTTGCTCGACGCCGACTTCGGCATGGGCAACGCCCACATCCTGCAGGACATCGGACCTGAGCACTCCTTCGCCGAGTTTCTGCGCGGGGAGATCGGCCTCGAGGGCTTGCTGGTCGGGGGCGGCGAGGGACTGGACCTGATCCCCGTCGGGCACGGAGCCCTCGAACGCACGGAGCTCTCGACCTTCGAGATGCATCGCATCGCCACGGATCTGGAGCGCCTGGAAACCGCCTACGAGTACCTGCTCGTGGACCTCCCGGCGGGAGCTTCGGAACAGACCCTGGCCATCGCGGCGGCCTGCGACATCGTGTTGCTGGTCACGAACCACGAGAGCCCGGCCCTGATGGACACCTACTCCTTCTACAAGATGCTGTCTCACCGCCGGCCCGGTGTCCGACCGCTGGTGATCGTCAACCGCGTTGAGTCACCAGAGCTCGCGCGCGACACCCAGCGCCGCCTGGCGTCCGTCTCGGAGCGTTTCCTGGGTCGCTCTCCGCGCATGCTGGGCTGGATCCCCGAGGATCCCCGGGTCCGCTGCGGCCTCACGAAGACCACGCCGATCGTCGAGCGCGAACCGGCCTCGCCCGCCGCCGTGGCCTTGACCGAGATCGCCGCGCGGGTCGACGAGGAGCTCGCTCGCTGCGCCCGCCCCGGCCTCGGGCGCTCCCTGCTGCGGCGCGTGGGCTACTCGCCCAGGAGTGGCTGAGACAGGGCGCCCCGAGCTTCGAGAGCGCGCTCGGTCTTGGGTCCGATGCCGGGCACCTCGGAGAGGCGCAGCCCGCGTCCGGCGCGCTCCCAGCGCAGGCGGGCGATGTCCATGGCTCGCTGCTCGCCGATCCCCGGCAGGCGCCGCAGGGCGCGCGGGTCGGCGTCCTCGAGGTCGATCGGCTCGGGGGCCACGAGGGCGGCGCTCGCCGGGAACTTCGCATCCGGGGCGGCTTCCACACGCCCTGCGCGTCGCGCGAGCGAGAGGGCCGTGTCAGCCCACAGGAGCCCGCACAGGAACGGGAGCCAGAGGGTCGTGTGGCTCGTCGGACCGAGGGCTTGTGCTCCGCTCACCCCCCCGGGACCGTTCGGTCGCGCGCGGGTTACTGCTCGCGTGGCGGCGATGCCCCCGGCCTGGAGCCCAAGGCACCGCCAAATGCCGCCCGGCCTGCGCCCCATGGCAGTGACCCGGCGCGGATGGGATCGCGCCGGCTCCCGAAGGGCCCCTTCAACGAACTCCCGGGGCCACGAGGGAGTGGTCGGCGGGTGAGCGCCGTCGTACTCTCGGGAGCATTCAGCGAACCAATGGATGCACCCTCGATGAGTTCGGATGAGGCCCCCGACCGGCCGCCGGCCGGGCCGGTTGCCAGGGCCACGGCAGGTCCCCGTCACCCCGCTCCGCCGCCCCCGGAGGCGGTGGAGGAGGCGGTGCGCCGGGCCCTCGAGGAGGACCTCGGCACGGGGGACATCACCTCCGTGGCCTGCCTCCCCGAAGGGCTGCGGGCGCGCGCCGTGCTCCTGGCCCGGGCGCCGGGCCGGGTGGCCGGGCTGGGTGTCTTCGCGCGTGTCTTCGAGGTTTGCGACCCCGGCTGCACGGTCGAGCTGGTCGTGGAGGAGGGCGCGGTCGTCCGCGCGGGCGAGCGCCTGGCGACGGTGGAGGGCGACGCCCGGGCCCTGCTCGCGGCGGAGCGCAGCGCCCTCAACTTCGTTCAGCGCCTCTCGGGCATCGCCACCTTGAGCGCGCGCAGCGTGGAGCTCTGCGCCGGGCGAGCGCGGGTGCTCGACACCCGCAAGACCACCCCCGGCCTGCGCGCACTCGAGAAATACGCGGTGCGCTGCGGTGGCGCGGAGAACCACCGCCGCGGCCTCCACGACGAGGTCATGATCAAGGACAACCATCTCGACCTGGCTGGGCGTCCGCTCGAAGAGCTGTGCGCCGCGGTGCACCGCTCCCAGCCTGGGGTGCGCATGACCGTCGAGGCCCGCGACGAGGCCGAGGCTCTGGCCGCCGCGCGCGCTGGAGCGGATGTGGTGATGCTCGACAACATGGACCCGGCGGCGATGGCCGACCTCTGTCCCCGGGTGCGCGCCGCCGCCGGCGAGCGCGAGGTCGAGATCGAGGCCTCGGGAGGTGTGGACGAGGCGACCATCGAGGCCGTCGCCGCTTCCGGTGTGGATCGCATCTCGATCGGCGCCCTGACCCACTCGGCACCCGCCCTCGACCTGGCCGTCGAGGTGGAGGTGATCGAGTGAGCGCGCTCGAGCAAGGCCCGGCTCCCCACGAGGTGCGGCTGCAGTTGCCCGCCGCCCATAGCGCCGGCGCGATGGCGCGCCAGGTGCTGCGCAAGTTCGCCGAGGGGGAGGGTGTCGCCGCCGACGATCTGGACATCCTCGATCTCGTCGTCAGCGAGCTCTTCTCCAACGCCGTGGACCACGGTGGCGGGCAGGCGGCCATGGAGGAGACCGATCTCACCGCCGACGTGCGCGTCACCTTGCACCTGCGCGCCGTCGACGGAGCCTGGACCCTCTCCGTCGCGGACCAGGGTGGCGGCGATCCGGCGGATGTGGCGCCCTACCTCGATCCCGAGGTTCTTCCGGACCTGGAGGACGAGCGCGGTCGCGGGTTCTTCCTGCTGGTGGGCATGGTCGATGAGCTGAGCGTCCGAGAGTCCCCGGACGGTCGGGGCCTGGAGTTCGTCGCCGGCAAGCGGCCGGACGGTTCGCGGTGAGGGCCCTCGACCTCCTGCGGCGCGTCGGCGCCGGGCTGCAGCGCATCCCGCGCTCCCTCGCGCCGGTCTGCGTGGTCGCCTGGATGGCGCTGATCTGGCACCGTTCCTCGATTCCCAGCGAGACGGGGGACATCAATCTGCTGTGGAGCACCGCCAGGAACTTCCTGCACGCGCCGGCCTTCGGATTCCTGTCCCTGCTCGCGGTCCTCTGCCTGCCGCGCTCCGCCGCGTGGCCGAGGCTCGAGCGCACGGGGGTGGCGTGTGTCCTCCTGGGCGTCGCCGCCTACGCCCTGGTGGACGAGTGGCACCAGGCGTCGATCCCCGGCCGGGTCTCGTCGCTCCTTGACTGCCAGACCGACGTCATCGGAGCGATCTGCACCCTCGCGCTGATCGCCTACCTGCCACGGGCCGCTGCCCGCGACGCGGGCCTCTGGCGGCGGATCGGGGTGGGGCTGGCCTTCTGCGTCCTGGCCGCCTTCCTGGCCAGCATTTCCGGCCTGGACAAATGACCCGGCGACCCCGGATCTGTCACCAGAACGGGCCGCCACCGGCCTGGAGCCCGGCGCGGCAGGCCGTTTGCACGCTCTGGTGTGAAGGCTCGCGGGGGATTCGGGCTAGAATCGCCCAGCGATGAGCAGCGCCGACACCTGGTCGAGTCCCCTCGCGGGACGCTATGCCAGCCGCGCCATGCGCGAGTTGTTTTCACCGCGCACGCGCTTCGTGACCTGGCGGCGTTTGTGGCTGGCCCTGGCGGAGTGCGAGGCGGAGCTGGGCCTGCCGATCAGCGCAGCACAGCTCGACGAGCTGCGCGCCACCCTCGAGGAGCTGAACCTGGAAGTGGCCGAGGAGCACGAGCGGCGCCTGCGCCACGACGTGATGGCCCACATCCACGCCTGGGGAGAGCAGTGCCCGAAGGCGCGCGCCATCCTGCACCTGGGGGCGACCTCGTGCTTCGTGACGGACAACGCAGACCTGTGGATCCTGCGCGAGGGAGTGCGCCTCATTCGCAGGCAGCTCGTCAGCGTCATCGCCCAGCTGCGGGACTTCGCTTCCGAATGGCGCTCCCTGCCGACCCTCGGCTTCACCCACTACCAGCCGGCGCAGGCGACCACCGTGGGCAAGCGCGCCTGCCTATGGCTGCAGGACCTCGTCCACGATCTGGCCGACCTCGACCACGCAGAAGCGCAGATTCTCTTCCGTGGCGTCAAGGGCACGACCGGGACCCAGGCCTCCTTCCTCGAGCTGTTCGACGGCGACCACGAGAAGGTGTGCGAACTCGACCGGCTCGTGTGCGAGCGCATGGGCTTCGAGCGCTGCTTTGGGGTCACGGGCCAGACCTACCCGCGCCAGCTCGACTTTCGCGTCGGCCAGGCCCTCTCCTCCGTGGCGCAATCCGCCCACAAGTTCGCCACCGACCTGCGTCTGCTCTCCAACCGCCGCGAGCTGGAGGAACCCTTCGAGACCGACCAGATTGGGTCATCGGCCATGCCCTGGAAGCGCAACCCGATGCGCTCCGAGCGCATGTGCTCCCTCGCACGCCTCGTGATGGTCCAGCTCGACAACACCGCCCACACGGCCGCCAATCAGTGGCTCGAGCGCACCCTGGACGATTCGGCCAACCGGCGCGTGGTGCTCTCGGAGCTGTTCCTGGCCACGGACGCTGTCCTGGGTCTCTACCTGAACGTCTCGTCGGGGATGGTGGTCCACCCCGAGCTCGTGCGCCGCAACCTCGAGCGGGAGCTGCCGTTCCTGGCCTCGGAGGCGTTGATGATGGAGGCCGTCAAGGCCGGCTGTGACCGGCAGGATGTTCACGAGGCCGTGCGGCAGGCCAGCTTCGAGGCGGCGCGCTCGATCACCCAGGGCGGGGAGAACGACCTGCGAGAACGCCTGGCCGAGGTTCCGATCCTGCAGCCCGTCGCCGGGCGCATCGACGCGATCCTCGACCCCGCACGATTCATCGGCCGCGCCCCCGAGCAGGTCGACGAGTTCCTCGCGGCCGAGGTCGATCCCCTTCTTAAACGCCACGCCGACCTGGTCGGTGCCGAGGGCGAGGTGCGGGTCTAAGCGGACCCGGACCGATCCCCGAACCCCCTGGAAGGGACAATCCTGGCCGCTCGAGGCCGCTCAGGGCCCGGCCGCGGATTTCGCTGGCATCGGCGACCCCCTTTTTGCGACTTTCTGTAGGTGTCGTCCCGAACGCCACGCCCTGTCTCTCTATTTCGTCTTTCTCCCGTGGGCGCCCCCGGACTCCAATCGGGGACAGAACCGGTTCGGGGAACGGACCGTGACCAGCGGGGAGCGCTCGCGCAGTTTTTCCTGTCGATCACCGTCCTGAGTTCCCGATATATCCGGCTGTAGCCCGCAGGTCTTTACCCTCCCCCCCCGTGACCCAGCCCGGAATCCCCAACGAGTACAGCCTCTCGACCTCGTGCTACGGGTCTCGCCTGCGCACGATCGAGGACCAGGCCTTCGCCGCGGTAGCGATGGGCTTTCGGCGCCTGGAACTCGGCCTGAGCGAGAGCCCGGTGCCCCTCAATGGCTTCGAGGAAACGCGCCGCGAGACGGGCATCTCCGTCGCCTCGATGGTCTGCGGTTGTCTGAACCCGCGCTCGGAGCACATGTCCGGCACGCGCCTGGGCAGCCTCAAGGAAGACCTGCGCGAACGCGCGCTGATCTCCGTCCGCCGGCACGTCTCCGTGGCGCAGCAGTACGGATGCCCGGTCGTGATCCTGCGCGGCTGTGCGGTGGAGAACGCCGATCTCGAGCGGGAAGCGGGCGTGCTCGATGGACGGCTGGCGGAGGAGGGCACGACCGATGAGGTGGCAGGTGACATCCGTGACTTCGTCGGGCGCGTCGAGAAGAAGGGCCAACGACAGGTCGAGCACCTCTGCCGCTCCCTGCACGGCCTGCACCAGTCCTTCCCCGAAGTGCAGTTCGCCCTGGAGCCGGGCGTGGGTTTCAACGACATCCTGAACTTCGAGGCCATGGGCTGGGTCCTCACCGACCTCGCGCGCCAGGGCGTCGGCTACTGGCACGACACCGGGACGATCCACCTGCGCGAGCAGGCCGGTCTCCCCGGCCAGGGCGACTGGCTTGAGGCCTACGGCGATCGCCTGCAGGGCGTCCATCTTCAGGACGCCGCCGGCGAGGAGGCCGCGATGCCCCCGGGCCTGGGGGAGATCGACTTCCGCCGGGTGGCCGAGTACATCCCCGAGAGCGTGGAAAAGGTGGTGGAGATCGACCCGCGCCACGGCCGGGCCGAGATCCTCGGCGCGGTCCAGTTCCTGGTGGATCTGTCCATCTAGCCGGGTCGGTCTCCCTTTCGGAGGCTCTCCCGGGGGACTCCAGGGGGCTCGTGTTGCCTCGTAGCTCGGCATAGGCGAACCTGGACACGGTGTACGGGTGGATTGTTGCGCGCACCTCCCTCGCCCTCCGATCGCGGCCATGACGAACGAGACCACTCACCAGCGAGGCGAGGGAACCGACGCGGCCGACGCGGCGCCTGGGGGGCGGCCCGTGGCGCTCTTCCGGGCCGTCCTGGAGCGCTTCGCCCGCGCGGCCCCCGAGTGCGGCAGGCGCGTGCTGGTGCTGACCCACCGCGGCCCCGACCCCGACGCGATCGGAGCTTGCGAGGGGATCCGCTTCCTGTGCGCCGAGGCCTTCGGGATCGAGGCGCGCGTGGCGACCGTGGGACGCATCCACCGCGCCGAGAACCTGGCCATGGTGCGCGTCCTCGACCTCGACTTCGCCACCTACGGGGAGATCGGCGCGGACGACTTCTTCGGTTCGGTGCTCGTGGACACCCAGCCCGAGTTTGGCCATACGCTCCTACCGCGGGACATTCCCGTCCTGGCCGTCTTCGACCACCATGTTCCGCCCAGTGACGTGGTGGACGCTCCCGGGCTGGAGGTCGCCCACCGCGACGTGCGCCTGGGCACCGGCGCGACCTCGTCGATCGTCTACGAGTACCTGCGGGACGCGGGCGTGGAGTTGCCCGAACGAGTGGCGACCGCCTTGTTCTGCGGCGTGCGCTACGACACCGCCGACCTCTCGCGCAACGCCTCCCAGCTCGATGAGGAGGCGTACCACGAGACCTTCCGGCGCGCAGACCGATCGCTCGTGACCGCCATCGACCACCCGCCCTTGCCTCCCATCTACTATTCGGAACTCTCGCGTGCCCTGACCGTCGCTCGCCAGCACGACGCCATGGCGCTGGCGCTCCTGGGCGAGATCAGTCACCCCGAGTTCGCGGCGGAGATGGCGGATTTCTTCCTGCGCATGAAGGGCTGCAGTTGGGTCGTCGTGGGCGGCGCTGTCAGCGCCGAGGGGGAGTACGTGCTGTCGCTCCGCACCGACCAGCACTTCGGCAACGCCTATCCTCTGATGGCGCGCGTGCTCGACGGGGTCGGGACATTTGGAGGCCACGGGCACATCGCCGGGGCGCGCATCCCGATGGAGGACATGGGCGAGAGCAGCATCTCCAGCGTCGAGCGCCGCCTGCGACGCAACGCCCTGGCCGTGCTCGGGACGAGCGAGGCCGGCGAGCTCCCGAGCGAGGGCCGTCCCCTCGGTTGAACAGGGCATGAGTTCGTCGCGCACGGAGAGACCCCTGGTCCTGGTCGTCGCCGGCCATGACTCCAGCGGCGCCGCGGGTCTGGACGCCGACCTGGACGCGGCGCGCGCCCTGGGCGTGGAGACCGCGCTGGTGGCGACCGCGCACACCGTGCAGGACGCGCGCGGCGTACACTCGGTCGGGGCCCGCGACCCCCAAACCTGGCTGGCCGAGGCCCTCGCCGTCGGCGCTCCCGCCGCCTTGAAGCTCGGTCTCTTGCCCGGCGTCGCTCACGTCGCGGCGGCCGCGCGCCTGGTGGAGACCTTGCGGGTTCTCGACGGAGCCCTTCCGGTCGTGCTCGACCCGGTGCTGGTGGCCTCGAGCGGCTTCGCCTTCCTCGACGAGGCTGCCCGCGGTGCCCTGTGCGAGCTGCTGGGTCCCCCCGGAGTGATCTGGACTCCCAACCTGCCCGAGGCCGCCGCATTGACCGGTCGCGCGCAGGGGGAGCTCTCGCGTTCGCTCCCCGCGCGCGTCGAAGTCGCCGGAGAGCTGCTGGGTGCCGGAGCCCGCGGCGTGCTGATCAAGGGAGGGCACGGGGAGGAAGATCCCCTGCGCGACCTGCTTCTGGAGTCCGGCCGCGAGCCCGTCTGGATCGGCGGCGCCCGGCGCGAAGGCCCGAGCCTACGCGGCTCGGGCTGCCGACACGCCACAGCCCTGGCGATCGGTCTGGCGCGCGGCGAGCCGCTAGAGGCCGCCGCGCTAGGGGCGCACGCCCTTGTACGCACGCGCCTGGAAGCTCCTGCCGGCGGGCAGAGCTGAACGACGACCGCCAGCGCCCTGCGCTTGAAATCCCGCCGAACGGGGGTATCCTTCTGCGCCCGGTAGCGGCTGTAGCTCAGTGGTAGAGCGCGACCTTGCCAAGGTCGATGTCGGGAGTTCAAATCTCCTCAGCCGCTCCATACGCGGTCCGCCGCGCCCTCCCGAACCCCTTCCGGCCGCTCGTCCTTTCCGCTCTGCCGGGCCGAGTCTCGCTTCAGGAAATCGGGCCGATGGGGAATCAGGGATTCGCTGAACTCCGCTTTCGAGGTCGCGTTGGTGGCCAACATGATCTTCGCGCTGATTCTCGCCGCCCTCGCTGGCCCTGGCCAGGACGTCGAGTTGCCGACCACCCTGATCACCGCGCCGCGCTCACAGCGCACGGTGACGACCACCGACGCCAAGCAGATCGTCGTATCCGGAGAGCAGATCATCGCCACGGGCGAGCGCTCCTTGCCGCGCGCCCTCGGCCGGGCCGCAGGCGTCTGGATCCAGGAGACCAACCTTGGCGGCGGCGCGCCCGTCGTGCGCGGCCTGATCGGCAACAAGATCCTGATCCTCGTGGACGGGGTGCGGCTCAACGATTCGACCACGCGTTACGGGCCGAACCAGAGCTTGAACAGCATAGATCCGGCCACGGTCGAGCGCATCGAGCTCCTGCGCGGCTCGTCCTCGGTGCTCTACGGCTCGGACGCCATCGGGGGCGTGATCGCGATCTGGACCCGCCGAGCGCGTCCGACAGGGGAGCCGGGGCAGCCCATCGAGACCGGCGGAGTGGTCGAAGGCACCTGGAGCTCCGCGGCTGACGCCGGCGTCGGCTCCGTGACCGGTACCCTGCGCGGGCCGAAGGACGGGGTGATCGCCGTCGGCAGCTTCCACGACTTCGGCGACCTGACGGCGGGTGGGGGCGAGGAGATCCCCTTCACCGGCTACCACGGCAACTCCTTCTTCGCGGCCTGGGAGCACGATCTCGGCGGGGGGCGCGACTTGCAGCTCTCAGCGCGGATCCACCGTGACTTCGACGTCCCGCGCACGGACAAGCTGATCGTGGGCTTCGGCCAGAGCGAGCCCAAGAACCAACTCTACGACTACGCCTTGCAGGATCGGCAGTCGGCTCTGGTGGCCTACACCGACGAGAGCGACAGTGGATTCTGGGACCGCTTCCAGGTGCGCCTGTCGCTGCGCGGCTATCGGGAGGAGCGGGAGAAGCGGGAGACCGGATCGGACACCCTGGCCTTTGAGGTGGACGACGTGAGCACCGCCGGTCTGGGCGCCGACTGGCGCAAGGCGATCGGGGAGGACCACCTGCTGCTCGTGGGCTTCGACCTCGACCACGACGACGTCGACTCGACGCGACTCGACACGGACCTGGTAACGGGCGAGACGACCGAGCGCTTGGGCGCCTTCGCGCCGGGCGCGCGCTATACCTCCTCGGGTGTCTTCGTGCAGGACGAGATCCTGGCCTTCGATCCGTGGTTCGTGACCCTAGGCCTGCGCTACTCATCCTTCGCCTTCGAGTTCGATGACGTCGACAGCGGGGAGCGCGCGAGCGGGGACTTCGACGACCTGGCCGCCAGCGCCGAAGTGGCGCGCGAGGTGGTTGGGGGGATCGTGGCGGTCGGGACCCTGTCCCAGGGATTCCGCGCCCCCAACCTCGAGGACCTCGCCAACAGTGGTGACTTCGCCGGGGGGGTGGAGATGGCCAATCCCGACCTCGACCCCGAGCAGAGCCTGACGGCCGAGGTCGCCCTGGAGATCAATCGCGAGCCCTGGCATGCAACCATCGCGGCCTTCTACAGCGACACCGAAGGGTTCATTGGGCGCCGGCTCCTGGACGAGGGCGACCCGGACGAGACCGGCGACGAGACCTGGCTGCGGGACAACGTGGGCGAGATGCAACGGTGGGGCATGGAGGCCGCCGTGCGTCGCCGGCTTCCCGATCCCGACTCGCCCTGCAGCGTTGAGGCCGCGGCCAGCTTGACCCGCGGGCGCCAGCACGACCCGACGATCGACCCCTCCACGGGGGAAGCGCCCCTCGACGCGGTCGACGCGAGGCGCGTCCCGCCGCTCTTCGGCCATCTCGCCCTGAACTGGGATGGGCGCGAACCCTACCGGGGCGTCGGCTGGGCACGGCTGAGCTGGCTCTGGGCCGACGGCCAGGACCGCCTGCACCCGGCCGATGTGAGCGATCCGCGCATCGATCCCGAGGGGACCCCCGGCTGGAACACCTGGAACGTGGACTTCGGGGGCGCGACCTCGTTCGGAGCGGACTGGTGGATCGGCTTCCACAACATCCTGGACAGGCGTTACCGTGTACATGCTTCAGGATTCGACGCCCCCGGGGTCTCCGTCGTGGTCGGCTTGCGCGCGACGTTCTAGAGGCCCGCACAGGGGGTGGCATGGCGCCGTGGAACTCCAGGACCGAAATATCACTACGGAGAGCAACCCCGGACCGCCTTCGGCGGGACCGGCCCGGGGACACAGCGAGCGCCCGCGCCGGCGGGGATCGCTGCTAAGCGGATTGCCGCCTTCCTCGGTCACTCATCTCCTCGCCGCCCTGGCCCTGACTCAGGTGGGCGCACCCGGCCTGCAAGAATTGAGCGACCCCGTCCAGGGCGTGGACGTCTCGGTCGCCTTCGATCGGCGCGACCCGCTGCCCGCCGAATCATCGGAGCCTCCGAACGAGGTGGAGGTTCCCGAGATCGACGAGCGGCCCGTCCTGGTGCCCCAGCCCGTCGAGCCGCCTCCCGAGCCGCCTCCCGAACTGCCCCCCGAGCGCTCCCTCGATCCGAACCTGGACCTGCCCGATTCGCTCGCGGCCCTCTCCCCCGAGCCCCTGACCCCGAGACCGCCCGAGGTCGAGCCCGAGCCGACACCGCTCGCCGTCTCGCTACCCGAATCCCCACCGCCCGTCCCGCCTACAGCGGCGCAGGTCCTCGAGCCGCGCATCGTCGACCAGCCCAGCCCCAGTTACCCTCTCCGCGCCAAACGTCTGGACCACGAGGGGACGGTCGAACTGCGCGCGCTCGTCGCTCGCGACGGCAGCGTGAGTGAGGTCATTACCGTGCAGGGGAGTGGCTACGAAGAACTGGACCGCGCCGCCCGCGACGCCTTCGGTCGCTGGCGCTTCGCCCCCTGGATCGAGGGCGAGCCCGAACCGCGCACCTTCGCCAAGGCCTTTACCTTCAGCCTTACGATCCCCTGAGCCGCGCGCCGTCGTGGGCCATCCAGAGGTGTCCACCGGGGGTGACGCGCGCCTTCCAGCCCGGCGGCACGAGGGTTGTTCCGGTGGTGTCCTCGATCACCGCCGGGCCCTCGAAGCGGTGTCCCGGGCACAGGCGCGCTCCGTCGATCAGTGCCGTCTCCCGCTTGCGCTCGCCGAAGATCACCTTGCGCTGACCGATCAGGGCCGCAGCCGGCAGGGCTCGCGCCCGGGCGGCGGGAGCGGCCGCTTCTGGTGAGCGCACCAGGGCGCGCGCGCGGAGCGTGACGAGCTCGACCTCGCGGTCCTCCATGCGCCATCCGTAAAGGGCCTCGTGGCGCTCGTGGAATG
>DASCMO010000007.1:0-72610 GCA_036010965.1 Planctomycetota bacterium | reverse complement strand
TTCCTGATCCACAAAATGGACGGGAGGCACTCACCGGATGAGATCCTGGCGGCTTTCACTCGTCAATTCGGCTGGTCCCTTCCCCCGCGGCAGCTGCGCGATTTCACCGAGCAGTTGCGCTCCCTGGGAATGCTGGCTGGATTGCACGGACGAGACGTGCTGCCGGTCGCGCAGGACCGGCCCGCGCCGGAGTGGACCAATCGTCTCTGCGATCTGGGCGTGCTGCTCTTCGGCTGGCTGCTTCACCCGCTGTGGGTCGTGCCCGTTCTGGGCCTGGCAGCGGTCGCCTGCCTGGGAGTGCTGGCTCGCCTCGACCAGTGGTTCACAGATCTCTGGGGCATCCTGGGGCCGCTCAGTCTGCCCCAGTTCCTTGGAAAGCTCCTCTTGGCCCTGGTCTCGATCTCGTTCCTGCGCAGTGCGGCGCTCGGTGTCGCCTGCCGCAGCTTGAAGGGCACGGTGCGCTCGTTCGGCCTGCAGTGGCATCGCGGTGTCCTGCCGCACTTCGTCTGCATCCCCGTCCTGCCGATCGGGCCGCTGGGACAGAGCGGGCAACGCCTGCTGTGCTGGGTGAGGCTCTGGACCCACCTCGCCATGGCGTCGCTGGCCCTCATTGGGTGGTTGATGGCGCCGCGCGGCTCCAGCCTCGGCTCTCTCTGTCTGCTGGCCAGCCTGCCGCTCGTCGTGGGGTTTGCCTTCCAGTGCAACCCCTTCGCTCCCCTCGATGTCTACCGGATCTTCTCGGCGCGCTACGGCTTCCATCGTCTCTACGAGCGCGCCGGCGCGGAGACCCGCGCCTGGCTCACCCTGAGTCCCTCGCCAGAGGCGCTCTCCGATCGTGAGCGCACCTGGTTTCGGCTCTTCGGCCTGGGTGCCGGCGCCTACCGCACCCTGAGCCTGGCCGTGTTCATGGGCGGCGGCTCGTGGTATGTGAGCGTGCGCTTCGGAGGGCCGGGTGCTGGCCTGGCCCTGACCGCGGTCATCCTCTGGTACCTCGGGACTCTGCGCCGGGTCCTGAGCGCGAGCTTCGTTGGCCGCTGGCTGGCGAGCGCGGCGCGCTGACGCGGGCGAGGCCCGCGCTCACTTCCCGCCCGCGTCCTTGGCGGCGGCCTCGGCCTCTTCGTAGAGGCCTCGGGCCTCGGGGAAGGTCTCGTCGATGCGCAGAGCGGCGCGCGCCGCCTCGAGGGCCTGGTCGGGGTGGCCGAGCTCCAGATGGATGCGGACCATGGTCAGGAAGCTGTGCACCTGCAGCGGGTCGATGCGCACGGCGATGCGCAGGGAGATCAGGGCTTCCTTGAGCTGCCCCATGCGCCGGTAGGCCTCGCCCAGGCGAGCCTGGGCCGGACCCGAACGCGCGACGTCGATGGCGCAGGCGCCGCGATACTCCGCCACGGCGCGCTGCTCCTCGCCGCGAGCCAGGAAGAGGTCGCCGAGCGCCAGGCGGCTCTCCATGTCCAGGGGGTTGTGGCGCTGAGCCGCGATCAGCTGCTGCTCGGCCTCCTGCGTGCGATCGAGGGCCAGCAGCACACCGCTCAGCTTGTACTGGGCGGTGGGGGTGAGCGGGTTGCGCTCGACCGCGGCGCGGTAGGCGTCGAGTGCCTCGTCAAGGTTTCCAGTGGCACGCAGGACATCGCCCAGGAAGAGGTGCGCCTGGGCCTTGTCCGGATCGACCGCGACGGCCTGGCGGGCATGGGCCAGGGCGGGCTCGAGGGCTCCGCGCTCCTGCTCGATGTGGGCCAGGGCTAGCCAGGCCGGGCTCAGGTCTCCCTCAAGGTCGATCGCGGCGCGCAAGCTCTTCTCGGCCGCGTCGAGGTCCGCCAGGCGCAGCTGAACGAGGCCGCAGATCAGGTGGGCCTGGGCCAGCTCGGGATGGGTGGCCAGGGCGCGCTGGGCATCGCTCAGGGCGGGCCCGAGGCGCCCGTCTTGCAGGTGTTGCTTGGCAAGGATCAGGTGCGCGCTGGCGCTCTGGCCCAGCTCGTGCATGCGCGGCACGCTGGAGACGGGCGGCGGCGGATCCGGGGTGCCTTCAGAGGGGGCGTCGGCCATGGCAGCGCCGATCCTACCACCCGCGTCGGCCGCCGGCGCACCCCGGGATGGGGCTCGACGGGGACGGTCGGTGTCCCATATTCTTGACTCGAAGGTCTGCGCTCCACGGAGCGAAGACGGTCATGAGCCTCCCTCTGCGCAATCCACGGTTCACCCTGAGCGCCAGGCGTCGCACGACGCCGTCGCGCTCGAGGCTGGTGCAGGCTTGAGCTTGGTCGGGGACATCCGGCTGGAGAGCGGCGTGACCCTCAGCTGCCGCTCCGTGGAACCCGCCGCGGGGGAGGCTCCCACGGCGCTCCTGATCCACGGCGTGAACGCCAACATGGCCTTCTGGCACCCGCACCTCGTGCAGTGCCTGCGGGCCGCGCGGCGCCTGGTGATGTTCGACCTGCGAGGCCACGGTTACAGCGACATGCCGGCCACCGGCTACACCAGCCGCGACCTGGCCAGCGACGCCCTGGGGGTGCTCGATGCCCATGGCGTCGAGCAAGCCGACTTGCTGGCCCACAGCTTCGGCGCAGCCGCCGCCTTGCAGCTGGCGTGGCGGCACCCTGAGCGCGTGCGCTCTCTGGTGCTCCTGGACGCGCGCGTGTTCTCCCTGCAGGCATCCCTGCGGCTGAAGGACTGGAGCGGGTTCGAGCGCTGGCGCGGGCACTTCGCGCGGGCCGGGATCGAGTTCGCCCCCGAACTGGAGGTCGACTTCCATCTCCCACAGCTGCTCGAGGGCGAGCTTTGGGAGGAGGTCCGGGAGGGTCTTGAGCGCGATGGTTTCTTCGTGCCGCAGGGTGGGCGGCGCACTCGGGCCCGTCAGCGCAAGCTCGCGCGCGAGACGAGCGCGGCGCAGGACGTGCGCGATACGGCGGGCCTGACGGCCGAAGCCCTGGGGGAGATTGCACAGGTGACGGCGGCCATCTACGGCGCGAACTCGGCCTACCTGCCGACCCAGGACGGCCTGGCGCAAGGCCTGCCCGATTGCCGCACGGCGCTGATCGATGGCGGCGGCCACAACTTTCCCTTCACGCTTCCCGCCGAGACGGCCGGGCGCGTGCTGGAGTTCTGGAGCGAGCGGGACGCTGAGCGGGGAGAGGCGTGAGTCGCCCCAGTGCCGTGGACTGCGCGCGACCCCTGGCCACGGGGAATTTCCGACGCGTTGCCGAGCGCGGCTTCGGGGACGGCGTCAACGCCTACGCCTACAGCACGGCCTGGTTTCGCGGCCATCTGTACGTCGGCTCGAACCGCCACACTCTGCCGTTGGTGGTCATGCAGGCGACCTGGAATGTGAACCTGGACCCGCCGCCGGTGCCGCTCATGCCCATAAAGGACATGGACCTGCGCGGCCAGATCTGGCGTTACAGCCCGGCCGACGACACCTGGACCCTGGCCTACCGGGCGCCCTTGATCCGCGTCGGCGAGCGCGACGTTCCGCTCTTCCTCGCCTTTCGCTGCATGACCGTCTTCCAGGGTGCGAGCGATCCGGCGCCTGCTATCTACACCCTGCCGATTCAGGGTCGCTACGCTCCGCGGCGTTCGATCCTGCGCTCCTTCGATGGAGAGCACTTCGAGGAGTTGCCCCAGCCGCGGCTCCCGGAGGATCCTGTGGAGTGGCGCTCCTTCCGCGGTGTCGTGCCCTTCAAGGGGCGCCTGTTCGTGGCGCCGGCCTCGAGTCAGGTGAACCCGCGCGGGGCGGAGAGCGCGGACGATCTGAAGGGACTGCAGACCCTTCCCAACACGGCCGCGGGAGCCAGCGTGCGTAGCAGCGCCGATCCCGCCAGCGGAGTCTGGGAGCCGAGCTCCCTGCCGCACATGGGAGACCCGACGAACCTGGGGCTCTTCGACCTGGCCGTCTGCGGCGACCACCTCTACGTGGGCACGATGAACGTGCGCGAGGGGTTTCAGCTGTGGAGGACCGATGGAGAGGGGCCCGGACCCCACCGCTGGGAGAAGGTCCTCGATCACGGCGCTGATCGCGGGATCCTCAACCAGTGCATCATGTGCATGGCGGAGTTCGACGGGGCGCTCTACCTGGGGAGCTGCATCCAGAACGGCGGCCACGACAAGCGCAACAACATCGGTCCCGCCGCCGGGGAGGTGCTGCGCGTGCACTCCGATGGTTCCTGGGACCTGGTGATGGGCCAGCCGCGGCACACGCGTCAGGGCCTCAAGGTTCCCCTGAGCGGCCACGGCCCGGGGTTCGACAACCCTTTCGCCGGTTACATCTGGCGCATGTGCACCCACGACGGAGCGCTGTATGTGGGGACGGGCGAGATGACGCCCATGATTCCCTACACCGACCGCTCGCGCTGGCCCGAGACCGCCCGACGGTTGTGTGACCGGGCCTCGATCAAGCTCTTCATGAAGCTGCGTGGCGGAGCGGAGCTGTGGCGGACGACGGACGGGGAGCGCTGGGTGCCCGTGACACGCAACGGCTTCGGCAACCACTACAACATGGGGATCCGGGGGCTGATCTCCACGCCGGCCGGCCTGTTCGTCGGCACGGCCAATCCCTTCGGGCCCGAGATCGCCATCGAGGGACCCGGGGGCTGGAACTACGAACCCAACCCGCGCGGTGGCCTCGAGGTCTGGCACGGCGCTCCTGATCACGTGGCCCTGGACCTCGTCGGAGATTTACCGGAAGAGGGTGCTGCGCTTGCCTCGGTCGGTCAGTGCGAGGCGGGAATCGAGGCAGCCGAAGCTCTAGGGGGTGTGCTCGGGGAGCACTCGGTGCCCGACCTGGACGGCCTCCTGTGGGAGGCTTGCGGCAGCGACCCGATGCTGCGCATGGGGCTCGCCGAGCCGCACCTCAGCGGGCCGGCGGCGACGGTGGCCGACGAGGTGGCCGAGTACTACGGCGGCGGCAGCCCACGCAGCGTGGGCTACTGGCGGGGAACTGCGCCCACTCCCGCAGACGCTTCACGGTGCCTGGCGGAGGAGCTGGTGCGCCCTCTGCTGGAGGGTGCTCCTGAAGGGCGCGGTCTGGACCTCCTGCTCGTCGGCGAGGGGGTCGAGGGACTGGTCGGTACGATCGCCGAACTCGATCAGCGATTGCGTCCGATGGCCGGGGTCTGGGCCGACGGAGAGCTGGCCTTTGCAAGTGCGGGCCTGGCCTCCCCCGAGTTGCAGGAGGCCTCGCTTGACGCCCTCGTGTGGATCGAGGGACCGGGGTGCAGTGGGTTGGACCTGGCACTGGGCGAGGTGCTTCGCGTCCTGCGGCCCGGCGGCCGCCTGCGCGCCGCGGAGGTGCTGGGCGCGAGCGACGGAAGTGACGCGGACCTGCTGGATCTCGAAGCCTATCGTCGGGGCGTGTCGCGCTCGCTCCTGACGGAGGTCACCGTCGAGGACGTCACCGACCAGACCTGGGAGCCCTTCTTCTCCCACAGCAGGCGCTTCTTCCTGGCCCGCTTCCTCCTGCAGCAGATCGACGAGGAGCGACGCGCGGCCACCCTGCAGTCTCTGCCCGGCGGCGACCGCACGGTCTCTGCCTACGCCCTGTTGAGCGCCGCACGCTTGTCTGACGGCTGCGTGCCCTGTCCCGATCTCGATCGCGCCTGACCCATGGAAGTGGATTCGACCCTTCGGCCCCGGTTCATGGTCATCGGCGCCCAGAAGAGCGGCACGACCGCCCTCTTCGAGTACCTCTCGGCCCACCCCGACGTCGCGCCGCCGACCACCAAGGAGATCAACTACTTCCTGTGCGGTACGCTCCACGCCCGCGGGCTCGATTTCTATCACGGACACTTTCCGGCTCGGGATCCCGAGCGCCCGTACCAGGTCACCTTCGAGGCCTCGCCCAACTACCTGACGAGCGCCGAGGCTTCCGAGCGCATTCACGGCTACGACCCGCAGATGAAGCTCCTGTGCCTGCTGCGCGATCCGGTGCCGCGCGCCTTCTCCGCCTGGCAGATGTACCGACGCTGGACGCAACGCAACCCGGAGTGGTTCTTCGAGTGGGTCTATGAGTGCGACCGCGAGATTGGGCGCGACCGTTACGTGCGACGCGCTTCCTCCTTCGGCGAGGACTTCGAGGCCGACATGCGCTCCGAGCTCGAGGTCCTGGCGGACGGCGCGCGGACGGAGATGCCGATCCTGCGCCACGGCAACTACTGCCAGCAGCTCGAGTCCTACCTGGCTCGCTTCTCGCGCGACCAGCTCTGGATCGAGGACCAGGGGCGCTTTGTGCGGGAGACACCTGCCGTCCTGAGCGAGGTGGAGGATTTTGTGGGTCTGGAGCGTAGTGAGCGGCTGGCGGCCGATCTCGAGCCCGTCTTCGTCGGGACCTATCGGCGGGAGATCCCCCCGGGCGCGGTCGAGTTGCTGCGCGAGCACTACGCCCGCGCCAACGGTGATCTGTTCGCCCTGCTGGGCCGGGAGTTCCCCTGGTCCTGAGGTCGGAGCGCGCGTGGTCTCGATCGGGGCAGCCGGTCAGGGCCGCATGGGGTGGGTGGAGAAGAAGCGCCACATCGCCTTCGACGCCTTGACGGCCTTGCTGACATCCCCTGCTCCGCTGCGGCGTTCGGCGCGCGTCGACTCACCGCCGGGCCAGGTGTGCCCGCCGTCCTCGAGGGTCCAGAGCACGACGTCCGCGCCTCCCTGGCCGCCGGAGTATTCCTGCCTGACTCCCTTGCCCACCCGCAGCTCGGCGGGCTCCTCCGCGCAGCCGTTATGGGCCGCCCATGAGCGGATGACCTCGGGCACGGGTTTGAAGGGATAGGGCTCGAAGACCGACTTGCCGCCGCGCTTGCTGCCTCCGCCGAGGACGCCTCCGGCGTAGGGCGCGAACTCATCCTTGAGGCCGTGGAAGTGCATCACGGGCACCGCTCGCGCGGGCTTGCCGGAGAACTCGTCGGCGGTGGCCTGGCCCGCGACCGGGGCGATCGAGGCGATGCGATCGGAGAGCTCGGTCGCCAGGCGGTAGCACATCTGTCCGCCGTTCGAAATTCCGGTGGCGTGGACACGCCGCGGATCGACGGAGAAGAACTTGCTCACGTCGTCGAGGACCGCGCGGAAGTAGGCCACGTCATCGACCTTCGCCTGGCGCGGGTCCTTGGTGGGGTGCCCGGTATTCCAGAACAGCAATCGGTCGCTGTGGTCGGTGTGGGTGCCGGCCGCGTAGAGGACGAGGAAACCCTCGCGGTCGGCGACCTCGTCGAGGCCGGTGATGTGGCGCATCAGGGTGGCGAACCCGCCACCGCCGTGCAAAACAAGCACCAGGGGCGTCGGCTTGCCCGGTTCATAGCCGGCGGGGGCGTGGACCTCGTAGTAGCGCTCCTTGCCGCCGAGGGCCAGCTTGCGCCCGTAGTCTCCCGGTCCCCGGGCGGGCATCTGCCCGGCTTCCTGGGTGACGGGGCTGGCGATCCACTTCAGGGATACGCGGTAGTCGCGACGGGGGAGCAGGCCTCCAGGGCCGGGAGAGGTTCCATTCTCGTCACCGCCGACAGCGCCCGAACTCCCCGAGGCCACGGCCCGGCGAGCACAGGCGGGGGAGAGGGTGGTCAAGAGGATCACGAGCAGTAGCAGTCCGGGCCGAAGGCTTGCGTCCAGCATGGAGAATCTCGGTCGAGGTGGTCGGTGAAGGGGTTGCGAGGCGGCCCTCGTGGTGAGCCGCGCCTGGCGCCGAGTATAGTCGCGCCGGCGCGATTTTCTCGGCGTGCTGGAGACTCCCCATACGGCGACCGAGCGCTGGCGTTTGCGAAGGGGGTGGGGGGAAATCTTCTTTCAGGGGGGCGCGCCGAGGAAGTGATCACCGGCTCCCGGGCGCTAGAATGAGGCTCTCTCGTCCGATCCGACCATGCGTGACGTTCCCTGCAACCTCCTGACCGGCTTCCTGGGCAGCGGGAAGACGACTCTCTTGCGCCACGTGATGGAGGGCGGCCTGGGTGATGCGCGGGTGGCGATCGTGATGAACGAGATCGGCGACGTGGGCATCGACGGGCGGGTGTTCGACGGACTGGATGCCGTCGAGCGCATGGTCGAGTTGAACAGTGGCTGCGTCTGCTGCACGATCGATGAGTACGCCTTCGGGACGGCCTACCGAGAGCTCCTGGAGACCGCCCGCCCCGACCTGGTCATCATCGAGACCACCGGAGTCGCCGAGCCGGGGCCGATCCTCGGTCGCCTGGGTGGCATGGGGGTGCCCTGCGATGCGGTCATCACGGTCGTGGATGCCCTGACCTTCGAGGCCCTCGTCTGCAGCGAGCCGGTGCTCGAGCTGCAGGTGCGTGCCGCCGACTTCCTCGTGATCTCCAAGATCGACCTCGTGGACGCAGCGGCCTTGCGCTCTGTGGAGGAGCGGCTGGCGCGCATGAACCCTCGGGCGCGACAGCTGCGAGCCGAGCACGGCGACGTGCCCGGTGGCTTGCTCTTCGGCGCGGGCCTCGTCCGCCCGCAGAGGGAGAGGGCACCGGAGGCCGCCGCTGACATCGATCATCGCTCCCACGATGAGATCCAGTCCTTCTCCTTCGAGAGCGCGCGGCGCCTCGACAGTGACGCCTTCGGTCGCTTCCTCGAGGGTCTCCCCGAGCCGATCTACCGCGCCAAGGGGCTGTTCGTCCCGGCCGGAGAGGACGTCCCCAAGGTCTTCCACTTCACCTGTGGGCGCTGGGAATTGCGCGCGGTCCCCGCCCT
Organism: Planctomycetota bacterium; assembly: GCA_036010965.1. Taxonomy (GTDB): domain Bacteria; phylum Planctomycetota; class UBA1135; order UBA1135. The sequence continues at coordinate 63,946 of DASCMO010000007.1, read as the reverse complement.
GCTGGGCGCCGTGCGCGGAACCCGTGCGGTCTTTATCGGTCGCGGCGCCTCCGCGGTCGCGCGGATCGTGAAGGCCGACCTCGAGACCTGCCTGGAACTCCCGCCCGCAACGGGCAGTGGCTTCGAGCCTTGAGGTTTGGAGCCCCTGTCTGGATTCCATGCCTGTAATGAACAGCGTCTCCGAGCCTTGAGGCTCGGAGACGCTGTGTGATGCCTGGATCGCGATCCCCCATGGGCGCGGACCCTCAGGGGGCGCGAAGGCCCGAGCCTACTGCCAGGTGATCGCGAGACCGTTGGTCAGGTTGAAGGTCCCTCCGCAGGGGCCGTTCGGATCCCGGTACCAGCCCTGGTAGTGCTTGGTGTCCCCGGGGTTCACGGTGGAGTTCGCACCCGGCTCACCAGAGATCGAGTGGGGGGACGAATCGACCATGCCCGCTCCGTCGATCGTGAGCGGCGGGTAGTAGCGCCAGACGTTGCCGCCCGCGCAGCGCAAGCCGTCCCCGAAGATGATGCCGTTGCCGTTGTCGATCGCGTTGTCGCCCTGGAAGAAGACCATGAACTGTCCGGGAATCAGCCCCGCGGATTCGAGCACCACCGTGTCCGCTCCGACGACAGCGTCACCGGAGGCGGTCAGGATGCCGCCGCCCGGGTTGACGCTGTTGGCGCAGCCGCGTCCGGGGCCGCCCGGGTTGGAGCAGGGGGGTGCGTTGCCGGTACCGTCGCAGAAGCAGAAGGGCGTGAAGGGGCCGAGGTCGCCGGGGTCGGACAGGTACAGGATCCAGACCGCACCGCGGTCGGAACCACCGTCGTCGTCTCCAGAGGCACCGACCACCATGTCGTTGACGCCGTTTCCGTCGAGGTCGCCGGCCCAGCGGCACGAGTAGCCGAAGTAGTCGTTGTCGCCGAGGTCGCCCGTGAAGCCACCTTCGGTGTTGCTGATCTTGTGGGAGGACTCGACGCCGCCCTGATTGAGCAGTAGCAGCCACATGGCTCCACGGTCGCCACCCCCGTCGTTGTCGTTGGGGGAACCGACGGCCAGGTCGGCCACGCCGTCACCGTTGAGATCGCCGATCGACCCGCAGCCGCGACCGAAGTTGTCGCCATCCTGCAGCGCGGGGCTGGCGCCGCCTTCTGTCGAGCTGATCTTGATGTGGGCAAGGGAGTGACCGGTCTGGGCGAGGGCCAAGATCCAGACCGCGCCGCGGTCGACACCGCCGTCGTCATCGCCGCCTGCGCCTACGGCCAGGGCGTAGGTGCCGAAGCCCATGTAGTTGCCCAGGCCGGCCAAGGACCAGCCCAGGCCGTCCCCGTCGTCGAGGACACCATCGAAGGCTCCGAACCAGTCGCTGATCTTCTGGTGGGCCTTGACGGTTCCGTCAATGTTCAGGAACAACACGTAGACCGCACCGCGGTCGACGCCGCCGTCGTCGTCGTTGCGCGCGCCGACCGCGATGTCCTGGACCGAGTCCCCGTCGAGGTCACCGATCATCAGGACCGACGTGCCGAAGCGATCGGTCTCGTTCAGGATCCCCGTGAAGCCGCCCTCAGTGGCGCTGATCTTCTGCTGGTCCTTGACGGTTCCGTCGCTGTTGAGGAACAGGATCCACACGGCGCCCGCGTTGAAGGCGCCGTCGTTGGACTGCAGGGCGCCGACCGCGAGGTCCATGACGCCGTCGCCGTCGAGGTCGCCGAGGGGTGCGAGACTGTTGCCGAACCAGTCCTGGTTGCTGAGACCGCCCGTGAAGCCGCCGGCGGTGTCGCTGATCTTCTGCTCGCTCTTGACCGAGCCGTCGGCGTTCATGAACACGATGTAGATCGCGCCGCGGTTCTCGCCGCCGTCGTCATCGAGGCGGGCGCTGATGGCGAGGTCGCCGACGCCGTCCCCGTCCAGGTCACCGATGGTCGTGACGGCCCGGCCGAGGGAGTCAAAGTCGTCGAGCGTGCCGCCGAAGCCACCCTCGGTGTCGCTGATCTTCGTATGACCGATGACCTGTCCGGAGGCCAGGGTGGCTGCGGTGCAGGCCAGGGCCGGGATCAGAAATAGGCGGGAGAATGCGGGCGAGAGCACGCTGAGGATCCGATTGTCTTGCACGAAAGCGCCTCCTTGGAGGACTGCTGGGGATGGGGACACAAATACCTGGGGGCTAGGTGGGTAGCGCATGCACGCGACCCGCAGAACCACCACCAAGTGGAGTCTAGGTCTGATTATGGCGTAGCCCCAGGGTTTTCGGGGAGACGGGATCCGAGAGAATGGCCCCTAGTCCCCCCTCGGCGCCTTGGAGCAGGGCCCGCAGGGGACGCTGACCGTTGCTATGGTGGCCGTCGAGTGGAGACCAAAGCCGGTCGCCGCCTCCGATTCCCCCGTGCAGACTCTCTCCGATTCGGTCGCCGTCGTCACCGGTGGCAGCAGTGGCATCGGCCTGGCCGGTGCCCGGGCTCTCGCCGCTGGCGGGGCTCGGGTGGCCCTGGTGGGGCGCAACGCCGAGCGCCTCGATGGGGCTCTCGACGCCGTGCGGGCCGAGGCGCCGCGAGCGCACCTGATGGCTCTGGCCCTCGATGTGCGCCGGGCGGGGGACATGCAGTCCATGGCCGAGAGCGTCCTCGCGGAGTGGGGGAGGCTCGACGTGCTGGTGGCCGCGGCAGGGAGCGCGGGCAGCTCGGCCGTCACCCGCGGCCTGCCCTACGCCATCGCCGAGTTGTCGGTGGAGGAGTGGGACGAGGTGATCGACACCAACCTCAAGGGCGTCTTTCACTGCTTGCAGGCCGTGCTGCCCACCATGATCGAACAGGGCGCGGGCGAGATCGTCTGCGTCTCCTCGGCACGCGGCGCCCTGGTCGGCCTTCCGTACAACGGTGCCTACAGCGCCTCGAAGCATGGACTGCGTGGACTCGCCGCGTGCCTGGCGGAGGAGGTGGCCTCCCAGGGCATCCGCGTGCAGTCCATCTTGCCCGACGTGACCGACACGCCCATGATGCACTCGACGAAGGCCATGGCCCCCGACGGGCTGCTGGACCCGCGCCAGGTGGCCGACACCATCGTGCGACTGATCCTGGCGCCCGACGACGCCTTGCTCGTCGATCCCCTGTTGGCCCCTTTTCCATCCCCTGACTCCAACCCGTGAGACGCTGTCAACATGGCGAATGAACGAGAACACCCCTCGTCCGGTGCGCTGAGTGGGAAGTGCGCCCTGGTCACCGGTGGCGGCAGTGGCATCGGCCGCGCCACCTGCCTGCGCCTCTGCGCTCAGGGAGCGGACGTGGCCGTCGTGGACATCGCGCTGGAGTCCGCGCGGGAGACTGTCGCTCAACTCGCGGAACTGGGCGGCGGCGGCCAGGCCCTTGCTCTGGCTGCGGACGTACGGAGCGAGGAGGACCTGCAGGCCATGACGCGCGATGTGGTGGAGCGCTTCGGCCGTATCGACATCCTCGTGCACTCGGCCGCGATCCTGCGCAGCCGCGGCAGCGGACCTAAGGTCCTGTCGGAGATCTCCAGCGAGGAGATGAACGAGGTGATCGACACCAACCTCAAGGGCACGTTTCTCTGCAACCGCGCGGTGCTGGGGGTGATGCTGCCCCAGGGCTCGGGGCAGATCGTGAACATCTCCTCCACCTCGGGCCTCAAGGGGCGCCCGATGGACTCGGTTTACAGCGCCTCGAAGTTCGGGGTCGTGGGCCTGACCGAGTCTCTCGCCGAGGAGGTGCGCTCGTCGGGCGTGCGCGTGCAGCTCGTCATCCCCGATGCAGTGGCGACTCCCATGTGGGACCAGAACGGGGCCCTGCCGGCGCCCCCCGGAGCCCTGCCGCCCGAGCGCGTGGCCCAGCTCATCTGCGACCTGATCTGTCTTCCCGGGGACGCCATGCTGCAGAACGTGGTGATCGCTCCCTTCCGGTCGCGGCGACGGAGGAGGAAGGAGAAGAAGTAGGGGGACGAACCGCTCGCTCGGGCTTGCGGCCGGGACGGCGCCGGGCAATCATCGTCGGGTGGCAGGCAGCGACGGGACCTGCCTACCGACGCCATGCGCACCCTCCTGACCTTGTTGCTCGGTCCAGCGCTGCTCCTCGCCCCGCCGGGGGCCGGAGATGAGATCGCCTGGAGGGCGGACCACGCCATGGTCGTGGAGCGCGCCCGGGCGGAGAAGCGCGTGTTGTTCGTGGCCGTGACCATGGATGACGAGACGCGCTGCGAGGACTTCGTGGACCGCGTGTATGACGATCGCGAGGTCCGGCGACTCGCTCAGCGCACCCTGAACCTGGTGGGCTCGCGCGAGCTGCACCGCAAAGGCGACGGCGAGTGCCCGCGCCTGGGGAGCGTGAGCTGTCGCGATCACCTGCGGGTCGAGGCTGCCCTGCGGGAGGCGCACCTGGGCGTCAACGAGAGCGGGGCCATGGCCGTCCCCCAGCATCTGTGGCTCGACTCCGGGGGAGAGGTGCTGCTCAGTGTGCCCTTCGAGATGTCCGCGGAGGAGATGATCTGGTGCTTCGTCACGGCCCTGCGGCGAGCGGATCCGGAGCTGGAGCTGGCGATGCCGGACGAGGCCCGGCCTCCGCGCCGGTTGCTCTTCGGTCGCGCCTACACGCCGCCCTCCGGTGACAGCCTGGCGCGCGGCTTGACCGAGGACGAGCTCGAGACCGAGATCAAGCGCCTCAAGTCGAGCTTCTTCAGCGGCGGCCGCTTCGGCTCCCTGGCGAAGATCCTGTTCACCGATGATCCCGACGCCGTTGAGTACGGCAAGCTGGCGTACGGTCGCTCCCTGTTGACCTGGAGTGGTAACGAGTACCTGAGCAGGTCCTTGCACACGATCGGAGTCCTCGCGCCCATGAACTTCTGGGTCGTCCTTGAGAACTTCGCGCGCGACGATGACCCGCGCGTGCGGAAGGAGACGGCCGTTGCGCTCGAGCAGCTGGCGGCGCCGCGCTCCTACAAGCTCGTCAAGCGTTCCCTCAGCAAGGAGAAGGATCCCTCCGTCGAGAGCGCCTGGCTGCGGGCCCTGGGGGCCGTCGGCCACGGCGAGAGCGGAGCCCGCAAGGTCCTCCTCAAGGCGGCGACCTCCGATGATGATGAGGTCCTGCGCTGCAACGCGATCCTGGCCCTGGGGCACCTGCAGGGGCACGAGGACGTGCGCGAGGTCCTGATCGGGGCGCTGGCGGCGGAGGCCGGCGGCGCTCGCATCGCGGCGGCCTGCGCCATGGCTATCTCGCGCGACGCGCTCTACCTGGCTCCCCTGACGGAGGCGGTGGGGGAGGCGACCGAGGGCGATCTGCTGCTCGCCCTGGAGGTGCTGCGCGGCGCGGACCTGGGCCGGATCGAGGCCGCCGTCCGGCGTGTGAGCCGTGATGACCTGCGCCGCGAGCGCGTATTTTTCGGCGTCGCCGGCGACTGAGCCTCGGGGTCGCGCGATCAGGCCGTCGATCGGCGTGGATCGCTGGGGCGGCCAGGTTCATCCAGCCCAGTCGGGGCCCTCGCGAACCAGTCAGGGCCCTCGCGAACCGGTCAGGGCATCCACGACCACACATCCGTGAACAGGAAGCGCTCGATGGGACGCAACAGTTCCCGCCAGACCTGGCTGGAGTCCACCACGACGCGCGAGTAGCCGGTCATGCCCGGGGCCAGGCGGTGGTCGCGAGGAAGGGTGCAGTAGACGCGCACGAGGTATTCACTGTCGGGGTTGCTCGAGCGCTCGAGCTGCGACTCGCGGTCCGTGCGGATCGGGTGTACCTCGATCTCCGCCTCGTTGGAGGTCGTCAAGGCCACGGCTCGCACCTCCGCCATCAGCAGCTCGCCGTCGAGGCTGAAGAGACGCACCTTGACCGGGTTGCCCGTGCTGACGAGGGCGGCGGCCGCCTCGTCCGCGGCGATCTCCACCTCCAGTGAGGAGTTGTCCTGGATGACCGCGATCAATTCGCCGGCCTCCACGACCTGTCCGACGCGCTCGCCCATGAAGGGAGTGACGACCTTGCCCTGGATGGGGGAGTGGATGCGGGTAAGGCCGATCAACTGCTGGTTGTAATCGGCCCGCGCCTGGACGCGCGCGATGTCTGCTCGCTTGGCGCGCACCTCCTCCTCACGAGCGCCCTCCTCGAGCTTCGTGAGGTTCTCCTGGGCCGAGGCGACCAGGTGCACAGTCGCGTCCCGGGAGACCTGGGCAGAGGCCAGCTCCTCGTCCGTCGCTGCACTTTGCTCCGCCAGGCCGCTGACCCGCACCAGCTCGCGCTCGTAGTGGTCGAGGCGTACCTGCCAGAGGGCCAGCTGCTCGCGGGCCATGGCGACCTCCTCCGCTCGCGGTCCAGATTCGAGCAGATCGAGTTCGGCGTGCAGGCGGTCGAGCTCCGCCGACGCCGTCGCCAGCTCGGCGGTGTACTCGCGGTCGTCGAGGGTCGCGATCAGGGTCCCCGGCTCTACCGGGTCCCCCTCGCGCACCTCGATGGTCAGGATCTCACCGGCGACAGGCGCCCGCACTCCGCGCTGGGAGAGTGGGACCAGGCGGCACTCGCCTACGACCTCTCTCGCGTAGGGCAGGGCGAGGCACACGCCCAGCCCGAGCAGGGCGACCAGGCGCACGGTCCAGCGCAGCACCCAGTTACCGCCACTGCGGACCTGGCCGGAGAGTGTCTTCGTACCCATGAATAAGAAGGCCGACGGCCGGATTCTAGCGGGGTGGCGTTCCGAATCACCCGTCCCCGTGCTGTTGTTTGTCCGCGAATCAGACCGGAGGGGATTTCCCTGCGGCCAGTGCTTCCTCCGGCGCTCCCAGTCGCTTCAATGGCGTGCGGCGAGCGAGGGGGAACCCGGCCGCTGCCCATGAACGCTGCTACAAACCAGACTACGGGGGCTGTTCGCGGACAGCGCCACGTCGTCCTCGCCTGGGCCTGCGCCGCCCTGGGGCTCCTCGCTGCCTGCTCGGGGCCGCGGCGCATCCGATTGCCCGATGCCTCCGCCTGGCGCCCAGCCTCTCCCCTGAGCACCTCCGGCCTGTCCGGGGGCGATGGTGAGGCGTTCCCGGCGACCGCGTTCGTATCGCCCGCGGCGATGGCCTCCTCAACTTCGGGTGCCGTGCCGATCGACCTCGCCCAGGTCCTCCAACTAGCCGCCGAGACGGACCTCGAGACCCGCATCGCCGTCGAGCAGGCCCAGGAGGCCTTCGCTGAAATGGACGTCGTGGCCGAGTCCCTCTACCCGTCGCTGAGCCTCGGCCTGCGGCGCGGTGACCGCAATGGTTCCTTCCAGACCACCGCCGGCAACTTCCTTGAGGTCGACGCCCGTCAGGCGTTCCGCGGACCGGCTCTGGAGTTGACCTTCGACCCCGGCCGGGCCGTATTCAGCTTGGCGGCATCCCGCGAGCGGGCCGAGGGCCGCACCTTCGGAGCCATGATGACCTTCCAGGCCGCCATGTGGCGCGCGGGCCTGAGCTTCGTCGCTCTAGAGGAGGCCCACGCCCTGATCTCCGTCGCCGAGGGAGCTCTGGCGCGAGCACAGGAGGTACTGGAGGACCAGCAGTTACGCCGGACCGGTGGCGCCGGCCATGAAGGTGACCTGCAGGGGGCCCTCGCGCAGCGGGCGCGCGACCTCGACAACCTCCTGGCCCGCAAGGCCGAGGCGCAGGTGGCCTCCGTGCGCCTGGCCGAGCTGCTCGGCCTCGCTCCCCTGCGGCCTCTCGTCCCCCGCGGGAGCGAGTTCCGCGCCTTGGAGATGGTCGCCCTGGAAGACTTGCCCGGTCTGGTCGAGCTCGCTCTGGAGCATCGTCCCGAGGTGGCCCAGGCGCAGAGCTTCGTGAGCGCGGCGGAGCTGGAGCGGGACCTCAGGTCCTGGCGCTGGGCGATCCCGACCTTCGAGGGCGTCGCGGAGGCGGGGGAAGTCGGCCCGGACGACGGCCACCTCGAGCATACCGAGGCATTCAGCATGGCCTTGCAGTGGAACCTCGGCGCGACCCTCTCGGGGGAGCTTCACCGCTCGCGCGCCGTGGCGCGTGAGGCGGGCTTCGTGCTCGAGGCCGTGCGCCGGCGGGTGGCGCGCGAAGTGGTCGAGGCCTTCCGCGCCGCACAGGCCATACGGGAGCGCAGCACCGTCCTCGAAGAAGCCGAGCGCGCTGCCCGGGCGGCCCTCGATCAGGTTGCGGTGCGCTTCGCCAGCAGCGACCGCCTGCTGGTAGAGGCTCGGCGTGCCTCCGAACTGGTGACCGCGATGCAGGAGCGCCGCATAGGGGCCCTCGCGGACTACTGCCGCGCTCAGCTGACCCTGTTTGCGGCCGTCGGAGGTGGAGGGTCGGCGGACCTCCCGCTGCTCCTGCCTGACCCCCGGCCTGTTCGGCGTCCCTAGTGAGTCCAAGCCTCGTTCGAGGGCTTGATGACTAGGCTCTGACCGCTGAGTGTCCCCCAGGGCTTGCACCGGGATCGGGGCCTCTTGGAATAGCTGCCAGAGGAAGGGGTCCTGGCGATGCATCGGGCGCGAAAGGCGCACTCGTCTGGACGCCTGGGGTATCGTGCTGGTACATTAGGGTGTTGGCCCTGATAGGGCCTCTTCGGCCCCTCCCGCGACCGCCATCAGGTCGCTCGATCCACGCCTCTTGCGGCCCCCAGGGGCCGATCTCCTGAACCTGGCGCTTTCCATGAGTGCCGGAGTGGGGATCGGGTGGGATCAGGCGATCCGGGTGAGGTGGGAAGGTACCGGTCGACCGTGGAGGCCCAGTCCACAGCCCAGTTCGAGATGGTTCAGCACGACATCGCGCCTCCCGCTTTTGACTTCCACGAGACGGGTGACCTGGAACTCCTGGTGGTCTCCCTAGGAGGCAGTTGGGATCCGTCCCTGCCCATCGCCGCCGCGCGGGCGGGAGCCGTCGGCATCCTCGATCTGACCTGGCTCGCGGACGCCCAGGCCGTCACGCCCGCTGTCGAGCGCCTCGGTCGTCTGGCCCGTGGGCGATTTGGCCTGCTCCTGACGGCCCGCCGCGACCCGGTGCAGGCGGCGGCCGCCGCGGCCGTCGAAGCCCATGGGTTCGAGCCCGACCTGGTCCTCCTGGCGGTAGAGGACGGTGATGACCTGCAGGCCCTCGCGGCCGAATGGCGCGCGCGCGCGCGGCGCGTGGGCTTGGTGGCGACCTGCGAGGAACACGCCCAGTTGGCCCGCGACGCGGGCTGCGATCTGGTCGTGGCCCGCGGCCAGGAAGCGGGCGGGCTGGTCGGCGAGGAGACTACCTTCATCCTGATGCAGCGCCTGCTGGCCGCCGGGGACCTGCCGGTCCTGGCATGGGGTGGCGTGGGCGCGCACGTGGCTGCCGGCTGCGCCGCGGCCGGCGCCGCCGGGGTCGTGCTCGACTGGCAGCTGGCCCTGACCCGCGAGTCGACCCTCTCGAGCGAGATGCGCGCGCGCATCGCCCGCATGGACGGCAGCGAGACCCTGCTCACGCGACTCCCCGACGGCCGCTCGTTCCGCTCCTACGTCCAGCCGGGCTGGGGTGGTCGCGAGGCCCTGGAGGCCGTCGCTGCCGGCGATGCGAGCGACCCGCGCACCTGGCAGCGCGCCCTGGAGCGCGTCTTGACGACGGACGCGCCCGCAGAGCGCTGCACGCCGGTGGGACAGGACGCCGTCCTGGCCGCCCACTGGCCCGGCGGCACTCCCACCGTGGCCGGCGCCCTGACCGGCCTGCGGGCGGTCGTGGAGCGGGACCTGCGCGGCGCGGTGGCGGCCGCGGCTCTGGCGCCCGATGGTCCTCTGGCGCGATCGCACGGGACGCGCTACCCCGTGGTGCAGGGTCCCATGACGCGCGTCAGCGACGTGCCCGAGTTCTGCGCGGCGGTCCAGCGCGGCGGCGGCCTGCCCTTTCAGGCTCTGGCGCTCATGCGCGGCCCGCAGTGCCGGGAACTGCTGCTGCGCACGGGTGAACTGGCGGGTGAGGGCTCCTGGGGCGTCGGAATCCTGGGCTTCATCGACCGCGATCTGAAGCGCGAGCAGCTCGACGCCATCGAGGATGCGCGGCCGCCCTTCGCGATCATCGCGGGCGGTCGCCCCGACCAGGCGGCATTGATGGAGGCGCGCGGCATCGCCACCTACCTGCACGTCCCCTCGCCAGCAATGCTCGAGACCTTCGTGGACGAGGGCGCGCGGCGCTTCATCTTCGAGGGCCGCGAGTGCGGCGGCCACATCGGCCCGCGCACGAGCTTCGTCCTTTGGGAGCAGATGATCCGCGTGCTCGATGAGGCCGAACTGACCTCGGAGCAGGCGTCCGATGTGCACGTTCTGTTCGCGGGCGGAATCCACGACGCGCGTAGCGCGGCGGCCGTGGCCGCCATCGCCCAGCCTCTCGTGGCGCGGGGCATGAAGATCGGCGTGCTGATGGGGAGCGCCTACCTGTTCACCCGTGAGATCGTCGAGACCAAGGCTCTCGTCGAGGGCTTTCAGACCGTGGCCATCGATGCGGAGCAGACGGTCACCCTCGAGACCGGGCCGGGGCACGCGACGCGCTGCGCCCCCTCCGAGTTCTCCGATTTCTTCGAGAGCGAGCGCGCGCGACGCGTGGAGGCGGGCGATGCGCCGGAGATGATGCGCGACGAGCTGGAGCGCCTCAACCTGGGCCGGTTGCGAGTCGCGTCGAAGGGCATCGTGCGGCGCTCAGCGAGTGACGGCGCGAGCGAGCTGGTGGGGATCGACGCCGAGCAGCAGCGTCGCGAGGGCATGTACATGGTCGGCCAGGTCGTCGCGCTCTCGGACTCGCTCTGCACGATCGAAGAACTGCACCAGCGCGTCTCGTCGGAGGCCGTCTCATTCCTCGAGCGCGTGGGTGCCGAGCAGACCGAGGCCCGGGCGCAGGTGCGCGAGGCGTCTCCCGCCCCGCCGCCGGCCCTGGACATCGCGATCGTCGGTATGTCCTGCATGCTCCCGGGGGCGAACGATCCCGAGGAGTTCTGGCGCAACATCCTCGAGAAGCGCGACCTGATCGGAGAGGTGCCCGCCGACCGCTTCGACATCGACCGCTGGTACGACTCCGAGCGCGGAAAGCGCGACAAGATCTACACCCGTAGCGGTGGCTTCATGGAGGAGATCCTCTTCGATCCCCTCAAGTACGGCATCCCGCCGGCGTCGTTGAGTTCGATCGAGCCCGTTCAGTTGCTGGCTCTCGAACTCGTGGACCGCGTGCTGCTGGATGCGGGCTGTGGCGGCTACGAGGGAGAGAACCCCCTCAAGGAAACCTGCAGCATCATCCTGGGCGCCGGTGGTGGCGCCGGTGAGCTCAGCACCCAGTACGCGTTCCGTTCCGGCCTGCCGCACTACGTCGAGAACGTCGACGAGTCGATCCTCGGCCAGCTCCCCGAGTGGACCGAGGACAGCTTCGCCGGCATCTTGATGAACGTCATCGCCGGTCGGGTGGCGAACCGCTACGACCTGGGCGGGTTGAACTTCACCGTGGACGCCGCCTGTGCCTCCTCTCTGGCCGCCGTCTATGTGGCTTGCCGCGAGCTGGCGGCGGGGACGAGCGACCTGGTGATCGCGGGAGGCTGCGACACGGTCCAATCTCCCTTTGGATACCTATGCTTCGCGACCGCCGGAGCACTCTCTCCGCGCGGCCGTTCGCGAGCCTTCGACGCATCGGCCGACGGCATCGCGATCAGTGAGGGCCTGGCCGCCGTGGCCCTCAAGCGTCTCGACGACGCGGAGCGTGACGGAGACCGGGTCTACGCGGTGATCCGCGCCGCGGCCGGCGGGTCGGACGGACGGAGCATGGGCATGACCGCACCTCGCGTCGAGGGCCAGCTGCGCACCCTGCGACGTGCCTACGGCCAGGCGGGCTTCTCCGCCTCCTCTGTGGGGCTCTTCGAGGCCCACGGCACGGGGACGGCCCTGGGGGATAGGACCGAGTGCACGTCCTTGAACCGCATGCTGGAATCCAGTGGCGCGGGCCCAGAGAGCAGCGCCATCGGCAGCGTCAAGTCGAACATCGGTCACACCAAGTGCACCGCCGGCGTGGCCGGGTTGATGAAGGCCGCCCTGGCCCTCCATCACCGGGTCTTGCCGCCCACCTTGCACGTCGAGTCGATCGAGGCGGGAGGGCCCCTGGACGGCGGCCCGCTCTACGCCAGCACCGAGCTGCGGCCCTGGATCCGTGGCGATGCCCCGCGCCGCGCAGCGGTCTCGGCCTTCGGCTTCGGGGGCACGAACTTCCACGTCGTCCTCGAGGACTACGAGGACGAGCCCTCCGGACCGCGAGCGATCACGGCCCGCGATCGGTGGCCGGCCGAGCTCTTCTCCTTTGCGAATGAGACCTCGGCCAAGGTTGCGGAGGGGGTGCGGCGCTTCGCGAGCGAGGTCCGTGCGGCCCGTGACGCTGGAGTCGCCCTCGAACTCGCGGACCTGGCCTGCACCCTCCACCGTCGCCGGGGACCGCGCTCCTCCACGGTGCGTGCCGCGGTGGTCGCCACCGATGTGGCTGACCTGATCGAACGACTGGCGGAGCTCGAGGCCATCCTGGCCGCGCCCAAGGAGGCTCAGGTGACTCGCGCTGCACGGGTCCACCTGGCCAGCGGAGAAGCGGCAGCAAGCCTGGCCGTGCTCTTCCCCGGGCAGGGTTCCCAGCATCCCGAGATGTTGCGCGACCTGGCCTGTGAGTTCGCGGAGGTGCGCGAGACGTTCCAGCGCGCGGATCGCGTGCTGGCAGGCGATCTCGACCGTCCACTGAGCCGCTTCGTGTTCCCGCCGCCGACCTTCGACGAGGCCGAGGGCGCTGCGCGCATCGAGCGTCTCAAGGCGACCGACGTCGCACAGCCTGCGCTCGGAGTGGGTGGCCTGGGAATCATGCGCCTCCTGGAGTCCCTCAAGATCCGTCCCGCGGCCGCGGCCGGCCACAGCTACGGCGAGCTGGTGGCCCTGTGCGTCGCGGGTGCCTACGACGAGGACACCTTGCACCGTCTCTCGCGCGAGCGCGGCCGGGCCATGGCGGTCGCGACGCAAGCAGGGGACGCGGGCACCATGCTCGCCGTCCGTGCGGATGAGGAGACGCTCCGTCCGCTCATCGAGGGGCGCGAGGGCGTCTGGATCGCGAATCTGAACAGCCCGAGCCAGACGGTCATCAGCGGTACGACCGACGGCGTGGCCGCGGCGCGCAGCGCCCTGGAAGAGGCCGGCCTCTTCTGCGTCGAGATCCCCGTGGCCTGCGCCTTCCACACCCCGCTGATGGACTCCGCGCGCGAGCGCTTCGCACGCGCGCTCGAGTCCCTCGCTGCGCGGGAACTGGAGTTCCCGGTCTATTCGAACCGCTCTGCAAGTCCCTATGGCGACGGGGTCGGAGCCCTGTGCTCGGGCCTCGAGGGCCAGATCCTCAACCCTGTACGCTTCACCGAGCAGATCGAGAACATGTACGCCGCGGGCCACCGGGTGTTCCTCGAGGTCGGACCTAACGGCGTCCTGACCCGGCTCGTGGGGCAGATCCTGGGCGACCGCCCGCACGCGGCCGTCCCGACCCAGGAGCGCGGAAAGGACGGGATCGTGTCCCTGCTCGAGGCCCTCGGAGCACTCTTCGTCCAGGGCGTTCCGATGGTGCTCGACCGGCTCTACGACCAGCGCTCTGTCAAGGCGCTCGAACTGCGCCGACTCGTGGCAGAAGCCGGGGTCGAGCCCGCCCCTCACCTGTGGCTCGTGAACGGCGCCTATTCGCGCCCCGTGAACGCCCCGCCGCGCGAGCGCCATCCCGAGGCACGCCTGGCGAGCCCCGGCGATGAACCCGTGACGCCCGCGCCGCCGGTCGGTGCCGCTCCCGCCACGCCTTCGCTGCCGTCGCCGAGGGCTGTGCCCGCGCCTCCCCTGACGGCGGGGGACCCTCAGGCTCAGTTCCAGGAGACCATGCGGCAGTTCCTGGAGACCCAGGCCGAGGTCATGTCGGCGTTCCTCGGCGGGGTACAAGCCACACCTCCCGCGGTGCCGAGCGTCCCCCAGGATGCCTTCCAGGCTCCCGCCGGTGAGTTCGTCGCGTCGCCCGAGCAGGCGTCGCCGGCGGCAGGGGAGGAGCCGGTCCCCGTCGCAGCGAGCCCCGTACCCGCGCCCGCCAGCGCGGCACCAGCGACGGCGGGCCTGGGAGAGACCTTGCTGGAGGTGGTCAGCGAGCGCACGGGCTACCCGGCGGACATGCTGTCGTTTGAGGCGGACCTCGAGGGAGACCTGGGGATCGACTCGATCAAACGCGTCGAGATCATCGCGGCCTTCCGGCGCTTGGTGCTGGAGGATGGCGAGGAGCCGCCGGCCTGGTTCATGGAGCGCATGACCGCCGCGCGCACGATGGCGGAGATCGTCGCCGGCGTGGGCAAACTGCTGGGGGAAGCGAGTGTGCCCGCTGTCGCACCCGTCGTTGCGACGGCCGTCGCGGAGACCTCGACCGTGGACCTGGGCGAGGCCCTGCTGGAAGTGGTCGCGGAGCGCACGGGCTACCCGGCGGACATGCTGTCGTTTGAGGCGGACCTCGAGGGAGACCTGGGGATCGACTCGATCAAGCGCGTCGAGATCATCGCGGCTTTCCGGCGCTTGGTGCTGGCGGATGGCGAGGAGCCGCCGGCCTGGTTCATGGAGCGCATGACCGCCGCGCGCACGATGGCGGAGATCGTCGCCGGCGTGGGCAAACTGCTGGGGGATGAGAGTGCGCCCGCTGTCGCACCCGCCGTTGCGACGGCCGTCGCGGAGACCCCGATCGTGGACCTGGGCGGGTCCCTGCTGGAAGTGGTCGCGGAGCGCACGGGCTACCCGGCGGACATGTTGTCGTTTGAGGCGGACCTCGAGGGAGACCTGGGGATCGACTCGATCAAGCGCGTCGAGATCATCGCGGCTTTCCGGCGCGTCGTACTGGCGGATGGCGAGGAGCCGCCGGCCTGGTTCATGGAACGCATGACCGCCGCGCGCACGATGGCGGAGATCCTCGCCGGCGTGCGGGCTCTCGTGGAGGGTGGTGAGCCGGACCCGGACCCGTCCTCGCAGACACCCGTCTCCGACCCGGTCGCGGGAGATGTGGCAGGCGCTTCGGAACCGGCGGCGTCGCAAGGAATGCTGGCGATCAAGGGCGCGGAGACCTCTCCGCGCTGTGTGGTGCGCGTCCGTGAGGCGCCCTTGCCCGCGAACGGCGTCGACTCCCTGCCCGGCGGGGTGGTCCTGCTGACCGACAACGGCCGAGCTCGCGTGGGATCCCTGGCCGAGGAGTTGCGCGAACGCGGCCTGACCGTCGCGATCCTCGGGGCGAGTGACCTGCGCTCGCGCGAGGCGGCCGAGCACGCCATCGAGCGCGTGCGGAACGAACACGGCGTGATCGCGGCTGCCGTCCACTTGCAGGGATTGCAATCCGTTCCCGCGTACCCGGGTATCGCGGCCGCCGACTGGCGGCGCTACCACGAAGAAGAGGTTCTGAGCGCCCTGCACCTGATGCAGGCCCTCGCAGCGGAGCTGGAAACTGGCGCCACCTTCACCTGTCTGACCAGCGGTGGGGGCGATTTCGGGGGCGAGGGCGAGGCGACCCAGCCCTGGCGTGCGGGGTTGGTGGGCATGCTCAAGTGTGCGGCCAAGGAATGGACCGCCTCGTGCTTCCGCGCCGTGGACCTCGAGAGCGAGCCCGACGAGGGGACCGCGGACCTTCTGGCGGACGAGTGGCGCGCCGAGGGTCCCCTGGAGGTCGGCTATCGTGACGGCCGCCGTCTGAGGGTGGAGGCCGTACGGAGCGATCTGGATGACGCCGTCGCGCGCCCGGAGAGCGCCTGCCTCGATTCTTCCAGCGTGGTCCTCATGACTGGCGGCGCACGCGGCATCACGGCCGAGATCGCCGTCGAGCTGGCGCGGGGTTTTCAGCCGACCCTGATCATGCTGGGGCGCTCGCCCCTGCCCGACGGGGAAGAGGGGCCGGAGACGGCCGAGATCGATGATCCGAACGCCCTGCGCCAAGCGCTCGTGCGGCTCGCCCGCGCTGGGGGTGAGGCCGTCACGCCCCGTGCTGTGGAGGCGCGCCTGCGTCAATTGATCGGGCGGCGGGAGATCCGTTCCACCCTGCAGGCCGTCCGCGAGGCCGGCGCCACGGGGGTCTACCATTCCTGCGATGTGCGGGACGACGCGGCCCTGACCGCGGTCGTCGAGCAGGTCGAGCGCGAGCATGGGCCGGTGACCGCCGTCATCCACGGAGCGGGCGTCATCGAGGACAAGCACATCGTCGACAAGACCGCCGAGTCCTTCGAGCGCGTGGTGGGGACCAAGCTGGATCCGATCCTGACCTTCACGCGCGTGCTCGATCCCGCCCGCCTGAAGCTGTTCATGCTCTTCTCGTCGGTGGCGGGCTTCTTCGGCAACCCCGGCCAGGCCGACTATGCTGCCGCCAACGAGACCCTGAATCGCGTGGCGCGTCGCCTCCAGGATGTCTGGCCCGCCAAGGTCGTCGCCCTGAACTGGGGACCCTGGCGCGGAGCGGGGATGGTGACGCCCGAGGTGGCGCGCCAGTTCGACACACGGGGCGTCGGTATGGTGAGCGTGCCCGCCGGGCGACGAGCCGCCTGGCTGGAGGCCTTCGATGCCGGCGAGACGGAGGTGCGCGTGCTGGTCGGAGAGGGTCCCTGGACGCGCGCCGAAGGGCGATCCCTGCCCTCGTCCCTTCCGCTCCTCGCGGGTCAGAGCATCGTGCAGACGGCGGACGGCGGCCAGGAGGTGGAAGTGGATCTCGACCTCGAGCGTCACGCCTACCTCGCCGATCACCGCATCGACGGCAAGACCGTCGTGCCCTTCACCGTCGCTCTGGCCCTGATGGCGGAAGCGGCAGCCGCAGCGCGGCCCGATCAGCATGTGATCCGTCTCGGTGGAGTGCGTCAGTTCAATGGCATCGTCCTGGAGGATGGCCTGCGGCGCCTGCGCCTGCGCATCGATGCGAGCGAGCCCGCTGACGGGCTCGATACCTGCCAGGTGCGTATCCTCGATCCGAACTTGCCTGCGCGCGCCCTGTACCAGGGGCAGGTGACCCTGGCTGCCGAGCGCAACGGCCGCCTGAGCGAGGCGCCCGAGGCCCCGCCCGCGGGTGAATTTCCTCTCTCTGCAGCCCAGGCCTACGATCGCTGGCTGTTCCACGGCCCTCTGTTCCAGGCGATCGAGGCCTTGACGGGCTACGGCGAGGAGGGCATTCGTGCCATGGTGCGCGCCTCACGCCCGGGCGAGTGCATGGACGTCGCCGGCGCCGAGGGCTGGCTGATCGATCCTGTGGTCCTGGACACGGCGCCCCAGCTGGCGATCCTCTGGTCGCGCGCCACCCACGACACCACCGCCCTGCCCAACCACGTCGCGGAGTTCGAGATCTTCGGAGACCTCGGCGGTGGAGGGGAGATCGAGGTCGTCGTGCGCACCCTGGTCGAGGCCGACGCCCACACCTTCAAGGCGGATGTCTGGTTCCTACGCGAGGGGCAGGTCGTGGCACGCATGCTTGGCCTGGAGGGATCGAGCAGCGCCGAACTGAACCGCGTGGGCGGAGACCGAGGTTGATGCGGCATTCCTCGCGCGGGGGAGGTGATGCCCGGGAGGACATCGCCATCGTCGGGATGTCGTGCCTCTTCCCGGGCGCCGACACGGTCAGCCGTTACTGGCACAACATAGTCCACAAGGTCGATTGCATCAGCGATGCACCGCCGGACTGGCAGCCCGAGCTGTTCTTCGACCCCGAGGGGAAGGACCCGGACCGGTCCTACACGCAGAAGGGCGGATTCCTGGGCGACCTGTGCCGATTCGACCCGACGCGCTACGGCGTGGTCCCGCGCAGCGTGGATGGCGCCGAGCCGGACCACTACCTCGCCCTGCGCTGCGCCTTCGAGGCCTTCGCTGACGCAGGTGCGCCGGAGTTGCCCATCGAGCGATCACGAACGGGCGTCATCATCGGGCGCGGGTTGTTCGTGAATCGGGGCTGGGTCTCGGTCTTTCAGCGCACCTTTGCCGTCGATCAGGTGATCGGTGTGCTGAGGCGCCTCGAGCCCGACCGCTCCGAGGAGGACCTGGCTGCCCTGCGCAGCGAGTTGAAACGTAACCTCCCGGCCGGCAACGCCGAGGCCGTCCCCGGCCTCGTGCACAGCGCCCTGGTGGGCCGGATCGCGAACCGCCTGGACCTGAACGGCCCGGCGTACACCATCGACGCAGCTTGTTCCTCGGCCCTGCTCGCCATGGAGCACGGGATGCGGGAGCTGCGCTCGGGGACCTGCGACGCGGTGCTCGTCGGCGGATCCCAGGTGTCGACTCCGGCCCAGGTCCACGTCCTCTTCTGCCACCTGAAGGCCCTGAGCGCCGAGGGGCGCATCGCGCCCTTTTCGGCGCAGGCCGCCGGGACCGTCCTGGGCCAGGGGTGCGGGATGCTGGTGATCAAGCGCGTGAGCGACGCGGAGCGCGACGGGAACCGGATCTACGCCGTGTTGAAGGACATCGGCGTGTCCTCGGACGGCAAAGGTGCCGGCCTGCTCGCGCCCCTCTCGGAGGGACAGCAGCTCTCCATCCGGCGGGCCTACGAGCGCTCGGGCATCTCGCCCATGACCGTGGGCCTGATCGAGGCCCATGGGACGGGCATCCCCCTCGGAGACGCGACCGAGTTCGAGTCCCTTGAGGCCTGCCTGACCGGGGACGGCACGCGCGCGCCCTTCGGCATCGGCAGCGTGAAGTCGATGATCGGCCACCTCATCCCGGCCTCTGGGGCCGCGTCGATGATCAAGACCGCCCTGGCCCTCTACCACCGGGTGCTTCCGCCCACCCTGCACGCCGAACAGCGCAACCCCGACCTGGGCTGGCAGCGCACGCGGGCCTACCTGATCAATGAGGCGCGCCCCTGGATCCACGGCGATAGGTCTATTCCACGGCGCGCGGGGATCAACGCTTTCGGTTTCGGCGGCATCAACGCGCACGCGATCCTCGAAGAGTACACGGGAGGCGATGAGCCCGAGCCGACCCGCCTGGAGTGCGAGTGGCCGACGGAACTGGTCGTGATCTCCGCCCCCAACCGCGAAGCTCTCCAGGACCGGCTGTACTCCCTCGCGCGCTGGGTTGAGGCAGCGGCCTCGGTGCGCCTTTTGGATATCGCCGCGACCTGTGCCCGGGACCACGGCGCGTCGCGCCTGGCTGTCGTCGCCAGGTCGCGCGAAGACCTCGTGAAGAAGCTGCGCCACGCCGCCAAGCTGCTCGAGGACCCCGAGCGCGAGCGCATCGTGGACCGCCGCCACGGCATCGCCTGGTTCGATCATCCCCTGGGGCGAACGGGACGGGTGGCGTTCGTCTTTCCCGGGGAGGGCGCGCAGTACGTCAACATGCTGGACGGTCTGTGCCGTCACTTCCCCGAGATCCGCCGCCAGTTCGACCTGACCGCGGCAGCCCTGGCCGAGGGCGACCGCCCCTTCGGGCACGTGCTCTTTCCCCAGCCTGCCGGTGTCGAGTGGGCCGAGGAGACCCTCTACGGGCTGGAATCCGCCGTGGCCTCGGTGACCGCCGCCGGGCGTGGCCTGCTCGACCTGCTCGCGACCCTGGGGGTCCACCCCGACGCCATCGTCGGCCATTCGAGCGGGGAGTTCGGCGCCTTGCTGGCGGCCGGCGCCTATGAGGTCAGGAGCGATGAGGAGGGTATCCGCTCGATCGTGGCCGGGGCTCGCAGCGCGCGCGAGCTGGAGCGCTCGGACCTGGTGCCCACGGGCGGTCTGCTCTCGGTGGGCGGGGCGAAACCCGAGGTGCTGCGGCAGGTCCTTGAGCAATTCGATGGCCGGCTGGTCGTGGCCATGGATAACTGCCCGCGGCAGGTGGTCCTCGCCGGTTCGGAGGCGGACATCCAGGGTGCGCACCAGGCCCTGAGTGGAAAGGGCGGTCTGTGCGAGCGCCTGCGCTGGAGTCGCAGCTACCACACCGAGGCCTTTCGGCCCGCGAGCGAGATCATCGAGCGCTTCTACGGGACCTTCCAGATGCACACGCCGAAGATCGAGCTGTGGTCCTGTGCCACGGCCGGGCCCTACCCCGAGGATCCGGAACGCGTGAAGGAACTGGCGGTGCGCCAGTGGTGGTCGCCCGTGCGCTTCCGCGAGACGGTGGAAGCCATGTACGAAGCGGGAGTGCGCATCTTCGTGGAGGTCGGGCCGAGGGGCAACCTGTCGGCCTTCATCGCCGACACCCTGGAGGATCGACCGCATGCGGTCGTGCCGATGGACCTGCACCGCAAGGAGAGCACCCAGCAGCTCTGCAATGCGATCGGCATGCTGGCGGCTCATGGTGTGGAGGTGGACCTCGGCGCACTGACTGCCCGTCGCGGCCCGCGCTTCCTGGACCTGGCCGAGGAGCCGCCGGCGCCGCCCCACCCGGACCCGCCTCTCTCCCTGGCGTTCCCCGTGATGGAGGTCGGCGATGAGGCCATCGACGAGCTGCGCGCGGCATTCGGCCACTCCCCGGCCACGGGGGGGGAGTTCACGGCGCCGTCGGCCGCACCATCGCCGAAAGTGGCCGGGGCCCCCGCGCAGGTCGCGCCTGCCGCAAGACCTCAGGCCCCGCAGCCGGCCGCGTCGGCCCTCTCCGCAGCGTCCCGTCTCCAGGCCATCGAGGACTTTCAGCGCACCATGCAGGCCTTCCTGGAGGCTCAGCGGCAGGTGATGGCGGCCCAGAACACGAGGTCATCAGGTGAGGGCGGCGCGCTCGCGACAGCCGGCGAGGACGGACTGGCGGCCGCGCTCGTTGCGAGTTCCGCTGCGAGCCCCGTGGCATCCACGGCGGTGACGCCACGGCCGGAGCCTCCTCTCGAACCTGCAGCCCCGATAGTCGCCGGCTCCGCGCCCGCAGCCGTACCTCCTCGCCTGAGCCCCCTGCCCTTCCTGCAGCAGATCCTCGAACACGTGCCCGGGCGACGATTGGTCGCCGAGTGTCAGCTGGACATCGACGAGCACCTTTTCCTGGCCGACCACACCTTCTTCGGGCGCGGCCTGTCCTCGAGCGACCCCGCCCTCGGGGCCTTGCCGATCATGCCCCTGGCGATGACTCTCGAGCTGATGGCCGAGGCCGCGGCGGCCCTCGTGCCGCACCTGGAGGTGCGGGCCATGGCGGACATCGAGACCTTCAAGTGGTTGCCCTTCGAGACTTCCACGCGCCGGGTGCGCATGGTCGCCGAGCTTGAGGACGAGACGCGCGTGACGGTCGCGCTCTTTGAGGCGGACCGCGAGGGGATGAGCGGCGAGGTGGCACGCGCCGTCGTCGAGCTGGGCGAGGGCGTCGTGGACCTGGGGCCGCCGACTCTAGGGGAGATCGATGAACCGCCGCCGCCCTGGGGCGACGAGGACACCTACAAGGTTCTCTACCACGGCCCCGCCTTCCAGGGAGTCGAGGGCATCGATCGCTGGGGGCCTTCCGGAATCCAGGCCAGGGTGCGCGTGCCGGACCCGGGGGTGCTGTTCCGCAGCGCGGACGCCTCCGGGTTGGTGCTGCCCGTCGTCCTGGTCGACACGGCCTCTCAGATCCCCGGCACGGCCAACGGCAGCATGCAGCCGGCGGACGAGACCATCTCTCTGGCCTTTCCGAATACCACCGGGAGGCTGGAGTTCGTTCCGTGCCGTCCGGCGGGGGAGTCCCTGCAAGCGGTCGTGCGCCACACTCAGGGTGAGACGACCCTGCGTTCCTCGGTCGAGATGCTGGCGGAGGACGGCAGGGTGGTCCTGCGATACGCCGACCGCGTCGAGGAGCTGGTGGAGTTTCCCCTCGGGCCGTACCTCTACCGCATCGATCCCCTTCAGGTGACCTGCACGCGGGACATCACGGCCGTCTTCGGGGACGTTGAGGGCATCGAGGACTGCACCGTCTGCGAGGTCGATCGGGTCGGAGAGCGCATCCTCGTCAATCATCTCTGGATCCGCGTCCTGGCGCGCATGGTCCTCGACCGTGCCGAGCGTGAGGTCTTTGAGCGCTCGGCCCTGCCGCCGGTGGCGGTGGCCGGCTGGGTGCTGGGGCGCATCGCCGCCAAGGATGCGGTGCGCCTGCGGGAGGGGCTTCGTCTGTGCATGGCCGACGTGGGCATCGAGAGCACCGAGTCCGGTGCGCCGCGTGCGGTCGTGGGTGGCCGTGAAGCCTGCGCGATCAGTCTGGCCCACAAGGTCTTCTACGCCGTGGCCGCTGCGGCGCGCGGGTGCGTGGGCATCGACGCCGAGCCGGCGCAGGACCTGGACCCGCTCGTCATCGAGGACTCCTTCCATCCCGAGGAGCGAGCGCTCTTTGACGCCGTCCCCGGAGGTCCCGCGGCCCTCTGGGCGGCGAAGGAGGCCGTCGGCAAGGCCCTCGGCCGCGGGTTGCCGGGCGGGGCGCGCTCCGTTAGATTTCAAAGTCATCGCGCCGAAGGCATGCGTTGTCGACTGACGGCCGTACTCGAGGGTCCCCTGGCCGAGGCCTTTCCCCGCCATGCGGCGGGGACCGAAGACGGCGCGCTGCAGGTGACGACGGCTGTCCACCGAGGCCACTGTCTCGCCCTTTGTCTTCTCCCTGATTGAACGCATCCAACCATGACCGACGCCGCACTTTCACAGTTAGAGCAGGACACCATCGCGGTCCTGACGGAGTTGACCGAGGACTGGGACTCGGGCTTTGGAGGCGAGATGACCGCCGCGACCTCCATCGTGCACGAGCTCGATTTCGAGTCGATCGACGTCGTGCACCTCGTGACCGCGCTCGAAGCGCGCTATGACCGTGCGGACATCCCGTTCGCCGAGATGCTGATGGTGGACGGCCGCTACATCGAGGACCTCACCGTTGGGCAGATCGCGGCCTTTCTGAGCCGACACGTGGGCGCCGCGAAGGGCTGAGCGCGGGCCCGGCGATTTATGCCATGAGGACTCTCCTGCTCGGGCTGGACGGTGCCACCTTCACCGTCCTCGATCACCTCGTGGCCGAGGGTGAGATGCCCAACCTGGAGAACTTCTACCGGCACGGAACGCGCAGCCGGCTGCGTTCCACCCCCTTGCCGATCACGCCCCAGGCCTGGACCTCCCTGGCCACGGGCAGGAGCATGGGGAACCACGGCCTGAACGACTTCGTGCGTATCGACCTGGCGGACGGTCGGGCCTACGCGCACTTCAACACCTCCAAGGACAACCACTGCGAGACGCTCTGGAAGTACGCCTCGCGGCAGGGCAAGCGCGTCACGGTCCTCAACTACTTCGGCACCGCGCCTCCCCAGGAGCTCAACGGTCAGTCGATCCCGGGCTTCGTCCCGTCGCGCTACCTGCGCCGGTCCAGCTGGCCGCCGGAGCTGATCCCCGCCCTCAAGGAGCTGGGGACGATCGATGTCTCGCGCCTCGGCCTCGAACTGGATGTGGAGAAGCAGGCCCTCTCCAGGATGCCCGAGGAGCGCTGGATCCCCTGGATCGATCAGCACATCGCCCGCGAAGAGGCCTGGTTCAAGACCCTCGAGCACCTGATGATCGAGGACCCCAGCGACCTGACGATCGTCGTGTTCGACGGTGTCGACAAGGTCCAGCACCTGGCCTACCGCTTTCTGGATCCCTCCACGGCTCCCAGGGATCCGAGCCCCTGGGAGGCCGAGGTCATCGAGCGTTGTCGCGTCTACTTTCGCAAGGTGGACGAGTACCTCGGACGCATGATCGAGCTCCTGGGGGACGATGCGCGCGTCTTCATCGCCTCGGACCACGGCTTCACCGACAGCACGGAGATCGTCTACGTGAACAAGTGGCTCCACGAACAGGGACTGCTCTTCTGGAGGGAAGAGCAGGAGGTGGACACGAAGGAGGCGATCTACGTCGATCACCTCAAGGACTACCTCGGGCAGCTGGATCTGGAGCGCACCAAGGCCTTCGCCCTGACCCCGAGCAGCAACGGGATCTTCATCAACGTCCCCGACGATGAGTATGCGGCGTTCCAGGAGGATCTCGTCCGACGGCTGGAGACCTTCCAGGGCCCCGACGGCGGTCAGGTCGTGATCGAGGTGAAGAGGCGCGAAGAGTGGTTCGCCGGCCCCTACATGCACCACGCGGCGGACCTGACCTTGACCCTGCGAGATTACGGGCACATCTCGGTCCTCAACGGCAGGGAGACCGTCGTTCCCCGCAGCGAGCCCTGGGGCACGCACCATCCCGACGGCGTCTTGCTGGCCGCAGGCGAGGGCATCCGGCAAGGGCACGAGGAGGAGCGTCGGGACATCCTCGACGTGGCGCCGCTGTTGCTCCACAGCGTCGGCCTCCCGATCCCGGTCGAATACGAGGGGGCCTTTCCGGCGGAGTTCTTCGAGGAGGCTCACCTCGCCAGTGATCCGCCCCTGATCGGTGGCGCGACCCAGGCGCCCGATAGAGGTGCTTCTGGGGAGGTCCAGGGGGATCTCGACGAGGAAGATCAGGAGATCCTGCTCCAGCGACTGCGGAGCCTGGGCTACATCGAGTGAGCTCTGCTCGGGGCCTGGGGTGGGAGGCAGGGCCTCGATTTTCCGGTGGCCCACTGGGCGAGGGGCCGGAACCTTGGAAAGGGGTTATGGTTGAGATGTCCTCGTATCGGGCAGGTCTGGAGAGGCCACGCCTGCCCCGTCCCCGGATTTTCAGAGAGAAACTGCAGAACGGACCCAGCATGAAGCTCTTCGCTCTCGCCTGCGCGGCAGGCGCCCTGACCCTATTCACGGCCCCGGCTCAGGCCCAGGTCAAGCCCGGCATCATGGAGCGCTTCGGCACGCGCCAGGATGATGCGCGTTCCTCGCGCAGGCGGCCCGCTCCCGAGCGCGCCCGCACGGCGGCTCCCGAACTTCAAGGGCGCTTGCTGAAGCTCATCGAGCGCCACGACCTCGACAAGGACGGCAAGCTGAATGCCCAGGAGGCCAGGGCGGCTCGCGAGGCCTGGGCCAAGCTGCGCTCTTCCTATCGGGGACAGAAGCCCGGTCGTCATGTGAGCGGGGCTCGCAAGGGCGAAGGTCGGGGTTCCAAGGGCTCGCAGGCGCCCAAGGACAAGCAGGGTCCCAAGGGACCCAAGGAGGGCTCGCCCTTCCACCTGGCGTTGCTCGAGCGTTTCGACGCCAACGGCAACGGCGTGCTGGACGGCCCCGAGGCCGCCAAGGCGCGCTCCCATTGGGCTCGCGTGCGCGCCGGTGGATCGTCCGAGCACGGTCAAGGGGAGCGGGTCAAGGAACGCCGCCCGCAGAGCGACGCGCGGCGTGTTCAGAAGAAAGGGCCCTCCGATGCGCAGCGTCGCTCTGGTGTCGGCGGCCAGGATTCCAAGGCCCGTTCACCCCGCCGACCTGGTCGCGGGCAGGCCCGCCCCGGCTCGCGCAAGCCTCAGGGCGCCGGCCAATCTCGCCGGGCGACGCTCCGGCGCGCGAGCCGCAGGTAGGCTGTCGGTCAGCGAGATTCGAACACGGCGCCGGGAGCCCACCGAGGCTCTCGGCGCCGTCGGCGTGGGTTGAGGAACGCGGCGGGTTTGGAGTACCTTCCCCGCCCTCGCCGCCAGGCATGAATGCGTGTGCGGCGCCCCGCCTGAAGGATCTCAACCATGCGCACCGCCCTGTTCCTGCTCCTCAGCCTGACCCCGGCCGCACCCGCCACCCAGGAGGACTTCGCCGCCCTCGTCGACATCGCCGTGGGTGAGACTCTGGAAGCGACCGTGGCCTGGCGTCGGGATATCCACGAGCATCCCGAGCTCGGTGAACGCGAACATCGTACGGCCGCTCTGGTGGCAGAGCAGCTGGAGCGCCTGGGGCTCGAAGTGCGCACGGGCATCGGAGGCACGGGCGTGGTGGGCTTGCTGCGCGGCGGACGCCCGGGTGGCGTCTGCGCCTGGCGAGCCGACATGGACGCCTTGCCCGTGACCGAGGAGACGGGCCTGGCCTACGCCAGCCGCGTCACCGATGAGTGGGGCGGTGAGGACGTGGGCGTGATGCACGCCTGCGGCCACGATGTGCACACCGCCGTGGCCCTGGGCGTGGCGACGGTCCTGGCTCGAAAAGAGGTGCGATCGCGGCTGCCTGGCAGCGTGCTCTTTCTCTTTCAGCCCGCGGAGGAGGGACACCCCGGTCCCGGTCTGCACGGCGCGGCGCGCATGCTGGCCGAGGGGGCCTTCGAACCCGTTCGACCCCAAGCGGTCTTTGGACTGCATGTCAGCCCGAGCCTGCCGGTCGGGTCGATCGCTGCCATGCCGGGCGGAGTGATGGCCGCGGTCGACCGGTTGCGGATCGAGGTCTTCGGCCAGCAGTCCCACGGCGCCTACCCCGAGGAGGGGATTGACCCGATCGTGACCGCGAGTCAGATCGTTCTGGCATTGCAGACGGTCGTCTCCCGCAGCGTGACGACCCACGAGCGCGTGGTCGTGACGATCGGGAAGTTCTCGGCCGGCAACCGCTTCAACATCATCCCCGCTTCAGCCGAGTTGCTGGGGACCGTGCGCACCCACGACGAGCGTGTCCAGGAGCAGGTGCACGAGCGCATCCGCGAGATCGCGGAGGGCGTGGCCGAGGCCATGGGAGCGCGTGCCGTCGTGACGATCGACCGGATCACGCCCGTGACCGTCAATGACCCGCAGCTGGTGATCGGAGTCCGCGCGACCCTCGCACGCGTCGTGGGAGCGGAGAACCTGAAGGTCGAGCGGCCTCACATGGGTGGGGAGGACTTCGCCTTCTTCGCCAGGGAGGTCCCCGGCTGCTACTTCTTTCTGGGCACGACTGACCCCAAGGCTGGAGAACCGGGCCGGATCCACACGCCGACCTTTGCCCCCGACGAGGGAGCTCTCGCTGTCGGTCTGCGCGGCGCGGCCCATGTCCTGGGTGACTGGCTCACGGCCCACGCTCGCTGAGGGTCCAGAGCACTCTGGGGGTGCGCCCGGGACTCAGGCCTCGCAGGTGTCGGGGAGCGCCGCCATCGGGCGCATCTCGCGACGCCGGCAGATGGCCGCGAAGTCTTCCTCCCAGAAGAAACTCTCCTCGCCCCAGGCGGGCTTCAGGTCTCCTAGCCAGGTTGCCGCGGGGTCGAAGCGTGCGTGGAAGGGTCGGTGCAGCCAGGCGGGGTCGCGGGCCTGGAGAAAGCGCAAGGAGAAGACGCGCTCGCCGGCGATCTCGCTGATCCCGTTGACTTCGACCTTGCCCGGGGCCGCGCTCATCGAGGGTCCGCGCGCTGTGCGCGCCAGGCCAGAGACCTGGGCCGTCGCGTCGCGGTGGATCTCGAAGGTGCGCGCGAGAGGCAACTCGAAGTAGCGACGAGCGCCCGTGTCGCGCTCGACGAACATGTAGTAGGGAACGATCCCCAGCTGAACCTGGCGCCGCCACATGTCGCCCCACGTCCCTGCGTCGTCGTTCACGTGTGCCAGCACCGGGCTCTGGGAACGGATCACCGCGCCCGTCTCTCGCACGCGCCGGATGGCCTCTTCGGCCATCGGCGTGCGGAGTTCCTGTCCGTGGTTCTGGTGGATCATCAGCGCCACATGACGGCCGCGTTCGACGAGTCGGGTGAGCAGGGCGAGTAGCTGGTCGGCGTCGGCGTCCTCGACGTAACGCTGGGGCCAGAACGACAGGGACTTGGTGCCAATGCGGATGTTCTGGATGTGTTCGAGCCCGGGGCCCAGCAGGGGCTTCAGATAGCGCTCGAGATGACGGGTCTTCATGACCATCGGGTCGCCGCCCGTGATCAGGAGGTCGGAGACCTCGCGGTGCTGCTTGAGGTATGCGTGCAGGGTCTCGGTCTCGCGCGAGGCGAAGCGCAGCTGCTGGTCCCCCACGAACTGGGCCCAGCGGAAGCAGAAGGTGCAGTAGGAGTGGCAGGTCTGCCCCTGGCTGGGGAAGAACAGGACGGTCTCCCGGTACTTGTGCTGCATCCCCTCGACGGGTTGCCCGTGGAGCCGCGGGACATTGAGCTCCTGCTGGCCCGAGGGGTGGGGGTTGAGGCCGGCACGCACCTGGCGGGCGATCTCGTCCACCTCCGCCCGTGGCTGGTCGGCTCGCAGGGCGTCCGCCATGCGCCGAAAGTCGTCTGGGGCCAGCATCCCGGGCTGGGGGAAGGTCAGCTGGAAAATCGGGTCAGAGGGCGCTCGCTCCCAGTCGATCAGCTCCTCGAGCACATACTCGTTGACCCGGAACGGCAGGACGCGGGCCACGACCCGCATGGCGAAGCGTGCCTCCCGCGACAGGCGCTGCAAGGCGGGGATGCGGTCGATGTCGCGCTCGGTGAAGATCCTCAGGCTGCGTCCCTTGGCGAAGCCCCGGCCGGGCCAGGCGGGTTCCGGGAGTGCGGGCTGGTCCTTCATGGGGGGCAGTGTGCTGTGCACGCCCCTCGAGGAGGGGCAGGCACCGGCGAGACAGGGGTACGCACCGTGCCAACGGGCATTCTAGGCGATTGGGCAGGGGCAGGCCAGGACGGTGGGTCGGGGCCGGATGGGGAGGGCGCGGAGAGGCCCTCAGCGTCCCAGCAGCTCGGTTGCTGTGCGTGCCACGGTTCCCAGGCGCTGAGCGTCGCCCCCGGGCACGTCGGTCGTGACCCAGCCGTTGTAGCGGGCGTGGGCCAGGGCCTCGAGCAGGGCCTCCCACTGGCAGTCCCCCTGTCCCAGGGCGACGTCGAAGCCCCTGCTGAAGCCCGTGCTCTCGCTCGCGGCGCGACTGAAGTCTCGCAGGTCCACCTTGAGCAGACGCGCGCCGAGGACATGGATCCAGTGCTGGGGCCAGGAGAGGGCCAGGGACCAGGCGACGTCCAGATGCCAACCGAAGACGGGGCTGGCGAGCTCGTCCACGAAGCGGGCCGCTTCCAGAGGGCTGAGCAGGAAGCGATTGGGTCCGTTCTTCAGGCCGATCCGCAGGCCGAGGGACTCGGCCAGGGGGGCCATGGCGCGCAGCTCGACGCGCGCGTGGTTCCAGGCCCGGGCATAGGAGATCTCGGGTGTAACCTGGCCGGGGAGGAGCCCGACGCCCGATCCGCCCACCGCCTTGCACAGCCGCAGGGCCCGCTCCAGCACCTCGCGACCGTGAGCGCGCACGTTGGGATCGTCGCTGGTGAGGGGATGGTCGAGCGCGTCGGCCTCGCGCAGGCCGTGCACAGCGAGGCCGGTCGCTGCGCTGGCGTCCTTCACCTCTCGTGCGTCGATCGCATCGGAGTGGTCGAGCTCCACGCCCGCGAAGCCTGCGTCGCGCAGGAGTGCGAAGCGCTCC
Organism: Planctomycetota bacterium; assembly: GCA_036010965.1. Lineage (GTDB taxonomy): Bacteria > Planctomycetota > UBA1135 > UBA1135. The sequence goes on along the minus strand of DASCMO010000007.1, from coordinate 34,853 downwards.
TCCAGGCTGCCCTCGGGAGGGGTCATCGAGAGGCGCGCGGCGAGATCGAGCTTCTCCGGTCGCGGCGGGGGAGGAAACTGAGCGCCTCCCAGGCCCAGGACCGTGAGGGAGGCGAGGGAGGAGCGGCAGAACTCACGGCGGTCGAGGGGGAGTCGCATGGGCGTTGGGGAGAGGGAGAGCAGAGGAGTATAAAGGACCGGCGGTCGGAGTCGGCCGCGCGAGCGCCCCCATGGATTCCGCCCTCCCGATCACGGTCCGCCGGCCGGCCGTGCTCTTGCTAATCCTGTCGAGCGCGGGCCTGGCGGGGCTGTTGCCCTCGCGCGCCGGAGACCTGGATCCGGTGGCCCTGCTGGCCTGGCTGGCACTCGTGTCGACGGGCCTCGGGATACTCGCCGGCGCCTGGCTGCCGCGCGTCACCGCCTTACTGGTGCTCCTGCCCTGGTGGGCTGCGGTGCACGGGATAGGCCTGAACTCCGGCCTGCCCGATCCGTCCGGAGCCTGGTGGGCCGTCGCCGGGCTGTTCACCCTGGGCTGGGGAGTGGGCCTGGTCTGCCGGCGCTCGGCCATGCGCGCCGCGGGCGCGGCCTTCCTGCTCTGCGGCCTGCTCACGGCCCTTCCCGGCGGCGGCGGAGAGCTCGCACGCCCCTGGTCCCCTCCCGTGGCGGCGCGCCTGCTCGACCTGTCCCCGGTGGCGGTTGTCCTGGAGTGCGGCGGGCTCGATTTCATGCGTCACCCCGAGGTCTACGGCCCGGCCGGCACCATGGACTTCGGCCCCGAACTGCGCAGTGCATGGAGGGCCCCGGGTGCGGCCGTGCCCCTGCTGTTGCTGGGGCTGGCGTTCGCTGGCCTGGCATTCCTGCGCGCTCCGCGATGACCGGCTCACCCTGCCCTTGCGGCCGAGGGTGTACTTTTGGTGGGATGGAGGTGCGATGACTTCCAAGAAGATCTTCTGCACCTTTCCTCAGGAACTGATCTCCGAGCCCATCATCAGCCACACGCTGGGAGAACGCTTCGGAGTGATCCCCAACATCCGAGCGGCCAGCATCACCGACAAGGTGGCCCTGGTGGCGGTCGAGATCGACGGCGGCGAGGATGCGATCGAGCAGGCCATCGAGTACCTGCGAGAGCGGGGCGTCCAGGTCGAGGACATCGCCGAGACCGACGAGGTGCCCGGATTCTGAGTTCGCGGTGACGCACTCGTCGACGCTCCTGATCTGCGGCCTGGTCATCGGGCTCTCCGTCACCTGCCGAGGTCCAGGCGAGGCGCCGGGGGTGACGAGGCTGCGCGAGGGTGCGGTCGTCGCGGAGCACCCGAGGGCCACTACCGTGGGGCTCGAGATCCTGGAGCGCGGGGGGAACGCCGCGGACGCAGCCGTGGCCACCGCCCTGGCCCTGGTGGTCTGCCTGCCCCAGGCAGGGAACCTCGGGGGCGGAGGCTTCGCCGTGCACGTCTCGCCCGCGGGAGATGCCTGGGCCCTGGACTTCCGCGAGACGGCCCCGAGCGCCGCCGACCCTGCCCGCTACCTGGACGAAGGGGGCGTGCATGTTCCGGCGCGCTCGATCTCCGGGGCTCTGGCGGTCGGGATCCCCGGATCGCCCCACGGCCTGTTCGAGTTGCACCGCCAGCGTGGCTCGGGACGCTTGAGCTTCGCGGATCTGGTGCAGCCAGCCATCCGTCTGGCGCGCGAGGGGTTTCCCGTGGACCCCTGGCTGGCCCGCGACCTGAGCAGCGCGCGGGTCCTTGAGAAAATGAACGGGCCAGCGAGGGCCGTTTTCTACCCAGGTGGCGTGCCCCTGGCGGCGGGGGAGCTGCTGGTGCAGCCAGACCTGGCCCGCACCCTGGCGCGCTACGCTCGCGAGGGACCCGACGGTTTCTATCGCGGACCGGTGGCGGCCGCCGTCGTGCGCGAGGTGCTGCGTACGCCTGTCCCTGGCGCGGGTCTGCCGGCTCCCGGCACCCTGACCCTCGAGGACCTGGGCGCGTACCGGAGTGTCGAGCGCCCCGTCCTGCGCGGGCGCTTTCGGGGCCACGAACTCCTGACCATGCCTCCGCCAAGCTCGGGAGGTCTGGTGGTGCTGTCGGTTCTGGGCGTGCTCGACGGCTTGCCCCTGGAGGGCGAGGCCGACGGCGGGGGAGGGGAACCTGGCGAGCGCATGCTGCACTGGTGGATCGAGGCCATGCGCCAGGCCTTCGCCGATCGCGCGCTACACATGGGCGATCCGGACTTCTATCCCGTGCCCACCGATTCGTTGCTGGCACCCGGGTGGATCGCCGCGCGGCGCATCGCGATCAGCGAGCGGGCTAACCCGGATGTGGCTGCCTGGGCGCCAACGCCGCCACCCGAGTCCGAACAGACGACCCACCTCTCGATCGTGGATCGCGAGGGTGGCGCCCTGGCCATGACGACTACCCTCAACGCCTCATTCGGGAGCGGCACGATGGTGGAGGGCTGGGGGTTCCTCTTGAACAACGAGCTGGACGACTTTGCCATCCAGGCCGGCGTGCCCAACATGTTCGGCCTGGTCGGCTCCCTGGCCAATGCCATCCGACCCGGCAAGCGACCCCTCTCTTCCATGTCGCCCACCATCGTGCTCGGTCCCGATGGACGGGTGCGGCTGGTCCTCGGCAGCCCGGGGGGGCCGCGCATCATCACCGCCACCCTGCAGGTCCTGCTCCGCACTCTGGTCCTGGGCCAGGAGTTGCAGGCGGCCGTGGCGGCCCCTCGCCTGCACCAGCAGTGGTCTCCCGCGCGGACCTTCTTCGAGGCGACGCCCGAATTCTCCTGGGAGCCGGACCCGCTGGCGGAGCTGGTGGAGCGTGGTCACGCGGTCGAGCGCATCGAGCGCCGCTTTGGCAGCGTTCAGGCCATCTGGGTCGAGGGTCGGGCCGTCAGCGCGTGCAGCGACCCTCGGCGAGGTGGCGCTGGGGGGACAGAGCGCACTGGCGTCGCGCGGCCCGCACGCCCTCCGCGCTGACCGCATCGATCACGGCCCCTCCGCCCTCACCGATGGGTCTGCGGGTGCAGAGGCCGTTCGCACCGCGAACGGCTTGCACGCTCATGCGCGATGCGCGCGAGGAATGCGGCTAGCCGTCCAGGTCGTCCAGGTCGTCCAGGTCGTCATCGCTGATGGCGGGTTCACCGGCGTCGGTCGCGGCCTCCGGCGCGGCGTCCTGCTTGGAGAACTTCAGCCAGTAGGCTTCGTCGTCCTTCGCCCGGTCCCACTGGGTGCACCAGCGCTGGACGACGAACTTGTTGAACCACTCGTCCTCTTCCAAGGCAGAGTACTTCCAGCCGAAGTTGTTGCCGTTGCAGATCTCCATCAACAGGCGCTGGCAGAGATCACCGTCGCGGAAGCCCTGTTCGGTGGAGAAGTCGATGTCCTTCATGACGTTCAGGACGGCGGGGAAGGCGCTCTTCTCCGCGTTGAGCAGGGCCATGCGTGCACGGTTGCCCGCGGCGCCGGCCTCGGGGTCGATCATGGTCACCGCCAGGCGCTGGAGCTTGGAGAACTCGTCGTCGGTGAGTCCCGGGATGGAGCCGTAGTCCCCGATCGCGGTCAGGTCGATCGAGGCGGGATCCTTGCGCTTGACGGGCTTGGGCTTGGGCTCCGGTTCGGGTTCCGGCTCGTCCTCGGGCTCCGCTTGCGAGTCGGGGCTGGGGGCCTCCTCGGGCTCGCTGCTCGTCCCGGTCTCGTCCTGTGTCTCGACCGCAGCCGTCTCCTCGCTGAGCTCCGAGCCGGCCTTCTCGGAGTCCATCATGTACCAGACGGTGCCGCCGGCGAGGCCGAGGGCGGCCAGGGCGGCCAGGGCCGGCACGAGAGGGGACTTCTTGGTCTTTCGCAGGCGCTCTCGGACATCTTCACCGCCCTCGGCGGCGGCGCCACGCCGGCGCCGTGAGGAAGAGCCCCGGTGTCGGCTCGCGGGTGCGGCGGACTTGGAGCCGGACTCCTTCGTCCCCCTGGCGGCGGGTTCGGCCTTCGCCGCCGCAGCTTTCTTCAGCACGCCGGGTCTCTTCACCGCGGTCGGTTTCTTCGCCAGCGCGGGTTGCTGCTCGCCTGCTCCCTCGGCTGCGGCCCGCCGCTCCTCGAGGAGTCGCTCCTTCATGCTCGGACCGCTGCGCTTCTTGGGCTTGGGCTCGGCCTTGGGCTTTGCGGCGGGCGCGCTGGACTTGGCGCGAACGGGTTTGGCGGGAACCCGCTTGGCGGGAACCGGCGCCGCTGTCGGTTTCGGGGTCGCTGCGGGGGCTTCGCCCTCGATGGCGCCGATCTCCACCACGCCTTCGCACTCCTTGCAGCGCGCCTTGTCGGCGGCGAAGGAGGCGGGGAGCTTGTAGGTGGCGCCACAGGAGGCGCACGTTCCGATGCGATGACTCATGAGTCCTTCTCGTTTCTGTCCGTGATCGCTGTTCGCTCGATGCCCCTCGCGTGGGCGCGCGGAATGGAGGAGGTGAGGCTTACCCCTTGGGTCAGCCGTCGCTCTCTTCCTGCTCGGTGATTCTCTTGTACTTCTCCAGCTCGCGTCTCTCGCGCTCGGTCTTCGGCACGATCGCGGTCTCGAGCAGGTCCGTCTCCTCGCTGCGCTGGTCGAAGCGCTTGAACTTCCGATCGTACCAGCTGAACCACTGGCGAACGCCGCTGTCGCGGCGTTCGAGCGTTCCGCCCAGGGCCTCGTGGGCCTTGAAGGTCGTCACGTAGCCAGTGATGCCCTGTAGAAGCATGTGCAGCTGCTGGCCGACGATCAGGGTCTCGTCCGTCCAGCCTGCCCGGTCCAGCTCGTACATCGAGGTCAGGAGCGCCGGCACGGCGGGCCTCCCGATGACCACCAGTTCGTTGCGCAGGTTGGTCAGCTCCCGGGGTCGGAGGTCGTCGAGCCGATGCAGGCTGCTGATCATCTCGTCGATGCGCGTGCGCAGCTCGGACGAGGTCGAGTCCAGGTGGGCGATCGGCTCGGGTTCCGCCTCGAGCACGACAGAGCCGTCGCTGAGGGTCTTCTTCTTGTTCCTGCGGGCGCGCGCGATGCGGTTGTTCTTTTCTTCCTCCGGGGAGATCCAGCGCTCCCAGGACCAGGCCTTCCACTTGTCCCCGGCGCGCGAGAGGCGCCACTCGATGTGGCGCGTCCCGCCGGCGGTAGCGGCATCGCGGGGCTGGAGGACGAGGCGCAGGAGCGCCACCTCGTCTCCCTCCTCGATCACCTCTCCGTCGAAGGGAGTCCAGGCGCCGACGAGGTTGGTCGGTGCGTCGGCAAGCAGGCCGTCGAGGACAGCCACCATGAAGTTGTCCCTCTGGAGCGCGTCGCCCTCGGCTGCTGCGCTCAGGCGTTCCCAGACACGGTCCTGGTCAATGGAGGTCTGGAGCAGGAACTCGTCGCCCAGGGCCGCGGCGTCGTGCAGGCTGCGCGCGAACTTGCAGAGCGCAGAATCGAAGCCGTAGTCGATGAGGACGATCTCGGGCATCTGCGCCTCGGGCGCGGGAGGGGCCGCCGTGGTCGCCGGTCCTCTATTGGTGATGGCGAAGACGACGATGATCAGGGCGACCACTCCGGCACCGATGCCGACGGGCATGGCCGAGCTGCTGGTCTTGGCGCTGGCTCGGGCGCCGGAGGGGTGCGCTAGATAGATGCGCTCGCACTCCGAGCAGCGGACCTTGGCGCCTTCCTTGCTATCGGGCAGCTTGGCGCGGGCGCCACATGCGGGGCATTCGATGATCATGGGCGGCTCGGCACGGAGAAGATGGGGAGAAGGCGGCGGACCGGGAAGGCGCAGGACGCCCGGCCCGCACCCCGACCGGTCGCCCAAGGCGTTGATGGCAGGCAAGATAAGGCCTGGCCGGGGACGCTGCAAGATGCGCAGCCCGGGCCCCCCCGCGCGGTCGGTCTGCCGGCGGGCGCGGTAGGATGGCTCCGATGGCCAGACCCTCGAGCACCCGGCCCGGGGCGACCCCCGGGGTCTTCGAACTGGTGTGTCCCTTCGAGCCCACCGGGGACCAGCCGGAGGCCATCGCGCACCTGGCCGAGGGACTGCGGGAGGGAGTTCCCGAGCAGTGCCTGCTCGGGATCACTGGATCGGGCAAGACCTTCACCATGGCCGCCGTGATCGCCGAGGTGAATCGGCCGACCCTGATCCTCTCGCCCAACAAGACCCTTGCGGCCCAGCTCTACAGCGAATTCCGCGAGCTGTTCCCCCATAACGCCGTCGAGTACTTCGTCAGCTACTACGATTACTTCCAGCCCGAGGCCTATGTCCCTTCCAGCGACACCTTCATCGAGAAGGACGCCAGCCGCAACGAGAACATCGAGCGCTTGCGGAACAGCGCCACGCGCTCCTTGCTCGACCGCCGGGACGTCGTGATCGTCGCCTCCGTCTCGTGCATCTACGGTCTCGGTTCTCCCTCCAATTACGCGCGCATGTCGGTGGAGGTGAAGCGCGGCCAGGTCATCGAGCGCGATGACCTGCTCCGCCGGCTGACCCAGATGCAGTACGCGCGCAACAATCTCGACTTCCGCCAGGGATCGTTTAGGGCCAGGGGTGATGTGATCGAGGTGTTCCCTGCCTACGAGGCGGACGAGGTGATCCGGATCGAACTCTTCGGCGACGAAATTGAGCGCCTGGAGGTCGTCAATCCATTGCGCGGCGAGATCGTGCGCTCTCTGGAGAGTGCGACCGTCTATCCGGCGAACCACTACGTGACGCCGCAGGAGCGGATCGTCGTCGCCTTGGAGGGCATCGCCGAGGAGCTCGAGGTGCGCGTGCGCGAGCTGCGCGGGAGCGGCAAGCTGCTGGAGGCCCAGCGCCTTGAGCAACGCACGCGGCACGACATGGAGATGCTGCGCGCCGCGGGCGTCTGCAATGGGATCGAGAACTACTCGCGCTACATGGACGGTCGCGCCCCCGGAGAACCACCCTCGACCCTCCTGAACTACTTCCCCGAGGACTGGGTCGTGTTCGTGGACGAGAGCCATGTCTCGATCCCTCAGGTCGGCGGTATGTATCGCGGCGACCGGTCTCGCAAGGAGACCCTGGTGGAGCACGGGTTCCGCCTGCCCAGTGCCCTGGACAACCGCCCCCTGCGCTTCGAGGAATGGGAGCGGCTCGTGCCGCAGGTCGTCTATGTCTCGGCCACCCCCGGGCCCCACGAGCGCGAGCGTGCGCGGGTCGTCGAGCAGATCGTGCGCCCCACGGGGCTGCTCGACCCGCGCATCGAAGTGCGTCCGGCCGCGACCCAGGTGGATGACCTGCTGGCGGAAGTGCGGCGGGTCGCCGCCGACGGGTTCCGTGTACTCGTGACCACCCTCACCAAGCGCTCGGCCGAGGACCTGACCTCCTACTACGACGACCTCGGCGTGCGCGTGCGCTACCTGCACTCGGAGATCGACGTCATGGAGCGCTCCGCGATTCTGCGCGACTTGCGCCTGGGGCAGTACGATGTGCTGGTGGGGATCAACCTGCTGCGCGAGGGACTCGACCTGCCTGAGGTCGCGCTGGTGGCCGTGCTGGACGCCGATAAGGAGGGTTTCCTGCGCTCGACGACCTCCCTGATCCAGACCTGCGGGAGAGCTTCCCGCAATGTCGAGGGTCGGGTCCTGATGTACGCTGACCGCTTGACCGACTCGATGAATGCGTGCATCGACGAGGTCGAGCGCCGGCGCGAGGTGCAGGAGGCGTACAACGCCCGGAACGGGATCACGCCGCGCACGATCATCAAACCCGTGCGCGAGAGCATCGAGGCCCTCTACGAGATGGACTATGTGGAGGTCGGAGGTCTCGAACGGGACGGCTCCGGAGAGGTACAAGAGGACGAGACCGCTGGCTGGAGCCGCGAGCGCCTGCGGGCCGAGATCGAGAAAATCCGCGACGACATGATGCGCGCCGCCTCGGAGCTGGAGTTCGAGCGTGCGGCCTCTCTGCGCGATGAGCTCCAGCATCTTGAGCAGCTCGAGCTGGAGCGCTGACGCACCTCGTCGTGGATGGGAGGGCCGGGTATTCTGGGACCGTGCCTGATCCCGTCTGGTGGAGTGATGATGTTCCGCGCCGTCCCGGCGTCTACCTGTTTCGGGACGCAGGGGGGCGCGTGATCTACGTGGGAAAGGCGCTCGACCTGCGTGCTCGCCTCGCGAGCTACCGTCGCCCGGGAGGCGACGGCCGGCTGGCCGTGCGCTTCCTGGAGCGAGACGCCCGGGCGGTCGAGACCATCGTCACCCGCACGGAGTCCGAGGCCCTGCTGCTCGAGGATACGCTCATCAAGCAGCACCGGCCGATGCACAACGTGCTCTTGAAGGACGACAAGTCCTTCCTGATGTTGCGCCTCGATCGCGGCGAGGCGTTTCCGCGCCTCAAGCTGGTTCGCGCCCACAGCCCACGGGCGGGCAAGCCGGGCGGACGCTCACGGTTCTTCGGCCCCTACGCCTCCGCGCGCTCGGTGCGCCGCACTCTGGCGGACCTGCACCGCATCGTCCCTCTGCGCGACTGCCCCGACTCGGTCATGAAGCACCGCAGCCGCCCATGCCTCAAGCACCAGATCGGACAGTGCTGCGCCCCCTGCGTCGAGGGCGTGACCGCCGCCGAGTACGACGCTCACATGGCGCGCGCCGTGCGCATCCTCTCGGGCGACACCGAGGAGCTCGAGTGCGACCTGGACCGTCGCATGCGGGCCGCCTCCGACGCTCTGGAATTCGAGCGCGCCGCCCTCTGGCGCGACCGCCTGGGAGCCTTGCGCCGCACGGTCGAGGGCCAGGGGGTCCGCCCGCGGGATCGCGTGCGGCGCGATGTGCTGGGTCTGGCGCGGCGCGGCGGTGACGCGCTCGTCCATCGCCTCGCTTTTCGTGACGGTCGCATGAGCGAGAGTCGCTCGCATCGCTTTCGCTCCGAGCTGCCCGACGAGGAGCTCCTGCACGATGTGGTCACCGCCTTCTACGGGACCAGTCGCCGGGAGATCCCGAGCGAGCTCGTCCTGCCCTGCCGCCCGGCGGCGGCGGAGATGATCGAGCGCGCTCTCGGGAAGGGGCTCGAGATCATCGTGCCCAGCGGCGGCGAGCGGCGGCGCATGCTCGATCTGGCGGGGGAGAACGCCCGCGCGGAGCTGGCCCGCCTGGGAACGGAGGACGGGGACGGCGCCGAGTTGATCGAACAGGTGCGGCGCCTGCTGGACCTCGAGCAGGTGCCCGAGGTGATCGACTGCTTCGACGTCTCCAACACCCAGGCGTCCCACACTGTCGCCAGCCGCGTGCGTTTTCGGCGTGCGATCGCCGACCGCGCCGGCTACCGGCGCTTCAAGCTGCGCGAGCTGGACGGCCAGGATGACTTTGCCGCCATGGGGGAGGTCGTGCGCAGGAGCCTGCGGCGCGGGGTGGACGAGGCCGACCTGCCCGATCTCGTGGTCGTGGACGGCGGGCGAGCCCAGCTCGATTGCGCCCTGACCGCGCGCGAGGAGACCGGGGCCTGGTCTGTGGCGATGGTCGGCCTGGCCAAGGCGCGCCCGGCACGCGGACGGGGCGCTGCACGCCGCGAGGCGACCGAGGAACGGCTCTTTCTGCCGGGCGTCGAGCAACCGCTCGAGTTGCCGCGCCACTCCGCCGTGCGCTACCTCTTCGAGCGCGTGCGGAACGAGGCCCACCGCTTCGCTATCACCTATCACCGCAAGGAGCGCGGGCGCATCCAGAGTCGCCTGGATGCGATCCCCGGTGTCGGTTCCGTGCGCCGCCGAGCCTTGCTGCGGCGCTTCGGGAGCGTCGGAGGGGTAGAGGCCGCCAGCGTCGAGGAGATCGCGGGGGTGCCGGGTATCGGAACCGAGCTGGCGCAGGCCGTGCGCGAACACCTGCGCGGCAGCTGAAGCCGCTCAGGAGCGGGGGTGGTAGAGGCGGTGCAGACTGCGCACGTGCTCGGTGTCGAGGTGCGTGTAGATCTCGGTCGTGCGGATCGATGCGTGCCCGAGCATCTCCTGCACGGCGCGCAGGTCGGCGCCAGCGGCCAGCAGGTGAGTCGCGAAGGAGTGGCGCAGGGTGTGGGGAGAGATGGTGGGGCTCAGGCCCGCCTGCAGGGCGGCGGCCTTGACGCTCCGCCAGGCGTTGGTGCGGTCCAGGGGGCGGCCGCGGGCGGAGAGGAAGACCTCGGGGCGCGTGGCCGCGCCCGGGAGTTCGGTACGGCCTGCCGCGAGCCAGGCCTCCAGGGCCTCCCGCGCGCGCTTCCCCATGGGCACGATGCGCGACTTGGAGCCCTTACCGAACAGGCGCAGGACGCGCAGGGACGGTTCGAGGGAATCGGTGCGCAGGCTGATGGCCTCGGCCACGCGCGCGCCGCAAGCGTAGAGCACCTCGAGCAGGGCGCGGTCGCGCTGGGCGCGCCAGCCGTCTCCGGCGGGAGCGGTCAGCAGGGCTTCGACCTCCTCTACCGCCAGGGTGCCGGGCAGGCGGCGCGCCAGGGCCGGAGAGTCGAGCAGGGCCGTCGGGTCGCGGGACACCAGACCCTCGCTGTGCAGGTGGCGCATCAGCATGCGGGTGGTGGTCAGGTCGTGGGCCAGGGTGGCCTCGGTCAGCCCCTCGCTCCGGCGCCAGGCGAGGTAGTCGACCACGTCCGCCTCGGACAGGGCGCCCCAGTCCAGCAACCCGCGCCGCTCGGCCCAGCGCGCGAGGCGCGTCAGGTCCGCCCTGTAGGAGCGCAGGGTGTTGCGCGCCAGGCCGGCCTCGACCCCCAGGGCCTCGATGAAGTCCTCCAGGCCGTCGCCGAACCCCCGCGTCAGTCGGGTCGTTTCGCGCCCGTCACCCATGCCCCGAGGGTCGCTCCCCGAGGTCCTCGCATCAAGCTTCACCTCGCCTTGAGTGCTCAAGGGGGGCGTCCTATACTTCCGCGCCGACGATGCCGCGCCCGCCTTCGGCCTCCCCGTACCACCCCATGCCCGGACGGAAGCCTACAGCGGAGGACCTCGCCCTCTTCCAGAGCCAGCTGCAAGCCATGCTGGGGCTGATCAACGGTGACATCCATCAGCTGCAGGAGGACCTGGCGAGCAGCGACGGGGAGCACCAGGGAGACGAGGGCGAGCGCTACTTCCAAGGCTTCAACCTCGAGCTATTGCAGCACGACGAATCGACGGTGCAGGAGATCCTCGACGCCATGGACCGCATCGCGGACGGCACCTTTGGGCGCTGCGGCAAGTGCGCCTCGTGGATCCGCAAGGACCGCCTGAGGGCCGTCCCCCACGCGATGAACTGCATCGAGTGCCAGCGCGGCGCGGAGGCGGGATGAGCGTCATGAGCGAGCGATCCTCCGAGAGCATGGGTGACGCCGCCCCGGCGCAGGCAGGGGCGACGGACGAGCGCCCGGTGATCCACGCCAGGACCACGCCGGGAGCGCGGGCGCTGGTGTGCCGCGCCGGTCTGGTCGCGGGCCTCGTGGCCCTCGATCTGTGGTCCAAGACCGCAGCCTTCGCCCTGCTCGAGAACCCGGCGACGACTCTCCTGCGCACCTGTCCCCACGGGCACCGGCGCCTGCACCTCTTCGGTCCCGACGTCGGCTGGATGACCTTCATGCGCTCGGAGAACCGCGGCGCCGCCTTCGGTCAGTTCGCCGACTACCCCCAGCTGCTCGTGGGAGGGCGGATCCTGGCGGCTGCTTTCCTGGTCTGGCTTCTGGCCCGCATTCCCTCGCGCAGGCGCTGGTTCACTGTCGCCATGGTGCTGGTGCTCGCCGGCGCCCTGGGGAACCTCCACGACAACCTGTTCCTCGAGCGCCACAGCGGGGAGACCTTCGGCTGGGTCCGGGATTTCATAGATGTCTACTTCTCTCGCTGGGAGTGGCACTTCCCGACCTTCAACGTGGCCGACTCCTGCATCACCGTCGGGGCCGTCCTGCTGCTCCTGAGCGGTCTGGAGGCGGAGGAGAGCGCGCCGATGGCGGACTCTGCGGCCTCGTTGTCACCCCCCTCTTCCTGAAGTAGATTGCCGGGCATGGTGGACCTTTCGGTGGAGCTGGCCTCGCTCGCCCTGCGCAATCCGATCCTCTCTGCTTCCGGTACCTTCGGCCACGGGCTTGAGATGGAGCACTTCTCGTCTCCAGGGAGCATGGGCGGCCTGGTGAGCAAGACCGTCACCTTGCGCCCGCGGCCCGGCAACCCCGCTCCCCGCATCCACGAGACCGAGGTCGGCTTCCTCAATTCGATCGGTCTGGAAAATCACGGGATCGAGGCCTACCTGCGAGAGGTGCTGCCGCGGGTGGCCGACGCGGACACGTGCATCTTCACCAACATCGGCGGGGAGGCGGAGCAGGAGTTCGCCGAGCTGGCGGGGATGCTGGACGAGCGTGAGGAGGTCGACGCCCTGGAGATCAACCTCTCGTGCCCCAACGTCGGAGGCGGCCGCCTGCCCTACTCGACGGACCCGGCCCTCGCCGAACGGGTCGTGCGCGGCGTGCGCGAGGCAACGACCAAGCCCATCTTCGCCAAGCTGTCACCCAACGTGACGCGCATCGGTGACATCGCGCGGGGCGTCGAGGCGGGGGGGGCGGACGGCCTGACGGCTGTCAACACCCTGCTGGGCATGGCCGTCGACTGGCGCTCTCGGCGACCGCGCGTCGCGACTGTCCAGGGCGGCTACTCCGGCACCGGGATCAAGCCCGTCGCGCTGCGCTGCGCCTGGGAGTGCGCTCGCGCGGTGAGCATTCCGGTCATCGGCTGCGGGGGCGTGGGCGACGCGCAGGATGTGCTGGAGTTCCTGGTGGTGGGCTGCAGCGCCGTGCAGGTGGGGACGGCGGCCTTCGCCGATCCGGCCCTGCCTGGCGTGCTTGCCGAGCGCGTCGCGACGCTGCTCGACGCTGAGGGCATCGCGTCCGTGCGTGAGCTGATAGGCGCTCTTGAGGACGGCCGGGAGGAGACGAGTTGAGGCTCGAGGAGATGACCCCGGCCCATGTGCGGCGCGCGGTCGCGCTCTACATGGAGAGCGCCTGGCCGCGGCCTGGTGAGACCGTGCCGATCTTCGACCCCGCACAGCTCGACGAGGTGTCGACCCTCGAGCAGCTCTTCGCACTCTGCCGCAAGCCCGAAGGTGACGGCAGCGCACCGGCCCACTCGCGCTACACCTTGCGCTTGGGCAACGACCGCTATCCGTTTATGAAGTTCGTGATCCAGGAATACCTGGTGGATGAGGAGTACTTCTTCTCGGTCGACACACACGACGACCACATCGACATCCCCGAGGGCAATCCCGATCACGATCAATGGCAGGCGCTCAAGGCGCACAACCGCACCTTGAAGGAGGCCATCGAGGGGACCTGGCATGAGGCGGGCCTGCCGACCCACCGCGACCTGCGTGCGCTGGCCGAGGGCCTGGCGCGGGTGGAGCGTGAGGGCGAGAAGCGTGCCCACATTCTGGTGGTGGACGACGAGCAGCACGTGGCCGCGGGCATCGCGGCCCTGCTCGAGGGCCGTGGCTACACCTGCGAGTGCTGCCACGATGGCCGGGAGGTTCTCGAGCGCCTCGCCCGCGACCCGTTGCCGGACCTGGTTCTGCTCGACTACGCCATGCCGGAACTGGACGGAGAGCAGGTCCTCGAGCGCCTGCGGGGGGAGCCCCGGACCGCGCGCCTGCCGGTCCTGATGGCCACGGCCTCCTCGATCCGGCTCGATCGACTGCAGAGCGTGAGCGGGTTCCTTCGCAAGCCCTTCCCGCGTGAATTGCTCTTCACGATGCTCGAACGGCTTCTGGCGACGGGTGGTTCCTGACGGTTGGAGGCCCGTCTCTTCGCTCTGCTCGACCGGATCCCGAGAAGTTTCCCCCGCGCGCCTTTCCTCCGGGCGTGCCGATCAATGGAATGGTTGGGATAATCCACGGCCAGGTCGCGCAGGGCGACCCGCTCACCCCGCAGGAATGACGATCTCGATGGACTGGGACTCAGTATCTGACAAGCTCTCCGTCTTGGGCGACCGCCTCGGTCGGTCGTTGAGGAGCACCTTCGGCTCGCGCAACGAGCGCGTCGTGCGCACCCTCGAACCGCTCGTGGCCGCGATCAACGAGCGCGAGGCCTGGGCCCAAGGCCTGGCGGCTGAGGACTTCGGGGCCGAGACCGAACGCCTGCGCGGTGTGATCGCGGCCGGCGAGCAGACCCTGGACGAGATCATCCCCGAGGCCTTCGCCCTGGCGCGCGAGGCGTCGGTCCGTACCCTCGGCCTGCGGCCCTTCGACGTGCAGTTGGTGGGCGGCATCGTGCTCCACCAGGGCGCGATCACGGAGATGATGACGGGTGAGGGCAAGACACTGGTTGCGACCTTGCCCCTCTACCTGAACGCGCTGACCAGCCGCACCTGCTACCTGGTGACGGTCAACGACTACCTCGCGCGCCGCGACGCGGAATGGATGCGCCCGATCTTCGAGTTCCTGGGGCTGAGCGTCGGCGCGATCCAGTCCTCGATGAGCCCGTGGGATCGTCAGCCGGTCTACGCCTGCGACATCGTCTACGGCACCAACAACGAATTCGGCTTCGACTACCTGCGCGACAACATGAAGACGCAGGTGGAGGACCAGGTCCAGAATCAGCTCTATTTTGCGATCGTGGACGAGGTGGACTCGATCCTGATCGACGAGGCGCGGACGCCCCTGATCATCTCCGGTCCGGCGGAGGAGGGCTCTGACAAGTACATGCTGTCGGACTCCATCGCCCGCAAGCTGGTCCCGGATGAACACTACGAGGTCAAGGAGAAGGAGCGCTCGGCTAGCTTGCTCGAGCCCGGGATTGAGGTGGCCCAGTCGATGGTCGGCGTGGAGTCCTTCTACACCCCCGGCAACGAAGACTGGCCGCACTACATCGAGAATGCCCTGCGAGCCCACGGGCTCTACCGGCGCGAGAAGGAGTACGTGGTCGATAACGGTGAAGTGATCATCGTCGATGAGTTCACCGGCCGGAAGATGCAGGGGCGGCGCTGGTCCGACGGCCTGCACCAGGCGGTCGAGGTCAAGGAGGGGCTCACTCCGCGCCAGGAGAACCAGACCCTCGCGACGATCACCTATCAGAACTACTTCCGGATGTTCGATAAGCTCGGCGGGATGACCGGGACGGCGCTCACCGAGGCGGGGGAGTTCCACAAGATCTACGAGCTGGACGTGGTCAGCATTCCGACCAACGTCGCCGTCGCCCGGGAGGACGGCCTCGATGTCGTCTACCGCACCGAGAAAGAGAAGTGGAACGCCATCGTCGAGGAGATCGGGCGCCTGCGGGAGAAGGGGCAGCCGGTCCTGGTGGGCACGACCTCGGTCGAGAAGTCGGAGCTGCTCTCGGGGATGCTGGAGCGCCGGGGCGTCGAGCACTCGGTGCTGAACGCCAAGGTGGGACAGTGGGAGCGTGAGGCCAACATCGTCTCTCTGGCCGGCGACCGGGGCTCGGTGACCGTGGCGACGAACATGGCCGGCCGCGGCACGGACATCAAGCTCGGGGGCAACTTCGAGTATCGCCTTGGCAAGCAGCTCGAGGAGGCCGGGCTCACGGAGGGCGACGTCGACCACCTCGAGGAGATCGACACCATCCGCAAGGAGGTGCGCGGGCGCTGCGAGGAAGACGAGCGGGAGGTCCTGGCTCTCGGCGGTCTGTACGTCCTCGGGACCGAGCGTCACGAGGCGCGCCGCATCGACAACCAGTTGCGCGGGCGCTCGGGCCGCCAGGGGAACGCGGGCGAGTCGCGCTTCTTCCTCTCGCTGGAGGACGACCTGATGCGGATCTTCTACAGCGAGCGGACCAAGAACCTGATGGAGAAGCTCGGCATGTCCGAGGGCCAGCAGATCGAGTCCGGGATGGTGTCGCGCGCCATCGCCAAGGCGCAGAAGAAGGTCGAGGACCGCAACTTCGAGATCCGCAAGCACCTGCTCGAGTACGACGAGGTGATGGATGTCCAGCGCAAGGAGATCTACAGCGTGCGGCAGGACGTCCTGGAGGGCATCGAGACCAAGGACAAGGTGCTCGACATGCTCGAGCGCGTCATCGAGCGGGCCAGCGTGACCTTCGCGGGGGATGCGAGCGGTCTGGCGGGCTGGGTACAGCGTACTTTCGGCTTCGAGCCCCAGCCCGAAGTCGCAGAACTAGCCGCCGATCCCGATGACGGGAGCACGCAGGAACTCGCTGGCATGGTCCTGCGCCGTTACGAGGAGCGCGAGGAACGGGTGGGGGGGGAGTTGATGCGCCGCATCGAGCGCTACGTGTTGCTCAACGCCCTCGATTCCAAGTGGAAGGACCACCTGCACGCGGTAGACGCCCTCAAGGCCGGCATCGGCCTGCGCGGCTACGCCCAGGTCGATCCCAAGAATGAGTACAAGCGCGAGGGCTTCCAGCTCTTCGACCGCCTCTTCGAAGCCGTCGAGGACGAGGTCACGAGCTTGATCCTGCGCATCCGCGTCCAGGGAGAGGGTGATGGGGAGGGCAGTGCGGCCGCAGCCTCCGGCCAGCTCGCTCCGCGCGGGATGGTCACGGCCCGGGCCGGGATGGCGCCCGGGCGGCGACGGCCGGCCGGCGGGGGCGTTCCCGCCAGCCGCGCCTTCGACATGATGCGGCGCCAGCAGATGGTCGATGATGCGGCTCGGGCGAGTCAGGATGGGGGTCCCGCGCCCGACTCCGCGGCCCAGGCTCCGCCGTCGGCCTCTCCTCCGCCCGCGGCTCCCGCCGGCCAACCGGAAGGCGAGAAGGTCGGGCGCAATGATCCCTGTCCCTGCGGCAGCGGCAAGAAGTACAAGAAGTGTCACGGCCGCGGTCGGGACTGAGTCGGAGTCCATGGCCGCCGGCGCCCTGACCTCCGAGCCCGCCGTGGGAAGCGCAGGGCCCTTTCCGCCGGCCATCCGCACGGACCCCAATCCGGGCTGGATGCGGATGGCGCTGCACGCCGTCTACGACCTGACATGGCTGCTGGCGATCGTGTTGGCGAGCCCTTGGTGGCTGTGGCGCTGCGCACGGGACGGCGAGTTCCGGCGCATGGCCGTAGGCCGCCTGACCATCGGCCTGCCCGCTCCCGTGGGGGGCGGCGGGCTCGAGCGCATTTTGATCCACGGCGTCTCGGTCGGGGAGGTCAAGGCCGCACAGCCGCTTGTGAGCTTGATCGAGCGCGAGTGTCCCCACCTGGAGGTCGTGATCAGCACCACGACCCTGACCGGCCACACCGTGGCGCTGCAACTCTACGCGGACCACACGATCGTCCGTTTTCCGATCGATCCCTCGTTCCTCGTGCGCCGCTTTCTGAACCGGATCGCCCCCGTCTGCGTCGTACTCGTCGAGCTTGAGATCTGGCCCAATTTCCTGCGCACCGCCAACCGGCTCGGGATTCCCGTGGCCGTCGCCAACGGTCGCATCACGGGCGAGAGCCACCGACGGTACTTTGCCTTCAGACGGCTGCTGCCCCAGTTCAACCGTATCAGCCTCTACTGCGTGCAGGACGAGCGCTACGCACGCCGCTTCCTGGAACTCTCCCGAAACGAGCGCCGCCTGGTCGTCACCGGAAACGTGAAGGCCGATGCGCTTCATGTGGGCCGTGCCGAGGCGTCGGCGGAGCTGCTGGGCCTGCTTGGAGGCGCGCACGGTCAGCCCGTGTTCGTCTGCGGCAGCACACACGAGCCCGAGGAGAGCCTGCTGCTGGACGCCTGGCGGACCTCGGTGCCCGAGACGCGCCTGATCCTCGTCCCGCGCCATCCCGGGCGCGCCAGGGTGGTCGCCGAGGCGTTCGCCGCCCTTGGCCTGGCGCCCCAGCGCCTGACCGCCCTGCGCGATGGGCGCGAGCGGCCGGACCCGACCCGACCTGTCATCGTGGACACGATCGGTGATCTCGAGGGCATCTACAGTCTTGCGGACCTTGTCTTCGTCGGCGGCAGCCTGGTGCCCCACGGTGGTCAGAACATGCTCGAGCCGGCGGCCGGGGGCCGGGCGACCCTGTATGGCCCGCACGTGGACAACTTTCGCCAGGAAGCCGAGCTGCTGGAGAGCGCGGGAGCGAGCGTGCGCCTGGCGGGGCCGGAAGAGCTGGGAGCGGTCTTGCGGGAGCTGATGGATGACGGCGCACGGAGGGAGCGCATGTCCCGCGCCGGAATGGCGGCGGTGGCCACCCAGACCGGCGCCTCGCTGCGCACCCTGGACGCCCTCCGGCAGCGGGGCCTGATCTCGGTCGCGACGTCGACCGCAGCGAGCCGATCCTGACCCTCTGCGCGCCCGTGGTGGGAAAACAGGGCTGCGGGTATGATCCTTGGCGTTCGGTACTGAAGTAATCTCCGTCTCCGGACCGATGAGGGGAGGTCGGAGCCGAGGGTTCCCATCATCGGCCCCATCCTCTCCCTACCGCCCCCCACCCCCCCCCCAAGATCCAGTTCCATGGCTCGACGTCTGTTCACATCCGAATCGGTTTCCATGGGCCACCCCGACAAGGTGGCCGACCAGGTCTCCGACGCCATCCTCGACGCTCTCCTCGAACAAGATCCCGACAGCCGCGTCGCCTGCGAGACGATGGTCACGACTGGACTGTGCGTTGTCGCTGGCGAGATCACGACCAACGCCGTCATCAACTACCAGGACATCGCTCGTAAGACAATCGAGCGCATCGGCTACACGAGCGACGAATTTGGGATCAACGCCGCCACCTGCGCCGTCCTGGTCAGCCTCGATCGCCAGTCGTCCGACATCAGCCAAGGCGTCACCGCGGGCGAGGGCCTGCACGCCGAGCAAGGCGCCGGCGATCAGGGACTGATGTTCGGTTACGCCTGCGATGAGACGCCCGAGCTGATGCCCTTCCCCATCCACTACTCGCATCGCCTCGTGGAGCGCATGGCCGAGCTGCGGGAGAACGGCACCCTTCCCTGGATGCGCCCCGACAGCAAGAGCCAGTTGACCGTCGAGTACGAGGACGACCGCCCGGTGCGCGTCCACACCGTGGTCATCTCCACCCAGCACTCCCCGGACGTGGAGTGGCAGACGATCCGCGACGAGATTGTCGAGCAGGTTGTTCGTCAGGTCATCCCGGCTGAGTTCATCGATGACGAGACCATCTTTCACATCAATCCGACCGGCCGCTTTGTGCTCGGCGGGCCCCACGGCGACTGCGGCCTGACCGGTCGCAAGATCATCGTCGACACCTACGGGGGTATGGGACGGCACGGCGGCGGAGCCTTCTCGGGCAAGGATCCGAGCAAGGTGGACCGTTCGGCCGCCTACGCGGCACGCTGGGTCGCCAAGAACGTCGTGGCCGCCGGGTTAGCGTCGCGCTGCGAGTTGCAGCTGTCCTACGCCATCGGCGTGGCGCAGCCGCTCTCGGTGCGCGTCGACACCTTCGGCACGGGCGCCGTGTCCGATGAAGTCCTCGACCAGGCCGTGGAGGCGACCTTCGACCTGCGGCCGGCGGTGATCCTGGCCGATCTGGACCTCAAGCGCCCGATCTTCGAGCGCACGGCCTACCACGGCCACTTCGGCCGCGCCGAGTTCCCCTGGGAGGCCACCAACCGCACCGCTGAGCTCAAGGCCGCGGTCGGGACACCGGCGAGCTGACGAACCGGCGGGACCTGCGGGCCTCCCGCGGCGCATTCGAGGGCCGCGGAGTGACTCGCTCTCCGAGATGGGGTAGAAGTGGGCGGGTGCGAGCGAGCGCCCGCCTTTCTTCGTTTCCCGAGCCCCGATTTCTGCCATGCGAACCTTCTTGCGACGGACTGCCCAGGGCGCCCGGCGAGCCGGCTTCACCCTGATCGAGCTGCTGGCCGTGATTCTGATCATCAGCATCCTGATGGCCTTCCTCCTGCCGCGCATCCCCGAGGCCATCGACGCCGCGAAGATCACGGCCTGCCGCAAGAACATGGAGGAGATCTACAAGGGCCTGCAGCTCTACCAGCTGAAGTTCAAGCGCATCCCGCGCGAGAGCGGCGTGCGCTTCTTTGCCGAGCTGATCGACTCCAACACCCTCGAAGCCGTGGAGGCGAGCGCCATCAAGCTCACCTGTCCCGGCGTCGATTACAACGTGTTGACCTGCAACGAACTGGATCCCGCCGAGTGGTACACCGACCTCGAGCTGGTTGACGGCGGCTACTCGACCTACGCCGGGCGCGACCAGGACGAGTACCCCCTGCGCCAGTTTCCCGGGAGTGGCAAGGAGCCGCTGGTGGCCGACGACAACGACGGGGGCATGAACCACCGCACGACGACCGTGGTGCTCTACGCGGACGGCAACGTCGGGACCTTCGAGATCGCTGATCTGGAGGACGACGGCACCCTGATGGAGGACGAGGCGCTCCTGATCGTCGGCCCGGACTCTCCCATCGAGGTCCTGCGCAAACTCAGTCTGGACTGAGAGTCCGTCAGGGCCTGGCCAGGGGCTCGACAGTCCATTTCATTGCCGGTGGTGCTTGCACTCGAGGGTGCGTGAGGGAAAGCTCCTGCCTCGGACGACCCCGTACGGATCGCCGCCCCCGATGATGGCCTTCGCCCTACTGCGCGCCATGCGACCCCACCAGTGGGTCAAGAATGTCTTCGTTCTGGCGCCCCTGTTCTTCGCCCGTGCCGCCGGGGAGGGCTGGTCCGCCGACTACGGCGATGTGCACTCGACCCTGCTGGCCCTGGGGGCCTTCATCCTGGCCTCGAGCGCTATCTACCTGCTCAACGACCTCTGGGACGTGGAGAGCGACCGCGCCCATCCCGAGAAACGTCTGCGGCCGATCGCCTCGGGCGCGCTGTCGCCGGCGGTGGCGCGCATCGCGACCGTCGCCTGCGCATGCGGCGCCCTGATCGCCGGCCGAGCGGCCGGCGGCGAGCCGCTGTCGGTCGCCTGGGTCGTGTTCGCCTACATGGGGCTGAACTTCTCCTACAGCGCGGGGCTCAAGCGCGTCGTGCTGGTCGACGTGTTCTGTATCGCGGCCGGCTTCCTGCTGCGCGTCATCGCAGGAGGCGTCGCCGCCGGCGCCCAGCTCTCCCAGTGGCTGATGCTCTGCACCCTTTTTCTGGCGCTCTTTCTCGCCCTGTGCAAGCGGAGGGCCGAGACGGACCTGCTCGGTGGGGAACGGGCCGATCATCGCGTGACCCTCGGAGAGGGCGCCTACAACGTGCGCTTTCTCGACCAGATGGTCACCGCCCTGGCCGCCTGCACGATCCTCTGCTACGCCATGTACACCGTCTCGGACGAGACGGTGAGCAAGTTCGAGACGGAGCACCTGATCTGGACGGTGCCCTTCGTGGTCTTCGGCCTCGCGCGCTACATGCTGCTCGTGACCAACGAGCGTGCCGGCGCGAGTCCCGCCCGCACCCTGCTGGGGGGCGACGCCTTCTTCGTGGGCAACTGCCTGGCGTGGCTGGCCGCCGTGGCTGCCGTGCTCTGGGGAGACAGGCTCTGGGGAGGGTTTTGAGCGGCGTGCGCGCCTCGGCGTCGACTAGTCGACGACCAGGGCCGGCAGACTCTCGGCCAGCAGCCGGGTCCGCTCGTTCTGGCGGCGCGTCACCTGCTGTGCGCGGGGGATGATCCCCGGCGGCGGAGCGAGGGCTCGCCAGCGCTCCAGCAAGGCCCGCGCCGGAGCGTCCTCGCGCCCCGTCAGCCAGGCCTCCACGCTCAACTCGGCCTGGGCGCGGTCGGCACCCTCGTCGCCCACCAGGGCCAGCAGTGTGGGTGCGATGCGGTCTCCCGCACCCAGGTTCACCAGGGCCGTGGCCGCCGCCTGGCGCAGGTCCAGGGGCTCCGCGGCGTCGACCAGGGCTTCCAGGCTCACGGTCGAGCGGGCCAGGCCCAGCCGGCCCAGTGAGCGCGCTGCGGCGACCCGTCGCTCGTGGTCGACCTCGCCCCCCAGGAGCGCGCGCAGGGCGGGCTCGGCCTGGGGGTAGGCGACGCTGCCCAGGGCGGCCGCCGCCTCGGTGGCCAGTCCGGTGTCGCCGAGGGCCAGGACCAGGGCCGGGCCAGCGGAGACGGCGCGCGCTCCCATGCGTTCCAGGCACTGGGCGGCGTGGACTCGCACGTAGCGGTCGCCGTCGTGCAGGGCTCGGCACAACAGGTCCACGACCCAGGTGCCCAGGTGCGCCAGGACGAAGCGCGCGTCGTCCACGCCCCGCAGCTGGAAGTGCTCGCCGGAGAGATGGGAGATGCGCTCCCAGGCCGCGCGCCGCAGGCGCAGCGAGGGGCTCGGCGCGACCAGCCGCCCCCCGGGGTCGCCCTCGGCCCACAGGCGGTGGTGCTCGTCGGGATGGTCCACTCCGGCCGCGGAGGCCAGGGAACCCAGGCGTTCGTCCACCCTGGCGAGCAGCGCGCTGTCGCCGGCTGCCGCCGTGTTGCGCACGCCCCACAGGGCGTCGAGCCCCGAGTGGTTGCCGAGAGAGCTCAGGCAGCTGGCTGCCCAGACGATGGTCTCGGGGTCCTTCTCGTACTTCATGCGCGCGATCACTCGCGGCACGACCCAGTCACGCCCCGCGACCTGCAGGGCGTAGGCCGCGTTGGCTCGCAGCCAGCCTTCTGGGGCCCGTTCGAAGAGGGTCAGGAGCTGCTCGAGGGCAGGATCGCCGCCGACGGCTGCCAGGAGCTCGCAGGCGGCTGCGCGCTCCTCATCGGCCCGGCCGGCCTCCGCCGCGATGGCGGCCAGGCGCGGCGTCGCGCCCTCGCCCAGGAGGCGCATCTCTTCCAGGGGGAGTTCTCGTTCGCGCCCGGTCGAGTGGGCCAGCATGGAGACCAGGCCCGAGACATGCTCGGGATCCACCGCAGCAGGAGCGTCTTGCGCGCCGCCCTCGGCGGCCAGGAGCGCATCGAGCTCCGCGAGGGCCTCGGCCACCACCGGTCGGTGGACGGATTGCGGCGAGTTAGCTTCCCCTCCGCAGGCCGCCGCCCACAGCAGGCCGGCGCCGATCGCTGCGCGCCTCACGGCGTGAGCTCCAGGCTGTGGACCAGGAAGGCGTTCGGGTCGCCGGTGGGGTTCCAGCGCTCGGGGTCCGCCTCGGCGTAGTAGGGAGTCAGGCGGTAGAACAGGGCCACCTCCACGGCGCCCTCCTGGTCGAGCGGGATGCGACGCATCTCGTGGGCGGCGAGCAGGTTGTCGATGATGTCCACCTCGTGCCGGTACGGACTGCGGATGCGGTAGAAGTGTCGCCAGGGGGCAGCCTGTGCTCCAGGCGCGGTCGGCGGGCGCCAGAAGAGGTCCGCGGCGCGCGAGCGCTCGTCGGTGGGGAAGCTGTGGCCGGCGCCGATGTTCTCGATCTCGATCACCCAACCCTCGCCCTCGCGCACTCCGCGCAGGGCCACCGCCGAGCGCACCAGGTCCATGTCGTGCCCGCCCAGGCAGCGATGGTCGCGACCTCGGTTGGGGTCGCCCCCGCGGAAGGGCATGTGGCAGTCCATGCAGGCGATGCCCTGCTCGAAGTAGTCTGACTCCTTCCACTGTTGCACGGTCAGGTGCTGGTCGTGGCAGCCGCCGCAGAACTCAGGGCGCTGCAGGTCGAGGGTGGCGACCGGCCGGCAGGGCGCCGCGGGTGCGTCAATCGTGCCGGCGATCCTGCCTCCGGGCAGGGCGTGGCACGAGATGCAGTCCACGCCCTCCGAGCGCCGCGACGAGCGCGGCAGGACGCGCATGCCGATCCCGGTCTCGAGCACCGGCCGCGGGGCGTGGCAGTCGATGCAGTCGGTGTTGGAGAAATCGTTGGAGAGGGCCACCACGTCCGGGTCGCGCCATGACTCGCGGTGCCACGAGGCCTCCCACTCCGCGAAGACCTCGGCGTGACACTCGCGGCACTGCTGGGAGGAGGTGAAGGTCCGGACCGGCGCGGCCTCTCGCCCGGGGGCGAAGACCGCCGTCAGGGCCCAGAGTCCCAGGACGCTCACGACCACGCCGAGCCCCGCGCGCAGGCCCTTCATGCGGGCTGCTCCCGATCATCCGCGAGCCGGCCCGCCGCCATGTGCAGGGTGCGGTCAGCCAGGGCCGCGGCCTCTCCCGGATCGTGGGTCACGTGCAGCAGGGTCAGGTGCATGTGCCGTTGCACCTCGGCCAGGCGAGCGAGCAGGGAAGCGCGCAGGTCGGCGTCGAGAGGCCCGAGGGGCTCGTCGAGGAGGAGCAGGCGCGGGTTCCCGGCCAGGGCCCGGGCCAGGGCCAGGCGCTGGGCCTCGCCGCCCGACAGGGAGCCCGGAAGGCGCTCCTCGAAGCCCTCCAGGTGTACCAGTTCCAGGAGCTCGCCCGTGCGCGCCGCGCGCTCGGCGCGCGCTGTCCCGGCGTGCGCCAGGACGAAGGACAGGGTGCGGCGAACGCTCATGTGAGGCCACAGGGCGCCGCCCTGGAAGAGCATCCCGCAGCCCCGGGCCCTGGGGGGGACGAGCAGGCGCGGGCCGTCGCTGACCAGCTCTCCGAAGAGGCTCAAGCGTCCCCGGTGGGGGCGGACCAGACCGCAGATCGCGCGCAACAGGGTCGTCTTGCCCGAGCCCGAGGGCCCCACGACCAGGACGTGTTCAGCGCGCTCGATCACGAGATCGATGGGGCCGAGGATGTCGCACCCGCCGGCTTCGACCGCCACGCCATTCAGTTCGATCGCTCGGGTCATCCGATCACCTCCAGGCGTCGTCGGCCAAAGAGCGCCCACAGGAGGCCGGGCAGGACGATGAAGAAGACGATCAGCAGGCACAGGGCGGCCACCGCATCGTCGCGGGCGAAGTGGATGCGGTTGAAGGCCTTGAAGATCACCGTGCCGTTGGCCGCCGGAACGAGGATGGCCGCGTCCAGCTCGCGCATGGCCATGACGAAGACCAGGGTCCAGCCGCCGATCAGGGAGGGGCGCACGCCGGGGCCGACGATCCGGAATAGGCGCGCGGCGGGGCCCGCGCCGGCCAGCTCGCCGGCCTCCTCGAGACGTGGATCGAGGGCGGCCACGGCGCCCGAGGTGATCAACAGCGGGAAGACCAGGAAGCGGCCGATGAACAGCAGGGTGATCATCGCGCCTCCGTTGTAGACGGCGGCCATGAAGGCCGCGTCCCGATTCCACAGGACGATGTTGCCGATGCCAAAGAGGATCGCCGGCACCGCGATCGGGAGCAAGGCGAACACCTCCAGGATCCGTCCGCGCCTCGAGCGCTCCAGGGCGTGACCGAGGATCAGGGCCACAGGCGCGCAGATCGTGGCTGCCAGTGTCGAGTAGACCAGGCTGTTGGCGAGGAAGGTGCGCTCGAGGTCGAGGGTGCGGGACAGGGCGTCGCGGAATCCAGCCACGGACCAGCCGCGGGCACCGCCGCCCGCCTCCCAGGCCAGGCGCACGAGGGGCAGGCCGGCGCAGAGGGCGACGACGGCCAGGCAGAACGCGAGGGCCGGCCAGCGCAGGCGACCGAGGGCGAGGGGCGCGGGAGAGCGGAAGTCGCCGTCGATCGTGGCCAGGGCACCGCGCCGGCGCAGGACCACGGCGGGCACGAGCATCGCCAGGGTCAGGAGCACGAGAGGAAAGGCCGTGGCCACGGCGCGGCCGGCCTCCTGATCGCCCTGCCAGGAGGCGAAGACCTCGTCCGCATAGACGTTGAACTTGGGACCGACCGAAGAGACGTAATCGGGGACGGCGAAGTCGTTGACGGCGAAGACGAAGGCCAGGCACGCGCCGCACGCCACGCCGGGCAGGACCAGGGGCAGCTCCATGCGCAGGGTGGCGCGCAGGCCTCCCACCAGCAGGGCCGCCTCCTCCCGTCGGGCGTCGATGCGCTCGAAGGCCCGGGCGGTGAACAGGGCCACCATGGGAAAGGTGTTGGCTCCCAGGATCCAGACCGTCGCCGGCGCGCCGCGCAGGTCGCTGACCGCCGTCCAGGTGATGGCGAGGAAGAGCGGCGGGAGCATGAACGGCAGCAGGCCGATAGGCCGCAGGACGCCTGCCAGGGGGACATCCGTGCGCGCCACCAGGAAACCGTAGGGCGCACCGAGGGCGACGGCGACGGTCGTCGCGCCCAGGCCCAGCCAGACCGTCCGCCCCAGCAAATCGAGGGTGCGCTCGGAGAGCAGGCCCTGCAGGTCGCCGCTGCCCACCCGCGCCGCCATGACCGCCACGGGGGCCAGGCACACGACGGCGAAGACCAGGATGGCGGCGCTGACCAGCGTGCGGCTCAATCGAGGAACATCTCCTTCAACTGCCGATGGCGCTCCCCAATCTCAGCACCGACCCGGGCATAGTCGACTTCCATGACCTTCATGCGCTCCAGGGGCAGGGGGTGCTCGAGATCGCGCAGGGAGGCGTGCAGGGGGATCTGGGCCGAGCGCGAGTGCGCCAGGGTGGCCTCCACCTCGGCCGACAGGATGTGATCCACCAATCTTCGGGCGCTGTCGGGATGGGGCGCCTGGGCCAGGATGCAGACCGTGTTGGGGATCAGGAGCGTCCCCAGGCCGTCGGGCCCCGCATCGGGGAAGACCACGGCCACCGGTGCGCCCCGGTCGAGGGCCACGTTGTAGTCGTCCGTGTCGGTCCAGCCCCAGGCGAACTCTCCGGAGCTGACCAGCCGCATCAGGGTCGCGTTGCCGCTCGTCAGATGGACGCCGCCGTCCTTGACGCCGGTGAGGTACTCGAGGGCGCGCTCTTCGCCCAGCACGCTGAACAATGCCGTGGCGTGGGTCAGGGTCGTACCAGTCAAGGGGCGCGCCATGCCGCACTGACCGCGCCAGCGCGGGTCGATGAGGTCCCACATGCTGCCGATCTCCGCCGGGTCGGCCAGGGCCGTGTTGACGATCAATACTCGCGCGCGGGCGGCAAAACCGGTCCAGCGCCGCTCGGGGTCACGGAACTCCTCGGGGATGTCGGCCGCGCTGGGGGAGTCGTAGGGAGCGAGCAGTCCGTCGGCTGCCAGGCTCACGGTGTGGGCGATCTCGTTGTTCCAGAAGACGTCGCAGCGCGGGCGATTGCCCTCCTCGCGGATGCGCCGCACGAGGCCGACGGTCTTGTGGGCCTCGATGTCGTACTCGGCGAGCACCGAGAGCCCGGTGCGCTCCTCGAAGGCGCGCACGATGGGGGCCGCGTGCACCTCGTCGAGGGCGCAGTACAGGACGATATCGGCGTCGGGAGCGCAGGAGGCTGTCGCCAGGGGGAGTCCGGCCAGGGCCAGGGAGGCACGGCGCCAGGGGAGGGCGGGGTTCATGGATGGCTCACTAGCGGTCACTCGAGTCGCAGGACACAGGGGAGCTGAGTCTACTTTCTCACCGGGGGGGACCCACAGGGGGCCGCCTCGATTGGCTAGGCTATCGAGTCCCCGTACCGCGATTTTCGACCAGGAGCAAGGGTGCCCACACAACTCGCCGAACGCATGTCCGTCCTGGGGACGGAGACGGCCTTCGAGGTCCTGGCCAAAGCCAAGGCCCTCGAGGCGCAGGGCCGGGACATCGTCCACCTGCATATCGGGGCTCCGGACTTCAAGACACCCGAGAACATCGTCGAGGCCGCCTGCAAGGCCCTGCGCGACGGCTATCACGCCTACACGCCCGCCAAGGGCCTGCCGCTGGTGCGGGAAGCCGTCTGCGAGGACATCGCCGCCCGTCGCGGGGTCGAGGTGGACCCCGAGCACGTGCTGATCGTTCCGGGTGGCAAGCCGACCATGTTCTACGCCATCCTGATGTTCGGCGAGCCGGGGGCGGAGATCCTCTACCCCAACCCGGGCTTTCCGATCTACGAGTCGATGATCCGCTTTTCGGGTGCGACGGCCGTGCCGATTGAGCTGCGCGAGGAGCAGGGCTTCACCTTCAGCGCCGAGGAGGTCCTGGGGCAGATCACGCCGCGCACGCGGCTGCTGATCATCAACACGCCGGCCAACCCGACGGGCGGCGTCGTCGGGCGCTTGGAACTCGATGCGCTCGTGGCGGGGCTCGAGGAGCACCCGCAGGTCACCGTGCTGGCGGACGAGATCTACTCGCGGCTTCTGTACGACGGGGAGGAGCACGTCAGCATCCTCGAGTACGAGTCGATCCGCGAGCGAGCGATCCTGCTCGACGGCTGGAGCAAGACCTACGCCATGACCGGCTGGCGCATGGGCTACGGCGTCTGGCCCGCCTCCCTCATCCGTGAAGCGGAGCGCCTGCAGATCAACAGCGTCTCGTGCACCAACGCCGTGGCCCAGATGGCCGGCGTCGAGGCCCTGCGCGGACCACAGGACGCCGTCGACCGCATGCGCGCAGCGTTCGACGAGCGCCGGGCGGTGATCGTCGAGGAGCTGAACGCGATCCCCGGCGTGAGTTGCCGGACCCCCAAGGGCGCCTTCTACGCCTTCGCCAACACCAGCGGTACGGGGGTCTCGTCGCGCGAACTCGAGCAGCGCCTGCTGAACGACGCCGGGGTGGCCTCCATCTCGGGAACGAGCTTCGGAGCTCTCGGGGAGGGCTACATGCGCTTCAGCTACGCCAACAGCATCGAGAACATCCGCGAGGGCCTGCGGCGCGTGAGCGAGCACCTCCAGCCCGCTTGATCGGCGGCCTTCCCTGCGTCGGCCGCTTCCGTTTCCTTCCTCACCCTCACCCCCTCCCTACATCTTCATGGGCGTCTTCAAGGCCTACGACATCCGCGGTCTCGTCCCCGACGAGCTGAACACCGACCTCGCGCGCCGCATCGGCGGGGCCTTCGCGCGCCTCCTGAAGGCCCGCCGGCTCGTGATCGGGCGCGATGCGCGCACCCACTCGCCACAGATCGCCCAGGCCGTGATCGAGGGCGCCCGGGAGGCCGGGGCCTCGGTGATCGACATCGGCCTGGCCTCGACGCCCATGGCCTACTTCGCCATCGGCTCGAGCGACTGCGATGGTGGTCTGTGCGTGACCGCCAGCCACAACCCGGGGGAGTACAACGGGATGAAGCTCTGCAGCGAGGGGGCTCGGCCGATCTCGGCAGCCAACGGGATCCTCGACATCGAGAGCGCCTGCGCCGCGGACCCCCTGCCGCCAGCAGAAGAGCGCGGGTCGCTGGAGCAGGTGCATCTGCTGGATGCCTACGCCGACCACGTGGCTGCCTTCGCTGACCTGGACACCCCGATCACGATCGCGATCGACGCCGCCAACGGCATGGCCGGATACACCCTGCCGTCGATCCTCGAGCGCCTGCCGCAGATCCGGGCGGAGACCATGCTGATGGAACCCGACGGGACGTTTCCCGTCCACGAGGCCAACCCTCTCAAGGAGGAGAACCTCGAAGGCGTGCGCGAGCTGATCGCGCGCACCGGCGCTCGACTGGGGGTGGGTTTTGACGGCGACGCCGATCGCTGCTGCTTCGTGGACGAGACCGGTCGCACCGTTCCCGCGGACCTGATGTGTGCCCTGCTCGCGCGCGACCTCCTTGCTCGCAAGGGGCCCGCACCGATCGTGTACGACCTGCGTTCCTCGTGGGTGGTGAAGGAGGAGATCGAGCGCGCCGGTGGTGAGCCGATCCGCGATCGGGTCGGGCACTCGTTCATCAAGGCGACGATGCGCGAACGGGGAGCCGTCTTTGCCGGAGAGCTCTCGGGTCACTTCTACTTCGCCGACAACTTCACGACCGACTCGGGTGTGCTGGCGATGATCTCGGCCCTCAACCTGCTCGGCCGTGAGGAGTACCGCGAGCGCTCCTTCTCCGAGCTGGTCAGCGACCTGCGCCGCTATCACGCCACCGGGGAGATCAACTTCCGGGTGGAGGACAAGGAGGCGGCCTTCGCGCGCCTGGCCGAGGCCTACGGCGACGGTCGCTCCGACGAGCTGGACGGCGTGACGGTCGAGTTCGGCGAGCTGGCGGACGCGGACTGGTGGTGGTTCAACGTGCGTGCGTCCAATACCGAGCCGCTCTTGCGCCTGAACCTGGAGGCGCGCACGGCCGAGACGCGGGACCGGCGGCAGGATGAGCTGGTCGGCCTGCTGGGGGAGCCGGTGGCCTGAACTTCGCCCTCAGGGCCGGAGATTCCCCTCTTTGGGAGGGGAGGCCCCCGCGGCGGTCCGCGGGGAGGCCCGCCGGGCAGCCGCGGCAGGCTCCGCCGGCGGGTACGGAGCGGCGCCGATCGCCCCGGGCGGGGCCTTCAGGGCCTGTGGGCCCGGGCAGGGGACGTCGGGGCGCCTCGCGGGCGTCGCGACCAGCCCAGCGTCGCCCCGCGTGCTGGTGTCCGAACGCCTGCGTGGGTTTCCAGATCCGGACCATCCCTGCCGATTAGAGTGTTGCCCGACCGAATCCCATGAGCTTTCTCTACCTCGCACCGCTGCTCGTTCCGAACGTCCTCCCGGCCTGGCAGGAACCCGCCCCGCGGCCGCCCGCCGTGGAGCGTGTCGAGGGCTCGGTCCAGGCTGCCTGGACTGATCGCTTGCAGCGCGACTTGCGCGCCTCCTTCACCCCGCGCAGCGGCGTCGCTGCTCGCACGGCCCTTGAGCGTGGTGGGCTCGTGCCGGCCGAGCGCGCCGAGGCCCTGATGGCCCTGGGCTGTGCCGGGGCGACGAACGAGCGGGCGCGGATCGCGTCCTGGTCGGCGGAGGGGACGCCGGTCGAGCGCAAGGCTGCCATCCTGGCCCTCGGCGAGCTGAGTGTGGGCGTGGAAGACCGCCTGTCCGAACTCTGCTCGGACCCCGACACGGAACTCGCCGCCTGCGCTGCCCTGGCCCTATTGAGGACCGGGCACCTCTCGGCCCGCGCACGCGTGGATGAACTGACGCGGGGTGCGCGAAAGGACCTGGCACAACGGGCTCGCGACCTGCTGATCTTCGCTGCCGACCCCGTCGGCAGCTCCGAGCATCCGACGGCGCGCCTGCTGCTCGACTTGCGCTGGAACGCGGCACGTGCCTTCGGTCTGGTGGACGGGCAGGCGTGGTCGATCACGGTCCTGGAGGAGTTGCTGGCCGACGAGCGCTTCCTCGACGCCGTGGTGCTGGGAGAGTGTGCGCGCCTGCGAGCTTCCGGCGTGAAGGACCACCTGCTGGCTCATCTGCTGGAAGTCGGTGGCGAGTGGGCCGTGCGCTCCGCGGTGGCCGGCCTGCCGGCCGAACTCGCCCAGCTCATCGAGAACGGCCTGTGGTCGCCGGGACGCGCGGAGTGGGAGCTGATGCTGGATGAGATAGGCACCCGCAACCTGGCGGGCGATGCCGTCGACCTGCTGTACATCGCGCGCGGCCAGGCCGGCCTGAACCTGCGGGCGATCGAGTTGCTCTCGCGCGCCGGAGAGTACGGCGACCTCGAGGAACTTAGCGCCCAGTGGCCCGACCTCGCACCCGGAGAGCGGGTGCTGGTCTGTCGGGCCCTCGGCAACACGGGACGCGCCGATGTCCTGGTCCGGCTTGCGGACTGGGGCGAGGGGGTGGAACCCGTGGTGGCCGAGGCGGTCTTGCTGGCGCGCGCGCGCTTGACGGATGCGCGGGCGGTCAGCCGCCTGCGCTCCGAGTTGCTCGATCGCGAACGACCGGGCTGGGCCCTGCAGGTGCGGCTGGCCTGTGAGCTGGCCTCCGACCCGGTGATCGGTGATCTGCTGGCAGGGACCATCGAACTGTGCGAGGACGACCGGCGCCTGCGCGTCGCCGCCTCTCTGGGGCTCGCCGGTCGTCCGGGGGCCCTGATAGAGCTGCGCGAGGCTCTCGGTGGCACGCTCCCCGACGGCGAGTTGGGCGCCCTGGTGGTGCGTGCTCTGGCGGGATCAGGCAACGCCGAGGACATCGAGTTCCTGGCGGACGCGTTCCCGCTCGAACGCCGTCCAGTCCTGAACAGCTTTCTGGCGCGGGCGCTCGTGGGCGCCCGGAACGAGGCGGCCTTGGGGGTCGTACGCGCCGCCCTGTGGCGCGGCCCCTTCGATCGCAGCGTTCTGGCGGCGGCCGTCCTGATCGATCGGGTCGGGATCTTCCGCTTGCGAGAGGAACTGGCCACCCCTCCGGACAGCGCGACCTCGAAGGACATTCGGCGGGTGGGTTTCGCTCTCGGTGAGTGGGGCGGCCTGGCGGAGATCGAGGAGTTGCAGCGCCGACTGCGAGCGAGGGCCAATGACCCGGTCATGCAGGGAGCGCTGCTCGGAGCCCTGAGCGCGCGGACGCATTGACCCCGTCGGATAGATAGGATGGCGCGCGCCTTGTCACTCAGCCTCGAGAACCACCGTCAGCCGTTGACCCGCGCATTCCGGGGGCCGTTGCGTTGACCCACCTGATCCGGAGCCTGTTCCGCCACAAGCGGCTCCTGCGAGAGCTTGTCGTGCGGGACCTGAAAGCCCGCTACGTCGGCTCGAGCATGGGCTTCTTCTGGTCGGTCGTGTACCCGTTCATCAACCTGTTCGTGTACATGTTCGTGTTCCGCTACGTGCTCAACGTGCGCTGGGAAGACAAGGCCTCCCCGCAGGATGTGGCGGTGTGGATGCTCGCGGGCATCGTCGTTTGGACGGCGTTCGCCGAAACCGTCGGGCGTGCGACGAACTCCCTGGTGGAGAACGCGAACCTGATCCAGAAGGTCGTGTTCCCATCGGAGGTGCTGCCCGTCTACCTGACCATTTCCTCCCTGATCAACATGTTGATCGGCATGCCGATCGTCCTGGCCGGCGTGGCCTACTTCGCCTTCTTCGGCGACGCCGACACGCAGGTGGCGGCGCTCGCGACCCAGGAGATCCTGCCCGAGCCGGCGCACCGAGCCCTGGCCCTCGGTCTGCCGCTGCTCATGCTGCCGCTCCTGATCGCTCTTCAGGGCCTGTTCACCGTGGGGCTTGGCTACCTGCTCAGCGCCCTCAACTTGTTCCTGCGGGACACCTACCACCTGGTCGGCGTGGGGGTCACGGTCTGGATGTTCGCCACCCCGATCTTCTATCCACCGCACCTCGTCGAGACCGGGAACGAGGGCCGCTTCGCCTGGATCCTCCAGGTCAATCCGATGCACTGGCTGATCGATTCCTACCGCGAAGTCGTGCTCTTCGCCTCCTGGCCGGATCCCGCCCTGCTGGGGCGCTTCACCATCGCCGCTGTGGTCGTCTTCGCCCTCGGAGCGAGCTTCTTTCGGGCCCAGAAGGACCGTTTTCCCGACCTCCTGTGATGTCCGACCTCGCCGCCAGCAGCAGCCCGGACGGAGCGGGTACGGACCGGACCACGAGCGCGATCGTGGCCCGTAATCTCGGCAAGGCCTACGACCTTTACGAGAAGCCCATCCACCGCCTGTGGGACCTCGTGCTGCCGGGGTCCCGTCGCGCGCGCGAGTTCTGGGCCGTGCGAAACGTCTACCTCGACGTTCCCCAGGGAAGCACCGTGGGGGTCATCGGCGAGAACGGCGCCGGGAAGACCACGCTCCTGAGATTGCTCAACGGGATCACCAAGCCGACCACCGGTGAGGTGCAGGTCAACGGGCGCATGACCTCCCTGCTGGAGTTGGGCGCCGGATTCCACCCCGAGTTCTCGGGACGCGACAACATCTACCTCAACTGCTCGATCCTGGGGATGACCGAGGAGGAAGTGGACGAGCGCTTCGAGTCGATCGTCGAGTTCTCCGAGCTGGGCGACTTCATCGATCGACCGGTCAAGACCTACAGCTCGGGCATGTACGTGCGTCTGGGATTCTCGGTGGCCTCGAGCGTCGATCCGGACATCTTCTTGATCGACGAGGCTCTGTCCGTCGGCGACGAGCACTTTCGCGGCAAGTGCATCAACCGCTTGAACGAGTTCCGCGAACAGGGGCGAACGATCCTCTTCGTGTCCCACGACATGGGCGCCGTCAAGAGCATGTGTCAGTACGTCGTCCTGATGGACCGCGGCGAGGTGCTCGAGCAGGGGACTGCGGAGGAGGTGGCGGACGAGTACCTCAAGCGTGCCCACGCCCGCGGAAACGAGCGCCTGTCCGCCCTCAACCGCGAGGCCGGCGAGTACCCGCGCTGGGGCACGGGAGAGATGGAGGTCAGCGACGTGCGCATGTACGACGCGGACGGCAAGCAGGGCCACGTTTTCGCCTCCGGAGCACCGTTCCGGATCGTGCTGCGCTACCGGGCCCACGAGGAATGCCGTCAGCCGGTCTTTGGCATCGGGATCTACCGCTCGGACGGGACCTACATCAACGGCTCCAACCATCACTGGCGCGAGCACCCCATCGAACTCGAAAACGTCGCGGCCGGCGAGGAAGGGGAGGTGGAGATGCGCTTCGATGCCATGCCGGTGCTCGAGGGCCGCTACTACATCACCACCTTCCTCTACGACCACAGCAAGGCGGCGCCCACGGCCATCGACCACCGTGAGCACGCAGTGACCTTCGAGGTGCTGGATCCGCGCCACCACCAGCACGGGTTGCTCTACCTTCCGACGGTCTGGTCGATTCGGCGTTCGGTCACGGGCGGCGAGACGGAGCAATGGGAATCGTCCTCGTGAACGACGACCTCCTCGACCTCCCTTTCGATCAGTTCCAGCGCTACCGCCTGGTTGCGGACATGATCGATGACGTCCGCGTAGGCCGGCGGCGCTTCACGATCCTCGATGTCGGCGGGCGCACGGGGTTGCTGCGTCGCTTCCTTCCCCGCGATAACGTCCAGATCGTCGATCTGGAAGCCTCAGACGAGAAGGGGTTGGTGTTGGGTGATGGCGCGGCCTTGCCCTTCGCCTCTGAAGCGGTTGACGCCGTGGTGGCATTCGACACCCTCGAGCACGTGCCGAAGCGGCGCCGTCGGCGCTTCCTCACCGAGTGCCACCGCGTGGCGCGTCATTGGGTCATCATCGCCGGCCCTTATCGGACCGGTCCGGTGCAGCGCGCCGAGCGCCTGCTGCGCGAGTTCCTGAAGGGAAAGCTCGGGATCGAGCACCGCTACCTCGAGGAGCACCACACCCACGGTCTACCCGTGCGCGGGGAGGTGGAGCGCCACCTGGCCAGCCTCGGGGGCGATCTCGTCAGCATCGGCCACGCCAGCCTGACGCGCTGGCTTCCGCTGATGATGCTCTCGATGTACATGGACCGCGACGCCCCCCTGCGCGGAATTGCGCGTCATCTGCATCGCTTCTACAACGAGCTGATCCATCCCCACGATCA
>DASCMO010000006.1:0-58859 GCA_036010965.1 Planctomycetota bacterium | reverse complement strand
GTCCGCCGCCGCCTGCACCCCGAGGGCATCGTCACCTACATCGTCGACCGCAACATCAACCCCACCAATGTCTGCGTCACCGACTGCGGGTTTTGCGCCTTCTACCGGAGCCCGGGGCAAGAAGGCGAGTACGTGCTTGCGCGCGAGGAGATCGTGCGCAAGGTCGAGGAGACGGCCGCGCTCGGCGGACGCCAGATCCTGATCCAGGGCGGCCATCACCCGCGAATCGGCACCGAGTGGTGGTGCGAGCTGATCGCCGACCTGAAGCAGCGCTTCCCCAAGATCAACGCCCACGCCCTCTCGGCCCCCGAGCTCGACCACCTCGCGAAGGTCGATCGGCGGCCGGTCGAGGAGGTCATCGCGGACCTCACGGAGGCCGGTATGGGCAGCGTGCCCGGCGCGGGGGCGGAGATGCTCGTCGAGCGCGTGCGAGAGATCATCGCTCCGCGCAAGACGACCACCGACCGCTGGCTCGACATCCACCGCAAGATCCACGAGGCGGGCCTGCGCTCGTCCGCCACCATGATGCTCGGCCACGTCGAGACGGCCGCCGAGCGCGTCGAGCACCTCGGGCGCCTGCGCGAGTTGCAGGACGAGACCGGCGGGTTCACGGCCTTCGCCTGCTGGAACATGCAGCCGGTGGGCGTGCCGGAAGAGGCGCTCTATCCGCCCAAGGCAACGCCGGCCGTCTACCTGCGCGTGCAGGCCCTCTCGCGCATCTTCCTCGACAACTTCGAGAACATCCAGACCAGCTACGTGACCCAGGGCATCAAGATGGCCCAGATCACCCTGCGCCACGGGTGCAACGACTTCGGCGGGACGATGATCGAAGAGAACGTCGTCTCGGCCGCGGGCTGCTTCCACCTCGCGTCGATCCAGGCCATCGAACAGGTCATCGAGCGCGCCGGATTCGTGCCGCGCCAGCGCAACAGCTGGTACGGCATCGTCGATGAGCGCCATGAAGGCCCGCGGGAACCGGCCGACGCGCGCGAGGCAGCCACCCACCGCGCCGCCCAGGGAGCCTCGGCATGAGCGGGCGCGAAACCCGGCTCTTCGAGCGCGCCCGCGCGGCGGGACTCGACGACGTGGCGCGGCGCGTCCTGGACGGCGAGCGACTCTCGCTGACAGACGGTGCGCGACTCTACGAGTCACCCGATCTGTTCGCCGTCGCCGGCCTCGCCAATCACGTGCGCGAGCGCCTGCACGGAGACGTGGCCTACTTCAACGTCAACCAGCACATCAACTACACGAACATCTGCAACAAGCTCTGCCGTTTTTGCGCCTTCCAGCGCCTGCCGAAGCAGGAGGGCGCCTACTGCATGTCGCCCGAGGAGGCGGCGGAGAAGATCCGCGAGCAACTCGACCAGCCGGTGACCGAGGTCCACATGGTGGCCGGGATCTATCCCAAGCTCGGCTACGACTACTACCTCGACCTCTTGCGCGCCGTGAAGGCCGCGCGGCCGGGGATCCACATCAAGGCCTTCACGATGGTCGAGCTGCACGAGATCGCCCGGGTCGCGAAGAAGCCCCTGGCGCAGGTGCTGCCCGAGCTGATCGAGGCGGGCCTCGACTCCGTCCCCGGTGGCGGCGCGGAGGTCTTCTCGGAGCGCGTGCGCCAGGAGACCTATCATCTGAAGATCTCCGGGGACGAGTGGCTCGAGATCGCCCGCACGGTGCACGCCGCCGGCCTGCGCTCGAACTGCACGATGCTGCACGGCCACATCGAGACGGTCGACGAACGCCTCGACCACCTCGACCGCCTGCGGCGGCTGCAGGACGAGACGGGCGGCTTCCAGACCTACGTGCCGCTCTCGTTCCACCCCGACAACAGCGAGATGGCCGACGTGCCCGGGCCGACCGCCCTCGACGAGCTGCGCGAGATCGCCCTGGGGCGCCTGATGCTCGACAACATCCCGCACATCAAGGCCTACTGGATCCTGATGGACGTCCCGGTGGCCCAGCTCTGCCTCTCCTACGGCGCCGATGACGTGGACGGCACGGTGGTCGAGGAGAAGATCTACCACGAGGCGGGCGCGACGACGCCCCAGGAGGCCGGGCGTCACGAGCTCGTGCAGTGGATCCGCGACGCCGGGCGCGTGCCGGTGGAGCGGGACACGCTCTACAACGTCGTCTGGTCCGCCGACGAGGTCCTGGTACCCGCGGGCCTCCCGGCGCCCGTCGCGACCTGAGAGCCCATTGATCCGCGAACTGTCTCACGCCCACGGCGAGGAGCTCCCGACCTACGACGTGTGCGTCGTCGGCTCGGGGCCGGCGGGCATGACGCTGGCCGCCGAGCTGGCCGCCAGCGGCCGCTCGGTGTGCGTGCTCGAGAGCGGCGGGCGGCGCCCCACGCCCTACGGCGACCGCCTGCGGGCGGTCGAGTGCGACGGCATCGGAATCAAGGAATACTCCCGCGAACGCGTTTTGGGCGGCGCCTCGACGACCTGGGCCGGGCTCTCGAGCCCACTCGACGCGATCGACTGCGAAGCGCGTCCCCAGCGACCTGACTGGGGCTGGCCGATCACGCGCGCGGAGCTCATCGAGGACTACCAAAGAGCCGCCGAGCGCTACCGCTTCGCGCCCCTCGAACTGTTCGAGCCCGACGGGTTCGCGGCACTGCGCCGCGAGGGCGACCTGCAGCCGACCTGGCGACACCTGGAGGAGAAGGTCTTCCTGGCCGCCGCCGAGCCCCAGGACTTCGGGCGCGAGTGGCGGCACGTCTTCGAGGGCGAGGGTGCCGACCTCTATCTGGACGCCACGGTGCTGCGACTCGAACACGGCGACGACGATGCGCGCATCACCCACGCCCTGGCGGCCGCCCCCGACGGCCGGACGCACGCGGTGCGGGCGCGGCGCTTCATCCTGGCGACCGGCGGCATCGAGAACGCGCGGCTCTTGCTCAACTCACGCGACCGCTCTCCCGCGGGTCTGGGCAACGAGCACGATCAGGTCGGACGCCACCTGATGAACCACCCAAAGAACTACCACGGCCTGATCCGCCTCGCGCGGCCCGTGCGCGAGCTGCCCTACTACTTCGGCTGCTTGAAGGCGGGTTTCGCCGGGTACGCGGGCCTGCGCCTGTCCGAGCGAACGCAGCGCGAGCGCGACTGCCTGAATGCCTACGTGCGCTTCGAGCCGCTCTTCCCCTGGTCGGACAACCTCGGCGTGGAGGCCTTCGTGCTGCTCGTCAAGCGCAGCCGCCGCCTGCTCGGTTTCTGGAAGCGGCATCATGAGGATGACGTGGTCACCTTGCGCGACTACGCGGAAACGGGTGACGACTCGGAGCTTCAGAACGAGCGCAAGTCCGCGCTCGGCTGGTTGAAGATGGTGGGCCTGGTCGGCGCCAACGCCTTCACCGTGGCCCGCTACGTCGTCGCGCGCCTCTCTAGCGGTGCCTCCCCCATCGTGAAGACGATCCGCGTGCGCAACTTCATGGAGATGGAACCCTGCGCGCAAAACCGGGTCGTGCTGGGTGAGGGCACCGACGCGCACGGCCAGCCCGTGCCGCTCGTCTGCCACCGCCCCACCGAGCTCGACCGGCGCTCCCTGATCGCCCTGCATGAGGTCCTGGGCGAGGAACTGGAGCGCAACGACATCGGAGTGTTCACGAGCGATCTGGCCCACGCCGAACCCTGGCCGATCGACTACGACGCCTCGCACCACATGGGCACGACACGCATGGGCACCGATCCCGAGCATTCCGTCGTCAATTCCGACTGCCGCCTGCACTCGGTCGAAAACGTCTACCTGGCCGGCTCCTCGGTCTTCCCCACCAGCGGCTGCGCGAATCCGACCTTCACGATCGTCGCCCTCGCGATCCGCCTCGCGCGCCACCTCGATCAGGGAGGCGCCGCGTGACGGCCAAGCGCGTCGCGATCTTCGGCGTGGGCCAGCGCGTTCGCGGCGACTTCCTGCCGGCCCTGGCCGCTCTCCCGCAGAGCTGCGAACTGGTCGCCGCCTACGCACGCCAGCCCCGAGAGCTGGAGTGGAGCGGGCCGCCGGTCGCGATCGAGGCCTTCGACGAGTTTGCGCCGGGCGCTCTGGCGGGCGTCGACCTGGTCTATCTGGCGGTCCCCAAGGCCACCGTCCCGGTCGTCTTGCGACGACTCGCGCACGAGGACCTCTCCGCGGTCGATCTGTTGATCGAGACGCCGGTGCTGCTATTCAAGCACCTCGGCCACAGGCGTCTGCTGGACCGCTTCCGCAACGCCTGGGCGGCGGAGGACTGCGTGCGCCTGCCCTGGCTCGACGCCGTCGGCACCGCCCTGACCGCCGGCGCCATCGGCGAGCTCGAGACGGTCGAGTTCCACCACGCGGCCTGGCGCTACCACGGGGTGGCCATGCTGAAGCACCTCTTCGGTGCGCGCGACCTGCGCAGCGCGCGCCGCCGGCGATTGCCCTCGGGTGGGGACCTGGTCGAATACCGTTTCAGCGGCGGCCGCCGCGGCGAGGCGCACGAGCCGCGCGACTACGCGAGCGGTCACATCATGCTGCGCGGCCGGACGGGCGAAATCGGCGAGCGCGCCGAACGCGCTGTGCTGCCGCTCTCCCTCGAGGTCGCCGACGGCCACTGTGTCGGTGTGCGCGCCGGAGATCACGCCGTCGCCCTGGCTACCACCGAGCGCGAGTTGATGGGCCCGGTGTCGGCCGACGCCACGGTCACCTCGGCAATGGAAGGCGCCAAGCGCGTCGCCCTCTACCGCACCCTCGCGTCGATCTGCGCCGGAGACGGCGGCTATCCCGTCGCCGAGGCTCTCGACGACATGGTGGTCGACTTCCTGCTCGAGAAGGCCCGCCGCTTCCACGCCACGCCCCTGACCGACGTGCGCTCGCCGCTCGGGCGCACCCTGCTCTCCGCAGCCACGCGCCTGCTCGCGCGCAGCTGAGGCTCGAGCGCACCCTCGGCCACGAGGTCCCCGCCCTCAGCGCCCCCGGCGGTGCTCGCGGAAGACCTGCAGCCAGTGGGACATGCCGTCGGGCAGCTTCTGGCCGAAGCCGAAGAAGCGCTCGGCGACGCGCAGGACACCGGCGGAGTCCACGAAGCACAGCCAGGCCAGCTTGTAGCCGGGGATGCGCTCGGCGAGGTCGTAGGTCATTCCTCGCTCGGCGAAGGACACGATGCTCACGAGCTCTCCGTACTCGGCGCGCAGCTCGACCTGCAATGCGTCGCGCGCCTCGCGATCGATCATGTCGGAGAGCGCCAGCACGACCGGCTGCGAGGCATAGGCGTCGTGAAGCGTCGACATGGTGCGGCGAGCGGAGCGTGCCGCGCGCTGGAGGGCCCCCTCGACGTCTGGTGCTTCACCCTCCTCGACCAGCGGGAGCGGTGACCAGATCAGGACCGTGCCCCTGAGGGAGCGCGGCAAGCCGCGCACGGTGCGGTTGGTGAGCGTCTTCAGGCCGGCGTCGGTCAAGCGCGCGAGGTCGAGGCCTCCCAGCGCCTCGTCCGTCCCCTCGACGGCGCTCCCCAGGGCCGCGGAGCGGTCGAGACGCCGGACGGTCGGCTCGATGACTTCGATCGCCCCCTGACCCGTGGCGAAACCAACATGTCCTTCGATCGGCTGGCCGTCGACCGTGTGGTAGGTGCCCACGTGCTGGCCCTCGATCCACAGGTGCAGCGCCGGGCCGTCGACGACCGCCTCCAGAGAGAAGTGCGCCCGCGGCTGGTCGAACACCGCCCGGCCACCGCGCAGGGAGCCGGACATGGGACCGTCGCGGTCGCGCAGCCCTGCCACGCGCCAGTGCACGCCCTCGATCTCCTCGCTCTCCTCCTTCTTCCCGATCGCGTACTGGAAGTCGCCGGCGGAGAGGTGCACGCGCAGGTTGCGGTCGCGGCGCGTGTAGCCCAGGACCAGGGCTGCCGAGACGTAGGAGGTCGTGAAGCGGATGCGCGCGCGGATGGCGTAGCGACCGGCGTGCTGCCACTCGCCCGTGCGCGTGAAGGCATGGCGCTGGTGCGAGGCGCGGTCGAGGCGCCCGGTCGCGTCGCGCGGGCGCGCGCGGCCCACGTGCAGGTCGCCGCCCTCCTCGGCGTACCACAGCTCGCGCACGCGGCGCTCCTCGTAGCCGGTCAGGCCATCCTCGACCCAACCGTCGGCCGCCAGGATGCGGGCGGGTTCCTCGATCGAGGCGCGCGAGGCCTCGCTGGTGTCGGAGGCAGGCCCGGGCGCGGCCCGCCCCAACAGTGGCAGGCCGAGGGCCGTAGCGAGGCGGTCGTGCTCGCCGGTCAGCGAGCGCGCGCTGAGCGGGAGACCCGC
Source organism: Planctomycetota bacterium (assembly GCA_036010965.1). Taxonomy (GTDB): domain Bacteria; phylum Planctomycetota; class UBA1135; order UBA1135. The sequence continues at coordinate 52,602 of DASCMO010000006.1, read as the reverse complement.
GGCGTCCGCGGACGCCGCGGCGCTCTCGAGCTCGGCCAGGAAGGTCGTCGTGCGACCGAGCTCGCGCGCGAAGGGGCAGGGCTCGCCGCCGCCATCTCCCGCGCGGCGGGCCGCTCGCTCGTTCTCGTTGCGCAGACACCACGCAGCCCCGCGCGAGCCCAGCTCATCGAGCACCTCCGCCAGCAGTGCGTTGCGCAAGGGTGAGCGCTCGTCCACCGAGAGGGCCCACAGAAAGGCCTCGCTCGCCTCGCGCCGCTTGCCGAGTTCGAGCAGCAGCATCCCCGCGCGCCGCGCGTGGTCCTGACCGTAGTAGGGTTCGGCGCGGCTGCGCTCCCAGGTCCAGGTCGGTTCGTCGTAGACCCAGGGCCCGTTCACGCGCTTGATGGAGCTCTCGTAGCGTGAGGTCCACGGCGCGCGCGAGTCCCAGTAGAAGCCGCGCACGAAGGCGCCGAAGCCGGCGGTGAAGGCCTCCATGTCCGCCGGGCGGCCCGCCTCGCCGTCGGCGAAGCGTTCGGCGAACCAGGACAGAGGGTCGTCCCGCCCGCGGGCGATGTCGCGCATGTAGCCCTCGAGCCGATCGGCGAACAGGCGCCGCCCGTCCTCCTCCCAGGTCGCGAGGTACACGTAGAGGGCGTAGCCCGCGAAGTAGTTGTCACGGTAGTCGTCGATCGTCCCGGAGATCAGACGCTCCAGCTTGCTGCGCCCGCCGTAGCCCTTGATGAAAGTGCGCTCGACCGTGCCGAAGGAGACATGGTCCTCCACGAAGTGCTCGTCCCCCGACCAGCCGAAGGCGCCGCCGGTCCAGACCGCGCGCCCCTCCGCCAGCCATGCCGGCATGCCGGGAAAGAGGGCGCCGTCGAAGCGGTGGGTCAGCTCGTGGGTCAGGCCGTGGCCGAGGCCCTCGATCGTGCCGCAGCTGAACTTCAGGACGGTCAGGTCGCCCGCCTGAAAACCGCCGGCCCACCAGAAGGGGGTGCTCTCGGCTTCCAGCCCCGCCGACTCGGGCACGATGCGCACGAGGCCTTGTCGATCCTTGAAGGGATCCTCGCCGTACCATCCGGCCAGGCGCCGGTGGTGGTCCTCGACCGTCGCCACGACCCCCAGGATCGTCTCGAAGCCGCAGATGGTCTCGACGAGGTAGCGACTCTCGGGCGAGAGGCCGCGCGCGGGATGGCCAAAGTGGCCGTGCTCGCGGGTGAAGGCGACCGCTTGCTCCTCGTCGAGGTCTTCCAGCTCTTCGAGGGTCCAGGGTTCGCGCGCGCCGCGCGCCAGCATCTTGCGCGCACGCGCGAGACCCGCCGCGGCCTGCTCGGCGAGGCCCGCGGCGCTCTGGTGCGGCTCGTCCTGAAGGTCGTCGAACCCCGCCTGGGCGCCGAGGCCGGCGAGGATCAGGGCGGCGCGCGCGGCCTCGTCGCCGCGCCCGCCGGAGAGGGCGCCGTTCATCACCTTGCGCAGGGCGGCGGTGACCTTCGTGGGCAGCTTTCGGGAGAGCGTGAAGCCCGGGTCCAGGTCGTCCGCGCAGGACGCGCGCAGCGCGGGCGCGGCGCTGGTCAGCGCCCGCGCCAGTCCGGCGGCCCACCAGGCCTCGAGGGCCCGTGCCGGCTCGCGGGCCACGCGCCTGGCGCGCGCGCGCGCCAGGTCCGCCAGCTCCCCCACGGCCGCCGCGCGGGCGCGGGCCAGGGCCTCCGCCTTCGGAGCCAGCGCCTCGACAGCGGCTGCCGCCTCGCGCCCCAGGGTCGAGCGACCGGCGTGGTCGACGGTGGCGGTCGCCAGGACATGGGCCCAGAGCGCGGCCTCGTCGGGCACGGGCTCGGCGGCCCGCATCAAGAGCGTCAGGATCTCCTCCGATGCGGGTCGCCAGCCCAGGGCGCCCAGAAGGTGCTCGACAGCTTCCTCGCGCTGCCCGGCTTCGAGAGCCTCGCGCCCGCGCTCGAGCCTCACCTCGTGCGGCGCCCGCGCGCCGTCCTGCAGCGGCGCGGCGAGGGCCAAGAAGGTCACCAGCGGCAAGGCGAGCATCGCCCGAGCATACCGAGTCCCACACGATCCTCCACGCGACGACCACTGTCCCGCGTCTCCTTGCTCCTCGCACCGGGTACTCGCGACAGGGCCGCCGACCTACTCTCGCGCGAAGTACATGAGGATCCAGGAGTCCGTCGGCGGAGCGCCTCATGCGTCCTGTAGGTCCGCCTCCTTCGGCCCCTCGAATCCGGCGACTGCTCGAGCGGACTCCGCCTACCTGCCGATCGTCGCACCCGGACGGCAGGTGCGTTCCAGCTTGGACAACCCCTCAGACCAGTTCCTGGAGGCGTGTAGCGCCGTCCCGGAACACGTGCCAGCCATCTCCCACGATGACCGCTTCGACGGTGGTGATTTCCGAGAGACGGCGGACGGAGGCTCGCGCCTGGACGGGATCGCTGAGCTTTGCATCGGGCAGCAACATCAACCTGCCCCCGCGATGGGCTCGCACCAGATCGCCGGTGACCAGAGTGTGGCCTTCTATCAACAGCGCGAGCTCTCCGGCGGTCTTTGAACCGTGGAGCGCGAACGCGGTGAGGCCGGGCACGAGCGCGTCGCCATCGCCCAACCATCGGTCGCAGGCGAAGGGCCAGCTCTCCCGCTCTGCGCCGGGCGCCGCCAGCCGGGCACCGGACCAGGCGGCGATCTCGGGTCCGCTGCGGATGTGGTCGGAGTTGGTCATCACCACCCAGGCGATGTCTCCGAGCGCCTTGAGGTGCATGGTGTCGTGATCGCTGAGCGGCATCGGATCGATGACGACGTTGCCGGCCTCCCGGACCCAGACGGTGCCGTTGAAGTCCACGTCGCGTTCCGCGTCGAACGCGGACCAGCCAAACAGATCATCTCTGTGTAGTGACTTCATCCTCAACTCTCGTGGTTACGGGGGGGTCGGCACCGCTAGCCGTCGCGCCTTCCAGCAGGCCCCACCAGGGTGGGTTCCGCAAGCGGCTCGAGGATCCGCCGTCCAGAGCATCTCCGGGAGGCCGTGCTCGCGTCTGACCAGCATTCGCCTCTGGTGGTGCGGCTCTTCCCTGTCGGAAACAGCGATGAACGGTGGACGACACGGTACATTCTTCCGCATGCACCACGCTGTCCTGTTCCTCGTCCTTTCACTTTCACTCAGCACCACCCACGACGCCGCGCCCGAGGCCGATCCGCGCGACGCCTACGATGTGCTGACCTACGACCTGGAGTTCGCCGTCGAACCCGAGACGCGCACCCTCGAGGGCGTGGTCACCGTGCGCGCGCGCGTGCTCGCCGACGAGCTGCCGACCGTACTCCTCGACCTCGCTGCCGCAATGGAAGTGCTCGGATGCACAGACGGCGAGGGGCGAGCGCTCGAGTGGCGCCACGAAGAGGACGCCCTCGCTTGCGACCTGTCGAGCCCTGTCGCGCGCGACGGCGAGTTCGCCGTCCGCATCCGTTACCGAGGGCAGCCGAGTGCCAAGCGCGGCGGGTTCAGCGGCTTCCACTGGGCCGAGACCGCCGACGGTCGCCCTTGGATCAACACCTCCTGCCAGGGACCCGGCGCCCACTCGTGGTGGCCCTGCAAGGCGAGCTACTTCAATCCCGATGACAAGCCCGAGGGCACGACCACCAAGTTGACCGTGCCGGCTGATCTCTACGGCGTCAGCAACGGCCGCCTCGTGAGTGAGCGCAAGAGCAAGCCGAAGTGGTTCAAGCCGAGCGGCGGGCGCTGGAAGACCTACTCCTGGGAGCATCCCTACCCGCTGGAGACCTACACGGTGACCCTCAACGTGGCGCCCTATGTGGTGGTCGAACAGATGCTCAAGATGCCGGGGGTCGAGAAGAAGGTGCCGTTCATCTACTACGTGCTGCCCGAGAACGCGGAGAAGGCCGCGGTGCAGTTCGAGCAAGTGCCGCGCATGATCGAGATCTTCTCCAATGCCTTCGGTCCCTGGCCCTTCCCCGACTCGAAGTTCGGTCTGGTGGAGACGAACTTCTGGGGCATGGAGCACTCGACGGCGGTGGCCTACGGATCGAGCTACCCGGCCTGGTGCAAGAAGACCGGAGCGCGTGATCCCTACGCGCGCCGCAACCGCTTCTTCGACTACATCCTGATCCACGAGTGTGCCCACGAGTGGTGGGGCAACGCGGTCTCCGCGAACGACTGGGGGCACTTCTGGATCCACGAGGGCTTCGGCACCTACGCCGAGGGCGTGTACGTGGAGTTCACCGAGGGGCGCGAGCGCGCCGACGAATACTTCCGGACCCAGCGCAACGGAGCACTGCACCCTTCCGGCCGCCTGTGGCGCGGTGACGATCCCGAATCCGGCGACGCCTATTCCGGGGTCATCTACAGCAAGGGCGCGGTCGTCCTCGACACCCTGCGCCACTTTCTGGCCGATGACGAGGTCTGGTGGCAGTCCCTGCGCGACTTCAACCTGACCCATCGCTACGGGAACGCGAGCACCGAGGACTTCCAGAAGATCCTCGACGAGAACAGCGGCCGCTCGTGGGAGCGCTTCTTCACCGAGTGGTTCTACGGCAAGGGCGCGCCGGCCACGAGCGGCACGGTGGCGGCGAGCGACGGAGCGGTCTCGATCACGGTCGAGGTCGAGGGCGAGTTCCACCTGCCCCTCGACCTGGCCTGGAGCGACGGCAGCGGCGAGGTCGCGCGCCGGGTATGGCTCGAGCCGGGCACCAACGAGCTCACCCTCAAGTGCGACGGCGAGCCCCGCGACCTGCGCCTCGAGCACCTCGCGCGCGTTCTCGGCAAGCACAAGATCGAGGTCGAGACCGGGAGCGGGGAGTAGGCACCGATGGCGTTCACCCACACCCTCGAACAGCGGCGCTTCTCGGCCGAGAAGCTGCAAAAACTCAACCTGTTCGAGACCGAGCAGATGTTCTGCGACGTCTACTGCCTGGAGCCCGGCCAGGCCCAGAAGCCCCACGCCCACGAGGGAGCGACGAAGTTCTACTACGTGATCGAGGGCGAGGGCTCGTTCACCAGCGGCGAGACCGTCGAGACCCTCGGTCCCGGCGGCCTGGCCTGGTCCGGATCCGGCGAGGTGCACGGCGTGGAGAACCGAAGCGCCGAGCGCCTCGTACTCTTGGTTTCGATGGCACCGCGGCCTTAGGACGGTTCCCCGAGTGCGAGCGGGCGCCCGCCCCCCGAGGCGCTCTACAACTCCGCGCCCAGCCCCTCGCCGTCGCCCTCGAGCCCAGCCGAGAGGGGCTGGTAGAGGAACGACATCAGCGCCAGGCCATAGAGCGGCCCGAGGACCAGGCCACCGAAGGCGCTCACGAGCTCCAAGGGGCTGGCCTGTCCGGGGGAGGCGGCGACGACGTTCAGGGTCACGATCATCCCCAGGAGGAAGGACAGGAGACCTGCGGCGAAGCTCGCGCCGCCGACGGTGTGCAACAGCGCGGCCGAGGTCGCGCGGCGCTCGGAGGGCAGGTCAGGGTTCGGCCGCCAGCCATCGACCATGGCATCGAGGGCGGCGCGCGGTGAGGCAGCCAGGGCGGCTCCCAGCCAGGGCAGCGCCAGCACGAAGGCCAGCACGCGCAGGTCGATCAAGAGGCCCCAATCGTCGGTGAAGCTGCCGGCGACGAGCGCGAGGACGATCCAGGTCGAGACGAGAGACAGGAGGCGATTGGTGGACATGAGATCAGAGCGTGGGGTATTTCCAGAACATGGAAGAGACGGCGATGATCGGCGGCACCATCAGGGTCAGGAGGGCCAGATCCCAGGCGGAGCCCAGGGCGCGCCGACGGACCTCGCCCGCTTCGGCGAAGGCCGCGTCGGCGACCGTCGCGCACAGGAGGCGACCGAAGACGAGGGCCACCAGCGGGTACTGGATCGTGGCCGTCAGCACGTGGGCGACCATGTGCGGCGCGGGCATCGCGTCGGGTCCGTCGGCCCCGCGGCGATAGAGGACCATGAGCATCATCACGCCGATCAGCCCCAGGGTGAGAGCTGCGGCGATCAGGCCGCGCGCTCCGGCGGCCAGGGCGCGCGCGGCCTGCAGGGGATCGCTCTTCCGCGACCCGCAAACCCAGGCCATGCCGGCGAGGGTCGCCCGGGGGCCGACCGATGCGGCCGAGAACAGCACACCCAGAGCGAGCAGCGGCAGCACGCCGGGTGCCAGGGCGCCCACGATGGACTTCAGGGTCAGCTCGAGGCCGGGAGCGCTCTCGCCGCTCAAGAGACCGAAGGGGCCCGTGCCGAAGGACCCGACCACGGCCGAGAGCAGCATGAAGCCGATCAGGAGCCCCCATGCGGGGGCTCGCCAGAGGCCGGATTGCGAGGAAGGGTTGCTCATTGTGGGTTCCATTTTCCGATCTGTGTCACGACGACGTCAGTGCTCCGTAGCAGGCCCTCGCACCACGCGCGATCGCGCGGGCCGGGCCGCAGCCAGAGCGGGCCGAAAGCCAGGGCCACGAGTACGGCGGCCATGAGAGGGAAGGGCGATAGCGACGGACGATGTGGAGCATCCGATCGCTGCTGGACATCGGGGAAGGCCCTGGCGAGCAGCGCATCGGGAGCAGGCAGATCGCTCGTGCCTCGTAGGGAGCGCAGGCGTTCGGAGATCCGCTCAGTGCTCATCACCGCTCTCCTTCGAGGAGCTCACGCAAGCGGGCCAGACCGAGCTTCGTCCACTCCTTCGTGGTGCGCAGGGAGACGCCCAGGATGCGCGCCACCTCGTCATGTGCGAGGCCGTCCACGACGCGCAGCTCGAGGGCCGCCCGCTGGGCGGCGGGCAGGCGGGCGAGAGCGGCATCGAGCTCATCCGAGACCTCCGGATCCTCGACTGCCTCCTGACGGGCACCAGCCCGTTCGCGGCGCTTCGCTCGCCGCCGGCGCCGAAACTCGTCCCGGACGCGCCGGCTCGCGATCTCGAGCAGCCAGGCCTTCGCGGAGCCGGTGCGGAATGCGGCCGCATCGCGGGCGACGACGAGGAAGGTCTCTTGCAGGATGTCGTGGGCATGGTTCTCGTCGGACAACATGCGGCGCGCGAAGCGCAGCACTGCGGCCCCGTGGCGCTCGTAAAGCACCCGCAGGGCCTCTCGGGCCTGGGGAGGGGACCCGCCGGCCATGCGGGCGAAGAGCTGTCGATCATCCACGCCCGTCATGGCATTCGGTCCCTCACCCCCCAAGCGTCGCCGGGCAGGCGCGCGTGCAAGCAGATCCGGATTTCTTCCATGCCCTCCTCACAGTCGGCCATCCTGCCCATGACGAGACGAAAACCCGCTCGCCGGAGCAAGGAGGTCGTAGCGCTTGCGGCGCGAGCGGTGCTGTCGACCCCTCGAGGTCCCGCAACGGGTGGCCGCCTTGCTGAGCGCCGCAGATCAAGAGGCCGGGCTTGCGTGCTGCCCAAGGTGCATTCCGGGCACGGGAGAATCCCCCTGCGCGCGGAAGACCTGAAGGGGCCCTGCTACCTACTTCTTGGCTGGCTCGCGCACGTAGCGGCCGCCGTTCTGCTCAGCGAGGCCCTTGGCGAACTTCTTGGGGGCCTTATCGCCCAGGCAGATCACGTGCACTACGACGCGACCAAAGAGGTTCCAGCGGCGGACCGCGGCGTGGATGCGCTTGATGGAGTCCGCCTTGCCCGAACGGATTGGGAGGCCGTCCGTCAGCATGAAGAGGGTGTCGATGCCGCTGTCGTGATAGCGATCGAGCGCCCCGCCGCCCGCGCTGGAAAAGGCCAGGTCGAGGGCGTCGTAGCTGCGCGTCCCCAGGTTCATGGTGAGGTCCCGGATCCACTGTCGGGCGAGCTCGACGTTCTCGACCGTGGCCGGCACGACCTGAGGTGAGAAGCTGTCAAGGGTGCCGCCGAAGGCCAGCAGGCCGAACTCGTGACTCGGTGAGAGCTGACCAAGAACCGCGATCAGCTCCTCCTTGGCGCGCTGGAAGCGGGTCGGGTTCTCCTCCTCGGGCACGTCCTCCCCCTTGAACAGCGGCGCCTGCATGGACTGCGAGCGGTCGAACAGGAACAGGATCGCCTCGCCGTCGATCGGGATGCCGTGGTAGAGCGCCTCATCGATGGGCGCCGCCCGGGCGGAGGGCTCACCTCCGCCGAGCTCGGCCTCGCCCCTCGCGTAGGGCTCGCCCTCTTCCTCGAACCAGCGCCGCCAGACCGAAGGCGAGGTGCCCAGTTGCCGGCGGGTCAGGACCTCCAGCGCCGTCCCCATGCGGACGCGGGTGCGCCCGGTCTCCCGCGCGATGCGGCGCACCAGGGGCTCGACGGCCGCGGGCGATGCCGTGCGGGCGAGGGCGGCGGCCGCCGCCTCGCGCAGGACGGCGTGTTCGTGCGCGAGCGTCGCGATGGCGAGAGAGTCGGCTGCCCGTCCGTCAGGGCCGAGGGCCTCGGCCGTGCGCAGGACGATGCACAGCTCGGCGGGCTTGCGAGCACGGCGTACTCGACGCTCGAGGAGGTCAGTCACCTTCGGCCCGGCGTGGAGGGCGAGGGCCGGCAGTGCCGCACGCAGAGAGAAGGCGAGCTTCTTGCGCTCGAAGGCCTGTTCGATCAGGAAGCGCGCCGCCTCAGGATCGCGCACGGCGAGCAGGCGCACGCGCAAGGACTCCTGCAGGTCGCGCAGGGGATCCAGTCCCCCTCGGACCTCCAGCTTCTTGTTGCGCCGGCCGCCATCCAGGTATTCGCGTCGCTCAGCTTCGAATGGAGCGCTCTCTCCCTCGAGCTGGACAAAGGCGTCAAGCAGTGCGCGGGCGACCTCCTGCGAATCCTGTCCGGCGAGAGCCTCAAGGGCCGCATCGCGACGCTCCTGAAGCGCGGAGGGATCGCGAGTCGAGCGGAAGGCCAGGCCAAACTCGCGCAGCGCCGCGTCCTGCGCGCCATCTCCCCCTGCGGCGAGGCAGACCAGCAGCGGGACGGTGAGGCGCAACATCACGGATCCCAGGATAGCCGATCCTGCCTCGCGCTCGTCGTTGGAGTCAGCCCCCACCCGATCTGCGCCCAGGCGACCTGGTGGCGAGGCTCGGTCAGATGCGCTCGTACAGCCAGACGAAGGAAGAGCGCTCCTCCTGGGGAACGAGCTGCTTGAGCTCGTCGCTCGCCTCCGACATCTTGCCCATGATCGCGCGCCGCTCCTCCGTGCTGCCTTCGTAGACCTCGATCATGGCCTGCTCGGCTTCTTCGCTCTCCGGATCGAGGCCCTCCGCCGCGGCCTCGGTCTCGGCCTGCACACGCTCGAAGAACGCATCGATCTCCTCGCGGATCACGGCGATGCGCGCCTCGAGCACGGCGACCCGCGCGAACTCCTCCTCGCTGAGCTCACTCCCCTCTGGCTTCCAGATCGAGTAAGCGCCGACGATCAGATCCAGGTCTCCGTCGCCGTCCATGTCGGCGACTTCCGGGTACAGGCCCAGATCCGGCCCCGTGGGCTCCACCGCACCTCTGGCCCGCGGGGCGATCAACTCCTGCAAGGGTCCGAAGGCCGGCGCGCCCGGTTTGCCCATGTTCAGGGAGAGGACCACCCTGCCACCCTCCCCACCCGAGCGCGAGTCGCTTCCAAAGGTCCCGACGACCAGATCCAGGTCACCGTCACCGTCCCAGTCGACGAGCTTGGGTGTCGTCATCTTGCCCGGCAACTCGAGGTCCACGCCGCCTACCTGGACGGGAATGTTCTCGCCCGTGAACTTCGGCTCGACCTTCGTGCCCTCGTTCATCTGGCGATAGAGCCGTCCTTCTCTGTAGCTACCGAGCAACAGGTCCAGGTCGCCGTCGCCGTCCCAGTCGAAGGCCAGGGCCGAAACGCAGCGCAGGCCGTTCTCCTTCTCGCCGGGCAAGGAGCGCCCCGTGTCCTGGTGCTCTTCCGCCTCGTAGTTCCAAAAGCTCGAGATCAACAGGCGCCGCCCCTCGGCGTCCAGGATGTGTTCCGGCTGAGCGAAACCCTCCTCGCTACCGAGCGCAAGGTAGGGCGAACCATCGAAGGTCGCGCTGACGTAGTCGATGTGGCCGTCGGCGTTGAAGTCCACGAACTGTGAACCCATGCCGATGCATCACCAGTTGTTGAAGTCGAGCTTCTCCCCGTCCCTGTCGAGCAGCGCCTCCTCCTGGCCGAAGGTGAGCCCCTTCCCGGCGCGCGCAAAGGCCACGGTCGGGCGACCGAAGAGGTCCGCGACGACCAGGTCCGCTCGCCCATCACCGTTCATGTCGTGGAGGGCCGGCGAGGGGTACAGGCGCTTCGCGCCGAGGTGCTGCTCGCCCGAGGTGAGTCGCACCGGCGATTTAAAGCGGGCTTCCGCGAGCGAGTCCTGGCTCGCGGCCCCGGAAACTGCACAGAACGTGCCGCAGGCGATCAGGAGTCGCGCGACGGAGAGGGTGGTCTTCTTCATGAGAGCGGTGGGTCAGGCGGGTTCGGGGGCGGGCGGCGCAAAACGCGGGGCGCCGCTCGCAGCGCGGGCCATCATACGCGCAGCCGCACTTCCGAGGCGGGTACGCCCTGTCCCAGCGCTGGAGCTCGCGACCCCGTCCATCGCCCCCAGGGCACCCCAAGGGACGGGTCAGCGCTCCCGGCTCTCTTGCGCGCCGATCCTCCACGCCTCAAAGCGCCCCACCAGTTGCGCGAGCTCGTCGGGTCGTTCGGCTGCCAGATCGCGCGCTTCCCGCGGGTCACTGCTCAGGTCGTACAGCTCCCAGGCGCCGTTGCGCTCGGGGCGGATCGCTTTCATGGTGCCCACGTGCAGTGCAGCCGCCTTGGGGGACAGAAACGGCAGGGCCGATCGACCGGGTCGCTCGTCGGGACCGTCTTTGGTGAACAGCGGCAGCAGGCTGACCCCGTCGAGAGGACGCTCAGGCGCGAGCCCCACGCCGAGGAGTTCGGCCAGGGTCGGGAGGATGTCGAGGGTCGAGGCCGGGCAGGCCAGGCGCCGCGGCTCCGGGATCCCGGCGGGCCAGAGGAGCAGGCCTGGCACGCGCACCCCGCCCTCGTACAGGCTGCGCTTGCGCCCCCGCAAGCCAGCGGTGGAGCCCTGGCCTTCGCGCGCCGAGCCCTCGGGGCCGTTGTCGCTCGCATACCACAGCAAGGTGTCCTCGCCCAGGCCCAGTTCCCGCAGGTGGGCCCGCAGGCGAGCGAGGGACTCGTCGATGGCGGTGACCACGGCAAGATAGCGGCGCAGGTCCGCGCGCTCGGTCCGTGGGTAGAGCGCCTCGTGATCGGGCCCGGCGACGACGGGTCGGTGCGGAGCGTGAAACCAGATCACCGCCAGGAAGGGACGCTGCTCGCTGGCGGCGGTCGTGATGAACGGCAGGACGCGGTCGGTGATGATGCGCGAGTCATCCCCTTCGAGGTTGTCCGTGACGACTTCCCCGCGCTCATTCCAGTAGCGCGTGCCGTAGGGCTCGCCGTTGGTCGGGTTCAGCATCGGATCCCAGGTGGGCACCTTGGCCTCCGTGGAGAAGCAGCGCTCGAACCCGTGCTCCCAGGGCGGGGAGTGGTGTTGCGATTGCTTCGGGCGCCCCCCGCGGTTGGAGTCGATGACGTCCCGGGTCAGGGTCCCCAGGTGCCACTTCCCGAAGTGGCCGGTCGCGTAGCCGAGTTCCCGGCAGAGTTCGGCCACGGTGAATTCTCCCGGCGGCAGGTGGCCGCTGTTGGCCCCGTCGATCCGCATGCGAAAAGGATGGCGCCCGGTGAGGACGCTGGCCCGGGTGGGAGAGCAGACCGCGGCGGCAGCGTAGAACCGATCGAAGCGCAGCCCCTCCGCGGCCATGCGGTCGAGGGCCGGCGTCTTCAAGGTCGGATGCCCGTTGAAGGACGCGTCCCCCCAGCCCTGGTCGTCGGCCATGACCAGCACGATGTTGGGGCGCGCTACCTGGGGGCGTCGGCCCTGTCCCTCGATCAACCCGGGCCCTCCGCACGCCGAGCCTGAGACCGCGAAGCCGAAGAGCACAGCCCGGATCAGGAGGCGCGAGCGAGCTTCACTCGTCCGGATGACGTTCCACATCGGCGTGAGTGTAGAGCACGGTCGCGGCAATGGACCCGAGGGCGAGTTCCCCCGCCTCCTCAGAGCCCCTCCGCGAAGTCGGCCAGGACGCCCTCGAGGGTAACACCGGTGCGCTCGTGGAAAGTCTGGGCGCCATCGCGGTCGACGCCGTAGCCCTCGATCAGTTCGATCACCAATCGCTCGCCAAAGTGGTGCTCGAGGTAGGCGACAAAGGCCACCGACTGGGCGTAGGCGCGGGCGATGCGCTCCTCGTCGCGCCAGGTGGCGAGGCTTCCCGCGAGCTCCTCCAGGGAGAACAGTGACGCGCCCTTCAGCTTCGCGCGCGCGCGCCGCACGCGCGCGCCGCGGTCGTCGAGGAACGGCGCCTCGACCCACTGGGCCAGGCCCTCGTTCAGCCAGCCCGGCACCCCTCGGCCGCCGACCTCCTTCACGAAGGCGTGCAGCAGCTCGTGGCGCAGCACGCCCGTCAGGGTCTTCCGCTCACGATCGAGGTCCTCGATGGGAATACGCACCGTGCCGTCGAACACGCCCCCCGCCCAGTGCCCGATGCCCGTCAACTCGGTGAACTCCTGGCGCCGATAGAGCAGCACCTCCACCTTGGGCCGGCCGGCCTCGACGAAGAAGCGGCCGAACAACTCCCCGAAGTCCTGGTAGGCCGCCTCGAGATCGTTCAGGAGCAGGTAGTGACCGCGATTGAGGAGCTCGCCGCGCTCGCCGTCGTAACGCAAGAGGAAGTGATCGGACTCATCGGTCCAGAAACCGCGCTCGGCCTCCGCCTCGCGCCGCCAGCGCTCGAGGAGTTGCTCGAGATCGTCGCGCACGGGAGCGAGCTCGACTGCGCGCGCGAGGCGCTCGACGGCAGCCGGGCGAAGGTCGAGTTGTTCGTGCTCGCGCCGCGCCAGGCGCGCCAGGGCCTCCGCCAGATTGGAAGTGAAGACCTCGTGCTCGGGAGCGCCGGCGTGACAGCGCTCGAGCAGTTCCACGCCGAGCTCGAGCTCTCCCGCCTCCAGGGCCGCGATCGCCGCACGGTTCCACTCGCTGCGCTCGGCCGCCTCCGGATCGAGCGGGTCCGCGGCGTCCACGCCGCCGAGGGGTACCCGCTGCCGATCGCCGAGACCGGGGCGCTCGACGATGACGGGCGGAGGCGAGGGCTCGGGAGCGCCGCCATCGCGCCGCTGATGTGCGAACCAGGCAACGCCTCCTGCGACCATCAGGACCACCAGACCGATGGCGTTCTTTGATAACAGGCCGATCGTGTCTTGCTGGCTCACTCGCCCTTTCCTTCTCCGTCGCCCATTGCGCCGACCCCGCGCGCGGCGAGGAGGGCGGGAAAGCGCCCGTAGGCCGCAGGATAACCCGTCTCGCGCTCGATGCCGCGCAGGCGCGCGAGGAAGTGCTCGTGGGCCGCGGCCAGCACGCTCTCGGTGTTCGTATCGCAAAAGTAGGTGCGGCAACCGAGCGGGCGACCCTCGCGCGCGGTGCAGCGCCCGGCGACGTGGTAGGGACAGCGGCCGGGCGCCTCCGGAGGCGGCGCCGAGCCCTCCTGCGCGGCGGCGTAGTCCGCCTCCAGGGCCGTCGCGAAGAGCTCGTGGCCCGCCTCCTCGAAGCGACAGCACGCGCCGCGCAAGATGCAGACGGCGCGGCTCTTCTGCACGAATGCGTCCACCTCCTCGTACAGCAGAGCGAGGGCCTCGAAGGCACGCGCGCGGACCTCGTCGGAGACCTCGATGGCGATGCCAGGACAGGTGGCCCGCGCCCGCTCGAAGGCCACCGGTTCCTCGAGGATCGATGGCCAGAAGGGAAAGGTGCGGCAGTTGCGCGGCCGGGCCGCGTAGGCGCTGCAGTGGTCAGCACCCTCGAGGAGGACGCAGGGGCCGCCCGATCCGCCGCTCTCGCGCTCCCGCAGGGAGAGCCGCGAGCGACCGGTGGCGGGGTCGTACACCCTGTGCAGGTAGTACCACTCGAACTCCGCGTCGTCGCAGTCGAGGGCGTAGGCCAGGCCCTCGATCTCGTCCTCCTCCACCCACACCCGCCCGCTCGATCCCGTGCAGCAGTGGCCGCAACGGTGGCACTCGAAACGGAAGGGCACGACGCCCTCCAACCCGCGCACCCTGCCCTCAGCCGCGCCGTCCACCACGTCGTCGAGCCCGGCCAGTTGTCGAGTCAGAGCGGAAGTCGAGGCTCTCTCGGCCCTCGAGCTGATCTCCGATCTCGCGCCCGAGCTCCTCCCAGGACTGGAAGCGGTGCGAGAGATCCTTGGCCATCATGCGTTCGATGAAGTAGTGCAGGTGCGGCGAGAAGCCGCGGCTCTTGAGCTCGGGCGAGGAGAGGGACTCCATGATGTGCTGACGCAGGAGTTCCTGGTCGTCCGAACTCTCGAAAGGCAGGCGGCCCACGACGAGCTGGAAGAGGGTCACGCCCAGACTGTAGATGTCGCTGCGCATGTCCGCGCCCGCGCCGCCGCGGGCGGCCTCCGGGGAGAGGTAGGCGACCGTCCCCACCGCCGAATCCTCGGGCGAGGCCGCGCTGTCCCGCTCGGCGGCGAAGCCGAGGTCGATCAACTTCACCTGGCGCGAGGACGTGAACATGATGTTGCCGGCCTTGATGTCGCGGTGGATGACTCCCTGCTCGGCCAGGTAGCGCAAAGCCGCAGCGACCGCCAGCACGATGCGCAGAGCAGCGTCCTCGTCAAAGGCCTGCCCGCCGTCGATCAGCTCGAGCAGGGTCGAACCCTCGATCACCTCCATGCGCGAAAAGTAGGTCGAGCCGCTCTTCGCGACGCCGAAGCCGCGCACCAGGTTGGGGTGGTCGAAACCCTCCAGCAGGCGCGCTTCCTGGATGAAGGCCTTGCGCGTGTTCGCGTCGCGGGTCGCGGTCGGGTTGAGGACCTTCAGGGCCAACAATCGGTTCTTGTGCTTGTCGCGTACCTTGAAGACGTCGGCCGTGCCGCCGGTCCCGAGCTTGCCGAGCACCTCGAAGCCCGGGATCTCGGGGGTCTCGCCGCCGCGCGTGCGGCGCATGCGCGCCACGGTGGCCTCGTCCCAGCCGACCTGGTCTGCGAGCACCTCGTCGAGATCCGCGCCGGCCTTCAGGGAGGCCAGCAGGGGCTCGGCCTCGGCTCGCGAGAGGTGGCCGCGGTGGACGAGGAGGGCCAGGAACTGAAGGTCATCTCGGGTGCTCATGGGGGGCAGTTACGGGCTCGGGAGCCCCCCGTTTTCCAGGGTTGTCGGGAGCGGGTCAAGTCCCGGCACGGCCAAGGCCGAAAGCTGGGTTTCAGGCCCTGTCCCCGAGGCCCGCTCGTCGCCCCCGCTCCCCCACCGCACCGTGTCCCTCCAGCCCCACCCCTCCGTCCACCGCTACTTCGAGGCCGCGGACTCCTTCGTCGAGATCCGCGAGATCGCCGACGGCGCCCTCGTGCTCGACGCGCCCCGGCGCCTCGATGCCAGCGCCTACCGCCGCACGGTCATCGCGGCCTGCGTGCCCGAGCTGGCGCCGGACGTCGAGGACCTCGAGCAGCTCTTCCCCGACGAGGCCGAACAGGCCGAGCGCGCCCTCTACGCCCTGTGCGTCGAGGTCAACCCACACCTGGCCCTCGAGCGCGTGCGCCTGCGGGCCGGGACGCGCGGCGACGGCGGCGCGGGTGCGCGGGCGGAGCGCGTCGCCGACGCCGGGCGCGAACGCCTGCGCGAGCGGGGACGCGACCTCGAGCACCGCCTGACGCGCCGCATCGTCGGCCAGGCGTCAGCCATCCGCGCCGTGGTGCGCGCGGTCGAGCGCGGGGCATCCGGCCTCGTGGCGCCCGACCGCCCCCTGGCCAGCCTGCTGCTCGTCGGCCGCACGGGCACGGGCAAGACCGAGCTCGTGCGCAGCCTGGCCCGCGAGCTCGCCGGAGAAGACCGCGATGCTCTGGTGCGCATCGACTGCGCCGAGTATTCCCAGGCCCACGAGTACAGCAAGCTGATCGGCTCGCCGCCGGGCTACGTCGGTCACGAGCACGGCGGTCAGCTGACCGCGGCCCTCGCCCGGCGACCCGACGCGATCGTGCTCTTCGACGAGATCGAGAAGGCCCACCCGCGCATGCACGGCCTCTTGCTCTCGGTGCTGGAGGAAGGCGCCCTGACCGACGGACTCGGCCAGCGCGTCAGCTTCGAGCAGGCTCTGGTCGTGATGACCTCCAACGCGGGAGCCGGTGAGATCCAGGCCGCCGCCGGCGCCGTCGGGTTCCACCGCTCGCGCCCCCTGGACAGCGAGGTCGTGAGCGACCTCTCCCAGAGCGCCCTGGCGCGCCGCTTCCCACCTGAGTTCCTCGGCCGCCTCGACGAGGTGGTCGTGTTCGACGAGCTCGACGAACACGCCACGCGCGAGATCGCCCGTCGCCAGCTGACCGACCTCGCCTTGCGCGTGCGGCGCGCGGGCGCGATGGTGGCCTTCACGCGCGCCGTGGCCGACTGGGTGGCCGCGCGCGCCTTCCACCCCGATTGCGGCGCGCGCGAGGTGCGGCATGTGATCCAGCGAGAGCTCGAACCGCCCCTCGCACGCCTCCTGCTCTCCGGCACCCTCGCCGACGATCACCTCGTGCGGGCCCGCATCCGCGGGGGGCACGTCGCCCTCTCGGTCGAGCGCTAGGCCGCTTCCGAGAGGACGGGCTTCAGGCTCCGGGAAAGGCGCTGGCTGGAGGAGCGAGCCCGCTGCGGCAATCAGCAGTGGCGCAACATCAGCGACTACTCCGGAGGCAAGTTCAGCGACTGGGGCATGCACCAGGTCGACACCGCCCAGTGGGCCAACGACAGCGAGTACAGCGGCCCCGTCGAGGTGCAGGGCGAGGGCCAGTTCCCGGACGAGGACAGCATCTTCGACACCGCCATCCGCTACGAGTTGCGGTACCTGTACGCGAGCGGCGTGGAACTTGTGATCGAGTCCGGGGGCACCAGCCTACGCTTCGAGGGCAGCGATGGCTGGGTGGGTAACTCCGGCTGGCGCAAGCCCCTGGAGGCCAGCTCGGCGGAGATCCTGAAGTCGGAGATCGGGCCGCAGGAGACGCGGCTGTTCACCTGCGCGGGGGGAGAGCACCGCAACTTTCTGGACTGCGTGCGCTCGCGCAAGAACCCCTACTTCCCTGCTGAGGTGAGGCACCGCTGCGCGACGGTGATACACATGGGCAACATCGCCATGCGCCTGGGCCGCAAGCTGAACTGGGACCCCGTCAAGGAGGAGTTCGAGGACGACCCCGAGGCGAACGCCCTGCGCAGCCGACCCCTGCGCGAGCCGTGGACCCTCTAGGTCCAGCACGCCCTGGCCTAACCGATCATGATGCGCCTACTCGCTCTCACCGCCCTGTGTGCCTGCGCGCCGATCCCCCCGGACGCCGAGCTACCCCTTGCGCCCTTCGAGCCGCCTCTGTTCGTCTTCCAGAACGGCGTGGACTTCGGCTCGTTCGAGCAGGAGGCCGAGACCCTGCGCGCCCTGGGGTACGACGGCCTCGGGTCGGTCAAGCTGCCGTCTTTCGCCGAGCGTCTGGCGGCCTACGACGCGGCGCATGTGCGGATCTTCAGCATCTACGTGAGTCTCGGCGACGAGGGCATCCCCGGCGCAATCGAACTGCTGGCGGGCCGCGACGCGCTGGTCGAGCTGACGGTGCGCCAGCCTCGGGGCCCGCAGACGGTGCGCGCGGTGCAAGAAGTCGCTGACCTTGCCGCCGCGGCAGGACTGCGCGTCGCGCTGTACCCGCACGCGGGCTTCACCGTCCAGTACATCCCCGATGCGCTGGAGCTGATCGAGCAGGTGAAGCGGCCGAACCTGGGGCTGATGTTCAATCTGTGCCACTTCCTCAAGGGTGAACACCCCGAGGACCTCGAGGGCACCATCGAGCGGGCCGCGGCGCATGTCTTCGCCGCCAGCACCTGCGGCGCGGACCCGCAGGGCCAGAGCTGGGGCGAGCTTATCCGGCCCCTGGACTCGGGCACTTTCGACCAGCAACGTCTGCTCGGCGCCCTCGAACGAATCGGTTTCCGGGGCGCGGTCGGCCTGCAGTGCTACGCCGTCAAGGGTGACAAGCGAGAGAACCTGCGCCGCTCGATGGTGGCCTGGAGAGAGGCCCTCGAGACACTGAACGGCAGTTGATTCCAATCCGGCTGCGCGCGCGCCCGCGTCGGCAGGGATCACCTCATTCCTTCAGGTCGCAGGTAGTGCCGCCGCGAGAGCCCGGCACCTTCCATTTGGAAGCGGCCCGTCGCAGAGCAGCACGTTGCGCGGTAGTGGTACGTGAACCTACCCAGGGGCGAGAACATCCGAGCAAGGCTGCTTGATAGTCAGGCCTCGGACATCCCCGCAACCCAAGGGTTCGGTGCCGCCCGCTGGATACCCGGGAAGCGTGCTGGCGCACACGACGACCCGGGAGGCCGCTGCCTGCCCGCGAGCGGTTCGGGCGCCCCGGAGGTGGTCGGTCGCACCGGCGGAGACCCTGCGTGCTTCCTGGGGGGAGTGCAGGGCCCGATCCGTGTTCGTGCTGCCCGCTACAGTGCGGCAGCCGCTATCATCTCGCGCTCCGTTTGTTCGCCGGATGCCCCGACGCCCCCTCCCCGACGCCTTGAAGACCTCCCCGCATTCGAGCGGCCTGACCCGCAGCCACGTAGTCAGCCTGCTAGCGGCCGCCTTTCTGGGGGTCTCGGCCATCGCCTACAGCGACTATCCGCGCGAGGATCCGACGACACCCCTGAACGAGCAGGAGCAAGCGGGTCAGGAGGTCTGGCGCGCGAACAACTGCCAGGTCTGCCATCAGATCCACGGTTTCGGCGGCTTCCACGGTCCGGACCTGACAAACAGGCTCACCGACCGCGTGCTGGACGCAGAGCTGACGACCGTCATCCTGAACGGCAAGGACCGCATGCCCGCCTTCGATCTCTCGGACGAAGAGCTGGACGCGCTCTGTGCCTGGCTGCGCTGGGTAGACCGCTCGGGGCGCGCCGTGCTTCAGCCCCTCGTGGCGCGAGCTCCCCTCGTGCCGGCCCAGCACTTCAAGGAGCTCATCACGCAGGCACGGGAGCGCGGCGGCCCGCAGCCGTCCGCGGAGGTACTGGTCGGACTGGAGATCTGGACCCTGATGGGGTGCGGAGCATGCCACCGTCCTTTCGCCGCGGGACTCCTGCGTGAGCCGGACCTCTCCGCCGCCGCGCTGGACCGCTCCCTCGAAGCTCTCGGTGCCATTCTCGACGAGGGACGCGGGCGCATGCCTGCAACTCCCCTGGATGAAGATCAGAAGCGAGCTCTGCAGAACTTTCTGCAGTGGGTTGCCGAGAACCGCTCCGAACTGGCCGAGTTCAACCTGGAGCTCACGGAGTTCACGCCCTTCCAGTGGGGCGCAGTGCCCTGGTTCGAGTATCGATGAGCCCCTCCAGCAACGACGCGCCGCTGCTCGAGGGAGACCATAGGCCCCTCGCCTGGCTTGCCCTGCTGGCCCTCGGAGCCTGCGCCCTGACGTTCCTCGTCGGCCTGCCGGTCGCGTTGACCTACACGGATCACTTCACGCTGCTGCGGTCCCTGGGAATCACGCTGCAGCACCTGCGGCCCATCCACGAATCCTGCGCCTTCGCCTGGGTATTCATCGGTGGCGCGACCATCGTTCACCTCTGGCTGGTACGCAGGTACGGAAGGCCCTCGGCAGCCATGCGCCGGCGCACGGCGATCATGGTCTTGCTCTGGCTCTCTGCCGGAGTCGGGATCATCGTCAGCCTGCTGGCCGGACACTTCACAGGGCGGGAGTACCTGGGCTACCACCCGTTCTTCTCGCTCTTGATCGCGGCCGGCTGGCTGCTGCTGGCGATCAACTTCTACAGCCTGGTCGGCTTCTCCCTGCGCGGCCGACCGGTCTTCGTGATGATGTGGTGGGTGGCGATTCCCCTGTTCCTGTACACCTACGCGGAGAGCCACCTGTACCTGCTGGGCTCGGTCAGCTCACAGCCCCTACGGGACCTCGCCATACAGTGGAAGGCCAACGGCGCCCAGGTCGGCGCGTTCAACCTCCTGGCTTACGGGTCGTTGATGTTCGTGGCTTGCGAGCTGAAGGGCAGCGAGGACTACGCCCACTCGCGCACGCCCTTCCTGCTCTTCACGGTCGGTCTGCTGAATACCTTCACGAACTACGGGCACCACACATACCACCTGCCGCAGAGCGCCTTGATCCACTGGATCAGCTTCATCGTGAGCATGCTCGAGCTGGTGATCCTGGCCAAGCTCTTCATGGACCTCGGGGCTCTCCTCCGTAACCGGCGCAGCCGGTCCAGGCACGGGGTGGTGGCTGGGTTCATGCAATCGGCAAGCTTCTGGACGTTCGCCATGCTGACCCTGTCGATAGGGATCGCGGTGCCCCCGCTCAACGCCCTGATCCACGGCACGCACGTGGTCTCTGCCCACGTGATGGGCAGCATGGTGGGTATCGACTCGATGATCCTGTGGGCAGCGATGGCCTACCTGATCGCCTGCCTCGTGGGTCGCGAGCATCCGGTTCTCCAGGCGCCCTCCGTGCGCAAGGCGGTGCTGGCGATCAACGGCTTCTTGTTCCTGTTCATCCTGGCCTACTTCCTGCGTGGAGCCAGCGCGGGCTGGTCGCGCTACGCCGGCCCCGCGGCACCGGATCACTCGGTCTTCGTGGCCGCCTTCCCCCTGGTGATGATGGTCTCGGGCCTGGGCCTGATGGTGTCGGTGCTGTGGGTGCTCACGCGCTGGCTGGCGACCCTGGTCCGCTACCGGGGACAGGGCGGCTGAACCGGCGACGGACCCTCAGTACAGGAGCTGCATCAATGGCGCCGTGCTGCGGCACGTGGCCGGGTCGAGCACCTGGGTGTACACCGTGAACCCGGCAGCGGACGAGGGGACCGAGAGAGCGAGCTCACCGCGTCCGTCAGGGCCGATCAGCGCCGTGCCCTCGAGCTTGGGAGAGTCCAGTTCGAGCTGGCAGCCGTTCACCGTCGAGCTCCCCCAGGACAGGCTGGAGTACACCTCCACCAGGGCGCCCCGCTCGAA
Source organism: Planctomycetota bacterium (assembly GCA_036010965.1). Taxonomy (GTDB): domain Bacteria; phylum Planctomycetota; class UBA1135; order UBA1135. Next base: position 31,640 of record DASCMO010000006.1, on the reverse strand, counting down.
GCCCGGACCGCCTGCGACAGCGCGAGTGAAGGTGACTACCGCCGCCCGGTGTCCAGCGGTCGCGACTCCGCACCCCCCACAGGCCCCTGGAGGCGTGCTGTCGCCCCCCGACCTTCCCGGATCGGGGAGAGGTTCGGCGCCTCGCTCGAGGAAAACCCACCCCTCAGGCGGCGGTGCTTCGGAAGCGGGATCCACGGGGGCCACCCGCCGGTGGCCCGCAAACCCCAGGAGGTTCCCATGAGCCGCGTACTGGCCCACACCGTCTGCCGTTCTCTCGAAGTCCTGATCGGCGTGTGCGTGATCCTCGCCGCCGGAGCGATCGACTCCCTCGGCATCCTCTGAGCCGAAGCGCTCCCTAGCCGTCGAAGGCGTGCCTCAGCAGGCGCTGCTGCAGCCTGGAGCGCGAACTCGACGAGGAGATGCGTGCGATGACCTCCCCGACCCGCTCGAGGGTCGCGCGGTCGAGGTCGTCGCGGTCGAGCAAGGCGCCGAGCGCCTTCTCCCTGCCACTGGTCGAGGAGATTCCCTCAGCGACCGCCAGGGCGACGGAGAACATGCGCTCACTCCCCTCGGCCGTGCGTAGCACGTGGATCAGGAGGTTCGATCTCGCATCACTCGAGGAGATGCGCGAGAGCGAGGAGACGACGTCGAGGCGCAGCTCGTCGCTCAGGCCCCGAAAGTCGTAGAGCGCCCGCAAGGTGTCCGTCAGGGCACTCGTCGAGGAGATCGTGAGGGTGACGCGCAGGAACTCCCCGAGGGTCGCGTCGTCGGGCGGGATGTCGTCCAGCAGATCGACGAGGAGCCGGCTCTTGGCCGATGTGGAGGAGAGTCCGGCCACGACCGCCAGCAAGTGCAGCGCGCCGTTCTCGTCGATCACGCGCCGCGCGGCGATGGCCTCCACCAGCTCCACGCGCTTGGAGTGGGTCAAGAGGCGCGCGCTCGCTTCACACAACGTGGCGGTGAGGCCATGATCCTGTGGAGCGTTGTCGACGGCAGAGGTCAGCAGGCTCGCGAGGCTGCTGGTCGATGAGATCGAGCTCGCGGCACTCTCCACCACCGCCCGCGTGACTTCAGCATCCTCCTTGTGGGCCTCCATCAGCACCGAGTAGTAGACGAGGCGCACGGAGTCGAGGAACAGGCCGCGCGCCACATCCAGCACACGCTGCGCGCCGCCCTCTGCGAGCAGGCGTCGCGCCCGGGACTCCGCGCCCAGGGGAGTGAAGCGGAACATCTGTGCGATGACCTCCGCGAAGGCCTCCTCGGCCTCGGCGTCAAACTCCGCCGGCTCGCCGGCGCGCGTGAAGGTCAGGAGTAGCGTCCCGTCCTCGGCCGGCTCCAAGGCGAGTGCCCAGCCTCCGTTGTCCTCCATGCGCTCGACGCGCAGCAAGCCGCCGCGGATGAGGCGTGCGACGCCCCGCTCGTCGGGGCGAAACTCGACCTCGCCCAGCGTGTGCAGCTCGGTCACGACACCGCCCTCCATCCAGCGCGCCTCGTACTTTCTCAGCCCGCCCTGGTGGTGAGAGACCGAGACCACCCCGCCCTCGCGGAGAACCAAACCAGACATGGAGGTGGAAGAGCCCCGGATGACGGTCGCCGTACAACCGGCCCCCGCCAGAGAGACGAGAAGCAGGACGAGGACGCGGGAGAGGTGCAAGGGGCTCGGTACCATGGTCGGCTCCACGAGTAGGGTGAGGGAGAGGCGTCGCGCCGGACATCCTACCCTCACTTCCCCGTCCGCGACCGACTCCGCCGCCGCCCCCCTACCGACCTGGTGACGACAGTCCTCCCCGTGACCCCCGCAGGCAGGGAACTGCGCGCGATCCGACGCCTGGCGGCGCCGATGATCGTGACCCAACTCGGCGGCATGATGCTGGGAGTGGTCGACAGCATGATGCTCGGCCACTTCAGCGTCGACGCCCTCAACGCGTCGGCCCTGGGTCGCATCTGGATCTTCGGCACGCAGCTGTTCGCCATGGGCGTGTTGCTCGGCCTCGACCCGATCATCAGCCAGAGCCACGGCGCTCACGACCGCGAGCGCCTCGGACGTGCCCTCCAGCGCGGACTGCTGGTCGCCCTGTTCCTGAGCCTCCCGATCAGCTGTCTGTGGCTGTTCACGGGCCGCGCCCTGACGCTCTTCGGCCAGACGAGCGAGCTGTCCGCGATGGCCCAGAGCTACGCCATCGTGCAACTCCCCGGCCTGCCTTTCTTCCTCTGCTACTGGGTCCTGCGCTCCTGGCTCCAGGGGCGCGGGATCATGCGCCCGGCGATGTGGGTCATGCTCTTCGCCAACCTCTTCAACGCGGCCGCGAACGCCATCTTGATCCATGGCCTGCTGGGCTTTCCGCGCCTGGGAATCGTCGGCGCCGGGATCACCACGGCCATGACCCAGGCGCTGATGTTCGCGGTCCTGGGCGCGATCATCCTGCGCCGCAGGCTCCAGCGCGGCGCGTGGGTGCCGTGGTCCGCGCGCGCCCTCGACCCGCGCGGCCTGAGCGAGATCCTGGGCCTCGGCCTGCCTGTGGCTCTGCAATTCGGCCTGGAGGTCTGGGCCTTCCAGATCGCCATGCTCTGGTCAGGCCTGCTCGGCAGCGAGGCTCTCGCGAGCCACGTCATCACCCTCAACCTGGCCTCAATCTCCTTCATGATCCCGCTCGGGATCTCGATCGCGGCCTCGACGCGCATCGGGAATCTGATCGGGGCCGGACGCTCCGCCCAGGCGCAGACCTCGGCCTGGGTGGCCCTGGGCATGGGCTGCGCGGTGATGGTCTGCACGGCGACGGTCTTCTTCCTGGGGCGTGACGTGCTGGGCCGCATCTACACGTCTGACGCGGGTGTGGTCGCCCTGGCGGCCACCGTCCTACCGATCGCCGCCGCCTTTCAGCTCTTTGACGGCGCCCAGGTCATCGGAGCCGGCGTCCTGCGCGGAATGGGCCGCACGCGGCCGGCGGCGGTCATGAACCTGATCGCGTTCTACGCGGTCGGGCTGCCCCTCGCCTGGCTGCTCGCTTTCCGGCTCGAGCGCGGACTCGAGGGCCTGTGGTGGGGTCTGTGCGCCGGCCTGGGCGTGGTGGCCACGGCCCTGGTCTGTTGGATCTGGTGCCGCGGGCCGGCGACGGTCGGGGCGCTCGTCGCGTCGGACTGACGGCCCATCGGGAGGTTCAGATCCCCCACCCGCCGCTCACATGCAGGTTGCTGCCGTTCACATAGCGCGCCTCGTCCGAGAGGAAGAAGAGCGTCGCCGCGACGGCGTCGTCGAGCTCCCCGATGTAGCCCGCGGGTATCTTCCCCACCATCTGCTCGAGCTCCTCGGAGGGAGCGGAGCCGGAGTCGATGAAGCCCGGCGAGACGGCGTTGACCGTGATCCCGTGCGGACCGAGCACGCGCGCCAGGCTGCGGGTCAGCATCAACACGCCCGCCTTGGCGATGTAGTGTCCGGCGACGAAGGGCTGGGCGGACATGCGGTCGGCGTTGGCCATGGCGAAGCTCACGATGCGCCCGAAGCCGCGCTCGATCATGCCGGGAGCGACGAGCCGGGCGAGGTAGAAGACCGGGTGCAGGTTGTTGTCGAACATCTCGTTCCAACCCTCGACGGTCTCCTCGAGCAAGGGGACGCGGTGGTAGGGCCCGGCGCAGTTCACCAGGGCATCGACCCCACCCAGCTCGCCCGAGACGCGCTCGACGAGTTCCGCGCAGGCCGCGGGATCGGAGACGTCACAGCGCACCGAGAGCACTCGGGCGCCCGCAGCGGCCAGGGCCTCGGTCGTGCTCGCCGCGTCCTCTCCCGCGCCTCGGTGGCAGAAAGCCACCGACCAGCCGTCGCCCGCGAGGCGCAGGCCCAGGGCTCGCCCGATCCCGCGGACTCCGCCGGTGATGAGGGCCACTCTCTCCATGGGCGCATCCTACGGGAACGCCCGCCGTGCCGCGCCCGCGTTTGCTCGCCACCCCCGGTCGCCGATATGCTCCCCGTCTCTCCCCCGCCGATCATGCCGCTCTTCTCCGCTCTTCTCCGCTCCCTGTCCTTCGCGACGCTGTGCGCGATCCCGGCCCTCGGCGCCGGAGTGCAGGACTCCTCCCCCGCACGCGCCGGGGAGACGACCCTCAGCTGGGAGGAAGTCGATCGCCTGCTGCTCGACCGCCACGCACTCTCCGAGAGCGGGCGCGAGGCACTGCTGCACCTGATCAAGTCGCGCCTGCTCGACGTCCTCGCCCGCGAGACGGGTCTCGAGGTGGCCGAGAGCACCATCGACGAGCGCGTCACGGAGCTCGAACGCGAGCTGCGCATGGACCCGCGCTTCCCGCGCGGCCTGGCGGACATGCTCGCCGGCGAGGGCATGTCGATGGCGACCTTCCGGGACTTCCTGCGCCTGGCCGTGGTGCAGGAGACCCTGGCTCGCCGCGCCCTGGGCATCCCGAGCGAACAGCCGATCACCGGCGAGCAGCAGGAGATGTGGCTCGAAAGCGTGATCGCCGAGCGCGGCCTCGAGGAGCTGCCCGATCCCTGGGACGACGGAGTCGTCTGCCGCCTGGGTGAGCTGACCATCACCCGCGCCGAGTTCCTCGTCCACCTGCGCTCGCGCACCGACGCCGGCGACATTCGCGACGGCTGCTACCAGCTGCTCTTGCGCAAGCGTATCCGCGCGCGCATGCCCGACCTCTCGCCCGCGGCCCTCAAACGGGCCGTCGAGGCGGAGATCCTCCGCCGCAAGAACAAGGTGCGCGCAGACCCGCGCTACCAGGGCGTGGACTACGAGCGCCTGCTCGCGGCCCAGGGGATCCGGGTCGACGCGTGGGCCGAAGACCCGTCGGTGCAAATCGCCGCCCTGGCGCGCCTGTGGGTCGAGCGCAGCTTCTCGGCCGACGACATGAAGCGTGTCTACGCCGACGAGCGCGAGTACTTCGACGGGTTGTTCGGGGAGGCCGTCGAGACCTGGATCGTGTTCCTCAACGCCGTCAAGTTCGAGAACGACCTCCAGCAGCGCAGCTTCGACGAGGCCCACCGGCAACTCCTGGAGGCCGGAGAGGCGATCGCCACGCGCGCCGAGTTCCAGGCCCTGGCCGAGCAGCTGTCCGAGGACCCGGCCTCTCGCGGCCGCAAGGGGCTGCTGGGCTGGGTCACGCGCGAGGCACCCCGGCACGCCGCAGAAGTCCGCGCCGTGGTCTTCGGGCACCTCGACGGCGCCCGCTTCGATCCCGACGGGCCGCCTGACGATCCCAAGCGCCTGGTGGGACCCGTGCGCACCCCGGCCGGCTGCATGCTACTCTGGCTCGGCCGTCGCCGCCCGGCGCCCGCCTGGGAGACGATGATCGTGCACGTACACACCGAGTTGCGGCGGCGCTTCATCGAAGAATCGCTCCAGCGCAGCGCGGTGGAGACCTGGTTGGACGAGGACTGAGCCCACGATGTTGATCGGCAAGGTAATGGGAAGCGTGGTCGCCACACAGAAGGACGAGAAGCTCCTGGACCGCAAGTTCCTGGTCGTGCAGATGCACGACCACGAGAACCGGCCCAAGGAGCAGTACGTGGTGGCCGTCGACTCGGTGGGAGCCGGGCCGGAGGACATGGTCATGATCGCCACGGGCTCCAGCGCGCGCCAAACGAGCTTGACCGACGGCCGGCCCTGCGACGCGGTCGTGATGGCGATCGTCGATTCGTGGGACCTCGGTGGCGACAACGTCTACGAGAAGTGGGCCTGAAACGATGAGCGCACACGAGGAGCGAGGATGTACCTGGCGCGCGTGACGGGCCGCGTCGTGGCCACCCGCCGCTACGCCGGCACCGAGGCCGTGGCCCTGCAGTGGATCCAGCCTGTCGACGAGCGCGGCGAGGACATGGGCGACGCCCTGGTGGCGACCGCGGTCATCTCCAGCGGCCCGGGCGACCTGGTGTACTTCGTCGACGGGCGCGAGGGCGCCCTGGCCTGCCCCGAGCCCTTCGTGCCCGTGGACGCCGCCATCATCGGCTTCGTCGAAGCGGCCACGGTCCTCGGTCGCGACGTGGGCTGGGAGGGACGCTGATGTTCCTGGCGGACGTGGTGGGCACCGTCGTCAGTCCCGTGCAGGTCCCGATCCTGGAGGGTGAGAAGCTGCTCATCCTGCGCCCGGTGACCCCCGACGGCCGGCCCACGGCACGCACGCGGGTCGGGATCGACCGCGCCCAAGCCGGCGTGGGCGACCGCGTGCTGGTCCTCGACGAGGGCAACGGCGGGCGACAGATCCTGGAGGCTCCCGGCGCTCCGGTGAAGACCATCGTGGTCGGGGTCGTCGACTACGTCGAGACCCACGGGCAGGTCGCCTACGATCACCGCGAGCCTGAGCAGCTGCGCGAACTCGATCCAGCGAGAGGACAGAGCGCATGAGCATCGAACAGTCGATGGAACGTCACGGCTGGTCCCACGAGGAGGCACGCCTGCGCAATGCAATCTGCGAGATCGGTGCCCTGTGCTATCAAAAGTCCTTCATCGTCGGTACCGACGGGAACATCTCCGCGCGCATGGCCGACGGAACGCTTCTGATCACGCCGGCGGGCGCCATGAAGGGCTTCCTGCAGCCCGAGCACATGGCCCATGTCGACATGCAGGGCGCGGTCGTGGACGACGGACCACGCTGCTCGACCGAGACCGGCATCCACCTCGTGAGCTATGAGGAGCGGCCGGACATGAAGGCCGTGCTGCACTGCCACCCTCCCCACGCCGTGGCCATGACGATCGCGGGCATCGATCTCCAGCAACCCGTCATCCCCGAGATCATCGTCACCATCGGCGGCATCCCGACGGCGCCCTTCGGCACGCCGGGAACCCATGAGCTGCCCGACTCGATTCGCGACATCGTGCGCTGCTCGGACACGGTCGTGATGCAGAACCACGGCTCTGTCACCCTGGGCGTGAACCTGCTCGACGCCTTCAAGAAGCTCGACATGCTCGAGCACACCGCGCGCATCCTGTGGCTGGCCCACACGGTCAAAGGTGACCTCGATCCTCTGCCGCCCGAGGCGGTCAATAAGCTGCTCGACACGCGCCGCAAGCTCGGGGTGACGACGACCAACACCCTCGAGAACCGCTGCGCACTCCCCGACGACGCGCCCTGAAGGGCTGCGGACGACGGGCGGGTCAGCCCCGGGGCACGAGGCCGCGCGCGAAGGCCAGTTCGGCGCACAGCAGCGCTCCGCCGGCGGCGCCGCGCAGGGTGTTGTGGGAGAGGGCGGTGAACTTCCAGTCGAGCACCGCACACGGTCGCAGGCGACCGATGGTGGTGCGCATGCCTGCCTCGAGGTCGGCGTGCAGGGCGGGCTGGGGAGCGTCGTCGGCGCCGTCGTAGCGCGTCGGATGGCGCGGCGCCGTCGGAAGCCCGAGGGCCTGGGGCTCGCCACGAAAGCGGTCCCAGGCTTCGATCAACTCCGACGCCGACGCGGGACGCTCGAGCTCGACGGACACGCACAAAGTGTGGCCGTCGGGGACATCCACGCGATTGCAACTGGCCGAGAGGGCCAGGGCGTGGGGTCGGACCGACTCGCCGTCGCAGGTGCCCAGGATGCGCGCTGCCTCGCTCTCAACCTTCTCCTCCTCACCGGCGATGTGCGGGATCAGGTTGTCGCGGAGCTGCAGGCCCGCGCCCCCCACGAGGCCCGCGCCCGAACGGGCCTGCATGCTGACCATCTGCGCGCGGCGCAGGCCGAAGGCGTGCGCCAGGGGCGCGAGGGCCAGGACCAGGCCGGCGGTCGTGCAGTTGGGGTTGGCGACGATGCCGCCGGGACCGAAGTCCTGCCGCGCGGTGAGGGCCAGGTGGTCGGCGTTGACCTCACCCACCAAGAGCGGCACCGCGGGGTGCATGCGATGGCTGGCGGCGTTGGAGAACACCCAGGAGCCCGCCGCCGCCAAGGCACGCTCGGCGGGCCCTGCGACAGGGGCAGCGAGGGCCGAGAACACCACCCGCGCCTCGAAGTCGTCGGTCACGGGGCGCAGCTCGAGGTCCGCGACGCGTGCGGGCAGCGCCTCGCGCATACACCAGCGCGCGACCTCGCCGTAGTGGCGACCGACCGACTCGGGCGACGCGGCGACTTCGATCAACTCGAACCACGGATGGGCCTCGAGCAGGGTCACGAGGCGCTGGCCGACGAGCCCGGTCGCCCCCAGCACGGCCGTCGGCAGGGGTCGAGCGGGGCCCTCGAAGCGTTCGCCGCTCTCGCCGGGAACCATCAGTCTTCCCCGACCTCCCCGGCGACGTCCTCGTCTTCGCTCTCGGGCAGGGCGCGCAGGGCGGAAGAGACGATCTCGAGCTCGGGCGGCTCCTTCGAGCCGGCCGCGCCCAGCTCGTGGACGAGCCGCGCCTGGGGTCGAATCCGCCGCTCGTAGGAGCCGACCACGTGGTTGTAGCCCTTGATGGCCGACTCGAGACCGCGCCCGACCTTGGCGACGTGCTCCAGCATGACGAAAACCCGTGAGGCCAGCTCTCCTGCCTGCTTGCCGATCTCGCGCGCGTTGTTGGCCGAGTCCTCCAGTTTCCAGGCGCCGGCGATGGCGTACAGGGCGGCGATCAGGGTGAAGGGCGTGGCGAGGATGATGCGGTTGCGCGGCGCCTCGTCCACCAGAGCGGGCCTGGCACGCAGGGCGGCGCCGAGCATCGCCTCGACGGGCAGGAACATCACGACGAACTCGGGCGAGGGATCGAGGTTCTCCCAGTAGGCCTTGGCGGAGAGTTGCCGCACGTGCGCCTCGACGTCGGCGCCGAACTGCGTCATCAGGGCGTGGACCCGCTCTTCGTCCTCCTCCTCGCAAGCCTCGAAGAAATGCTTGCCGGGCGCCTTGGCGTCCACCGCCAACAGCCCGCCGCCCGGCAACTTGACGACCATGTCCGGGCGCTGGGTCTTCTCCTCGTCCTTCAGGTAGGCCTGCAGGTCGAAGTCGACGCGCTCCATCAGGCCCGCGTTGCGCACGACGGTCTTCAGTTGCATCTCGCCCCAGCGGCCGCGGGTGCTGGAGTCCTTGAGGGCCGAGCGCAGACCGTGGGTCTCCTTGCGCAACGCGCTGGCGTTGTCCATCAAGCCCTTGAGCTGTTGGGAGAGCTGGCCGTAGGCCTGGGCGCGCTCCTTCTCCATGCTGCGCACGGCCAGATCGTAGGCCTCCATCTTCTTCTGCAAGGGCTCGACGAGCTGCTTGACCTTCTCCAACGCCAGCTGATCTTCGGCCCCGGCGAGCGCCTCGGTCGCAGCCCGCGCCTCGGCCTGGACATGGGCCTCGGCCTCGGCGAGCGCCTCGGCCTCCGCCCGCGCCCGGCGATCGGTGCGCTGCCCCATCAGGAGCACGAGCACCAGCAAGACAAGCAGCAGCAATACGGCGAGGAGCAGTTGTTCGATCACGGTGCGAGCAGTCGGTTTGCGGTGGAGGGCTGCGATCGGCGCGGGAGCCCGCGCCGCACCGGATCCTCTCACCGGCGAGGGCGATCGGCAAGCGTCGTTGTCGCCGCGTCCCTGGCCGGGCCCGGCGTCATCGGGAGGCCCGTTGCCGTCACGGGCATTCGAACGCCAGGGAGAAGTGAGCCTACACCAGGGTGCATCGACCGGGATGCGAGCCCGCCGAGCTTTGCCAGGCGGGGAACCTCAGCCCTGTCCCCGATGGAAGATCAGGGGAGAAACGTCGCGAGTCTGCGGGAGAGGGTGTCGCAGGCCCAGATGGGCAGCTGGGACCAGGTCTTGCGCAGGAAGGCCGTCTTCGGATTGGAAGGTGTGAAGGACGGGATCTTCGCACCGGCGCCGAGCAGCGCGTGCCGGTAGTGCAACGGCGTGGGCTCGAAGCCCTGGTTGATCTTGAAGGTGCAGGCGCCCGAATCCCTGCGACTGCGTCCGAGGTCGAACAGCTCATAGCCGTGACGGACGCTCCACTCCATGCAGCTGGCGATCATGTAGGTCGTGGTGTGGTAGCGCCGGTTCGCCTCGGGTGCGGTGCCGACGTAGTACATCGCTGCCTCCTGGCGGTGCAGGAAGGTCAGGGTCACGCCCAGGAGCTCGTCGCCCCTGCGAGCCCCGTGCAGGACGTACTCGGCGCCCAGTTCGGCCTCGAGAGCCTCCCACCAGCGCGCGGGCAGGCCGGGCGAGCCGAGGGTACGCTTGCTCGAGAGGAACAGCCGCGCGAGGTCGTGCCGGAGGTGGTGGCCCTCCTCGATGCTCAGGCCGTGACGCTCGACGGCCTGGCGCAGGTACTTGCGCTCGGTCCGCGGGAAGGTACGCAGGACGTCCTCTTCCCGTTCGGGCAGGCGCTTGCGGAAGGTGACGTAGAGGTCCGACGCGCTGAAGCCGGAGAGGTGAGGGTCCTCGAGGCAACGTAGCTCGAGGCGACGGGCGCCGGCGTCAGCCGCCCACTCCTGCGCCGCGCACACGAGTCGCTCTGCGATCTCCGGGCGACTGGCGATGGGCCCTCCGTAGACCCCCCATGGGGCCGAGATCCAGTTGCGTCCGCCGAGGGCGCGCCGGCAGCTCGCGAGCGGGAGGACGCCGACGATGCGCTCCCCCTCCAACGCGATGAGGTCCCGCCGCCCTGCGCGAAAGGCACTCTCGACGGCTCTGGCCCAGCCCGACAGGTGAAAGACCGTCGATGCCGGGTGAGAGCGGACGTAGCGGTCACGCTGCTCGTCCTCCTCCGGGCTGGAGTGGCGGATGACGAGGCCCCGCGTTCCGAGTTCGGAGGAGAGCCCGCGCTCGCCGGGGAGCAGCCGAGCCACTCCAGGCAAGGCCCGCTTCCGGGCCCAAGGGCTGCCCTGTTCCTTCGTCTTCGCTTGCGTTCGGCTGAAGATCATGGGTGCACCGACCGACCTGGTACCGTGCGGATGGGTGAGCGCGGGCGCCGGCCGAGGAGCCGCGAAAGAGGCTCCCAGGCTTGCCTCGCGAGGTCGATCGGCCCCGCCAGGCCTCCAGGCATACCCGCCCACTCCGAGACTCTTCGGAGATCGAGCCCAGCGCACCGGAGCCCATTTCAGGATCTCTGCAGAGGCTCCGAGAGGGAGCCTGGGGCAGCCTGCCGACGAGCCAACCTCGTTCGGCCATCTGGGCTCTCGAGGCCCTCCTGAGGCTGCATGGGAGACTGCTTCGCGCTAGCGACGGAGTCAGGATTTGGGTGCGCTGGCCCACGTACGCACTCCACCCGATCGTGGCAGCTGCGGAGCGGGAACGCGCCGGACGCCTCGGCGATCAGTCGAGGCTGACCGAGGAACGGAACTCCGCGGGTTTGAGGGCCAGCAGGGAGCAGTCCACGCGATCGAGGACGCGCTCGGCGGTGGAGCCGAGGGAGCGACCGGGGAGGTCGGGGAGCGAGACGGTGCCCATCACGAGCAGATCAGGATCGAGGTGGTCCACTGCCTCGCGGATCACGCCCGCGGGGCGGCCCTTGCCGAACAACACGTCGCTCTCCACTCGCGGCGCCCGGCCGGCGATGCCGGCTCGGATGTGCGCCCCCGCACTCTCACGCAAGGCGTCGCGGCGCACGGCGTACTCCTCTGCCCCCAGCTCCTCGCGCAGATCGCGCAGGTCGAGGGGAGTGGTCCAGGCATGGACGACCGTGAGCTGGCACTCCCCGCGTCCGGCGATCCAGGCTGCATGGCCCACGGCCTCGTCGGCCACCGGGCTGAGGTCGCTCGCCGCCAGCACACAACGGTGGACGAGGTCGTGGCCGGGCTTCACGGCCCAGACCGGACAGGGGCACTTGCGCAGGAGCTTGACCGCCACGGGTCCCAGGGCGCGCCCGTCCGTGGCGGACTCGTTGCGCTTGCCCACGACGACCAGATCGATCTCCCCACGCAGAGCACGGAGCGTGGCGTCCAGCCAGGCGCGCTCGGTCGTAACCTCCAGCTCGGCCGGGACACCCAGACGCCGCGCCTCGGCCAGGGCCCGGCCCAGGGCCGCGGCGCCCCGAGCGTCGGGCCGATCGGGCCCGACCGGCCGCAGCGCTCCGTCGGCGTCCCGATAGCGCGGGCGAAAGACCGAGTGCAGGAAGGTGACCGAGCCACCCACCGACCGCGCCAGCCACAAGCCCTGTTCGAGGGCGTTCCAGCTCCCCGGAGAGACGGCGTCGCCGGTCAGGTCGAGGCCGACGAGGATGCGCTGGCAGTGCTCCATCAGCGCTCAGACGGTGCGCACGGTGCCCGCTGCGGCGGCCTCGATCGCGGCCCGTCGTTGCTCGTATCCGGCGCGCCCCATCAAGGCGTAGGCGGCGAGCTTGCCGGCCTCGACTCCCGGCTGATCGAAGGCGTCCACGTCGTAGTGCTCGCCCATGACCGCCACCGCCAGCTCCATCAGGAACAGGTACTGGCCGACGCTGTGGGCGTCGACGGTCGGGAAGACCACGCTCACGCTGGGGCGCGAGGCCTCGCGCAAGGCGACGCGCGTGCCGTCCCGCTCGGCCGCGAACAGCTCTCCGAGACCGCGGCCGCCGAGGTAGTCGAGGGCTTCGAGACCGGGCGGGACCGCGGGGATCGTCACCTCGCGCTGGGGGCGCTCGACGCAGAGCAAGGTGAACCACTTGTCGTGAGGCCCCTCGACATAGAGCTGGACCTGGCTGTGCTGGTCGGTCACGCCCACCGCCCGCACCGGCGTCGGCCCGGCGAAGCACTCCGCACCGCCACGCGTCACCCGCTTGCCGATCGACTCGGCCAGCAACTGCGCGTACCAGTCGCCCAGGTTTCGCAGGCGGTGGCTGTAGGCGAAGGTGACCGACACCGGCTTGTTCCCGCGGGCCTGCATCCACCACTGGAGTGCGGCGTAGACGAGGGCCGGATTTTCGAGCAGGCGCTCATTCTCACAGCGCAGCGCCATCGCCGCGGCGCCCGCCGCTAGGGCTTCGATGTCCACGCCCACCAGCGCCGAGGAGACCAGGCCCACGGGTGAGAGAACGCTGAACCGTCCGCCCACGCCCTCGGGCACGACGAACGACGCGTAGCCCTCGCGCTCGACGACCTCGCGCAGGACGCCGTGTTCGGCGTCGGTCGTGATGACGACGTGCTCGCGGTGAGCCTCCTCCCCCAGACGCTCGACGAGCAAACGGCGGAAGATCAGGAACTGGCTCATGGTCTCCGCCGTGCCGCCCGACTTGCTGATCACGTTGAAGAGCGTCGTGGCGGGGTCGAAGCGCTCGATCCACTCCCCGACCAGGTCGGGGTCGACGTTGTCGAGCACGAACAGGCGCGGGAGGCCCGCTGGCGGACTCAGGTTGTGGAAGGGCCCCTGGAGGGCGGTGAACAGAGCGGTGTTCCCGAGGGCCGAACCGCCGATGCCGAGCACGACCACGTTCTCAAAGCGCCCCGCGACGGAGCTCGCGTACTCCCCGATGCGCCCTCGCACCTCGTCGGCGCGCGGCAGGTCCAGCCAGCGCAGGTCGGTCTCGCGGCGGGCGAGGACCGCGCGCAAGGCCGCCGCGGAGGGCTCGGTCAGGGCGTCGAGCTCTGCTTCTCCGATGCCGTGCTCGGGGCCGACGGCGTCCGCCAGGGCCGCGGTGTAATCCAGCTGCAGGGGTTCCATCGGGTGCGTCTGCTGACGGGTTCAGGGGAAGGTCGTGGAGACGGTGCGCTCAGTCTCGCGAGCGTATGACGAGGTAGACCAGGGTCAAGATCGCCTGCAGGGCGGCGGCAACGTAGGTCATGGCCGCGGCCCCGAGGACCTTCTCGACGCCCAAGGCCTCCTCCTGAGTCTGGACGATGCCGGTCGAGGCCAGGACCGCCTTGGCGCGGCTGCTGGCATTGAACTCGACCGGAAGGGTCACGAGCTGGAACACGACCGTCAGGGCGAAGGCGCCAATCGCGAGCCAGATCAGGCCCGGGATGTTGGCGAAGTAAGACAGGAGCAACATCGGCCCCCAGAGCCTGGAGCCGATCATCGTCACCGGCACCAGCTTGCTGCGCAGGCCCAGGGGCGCGTAGCCCGCCACGTCCTGGATCGCGTGGCCCGCCTCGTGCGCTCCGACGGCGATCGAGGAAATCGATCGCCCGTCATGGACCTGCGGAGAGAGGCGCAGGGTCTTGGTGCGCGGGTCGTAGTGATCCGAGAGGAACCCCTGGTGGCGCTCGATGGTGACCTCGGCCCCGCCGGCGCGAGCGACGGCCGCGGCCGCCTGGGCGCCGGTCATGCCCGAGCGCACGCCGACCTTCTCGTAGCGACGGAAGACGGTCTTGACCCGCACGGAGGCCCAGATGGCCGGGAGTGCAAAGAGGGTCGTGATGAGGATGTATTCGAAGTACATGGAGAGAATTCCTTTCCTGGCGAACTCGAGAGCCCCTCGTATACGGTCTGGGCGGGCCCGGTGAGAACACTGATCCGCGACTTGCGTCCCTCGGTCGCCCGGGATGCCCACGGGCCGTCCTACGCTGCCGGGGGTTCCCTCCAGCCCACAAGCTCCACTATCATGCCGGGTGAAGGATGAGCCTGGACACCTCCTGTCCGGATTGGCATGAGCGATACTGACGGACTCTTGAAGATCGGGGACTTCGCCGAGGCGGCGCAGACCAACCTGCGCACCCTGCGCTACTACGAGGAGCTGGGGCTGCTCAACCCCGCCGCGCGCAGTTCGGGTGGTTTCCGCTACTACCGCTCCACGGACGTCAACCGCGTGCGCCTGATCCGCAACCTGCAGGAGTTGGGGCTGCACCTCGATCGCGTCCGGGACCTGATGGGCTCGCGCGAAGTGCTGGAGGACAGCCGGGATCTGCTGGACCGCACTCGCAAGGCTCTGGAGGAGCACCTGGAGCTGATCCGCCAGCGCAAGGAGGCCCTGGACGAGCAGAGCGAGGGCGTCCGCTCGGCCCTCGACAAGCTCGACACCTGCCGGGGCTGCAAGCACTCTCCCGGCCTCCACAACAACTTTTGTGAGCCCTGCACGCGGACCGGAGGGTCCCTCCCGGCCCTCCTGAGCGCCCTGTTCTGATTTCCGGCACGCGCCTGGGCCTGCAGGTGCGACCCTCGCACGCAGACCCCAAGGCAATCGGCGATCCTGCCGATGGGTAGGAGATCCGGGCTAGACTGTCCGGCGCCCACCCGCGACGAACGATGACCCAGAAATCCAGCACCGCCACGTACGAGGTCCGTGTCCGGGGCCTGTTCCGACGGCGCCACATCGTCTCCGGCTCGGACGGGGACCTGGGGGTGATGCGCCTGGAGCGCAACCGCTGGGGAATCGTCGTCGGCGGACGCTACACCCCCGAGACCGGCGAGGTGCTCCTGTTCCGCCGCGACCCGGGCCTCTTGCGCAGCCAGTTCTCCCTCTGGACCGAAGGCCGGGAGTGGCTGGGCGCCTCCCTGCGCTGGAGCTTCATCTCGCGCGAGATCTCCATCTCCACCGGAGGCCGCCCCTTCCGCATCGTTCCCCTGCCCGGCCTCCGGAAAGGCTGGCGCCTGGTCGCCCCCAAGACCGGCGAGGTGGCCTGCATCCGTGGGCGGGCCTTCAGCCGCAGGGTGTCGATCGAGGTCGGGCGCCGGAAGGACCTCGAGCTGGTGCTCTTCGCCTACTTCCTCGCCTCCCAGATCATGGGCGAGTCGCGCTGGCCCGGGCCCGAGCCCGAGGCCTCCCCCTCCGCCCTCGCCACCGCCAGCCGCTCCTGAACCGTGCAGTGCCTCTTTGAGTCCCGTCAGAGCCGGTTTTCAGGGAAGAAGAGGCCCCTGAGCGCGTCTACGACCTCGGGCCCGCGGGCAGACCCCGCTGAGAGGGCCTGTCCATCCGTACAATCTCAGCGATCTTCGTTCCTCGACTCCTGATTCCCGTCCGTCCCCTTCCGGACGCGGCCCACCAACACCCAGACTGCCGATGAAGCCCCTCCTCGTTCTCGTGCTCGTGATCGTCGCGGCCGGCGCGCTCTTCTTCGCCCTCAACATCATGGGGGACGACGGCACGACGACTGCCGGCGGCCTGGGCCCGGAAGCGGTCGCCCCTGCCGACGGCGGCTCCCAGCCGACCTCCGGCGAGCTGCGCGGCCCCGACGCCGGAACCGGACGCGACGTGGCCGCAATCGCCGACGACATCGATGCGCCCAACACCCGGGCGGTGCTGAACGACGGCTTCGACAACGCCCTCGTGGGCACGGTCCAGAACGAGAGCGGCGGACCCGTGGCCGACGCAAGCGTGACGCTGGGCAAGACCAACCTCTCCACCATGGTGTTCGTGAACGATCCGGTGGACCATTCCGAAGAGCGGCACACCAAGACGGACGCGAAGGGAGCCTTCGCCTTCGAGGGCGTCGAGCCCTTCGACAGCTACGCCCTGACGGTCAAGCACGCCGAGTACTCGAATGCGGAGGTCGAGGGGATCAGGGTCGGTGCCGATGGTCGCTTCGAGCAGCCGCCGATCGTGATGGCAGGCGGCGTGGCCCTGCGCGGCTACGTGCGCGACGTGACCGGCGGCGCGGTGCCCGACGCCACCCTGCACCTCGACGGCATGCTATACGCCATGAATGCGGTCACCGAACACGACCATACGGTCACCTCCGACGCATCGGGTTACTACGAGTTCACGAACCTCAACCCGGGCAACAAGGCCCTCAGCATCACGGCCGATGGATTCGGCAACGCCTTCATCAACGGCCTGAGTTTCGACTCCGGCAAGCCGTCGTTCGAGCGGGACATCACCCTCGAGGTGGCTGAGATGATCTGCGGCAAGGTGTTCGACACGACGCAGACTCCGATCGAGGGAGCGAGCGTGGTGGCCATCGCCTACTCAAACAGCACCCAGCAGTGCCGTGACGCCACCGTCACAGACGCCAAGGGCGAGTTCTGCCTGCGAGCCCTCAACGCCGGCAAGTACACGATCGCGGTCAAGAAGCCCGGCTTCAAGGCGGTCAACAACGAGCGCGCCGACACCGGATCGATCAACGTGGTGATCGAGATGTCACCCCAGGCCAGCGTGTCGGGGACGGTCATCGCCCTCTCCTCGGGCGAGCCGCTCTCCAGCTTCACCTGCGTCCTGCGCCAGACCTACGAGAACCACCCCGCGACGAGCCAGACCAAGGTCAAGCGCGACTTCCGCAGCCAGAACGGCTCCTACCGCCTGACCGACGTGCCGCCCGGCAGCTACGTCGTCGAGGCCCGCGCCAGGGGCTTTGCCAGCTCCTACTCCGATCCGTTCCGAGTAGATCAGGGCAGCGTGGTGACCGGCGTCATGGTGCGCATGACCCAGGGCGGTTCGATCTCCGGCGTGATCGTCGATGGCGCCGGGAAACCGGTCGCGCGCGCGCGCGTCACGACCCACGACAACACGTGGACCGACAGCGAGTTCGATCGAATGATGGGCGACATGATGCCCACCAACGCATCCAAGGCGCAGACCAACACGGGCGCGGACGGCTCGTTCACCCTGAGCAACCTGATGCCCGAGGCCTACCAGATCCGCGTCAAGTCGGGCGCTCACTGCGAGTTCATCCAGCAGGAGATCCTCGTCAGCGAGGGCGGCGACACCGGGGTCGGGACGATCGAGCTGATCTCGGGCGGGACTATCTCGGGCGTCGTGCTCGACGCCACCGGACAGACCGTCGCCGGGTCGCGGGTCGACCTGCGGGTCAACGGGCGCACCAACGGCATCCCACGCTTCTACCAGACGCGCAGCAACGCAAAGGGCAAGTACGTCCTCGCGAACGTATCCCCTGGCAGCTACCGCCTGAATGCCACGCCGCCGCGCACGGCCGGCGGCGGGGGCGACTTCCTGCTGGACATGGGCGACCTGCAGCAGCTCCAGAAGACGATCACCGTCGCCGACGGCAAGCAGTTGACGATCGAGCTCAAAATCGGCGGGAACTGAGCTCAGCGGGCGGGAGGTACGCTGATCCGGCGCCGCCGAGGGCCTATGCTGGGGCCGACATGGCCACCGCGCGACGCACCAGCACCGCTCTGCTTTTCGCCGAGCCATTCTGCGTGGCGGGCGAGCAGCGAACGGGCGCGGCCCCGCACGCCCCAGAGGATCCGGCGCCGGTGCCTGTCGAGGTCTGGGAGTCGGAGCTCTCACGCGCCCTCCGCCATCCGGTGCGCGTGCGCTACGGTCGTTCGCGCACGGCTCCGGTGGTGGCCCGCGCGCCGACACGGCGCGAGCTGCGCACCGCCCCCGGCCTGCGTGGCGGACGGGTCGTACGCCTGCACGCCCTCTTCGCCCAGGCGCCCCCTTCGGTGCGCGCGGCCCTCGGTCGCTGGCTGTGCGTCGGGCGCCGGGCCCGCCGGGCCTCGCGCGAGCTGGACGAGTGGTTAGAGACCTCCCTGGCGGCGCTCCCGGCGGTCGGCGAGCGCACCGAGCGCCTGCGGCCGCGCGGTGTGCAGCACGACCTCGAGCCCCTGGCCGCCGCCCTCACCGCGGCGCGCTTCCCGCGTGCCTTCGGGCCCGAGTTATGCGCGCCGGGCATCACCTGGGGCCGGCGCTCGCGCAGCACCTCGCGCGGTCGGTTGATCCTCGGCAGCTTCCAGCCGCGCACGCGCCTGATCCGCATCCATCCGGTCCTCGACCAGGAGGCGGTCCCGCTCTGGTTCGTGGGCTCGGTGCTCCACCACGAGCTGCTGCACGCGGTCTTGCCCTGCGAGCGTCAAAGCGGACGCCGCAGCCACCACGGAGCCGAGTTCCTTCGCCTCGAGCGCGCCTATCCCGATCACGCTCGCACCCTCGCCTGGGAGGCCGCGCACCTCGGCGCCCTCGTGCGCTCGGCCCGCTCCGGCCGCCCCCTCGGCCGGCGCATCCTGGCCCGCACGCGCGCTGAGCGCTGAGCGCCGCGGCGGCCCTCTTTGGTGCAGTCGCGCGCCCTCAGTGCGGTCGCGCGCCCGTCAGGCAAGTACCCAGAACGTTGCCGCCCATGGCTTCGAGATCATTGAGTGTTTGCTCGACGTAGGGGCGCGGCGTGGACTCGAGGCGCACGACGAGCACGACCCCGTCGGCGATGGCACCGAGCAGGCTGGCGTCGCTGATCGACATGGCCGCGGGCGTGTCGATCAGGACGTAGGAGTAGCGCTGCTTGAGAGAGTTCAGCACCGTGCGCATGCGCTCCGAGCCCAGCAACTTGGAGGGGTTCTCGGGCAAGGTCCCGGCCCCCATCAAGGAGACCTGGGCGATCGAGGAGGAACGGATCGCAGCGTCGATGGCGCAGGTCCCGCGCAGCACGTCGGCCAGGCCCTGGCGGCGAGGGACGCCGAGGTATTCCTCCACGGCCGGCGCGTGCAGGTCACCGTCGACGACGAGCACCTGGGTGCCAGGCAGCTCCGCGAGGGCGATCGCGAGGTTGAGGCTCGAGACGGTCTTGCCCTCCCCTTCCACGGCGCTGGTCAGGACCACCGTGCGCGGGGCGCCGTCGGGATTGAGGGCGATGATCGAGTTGCGCAGGCTGCGAAATTGCTCTGCGATCTGCCCGCGCGGGTCGTCGATCATCTGGATCTCCTCGCGCCGCACGGGCGTCGCGCGGGCCTCGTCGGGATCCGCTCGACCCAACAGGCCGGCCGCGCTGGAGTCCGCTCCCTCTCGCGCGGATTCCTCGGCGCGGCTCGGCTCGTCGGCGGGAGGAGTCTCGGTGGTCTCGGGGGTCTCGGCCATGGAGTCGCTCGCAAGGGCGTGGGCTCGGATCGCTGGAGGCCCCATCTTGCTCATCGGCGGCCTCGGGGGAAGCCCGAAGGCCAATCGCCGTCGATCTCGGCCCGGATCAGCTCATGGCAGGACGCGCTCGAGGGCTGACAGGCGCGTGGCGCGCGGCAGGCGCGGGGGCGGCCAGGCGCGGGCGGCCAGGCGCCGATGGAGGGGGTGAGCGGGGTCGGCCGTCGCGATCCGCACAGCTTGAACGAGCCCCAGGAGGAGATCGTCCCGGCGCACCTCCGCCAGACGGCGGGCGGCGGCGGTGAGGGCCCGCGCCAGCTCCTCGCTGGCGGCGAGGTCCCGATCGGGGGACGGCGCTAGCTCTTCGAGGCGCGCCAGCAGGAGATCCCGGGCGCTCGAGCCCCGCGGACCGGCGCCGAGCTCGCCCAGGAGCAGCAGGTCCCCCGCAGCGGAAGCATGGCGCTCGCGTAGGCGCTCGAAGAGCTGCACCTCGAACGCCGGGGCCAGACAGCCCGCCTCGAGGGCCAGGCCCATCAGGGCCTCGCCCCAGGGCTCGTCCGAGGATTCGCCCGGAGCCTTGCCCGCGGGGTCGCCCGCCGCGCCGAACCCGGGCTCGAGCAGGCGCCCCGCCCGAGTCGCGCCCTCGCGCTCGACCCGCCGGGTGAGCAGGTGCACCCACTCCCGGCGCGTCGTCAGCGTGGCGGGATCGGCCAGGGACTCCATGAGCAGGGCCAGCGCCTCCGCGCCGAGCTCCCCTCGCGCCAGGGCGTCGAAGCGCACGGGCGCGGGCACGGCCGGGTCGTCGGGATCGACGCCCCCGATCGCCTCCAGCAGGTCCAGCAGCTCGCCGCGGGCTCCGCGCTCACCAGTCCACGCCCACAGGCGCGCGAGGTCTGGCAGGCGCAACTCCTCCGGTGGCCGGGTCAGGCCCGCCAGGACGCGCAGGGCCGCCATCCGCATCGCCGGCGCGGCGTCGGGGCCTTCGCCCACCTCGACCACCCGCGCGAGGACTGCGGGCGCCAGGACGCTGCGTCCTTCGAGGGCCGTCAGTCGCACCCAGATGCGCGGCGCGTCGTTGCGGTCCCAGCCCTCGAGTAGCAGGGGCGCCAGGTCGTCCCCGACAGGCGATAGGGAGCCGGCGCGGGCGAGGGCGCGCGCCACCTCCTCGGCCCGGCGGCGACCGGCCGCGTCACCGCGGACCAGGCCTTCATCGGCCGCGGCGATCACGCGCCGCCGCCCTTCGCCCAGGCACAGGGCCGGCGCGATGCGGCCGCGGCCAGCGGCCAGCAGCAAGCCGTCGAGGGCCGCGGAGTGGTCGCGCTCGAACCACGAGCGCTCTAGCCAGGCGAGGGCGGCCGGCCACCCGCTGGCGGCCAGGGCGCGCGCCGCGGCGGGGGCGCGCTCGTCAGCGCGCTGCAACGAGGCGCACCACGAGCGCAGCAAATCGGATCCGATCTCGCGCGCGCCGCCGCGCGGACCGACGAGGACGAAGGCGCCCTCGCCAGGCTGCTCGCCATCCCAGTCCCCCACGCCCGATAGCGAGAGGCGATCGGCGTGCGCGACCTCGGCCAGGAGACCGCAGGCCGTGCCGGTCCACCCCGGCAGGGAGCGCGCCGCGCGTCCTTCGAGGCGCGGATCGACGACCAGCGGGATCCCCAGGTCGCCCAGGCGCGCGAGGCTCGCCGCCAGGCGCGGGACGCCAACGGCGCCCGCGGCGATCTCGAAGCGGTGCTCGCCCAGGCGCACCAGGGCCGTGATCACGCTCCCGCGCGACGCTCGGCGCCGCGCCGCTCCCGGGCACCACTCGGACACCAGTTCATCGACGGTCTTCGCGCCCAGGGCCGCCAGCACGCCGTCCTCCTCGACCAGCAGTAGCGCCCCCAGGGCGAGGTGGCGCCCGTCGGCGGCAAGGGCGTCGCCGAGCCGCCGCCGCAGTTCCGCGTCGCCGTCCATGGCCGCGCGCGCCAGGGCGGCGTAGTCATCGCGCACCAGGTGCACGGCTAGCCAGCGCTGGGCCCGGTCGCGCTCGGCGGCCGAGGGAGCGGACAGGCGCTCCAGCCACACCTGCGCCTCGTCACCAGGGTGGGTCACGGATGCCGCCGCCCCGCTCGAGACGAGGGCCCAGGTGAGGAGAAAGACCGGGAGGAGTCGCATGATCGGGGCCGGCGATCCTACCCGCCCCCGCCGCTTGACTGATAGGCTCTGCGCCGCGGGCCCCGGTCCGTTGAGCGCATGTTCAAGAAGCTGTTGATCGCCAACCGTGGAGAGGTTGCCGTGCGCGTCGCGCGCACGGCGCGCGAGCTCGGGATCGCCACCGTCGGCGTCTTCTCCGAAGCCGACCGCGGCGCCGGCTGGCTGGAGCGCTTCGACGAGGTCGTCGCCATCGGCGAGGCCGCGCCCGGCGCGAGCTACCTCTTGGGCGAACGGATCCTGCAGGCCGGCTTGCAGACCGGCTGCAGCGCCGTCCACCCCGGCTGGGGATTCCTGGCCGAGCGCCCCGACTTCGCCGCACTCTGCAGCCAGTTCGGCCTGACCTTCGTCGGGCCCTCGCCGGGAGTGATGGAACGACTGGGCCGCAAGCTCTCCGCCAAGCGCACGATGCTGGCCGCGGGCCTTCCGGTCGTGCCCGGGAGCGACGACCTGCTGGCCGACGCGGACGAAGCGGTCGAGCTCGCGCGTTCGATCGGCTACCCGGTGATGGTCAAGGCCGACGCCGGCGGCGGCGGACGCGGCATGCGCCTGGCGACCGACGAGGCGAGCCTGCGCACGGGTTTCGCCGAGGCCTCGACCGAGGCGGCCGCAGCCTTCGGCGACGACGGGCTGTACCTGGAGCGCTACCTCAGCGCCGGGCGACACGTCGAGGTCCAGATCCTCGGCGACGGAGACGGCGCGGCGATCCACCTCGGCGAGCGGGACTGCTCCATCCAGCGCAACCACCAAAAACTGATCGAGGAGTCCCCCTGCCCGGCACTCGCCCCCGAGCAGCGCTCGCGCCTGGGCGAGCAGTCCGCGCACGCGGCGGCGGCGATCGGCTACTCGGGCGCGGGCACGGTCGAGTTCCTGCGCACCCCCGACGGCACCCTGCACTTCATGGAAATGAACGCCCGCCTGCAGGTAGAGCATCCCTTGACCGAGCTGGTGACCGGCATCGACCTCGTCGGAGAGCAGCTAGCCGTGGCGGCCAACCGTCCCCTCGGCCTGCGCCAGGAAGACGTGCGCTTCGAGGGCCACGCGATCGAGTGCCGCATCAACGCCGAGGACCCCGCGCGCGACTTCCTGCCCACGCCGGGCACCCTGACGGCCTTCGATCTCGCCCCCGGCGCCGCGCGCGTGCGGGTGGACACGCACCTCGCCGCGGGCGAGGTGGTCTCGCCGCACTACGACTCCCTGCTCGCAAAGCTCATTTCCCACGGCGAGACCCGCGCGGAGGCGATCAAGCTCATGCTCGACGCCCTGCGCGCCTCGCGTGTAGAAGGCGTCTCGACGACGATTCCCCTGCACATCGCGGTGCTCGAGAGCGAGGCGTTCCAGAGCGGCGAGATCGACACCTCCCACATC
The DNA here is from genome assembly GCA_036010965.1 of Planctomycetota bacterium. Classification (GTDB taxonomy): domain Bacteria; phylum Planctomycetota; class UBA1135; order UBA1135. The sequence continues at coordinate 8,565 of DASCMO010000006.1, read as the reverse complement.
CCCGGCCTCGACACCCTGTCCGCGGTGACCGAGAGCTAGAGCTGGAGCGTTTCATGGCCAAGGTCCCCCTCGAACCCATCGGACGAAAGCGCGACGCCTTCTGTGACGACGAGAGCTTCGCCCACAACCGCGCGGCCCTGGGCGAGAAGGAGGCCCTGCTGGACGAGCGCCGCGCCGCGGTCGAGTGCGGCTGGGGTGAGAAGTACGCGTCGCGCGTACACGAGAAGGGCAAGCTCACCTCGCGCGAGCGAGTCGCCCTGCTCATCGACCCCGGCACGCGCACCTTCGAGGTCGGCACCTTCGTCAACCACGGACGCACCTTCGGCAAGCTCTCCTCGCCGGGCGCCGGCGTCATCACCGCCTTCTGCCGCATCGAGGGCCGCTGGACGATGGTGATCGCCAACGACAACACGGTCGCCTCGGGCTCCTGGTGGCCCCTGACGCCCGAGAAGATCGAGCGCGCCCAGGAGATGGCCCTGCGCCTGCGGCTGCCGGTCGTCTACCTCGTCGATTGCTCGGGGCTCTACCTGCACGAGCAGTCACGCTCCTTCCCTGGCCGCACCGGGGCCGGGCACATCTTCAAGAAGAACAGCGAGTTGTCGGACGCGGGCGTGCCGCAGATCGCCGGCGTGTTCGGCGACTGCATCGCGGGTGGCGGCTACATGCCGATCATCTCAGACCGCGTGTACATGACCGAGCAGGCCTACATGGTCATCGCCGGCGCGGCGCTCATCAAGGGCGCCAAGAGCCAGCACCTCTCGAGCCTCGACATCGGCGGCCCCGAGGTGCACGTCCATCAGTCGGCCTGCGCCGACGAGCGCGTCCCCGACGACGAGACCTGCCTGCAGAAGATCCGCGCCGAGGTGCGGCGGTTGGCCGACGGCGCCCAGGATTTCTATCGCGGCGGCCTGGAAGAGGCCGCGCCCCACCATGCGCCGAGCGAGCTCGGCGGGCTGTTCCCCATCGACCACCGCATGTCCTACGACGCCGGCGAGGTCCTCGCGCGCCTCGTGGACCGCGGCCTGTTCTGGGAGATACTCCCCGACCGCGGGCGCGAGATGATCTGCGGCGTGGCACGCGTCGGCGGCCTCTACGCCGGCTTCCTCATCAACCGCCAGGGCATGATCCCCGACCCCGAAGAGCGCGGTGCGAGCAAGGTAGGCGGGATCCTCTACAAGGAGGGGATCGCCAAGGCCGCCACCTTCAGCCGCGCCTGCAACGCCGACGGGATCCCGCTGGTGTGGCTGCAGGACGTCTCGGGCTTCGACATCGGCGTGGAGGCTGAGCGCACGGGGCTGTTGGGCTACGGCTCGAGCCTGATCCACACCAACAGCACCAACAGCGTCCCCATGTTCACCGTGCTCCTGCGGCGCGCCTCGGGCGCGGGCTACTACGCGATGGCCGGGATGCCCTACGAACCCGTCGTTCAGCTCTCGACCTGCATCACGCGCCAGTCGGTGATGGAGGGGCGCACGCTGGCCATCGCGGCCTACAACACGCGCCTCGACGACGAGTTCGAGATCGCCACCGACGACCCCGACGAGCGCGCCGAGATCGAGCGCGGCATGCGCGATACCGAGGAGCGTATCGAGGCGGACATGGACCCCTACCGGGCGGCCGCGCAGATGGACACGGACGAGATCGTGCGCGCCGACGAGCTGCGCGAGTGGCTGGAACTGTTCGTCTCGGCCAGCTACCAGGCCAGCGGCTATCGGCGCGTGCGCAACCCGCGCATCTGGACCCTGCACGACCTCGCGGCATTGACCGAGCCCCGCGGATGATGGGCGAGACCCTCGAGTTGCTGGCCGAAGAAGGCGCGGCGGGTTGCGAGCTGCGCTCCCCCGCCGTCGGCATGTTCACCTGTCCGCGAAGGAGCGGTGACATCCTCGGCCCCGGCGAGGCGGCGGGCGTGCTACGCATCCTCGGACGCGACGTCACGCTCGTCGTCCCGCAGGGCGTCGCTGGGCGCGTCACCAACCACCCGCCCGCGCGCGTCCACGCGCCGGTCGACTACCGCGGCCTGCTCTACGAGCTGGAGGGCGTGACAGCTCTCGACTCCGCCCCCGCGGAAGAGGCGCCGCCCGACGCCGAAGGGGAAGGCGGACTCATCCTGCGCTCGCCCCAGGCCGGACGCTTCTACCATCGCCCGGGCCCCGATCGACCGCCCTACCTCACGCCGGGCTCCGAGCTCGCCCCTGGGGTGGCAGTCGGCCTGATCGAAGTGATGAAGACCTTCACGCAGATCGTCTACCGAGCCGAGAAGGGCCTGCCCGAGGATGCATGCTTCGTCTCCTGGGCCGTGGAGGACGGGGCCGAGGTCGCCGTGGGCGATGCCCTCTTCGTGCTCGAGCCGGCTCAGTCGTCGCCGAGGTAGCCGATGTCGCGCAGGAGTTCGAGGGTGGCGTCGGTGGACGGCACGAGCTCAGGCCGGCGCGCCTGACCCTCGACGATCACGCGCTCGCCCAGCCGGCGCAGGGCGGCGACACGCTCGGGGTGCTCGCCCGCCACGTCGCGCAGGGCGTTCGGGTCGGTCCGCAGGTCGAAGAGCGCGACCAGCTCCCCCGCCTCACTCCCTCCCGGGCACCAGACCAGGCGCCAGCGGTCGTGGATGATGCTGTGGAACTGCCCTAACTCGCGCAGGCTGCGCGTCTCGAGGTCCGCCCAGCGGCCCTTGGTGTTGGTCATGAACACGGGCCAGGTGGCGACGCGCGCGAGGTCGGCGGGGTCAACCAGGCTCGGCCCGCGCAGGTTCTTGGCGGACTCCACGCCACACAGGCGCAGCAAGGTCGGGGCGAGGTGGCGGTTCTCGACGCCGACGGTAACGCGCTGACCCTCCGCCACGCCCGGCCCTGCGAGGATCAGCGGGACGCGCGTCGACTCGTCAAAGAGCTGGTTGTGGTGGCCCGCCCAGCCGTGCTCGAGGAACTCCTCGCCGTGGTCGCTGGTCAGGGCCACGAGGGTGTTGCCGGCGATGCCGAGCTCCTCCAGCACCGCGTTGATCTCGCCCACCACACGATCGACCTCGAAGATCTCGGCGTCGTAGAGCTCGAGTTGATGCGCGGCGCTCTCGCGCACGATTTCCTCGCCGACGGCGCCCTCGGGATACCAGGTACGAAGGTAGCGATCGAGCTCCTCGCCGATGTAGCCCGCCGGTGGCGGCGAGACCAGGCGCTCTGTCACCTCTGGCGAGGCCTCGTAGGGGAAGTGGGGATCGACGAAGTGCAGGTACAGGAAAAAGCGTCGCTGGACATGGTCGCGCAGCCACTGCACGACCTCCTCGGAGACCTGGGGCGCCGAGCGCCAGTGGTGGACGGAGAACTCCTCAAAACCCTGATCAAAGTTGCGCGTGGGCGAGATGAGCGGGTTGCAGACGATCGCGCCGGTGGTCAAGCCGGCCCCCTGGAAGGCCTCCGCCAGGGTCAGGATCGAGTCGGCCACGGTGAAGGAGTCGGCGAATCCCACCCCGTGCTCGGGGGGCGACATGCCGGTCAGGATCGAGACGGTGGAGGGCACGGTCCAGGGCGCGTTGGCGAATGCTCGCTCGAAGAGCACGCCGCGCGCGGCGAGGGCGTCCATGGCCGGGCTGACCTCGGCCGGGTTGCCGTAGGCGTGCAGGCGGTCGGCGCGCAGGGTGTCGATCACGATCAGCACGACGTTGGGCTCGTCGGGATCGGCGGGCGCGCGCGGAACCTCATAGGGCACTACGACTCGCAATAGGGCCACGGCGGCCCGCGGCGGCACTGACTGGTCGCCCGCGTAGGCGGTCGAGAGAACCAGGTCACCTCCGGAGGCGAGCCGGAAGCGCTGGTCGTGCCAGCGCCGGTCCTCGCGCGAGGTGGCGGCCGAGGAGGGGATCGCGCGCTCGAAGACGACCTCGCCGGCGAGCTCGGCGGTGAAGGTCACGCTCCCCTCCCCCGCATACGAGCCGTTCATGATCGCGATCGAGAAGTCGAACCACAGGCCCGCGTAGGTGTCTGGAAGCTCGTAGCTGACGCGCGCGGGCGGCGAGAGCTCCAGGGCCGAGCGCGCGCCGTACGCCCCCTCTCCAGAGCCACGCGGCTTGATCAGGTCCTGGCGCACGGGGAAGGCCTCGCTCGCGACCAGGTCCCGGCGCAGGTCGGCGCGGGCCAGGAGCGAGGTGACCACCTCGCGCACATCGATCCGCTCCCCGGGAGCGTCGGAGCAGGCGCTGGGCAGGACGGCGAGGGCCGCCGCGAGGAGGGCGGTCTGGAGGGCGCGCGGGATCGTCATGGACCGGGGCGATTCTAGTCACCCAGAGGCGGCCTGCGGTAGACTCCCGAGCGAGGCGTGCAGCACGCCGGACGGCTCATCCCAGAGCGAGCGACATGAAAGCCCTCATCACCGGTGGCCGCGGCTTCGTCGGCAACTTCCTGACGGGCTGCCTCGTGGGACGCCGAGACCACGTGACGATCGTCTCGCGCAACCCGGCCTCCCTGCGCACGGCACGCGCGGACGTGGACGTCGCGGCCTGGCTCCCCGACCTGTCGGGCTTCGACGCGGTCTTCCACCTGGCGGGCGAGCCGATCTTCGGAAGGCGCTGGACCGCCGACCAGATGGAGCGCATCCGCTCCAGCCGCATCTCCTCCACGCGCAAGCTCGTGCAAGCAATGGAGCAGGCCGATCCGCGCCCGAGCGTCTTCGTCTGCGCCTCGGCCATCGGCTACTACGGAGACCGCGGCGAGGAGATCCTCGACGAGGCGGCAGAGGCCGGCCCGGATTTTCTCGCCAGCGTCTGCAAGGAGTGGGAGCGGGAAGCGCAGGCCGTCGATGCGTTAGGCGTGCGCTCAGTCTCGGCTCGCCTGGGAATCGTTCTGGGGCTCGACGGGGGCGCCTTGCAGCGCATGCTGCCACCCTTCCGCCTCGGGCTGGGCGGCACGATCGGCCTGGGCGCCCACTGGATGAGCTGGATCCACATCAAGGACCTCTGCCAGCTGTTGATCCACGCCGCGGACACGGCATCGATCGAGGGTCCACTCAACGCGACGGCTCCCGGCACGATCACCAATCGCGACTTCACGCGCTGCCTGGGCCGAGTCCTGAAACGGCCGACGCTCTTTCCAGTGCCCGCGCTCTTCCTGCGCGCGGCCCTGGGCCCGGTCGCCGGAATCCTCACCGCCAGCCAGCGCTGCAGCGCCCGGCTTGCCCAGGATAGCGGCTACGCCTTCGAGTTCCCCGAGCTTGAGCCGGCCCTGCGCCAGCTCCTCCACAAGTAGGGAGGCGATGACCATCGTCTCCATCGGCACCGATCTGGTGCAGATCGCGCGCCTGCGCGAGGCCATCGAGCGGCGCGGCGAGCGCCTGCTGCGGCGCGTCTTCACCGCCGGCGAGCGGGAGTACTGCGAGGCCCGCAGACGCCCCGAGACCCATTACGCCGGCCGCTTCGCCGTCAAGGAGGCGGTCATGAAAGCCCTCGGCACGGGTTGGAGCGGCGGCGTGCGCTGGGTGGACATCGAGGTCGACCGCCCCGAGAACGAGGCCCCCGTGGTCGTCCTGCACGGCGAGACGGCCCGCATCGCCGAGGGCAAGGGGATCCGGCGCATCGTGATCTCAATCACCCACGACGGCGGAATGGCGATGGCGGTGGCCATCGCCGAGGGCTGACGCGCCGGCCCGAGAGTTCGACCGCGCCCGCGGACGAGTAGACTGGTCGCCCTCATGAGACGAGCGCAGAAGGCAGACCGGATCCGGGAGATCCTCGAGGAGTTGCTGCCAGAGATCGAGATCCCGCTCGACCACGACGACCCGTTCACGCTCCTGGTGGCCGTGGTGCTCTCGGCCCAGACGACCGACGAGCGCGTGAACCTGGTGACTCCCGCGCTCTTCGAGAAGGCCGCGACCCCTCGAGACATGGCGCACCTGGAGGTGCGCGAGATCCTCGCCCAGATCCGGACCTGCGGTCTGGCGCCCTCGAAATCGAAGAACATACAAGCCCTCTCGCGCATCCTGGACGAACAGCACGGGGGCGTGGTCCCCTCGACCTTCGAGGAGCTGGAGGCCCTGCCGGGCGTCGGACACAAGACCGCCGGCGTCGTGATGGCCCAGGCCTTCGGACACGCCGCCTTCCCGGTGGACACGCACATCCAGCGCCTCGCCGCACGCTGGGGACTCTCGGACGGCAGCTCGGTCAAGCGCACCGAACACGACCTGAAGGCCGTCTTCCCCGAGGAGTCCTGGAACGGACTCCACCTGCGGATCATCCTCTTCGGACGGAGCCACTGCCCGGCCCTGCGCCACGACCTCGACGCCTGCCCGATCTGCTCCTGGGCGGCGTCGAAGCGGCGCAAGCGCGAGGAGCACGCGCGCTGGAAGAAGACCCCCGCTCGACGCAGGGCGCCGAGTCCCTCGAACCGATGACGCCTCCCATGGACACCGCAGAATTCCTCTTGCGCGCCGACGCCTGCCTCGAACACGTGGCGGCCTGGCTAGAGCCCTTCGACCCCGACGAGGTCGACTTCTCCCTCTCCGACGGCGTCCTGACCCTCGAGTTCAGCGACGGGACACGCCACGTCCTGAATAGGCAGACCGCCGCGGCCCAGATGTGGCTGGCCGCCGGCGCACGCGCCTGGCACTTCAACTGGAGCCCCGAGCAGAGCACCTGGTGCGAGCAGCGAGAGGGGCGCGAGCTCTTCGCGACCCTGGGCGAGACCGTGGGCGCCCAGGTCGGAGGGACCATCGACGGCCCCGCGCCCGAGAGTCCGGCAAGCTCCGCCTGACCGCCCCCTGTAGGGGTTAGGCGAGACAGAACCCACTACATCTTGTACCCTGGTCCCTCGCGCCCGTGAACTTCGACCCCCAGCCGCCCATGCACTCGCCCCCGCGCATCTACCTCGTCGGCGCCCACTCCACGGGCAAGACCACCCTCGCCCGCTGGGTCCGGGACCGCTACGCCATCCCGATGATCGCCGAGGTCGCGCGCGGCGTGCTGGCGGAGATGGAGGCGCGCCTCGACTCCCTGCGCACGGACCTCGAGCTGGTCAACCACTATCAGGCCCAGGTCTACGAGCGCCAGATCGCCGCCGAGAGCGCGCACGAGGGTGCCTTCGTCTCCGACCGCGCCTTCTGCAACCTGGCCTACGCCGCGCACCACGGAACGATCATGGCCGAGGTCTTCCGCGACCCGCGCCTCGAGCGCTACATGGCTTCGGTGCGCAGCGGCCTGGTGTTCTTTCTGCGTCCCCACCGCGAGTTGCTCGCCGAAGACGGCGTGCGCGCCGGCGTCGAGTGGGAAGAGGTGGTGCGCATCGACGGGATGGTGAAGGTCCTGCTGGAGATGTTCGACGTGCCTTACATCCCGGTCGAGTCGCTCTCGATGCAGGAGCGCACGCGCTTACTGGAGCGCGTGATCGAGCTTGCGGGACTGCGCCCGGTGAACGAGCTTGCGCGCCGCCACCTGACCCCCTGGCGAGAGCCGATCAAGGACGTCCCGCGGCCGCGCGCTCCCGAGCCCGCACCCGCGCCCGCGCCCGCGCCCGAGCAACGCGATCGCCTGCCCGCGGAGATCTGAATCATCGAGCTGGCACGCTCGCATACCTCGCCCACGGTGGTGCGAGCGCCCTGGGCGCGAAGCGATGCAGCACGCGAGGTCGCGTCAGTTCCAGCTCACGTCGGGCGGCAGGTCTTCCATCCCGGCCACCTCACCGCCGATGGCGCGGATCGCCTCGCGCCAGGTGCGCTGCTGGTCGTCCTGGAAGACGAGTTCGGGGTCGAGGGCCGTGGGCAGCCAGCCGCCGGCGGCCAGCTCGCCCTCGAGCTGACCCTCTCCCCAGCCCGCATACCCGACAACGAAGCGCACGCACGCCTCGTCGCTCTCCCCGGCCAGCAGGTCCGCGAGCACGTCCAGGTTCCCGCCCAGGCACAGCCCGCCGCCCAGGTGCAGGCCGCCCGGTACCTCAGCGGCGTGCACGTGCAGGATCTGCAGGGTGTCCTGGCCGACGGGCCCGCCCCAGTGCACCGGCGTCGCCGCCGAGCCCAGCAAGGGATGTTCGGGCAAGAGGTCGGCCACCGTGGCGGTCGTGCGCCGATTGACGACCAGGCCAAAGGCGCCTTCGTCGGTGTGCTGGCACATGAGCACGACCGCGTGCATGAAGTTCGGGTCGAGCATGTGAGGGGCGGACGCGAGGAGCGTGCCAGGCTGGACGGTGAGTTCCATGGCGGTCACGTCCAGGGTATCGCGAGCGCGGCCGCACGGGAACGCACGGGCGGCCTAAGCGCTGGAAATCAGCGTTCCAGAGTCAGGACGCACTCTGCGTGGGGCGTGTGCGGGAAGAGGTCGATCGGGCGCACGCGGGTCACGGACCAGCCCGCGGCGACGAGCGCGGCGACATCGCCGCCCGAGGCGAAAAGATTGCAGGCCACGTAGACGATGCGCCGCGGCGCGAGAGCGGTCAGGGCCCGGATCACGTCTGCGTGCAGGCCCGCGCGCGGCGGGTCCGCCACGCAGACCTCAGGCGGTGTAGGGGAGGTGTAGGCGCCCAACTCGCGCGCCACGTCGCCCTCGACGAACTCGACGTTGGCGATCTTGTTGCGGCGCGCGTTCGCGCGGGC
>DASCMO010000005.1:0-6448 GCA_036010965.1 Planctomycetota bacterium | reverse complement strand
CGTTGGAGTCCTCGAGGCCCACGGAGACGCGCACGAGCCCATCGGCGATTCCGCTGGCGGCCCGCGCCTCGGGGCTCATCCCGGAGTGGGAGGTGAGGGCGGGCCGAGTCACGAGGGATTCGACTCCCCCGAGGCTGGGCGCATGGATCGGCAGCTCGAGGGCCTGGATCATCCGGTCGGCGGCCTCGACGCCTCCGAACAGCTCAAAGGAGAGCATGCCGCTGGTCCCGTCGAAGAGGCGCATCGCGCGCTCGTGTTGCGGGTGTTCAGTCAGGCCGGGGTGATTGACCCGAGCGACGGCCTTGTGCCCGGCGAGGAAGCGTGCGAGGGCGAGGGCGCCGTGGTTTTGGTGTCGCATGCGGACGGCGAGCGTCTTCATGCCTCGGCAGAGCAGGAAGCAGGCGTGGGGGTCGAGGGTCCCTCCGAGGTGCCCCAGCTTTCGCCGCACCCTCTCGATCAGTTCCGTGCTGCCGATGACGGCGCCGGCCACGAGATCGGAGTGACCGTTGAGGTACTTGGTCGCGCTGTGCAGGGAGAGGTCGAAGCCCAGCTCTGCGGGTCGGAAGTTGAAGGGGCTCGGAAAGGTGTTGTCCACGAGCGAGAGCAGCCCGTGTTTTTGGCAGAAGGCCACGGCCGCTTCGAGGTCGGGGACTTCCAAAAGCGGATTGGTGAGGGACTCCAGGTAGAAGGCGCGCGTGTTCGTTCGCCGGGCGGCCTCCCAGGATTCGGGATCGTCGGGGTCGACGAAGTCGTACTCGATCCCCAGTTCTGCCATGTCGGTGATGACGAAGTCGTGGGTTCCTCCGTAGAGGGTGGAGCCGAACAGGATGTGGTCCCCCGGCCGCACCACGGTCAGGAGCGCCGTCGTGATGGCGGCCATACCGCTTGCGGTCACGAGAGCGGCCTCGGCGCCTTCCAGAGCGGCGAGCTTGGCGTGGAGTTCCAGGTGGTTGGGTGTGTTGTTGAGTCGGATGTATCGGATGTCGTGGTAGTCCTCCTCGCCCTCGAAGTGGCAGATGGCCGATTGGAAGACGGGAGTGACCACGGCCCCTCCCAGGGGCGGTGACGGCAGGCCGGCGTGGATGAGCCGGGTATCAAAGTGTTTCGTTCCCATCCCGGAATGATACGCCGCTCCCGCCTGCCTTCTTCGCGTTCGCCGCTCGCATTCCCTCCCCATTCACCTCCTCCAACCACGTCCGCCCCTGGTAACCGCCCTCATGAGAGTCGGTTCAGTTCCAGGGTAGAACCTCGCTCCCACCCGACCCTGCGGCACCCGTTCCCGCGACACGGGAGCTCCATCCGAGACATGAAGAGTTGGCGCATTCCCTTGGGCTTGATCTACGCCCTCCCGAGTCGACGATCACAGATCACACCACGCCAATCTCTTCGGGATCCCGTAGCCTTTGTGCGTCAAGAGTCCTGTAAGCAATGCTCACGTTCATCTCTGCCGTAGCGGTTCTTCTTGCGCTGGGAGCGCTTGGCCATTTCTCCTCGAAGCGAACGGGATACACAGTGCTGGAGCCCCTCTCGCCAGCCGGGCGCAGGCTCTATCGGGTGCTCGCCTGCCTGTCCATGGTGCTGAGCGCTGCGCTGCTCTTCGCTCTCTATCGGGCCTACCGGGCCTCCGTCGAACCCGGCGACTTCTACATCACGACCGACTGGCGTGGGTACGGGGCATTCGCCTTCCTCCTCTGGTTGTGCTTGAGCGGCCTGATCTGCTTCGTGGCCACGAACTTCATCATGGGCGGCTACGTGGAATCGAAGCCCTCGAGCAAGCGGGGCTACACCCTCCAACAGCAGGCCTCCCTGGCTGCGGCGCGCTCGGCACACAAGGCCGCCGGGGGCTACCCGCTCGTCCCCCTGTGCGGCTTCGTGATCATCAGTCTGCCGTGCCTGATGGGCATCGGCCTCATGCAAGACAGGCACGTACGCCCCACCGAGCGAGGCCTCGCTCACCTGGGTTTCTTCGACGTCTACGAGGACGTGCTGCCCTGGGAGGACATCGCCAAGCTCTCCGTGGTGCGAGTAGACGACTCGGACGCCGGGCCCTATGTGCGCTGGAACCTCGCCTGGACCGACAGCGCGGGAAACGAGGTGATGTTGTTGGAGAACAGAAACATCTGGCGAATGATGCCGCACACCATCAATGCCACCGTCGCACATCACCAGGCGCGCGGCATTGCGGTGGATGACCCGCGGCCCACAAGGGACAAGTACCTGCCCGAACCCTCAGACTGAACTCCCGCTCTCCCGGCGCGCATCCTGAGGTTTGGTGAACTAGAACTCGTCGTATTCCTGGGTCCGGTTCCGCCGGTGAGCGAGCTCACTCGCTGTACGGCTCGATCAGCACCCGAAGCTCCTTGGGGACCGCGGCTATGCGCTGGCCCAAGCCGCGACCTCCTGCTCACAATCTGCTTCTGCGCGTCTCCTACCTGGGTACGCCCCGAGCAATGTAGGAATCGAGCTACAAGAACTCGGTCAAGCGGGTGACAGGCTGTTCTTGGTGACTCCAGATAGGCTTCCTTCAGTGGGCCCCAGGCCCCTCTCGCGCTCCCTATTCCTGGAATTCCGCCATGATCTCCTTCCGACGCCCCCCGTTGCGTCGCCTCGTTTTCGCCTTCACGGTCATCGGTCTGGCCAGCGTAGCGCTCGGCGCCCTGATCAACATGACTCTGCGCGACTTCATCCAGTCGGGCACCCACGTTGGGCAGGTTGGACCTGACCTGATCTACGACTCGAACTCGTGCTCTTCGTGCCACGGCGGCTACGACCAGGAAAACAGCCCGCACGACACGTGGAAGGGCAGCCTCATGGCCCAGGCTGGCCGCGACCCGCTCTTCTGGGCGCAGATGACCAACGCCGATCAGGACGTGGCCAACGTCGGTTACTACTGCATGCGCTGTCACGTGCCCAACACCTTCGTCGACGGGCACGCATACCGGACAGACGGCAGCTTCCTGGACAGCTTCGACCTCGACGGCGTGAGCTGTCACTTCTGCCACGCGATGGTCGACCCCGTCTACGATCCGGGCACGAGCCCGCCCGAGGACCCGGCCACGCTCGCAACGCTGCACTCGGTCCCCGAGCACTACGCCAACGCGATGTTCGTGCTCGACCACGAGGGCAAGATTCGCGGGCCGTACGACGATGCCATGGGGCCGCACACGAACATCCACTCGCCCCTCCACCGTTCCAGCGACATGTGCGGCACGTGCCACGATGTCGGCAACCTCGCGATCTCGCGCCAGTCGGACGGGACCTACGCCTACAACGCCCTCAACGCGCCGACTCCCGACGAGGATCCGTGGCAGCAGTTCCCGCTGGAGCGGACGTACACGGAGTGGAAGCTCTCCCAGTTCGCCCAAGGCGGCGTCGATATGGGTGGGCTCTTCGGCGGCGAAGGGCCGCCCGTGGTCAGCACTTGTCAGGACTGCCACATGCCGCAGGTGACCGCGCGAGGCGCGGGGTCGGGTCCGGTGCGTCCCGATCTCCGCAAACACGAGTTCGCGGGCGCCTCAGCCTGGGTGCTCGAGATCATCGCGCTGTACGGCAAGAACGACCCCGACGTCGACCAGAACGCGATCGCGATCGGAATCCAGAAGGCGATCGAGATGGTGCAGAAGTGCGCCACGCTCGACTTGTCGCTGGCGGGCAACCAGCTCGTCACGCGCGTGACCAACCAGTCCGGGCACAAGATCCCGACCGGCCACATCGAGGGCCGGCGCATCTTCCTCAGCGTGCAGGTCTTCGACGACCAGGACACGTTGATCGAGGAATACGGCCACTACGACTTCAACACCGCCCACCTCGATGCGGACTCGACCACGGTGTACGAAATGCACGTCGGCCTCTCGCAGGCGGCGGCCGACGCGACGGGGCTCCCGCCCGGCGTCACAACGCACATGGCGCTAGCCGACACGATCGAGAAGGACAACCGCATCCCGCCGCGCGGCTTCGACAACGAACGCTTCGAGCGCGGCGGCGCGCCAGCCGTCGGCGAGACCTTCGCAGACGGCCAGTATTGGCACGACACCGCCTTCGATCTGCCGCCCGAAGCCGCACGTGCGGTGGTGAAGCTCTACTACCAGACGGTCACGCGTCACTACATCGAGGCGTTGCGCGATGGCAACCACACCAACCACTGGGGTGAAACGCTCTACCGCCTGTGGTTGCGGACCAACAAGGGAGCGCCGATCGAGATCACCGAGGCGGAGATCCAGATTCCCTGAGCCCGAGAGCATCTCCTCGCCAGGCCGCGGCCCGACAGTGCCGCAAGAGCCCACCAAGTCGCCTATCGCAACCAACCCTGGTGGCTGGCGCCGGCCGTCGTCGCCCGGTTCAGGCGCTCCCCTTGATCGACCGAACGACCGCTCGGCGAACGCGTTGCGGTTCGGCGCTCGACACAGCGCGAGCATGGTGTCGGCACCCGAGTCCTTCAAGACCCGGCCCGCGGCCTGTCGTATCGCGAGCGAGACCCCTGCAGTTCGAGTCCTACGCGCCCCTCTCTCCCGCAGAGTCCCACCGAGGCCAGTGCCGGAAAGACGCACCGTCGATCAGCGGAACGCTCGCATTCGCGAGCAGAATCGCGAGGATGGCGCCGTCTGGATAGGGCGTGTAGAAGCGAACGATCATCGTGTAGAAGGCCGCGAGGATGGCGAAGGCGACCCGACCCTTTGCGGTGAAAGGAGCCGTGACCGGATCTGTCAGCATGAAGAACGCCGACAGGAGCACGCCTCCGGCAAGCAAGTGGACGAGCGGGTTCCCGGCAAGCCAGGGCGCATGCCCAGCCAGGCGAGCTCCGGACGGCAGGATCATCGCGAGGATCGAGATCGCGGCCAGGTGGCTCAACGGGATACGCCAGTCGATCGTTCGCAGCGCGACGAGCAACAGACCTCCCGCGAGAATCGCGAGTGGAAAAGCCTCAGCCAGCGTGCCGGGGTACTGTCCGAGCGCGAGGTCACCGAGAGAAGGTGACATCGAGTCGATCTCCTTCGCCAGCGGCGTAGCCAACGTCACGCCGTCGAACTCCCAGCCGGGCGCGAAGAAGGTGGCCGGAATGATGCCCATCAGGATGGCGCGCGACAGCGCGCTCGGATTGAAAGGGTTCTGGCCCAGCCCTCCGAACAGGTGCTTGCCGAGCCCGATGGCAATCGCTCCCCCCGCGGCGGCGATCCACCAGGGTGCGCTCAAAGGAAGCAGGCAGGCGAAGATCAGTCCAGTGACCGCAGCGCTGCCGTCGAGAGCGTTCTTGCGATCGCAGAGCACATCGGTCAGCCAGGAACCGGCCAGGGCAGCGCCAAAGAGAGCGGCCGCGCTCCAGCCATGGCGCCAGAGCGCCGCCAAGACCACCGGCGACAGTGCCAGCAGGACCTGGACCATCAAACCACGCGTCGTGCATCGGCCGTGGATGAAGGGGCCGGCTCTCATAGGTAGGACGTGGGGAGAAGGGTGAAGTACAGCACGCCGCAGATCAGGAGCCGCGCCGGGGTGCCTCCCGAAGGCTCGGCCATTTCGGATGCATCGCTCTTCCGGCCCAACCCGCCGACGAGAACGGTTCCGAGCAACCAGAGAACCGAAGTTCGCAGCGCGTCGAACAAGCCCCCGTAGGCGGGAATGACCAGGATGAGCGCGATGGAGGCGTGGCGCGGAGCGAGCAGACAGACCACGAGCGCCGTCATCGGGATGTGGAAATGACCCAGGGACATGGCACCGAGCACGAGCGCCAGAAGCGGGGCGAAGGCCACGAGCCAAGAGCGCCTCGAACGCTCGAGGAACACACCCGCGCCGAGCGCGAGGAAGGCGGCGTCGTAGGGAGTCACCGGCCCCTCCCGTGGAGAGCAGTGACGAGCCCTACGACCAACAGGAGGAAGCCGGAGTTACGAAGCTCCGTGGGCAACACGACCGTGAGTGAGATGCCGAGCACCGCCGCGAGGAGATGCGGGCTCCACGGTCGCACCATCGATCCGGAGGATGCGCTCTCCGGCAGCGACGCGTCGGGAGCGATCGCGGCAACACACCACGCAACGGCCACCCAGCGTAGCGGACGGTCGGACGCCAGCAGCGCTCCGACGAGCAGCGCACCACCCCAGGCCAGGCTGCCGCTCAGCGACAGGTCGGCCACGGCGGGGATCATCGCGGCCACCATCACCGCGGCCAGCGTCCTCGTCCGGGTGGCGGGAGGCGCTTGAGACTCCACGCTCATTCGTTGTACTCCATCCAGGCCCTCAGGCGTTCGTTGACGGAATCGATGACGCCCTGAGAGGAGATCGTCGCTCCCGACACGGCCTCCACCACCACGGGCGGGCTGGCTTGCTTCCCGCGGAAGGACGCCAGGAAACCGGGGCTCTCCAGGGCGGCGCGATCAATTCCCTCGTGGGATCGCAAGACGATGACCCTCGCCACGAGGTCTCGCTCGAGCTTGACGGCTCCGCGCACGGGCCCCTCGACT
>DASCMO010000004.1:0-28770 GCA_036010965.1 Planctomycetota bacterium | reverse complement strand
CGCCGCTACCAGTACTGGTATCGTGATCCCGGGGGTTCGCCGTGCGGAACCAGCTTCAACCTCACCAACGGTCTCGAAGTGACGTGGCTGTAGCCCTCGCCAGCCCGGCTCGCTGGCCATCGGTGCCGCGGGCCGGGTGTGTCGACGGACATGCGTGACACGCGGCGCTATCGCGGGGGCGCGAGAGCCAGCCAGGGGCCTCTGGTGGGCGGCCAGCGAGAAGGGAACTGGACCTTCTGGGACCTGCATGGACGCCGTTACGCCCAGCACGACTACAAAGCGGGGCAGCGCGAGGGCTGGAGCCTGCGCTGGCACGTGCACAACGGGCGCAGGCGCTCCGAGGGCCGTCATCGGGGCGACCTGCGTGAGGGTGCCTGGATGTTCTGGTACCCCGACGGGGCCCTGCGCGGTGAGGGGATCTTCGTCTCCGGCCGCTGCGAGGGGCTGTGGCGCTTCTGGCACGCGAACGGGCAGCTCGCACTCCAGGGGCGACTGCTGGCGGGCCGCCGGGACGGATTCTGGCACCTGATGTATCGCAACGGGCAGGTGTGCAGCGAGGGTCTGTACGCCGGCGGAATGCGCGAGGGAGCCTGGCGGCAATGGACGCGCGGCGGGCGACTTCAGCGCGTGGGCGAGTACCGCGCCGGCCTGGCCGAAGGGGAGTGGACCACCTGGCACCCAAACGGGGAGCGCGCCTCGGCGGGGGAGTACCGCGCGGGGCAGCGCGAGGGCGAGTGGCGGCTGTGGCACTCAAACGGCGCTCTGCGCGCCGAGGGCACGGTGTTGGACGGGATGCTGGAGGGCTGGTGGGTTCACTGGTGGCGCGAGGGAAACCTGCGTGCCGAGGGCGAATTGCGACGCGGGGTGGAAGAAGGACCATGGCGTTTCTGGCACTCCGACGGTTCGCGGAACCGGGAAGACACGGGGGTCTACAGCGACGGTTTGCCTTCCGTGGAGGATTGGGACGGCAGTGCGTGATCGCGAGGGTGCCCAGGGACGATCCGAGGCCCTGATTCTGCATCTACCGGATAGGGCGCGGGAGGAGATCGAAGACGGGGTGCGCGAGGCAGATGTGCGGGAAGCGTGCGGACTGCTGCTCGGCCGGCGCGTAGGCGAGACGCTGGAGATCGCGCGCGCGGTACACCTGGAGAACGCTGCCGCGCCGAGCGAGGCCGACCGCTTCTGCATCTCGCCGGGGGAGCACGCGCGCTGGGATCTGTGGGCCAAGAGGGCGGGCATGGCAGTCGTCGGCGTCTGGCACAGTCACCCCTCCGGGCCCGGTTGGCCTTCGCGGGCTGACCGCGCCGGTGGCGTTGAGGGCTGGTCGCACCTGATCGCGGCGCCGGGTGAGGGCTCTTTCCTCGCACTGCGTTCCTGGCGCATGGTGGGCGGCGAGTTTCTGGAGGAGCTCCTGCTCTCGAGGTGACAGGGCCGCGCCCGGGGCGCACAATCAGGGGCTCGCCCCGCCGCGTACGTCCGGAGAATGACCATGACCGAAACCGCCGAGACCCGCCCCTTTGAAGCCCAGGTTCAGGAACTCCTGAACCTGATGATCCACTCCCTCTACACGGAGAAGGAGATCTTCCTGCGCGAGCTGGTGTCGAATGCCAGCGACGCCCTCGACAAGCTGCGCTTCGAGAGCCTGACTCGGCCGGACCTGGTCGATGGGGAAGAGGAGCTCGCGGTCACGCTTGAGGTGGACGGCGACGCGCGCACCCTCTCCGTGGTTGACAACGGCATCGGGATGGACCGCGACGAGCTGATCGCCAACCTGGGGACCATCGCCAGCTCAGGCACCCAGCGCTTCCTCGAGGAGCTGGCCGCGAGCAAGGGTTCCAGCGCTCCCGACCTGATCGGGCAGTTCGGCGTCGGTTTCTATTCCAGCTTCATGGTGGCGGAGGAGGTCTCGGTCGTATCGCGCAAGGCCGGAGACTCCCAGGGTTATCGCTGGCATTCGCAGGCCGACGGCCACTACACCATCGAGCCGGTCGCCAGCGCGCCGCGCGGCACGCGCGTGACGCTGCTCTTGAGCGAGCGCGACCCCGACGAAGCCCACGCTGCGGATTTCCTGGACGAGGGAACTCTGCGCGCTCTCGTGCGCCGCACCTCGGACTTCGTCGAATACCCGATCCGTCTCGGGGAGGATGTCCTCAATTCCCAGAAGCCCCTCTGGGCCCGCCCCAAGGGCGAGTTGAAGGAGGAGGAGTACCGCGAGTTCTACCAGCACCTGACCCACGACTGGCGTGAGCCGGCGGAGACGATCCACTTCAAGGCCGAGGGCGCGACTGAGTTTACCGCTCTGCTCTACATTCCCTCCTGCCGGCCGGCGAATCCCTTCGGCGAGGACCAGGCGCGAACGAACCTGAGCCTGTACGTGCGGCGCGTGTTCATCACCGCCGATTGCGAGGACCTCCTGCCCTCCTGGTTGCGATTCGTGCGCGGAGTCGTCGAGGCGTCGGATCTGCCCCTGAACGTCTCGCGTGAAGTCCTGCAGGCCAACCCCCACGTGCGGCAGATCCAGAAGAACCTGACGAAGAAGGTTCTGGGCTCCCTGGAGGCCATGCGTGAGCGCGACCGCGAGGCCTTCGCCGGGGTCTGGGACGCCTTCGGCTCGGTCCTCAAGGAGGGCATCTGCATGGGCGCGGACGGCGACGGTCGCATCGCGGGTCTGGCGCTCTTCGAGAGTTCACAAGGGGAGGAGCGGACCACGCTCGCCGAGTACGTGGAGCGCATGCCCGAGGAGCAGGAGGCTATCTGGACCCTGCTCGGGCCCGATCGCGCGACCCTCGATGCCTCGCCGCTCGTCGAGCCCCTGCGGGCCCGGGGTTGGGAGGTGCTTTACCTGACCGACCCGGTGGACGAGTGGATGGTCGACAGGCTGAGTGAGTTCGATGGGCACACCCTGCGCTCGGTGCACACCGCGGACCTCGAGCTCGCCGACGAGCAGGACGAGGAGCGGGCCAGTGCCGCCGCCGAGTCCAGCGCCGGTCTGCTGGAGGCACTGGCTGACCACCTCGGGGAGGAGGTCAAGCAGGTGCGCTTCTCCACGCGCCTGGTGGAGAGCCCGGCGGTGCTGGTGAGCGAGGCCGGGCCCCCGCGCCCGCACCTTGAGCGAGCCATGCGCGAGGGAGGGATGGCTCCCGACCTTCCGGTATCTAAGCGCATCCTCGAGCTCCATCCCGGCCATCCGCTGATCGAGCGCCTGTGTTCGATGCACGCCGAAGCAGCGGACGATCCGCGCCTCTTCGATTTTGCCGATCTGCTCCACGGCCAGGCTCTCCTGGCGGAGGGGGCGACGCCGAGCGATCCTGCGCGCTTCGCGCGCCTGGTCACCGAGTTGATGACGGCGGCACCCTGAGGGCGCCGGCGTTCTGCAGGCGCCCGAGGTAGCCGATGCAGTTGGGTGAGTTGTCGTAGGATTCCTCGGCGAAACGCTCGGTCAGGGAGCGCAGGCGCGCGGGCCACTCGGTCTCCGGCCGCCAGAGGTCGAGGGAGCGGCGCAGGAAGCGATTCTCCAGACCGCGCCCGGCCGCAGGGCTCATGTCCGCTGCCAGGCCGAGGATGGCGAACCCGTAGGTGACCTCGACCGACGTTCCGTGGAAGCCGTCCTCGGGGAAGTAGTCCTCGCCCCAGTATCCCGCGTCGCTGAAGGGCGGCGTGCGGTAGTCGTCGGCCAGCGCCACGGCGAAGGCCCAGCGCGGGCCGTGGAACCAGACGGGGTTTTCGGGGCTGGACCAGGTGGCCGGGAGCTTGCCGAAGACCGGCCCAAAGAACAGGTAGTCGGTGCCGCGCAGGTAGAGGGCCTCTAGGGCCTTGCTGCGCGCGGGGTCCACGCCGCGGAAGACGGATTCGATAAGGCTGCGGATGGCCAGCAGCATGATCTCACTCTGGAAGGCGTGGGCGCCCTCGTAGCGAGGGTTGTGCAGCAGTGGCGGGTTGTCGCTACGGATCAGGATCCCCCCGGGGTTGGCCCCGGCCAACAGGAGGTCCGCCACGCGCTCGATCCAAGGCCGGTGGCGCTCGCGCCAGGCGTCGTCAGCCGCCGCCCATGCCGCGCAGAAGACGTCAATGCCCCAGGCGTGGCCGCGGTGCACGGGCAGGCCCTGGTGGGGATGGGCGGTGGCGATGGCCTCCAGGTGGCGCAGGGTGACCACCCATCCCTCGGGCTGGGGCGAGGCGCCCTCGTGGAACCAGAGATGGAACAGCTCTCCGCCCAGGCGCAAGTCGTCTCGTGCGAGTGGGTCGTTGCCCAGCCACTGCAAGGCCTTGGCCTGCTTGGTGTAACGCACCAGGTGCTGGGTGTCGTGGCACATCCAGCGCGTCAAGGCCCGGTCATCGGTCGGGATCTTGCCGTCGGGATCGTGGGCGTCGCCCCGGTCGTAGGGCGGTCGCAGGCCGTCGGCGATCACCTTGCGGACCTGTTCGCCGGGGGCCGGCCCGCCGCGGCAGGGGTGGCGAAACTCCGGCGGGACCGTGCGCCCGAAGGTGCGGAAATCGAAGTCGAGGCCCCCCTGGGCGTCGGCCCATTCGGCGTGGCCCACCGGGTCTCCGCGCCGGTCAAAGAGCGCCTCTGCCTGACGCGAGGCGTTCATGCGGTGGTGGAGTTCGAGCACGAGGTAGGACTGGCGCGATGCACCGCCGATGGCGCGGTGCCCCTCGAGGAAACGTATGCCTTCGCCGCCGTGGGCTCCCTCCTGGGGCAGGAAGAGCGGATGGGCCCAGCCCATGCCGGGGAAGCGTCCCGGCGACGGGCCCTCGGACCCCTCTTCGAGTTGCCGTCGCAAGTGGACCAGGCGCAGGTCCTCGGCGCGGCGCAGGGCGCCCTTGCCCCGATCGTCGCCACGCCGGAACCAGTCCATGCTCCCGACCAGGTCGCGCTGGGGGAAGTAGGCCTGGGTCGCGGGGTTGGCCCAGGACCAGCGCTCGCTGTCGTGGGTGCAGAAGGCGAGGCCCTCGTGCTCGATGCGTCGTCGACCTGCGGCCTCGTCGCCGCTAGGGACCAGGACCAGGCGCCGCAGGAGCTGAGCCTGGGGAGGCATCATGTGCAGGGCCTTCGTGGCGTGGGGTGAGACGATGGGGAAGACCCGCACGCCGTCCTCGTCCCGTGGATCACCGAAGAAGGGATCGCGGACCTCAGGCAGGACGGTCCAGCCGTCGGGGACGATCAGCTCGATCTCGCGCCAGTAGAGCGAGCCGACGGGCTCCTCGGCCTGGTGTGGAACGCGTCGCCCCGAGGTCAGCCCGTTGTGCAGACGCAGGTCGAGGGATAGCGCGCCATCTCCGCGGCGGCGAGTCAGGTAGGCGTGGACGCCCATCATGTGAGGCAGGGGCGCGCCGCTGCCTGCGCGTTCACCGTAGGGCAGCAAGGCGCCGGCGACGCGCCAGCGGCGCATGTAGGCCCCGTCGGTCAGGGTGCGCCGTGACCCGACTCCGCCCTCGTCGGGGGGAGCCAGCAGGTCGCAGCGGTAGGTGTTGCCGTACACGTCTCGCGTACGCAGGACGAGGCGTCCCCCCCGTTCGGGGTCCAGTAGGGCTTCCAGTCCATCCGGACGGCGAGGCGGCGGTGCGCCGCTCGCCCGTGCTACGAGTTCGAAGCGCAGGCGGGCGCGCGGGCGGTCGTCGGGCTCGAGCTCCATGGGAGCCAGGACCTCGACCACCTCGGGCGAGCCGTCGGCGCGGCGCGTGACCACCTCGACCTGGGCAACGGTGGCAGCAGTCTCGCGCCCGGCCCTCCGCAGGCCGAGAGGTACCAGGTCCCCGTCCAGGGCTCCGGCAGGCACGGGGACCGTGGCCCGCAGGAGAAAAGGAGAGGCTGTCGGAGCTCCCAGTTCGATCGTCGCCAGGATGGTCCCGCCCTCGGTCGTAGGGGACTGGCTCTGGAGGGGCGTGGTGAGCAGCAGCAGGGAGAGCGTGGCTAGCATGGCGCGTGTGCATCATGCCAACTGGCGTACCTCGACAGGAGCGGTTGCGGGGCGACCGAACAGGCCAGGCTTCGGCGCCGGCCTGCTGCCAGCGGACGGTGAACTCGGGGGGGCGGCCCTCAGCGGCCTGCTGGCCCTGGGGCGTGTGGGCGCCGCGCCTTCCCAGGCGGGGGACGGGCAGGTTCCTGCCGGCCGCGAACCTGTCCCGCTCAGCGGGGGTGCGCTATCCTCCTGCCGGTCTTCCGCTGATCAGGCGCGGTCCTGAGCGAGCCCGTCGCGGGTCTCGCTGCTCTATCCGCACCGACCGGAGCTGCGAGCCAGAGGTCATGTCCACCCCCGACCGACGAGACGCCGTCACCCTGGACCTGGCGCGCGAGCGCATCGCGGCCACGGTCTTCCGGCCGGACGAGAGCGCAGCGTCCTGGGGTCAGGTGGGCCTGGAACCGGAGTTCCTGCTCTTCCACCTGGGCCCCGACGGGGCGTCGACCGGGCGCGTGCCCCTCGACACTGACGGCGGCGTGCTGGATGGTCTGGGCGCGGTGGCCCGCGGAAATTCACGATTTCGTCGGGCCTACGGGGGGCCACCGCCGGTCTACACCCTGGGTGACGGCGGTAGGATCACCTTCGAGCCCGGTGCACAGGTGGAGCACTCGACCGCCATCCACTCCACCGCGGCGCGGGCCATGGCTGACGTGGAGGGCACGGCCGATACGCTCCTGCGGGCCTTCGATTCTGCGGGCTTCGCTCTCTGCGCTTGCGGCATCGACCTGTGGAGCGGTCTCGAGGGAGTGCCCCAGCAGCTGCGCGCCCCGCGCTATCGGGCCATGGCCACCTACTTGGCGAGCCGTGGGCCTGAGGGCGCCGTGATGATGCGCCATACGGCGAGCCTGCAGATCAACCTGGACCTGGGTCGCAAGGCGGTCGCGAGCGAGCGCTGGCATGTGGCGAACCTGGCGAGCCCCCTGGCCACCGCCAGCTTCGCCTCCAGCCCGATGGGGGGGGCGGCGTCCCGGCGCGCGCTGGCCTGGCAAGGGCTCGACCCCACGCGCACCGGATTTCCGTCTCTGCTGCTTGGTGGCGAAGAACTCGATCCCGGCCGCCAGTACGCGGAGTTCGCCCTGGATGCGGATCCGCTGCTGTTCCTGGGAAGCGAAGCAGGCGATGTGCCCGTTCCCGGCCAGCCCGGTTTCCGCCTGCGGGACTGGATCGAGGACGGACACCCTCAGCACGGCTTTCCCTGCATGTCGGACGTCGACTACCACCTGACCACCCTTTTTCCGGAAGTGCGCCTGCGAGGCTTCCTGGAGCTACGCTCGGTGGACGCCGTTCCGCGGCGCTGGCGCGGGGCCCTGGTAGTCTTCTGGACCGGACTGCTCTACGACGACGAGAGCCTGCGGGCCGCCGGGGAGTTGCTCGAGCCCCTGCGCGCCGACCTGATGGAATGCTGGGTCGCCGCCGCGCGCGATGGGCTAGCCGACCCGCGCCTGGGATCGGTGGCACGCGACCTCTGGGACCTGGCCCTGGCCGGTGCCGAGCGGCTTCCCAAGGGCTTCCATCGCCCGGGCGACCTGGACGTGGCGCGACGGTTCCGCGAGCACTTCGTGGAACCGGGTACGGCTCCGTCGGTGGAATTGGCCGCCCTGCACGCCGAGCATCCGGCGTGCTCTCTGGAGTGGAGCCGGGAACGGCAGGACGGAGAGTGACGGGGTGGGGGCGCGCGGCGAATGCCACGAAGCAGCCCCCGCGGCACCTGCGCTACGGGGGCTTGTCAGGCCGGGCCCCATCCGTGGTCCCGGCCCGATTCCTGCGGGTCAGCGGAGGCTCCAGGTCCCCGGCCGCCAGACCGGCACCCGGTGGACCTCAAAGTGCCCCGGGCCGGTGACGGATTCGAAGTGCCCGGCCGTGAGGAGAACCGTGCGGGGCCGGCCGAAGGAGTCGAGTACGACCTGGTGAGCAGGGGCGATCCACACCTGACGGGTCGGGCCAGGGACCCATTGGCGCTGCTCCACCCACTCGTAGTGGCCAGGCACGAAGACGCGGCGCGTGCGGCACGGGGCGTGCTGCACGCGGGACCTGCGGTAGCCCCCGTAGCTGAGGGCGTGCCTGGCGGTGGAAGCCTGGACGCGCAGACCGCCGTTCCTGTAGGAGATCGAGACCCCGCCGCCGGCTTCGGCTTCGGAGGGGGCGAGGGTCAGGACGAGTGAGGCGAGCAAGACGGACAGGGAGGGGATGTTCATGAGAGGCTCCTCGGTTAGGTTCGGGGCTGGGGCGTTGCTAGCGAAAGTCGTGCCGCCCTCCTCGTTCGTATTGACAGGGCCCGGCTTGCGACCTGCTACACCTACCCTGAACCACGGAGGCAGACGCCGGGGCGTCTCCTGCCGCACGGAGAGGACACCTTGACCCACAACGCAGTCATCCGACGAGGGTGTGGCGCCCTGTGCTGGGCCGCCGCGACCCTGGCCTGTGTGGCTACGCCCAGCGGTCCTGCCGGGAAGCCGGAGGCGGCAGCCCTGGTCCCGGCCCTGGAGCGGAGCGTTCTCCTCGACCTCGGTCCCCGTTTGCGTGAGCTGGCCGCTCTGGCGGGGGATTGGGTTGTGCACCAGGTGACCCTTCCCGAGGCCGGGCCGGGCCATTCGGCGGCGAGGGGGACGGCTCACCTCGCGCCCCTGCTCGGCGGTCGCGTGCTACGGTTTCAGCTCAGCTTCGATCTCGGGAAAGGCGCGGTGGAGTCCTTGGGGCTGCTGACCTACGACCGTGACCGGGAGCGCTACCAGCTGGTGTGGGCCTCCCAGGCGGCGTCGGGCATGCGCACGGCCGAGGGGGCTGGGCGCCTGGACGGGGGGGGGATCGTTCTCCGCTCCCCGGACGGGTCGCGCACACTGCTGCGCCTGGAGGGCGAGCGACTGACCTTCGAGAGCGCTCCGCCCGGTGCCGATTCCGCCCTCCTACGTACGGTCTACGAGCGTCGTCCGCCGGACTGAGGGTCGGCCGTGGATCCTGGAGGCGGGCCGCCCCGGGGCCTACAATCGAACTCCATCGTGAGCGTGACAGCGTGCAGCGCGCGCTCTTTTTACCGCCGGCGACAGGCCCCAACAGGAACCAACATGACGCGCTCCGCGGATCCAGACCCGAGGCGCCGCACCCTCTCGAGGCGCACCTTTCTCGCCGGAGCGGGAGGCGTGGCCGCCGGTGGGGCGCTCGGTGCCAGGCTGGAAGCGGCCGAGCACTCGGTCGCCAAGACTGAGTCGTCCGTCACCCATCGAGGGACGGTCGAGGTGACCCTGGACATCAATGGTCAGCGACGACCTGTGAAGGTCGAGCCGCGCACGACCTTGCTCTCGGCCCTGCGTGACCGGCTCGAGATGACGGGCACCAAGAGCGTCTGCGAACGGGGCACCTGCGGCGCCTGCACGGTGCTGCTCGACGGCGAGCCCGCCTACTCGTGCCTGACCCTGGCCCTCTCGGCCGTGGGTCGCGAGGTGACGACCATCGAGGGCCTCGGCGATGGGGATGAACTCTCGGCGGTGCAGGAGGAGTTGTGCGCCCACGACGGCCTGATGTGCGGTTTCTGCACTCCAGGCTTCGCGATGTCCTTGACCGCCACGATCGCCCGCAAACCCGACCCGACCCTGGACGATATCCGTGCGGGTTGCGCCGGCAACCTCTGCCGCTGCGGTACCTACCCACACCTTTTCCAGGCGGGGCTCGACGCGGCCCGCCATGAGCGGAGGGGTCGCTGATGGGTCCCAGGGAAGACGCCGGGCCGGCCTGGAAGGCGCGCTCGGAAAATACCGTGCTGGACCACGATCTGCCGCGGGTGGACGGTCCCGACAAGGTCAGCGGTCGGGCGCGCTACTCTCACGATGTGCGCCTGCCGGGCATGCTCTACGGGCGGCTCGTCTGTTGCCCCCTGCCCTCGGCCGAGGTCACGGTCGACGTGGCGCCGGCCCTGCTCCTGCCGGGTGTGGAGGCGGCGGTCATCGTCCATGAGGGTACGACCCGCACCGTCGGCCAGCCCGTCGCCGCCGTCGCCGCTCGGACCGTTGAGCAGGCCGAGGACGGGGCCCGAGCGGTACAGCTCACGATCGAGGAATTGCCCTGGGCGGTGGACCGCGAGCAGGCGCTGGCCGAGGGTGCGCCCGAGGTGAGCCGCCGCGGCAACCGGCGCGAGCGCGGCGAGGACGGAGACCTGGATCGGGTCGAGGAGACCCTGGCGACCAGCCACGCCGTCGTCGAGGCCACCTACCGCCTGCCGGTCCAGCACCATGTCTGCCTCGAAACCCACGGCTGCGTCTGCGATTACCGCGGGGGGGACGAGGCGACCATCTACGCCTCCACCCAGGCGACCTTCGGCATCGCGCGCGACGCGGCCCGTGTGCTCGACATCCCGGCCAGCAACGTGCGCACCATCGTGCACCACATGGGCGGGGGATTCGGCTCGAAGTTCTCCCTCGACATTCACGGTCGAGTCGCGTGCATGCTCTCCAAGCAGTGCTCCCAGCCCGTGCACCTGCTCGTGGGGCGCACGGATGAGTTCCACACCGGCGGCAACCGCAGCGGCAGCCGTCAACGATTGCGAGGCGGGGTGAGCGCGGACGGGAAGTTGACCGCTCTCGCGGCGGACGCCGAGATGTTCGGCGGAGTCGGTGGAGGAGCGGTCGCGGGCATGCCCTACATCTACGAGGTGGGAGAGGTCTTCTCTCGGCGCGCTTCGGTGCACACCCACACCGACTCCAGCCGCGCCATGCGAGCTCCCGGCCACCCCCAGGCTTCCTTCGCCATGGAGTCCCTCGTGGACGAGCTGGCCTACGCCGGAGGGTTCGACCTGATTGAGATCCGCAAGCGCAACCTCTCCGATCCGATCTACCACCGACAGCTCGACCGCGTCGCGCTCGAGATTGGCTGGCTGGATCATCCTCACCGCTCGCGCCCGGGAGCCGGGGACGGCCTGGAAGCCGTGGGTATCGGTTTCGGCGTCTCTACCTGGGGTGGTGGGGGGCGCGCCGACGCCTGCGAGTGTGAGGTTCGCATCGAACGCGACGGGAGCGTGACCTCGTCGATGGGCAGCCAGGACCTGGGTACAGGCGTCCGCACCTACCTGGCGGCGATCGTAGCCGAGGAGTTCGGCCTCGAGCTGGGGCAGGTGGAAGCGCGCCTGGGAGACAGCCATCTTCCGCGCGCGAATGCCTCCGGGGGGAGCGTGACCACCGGTTCGGCCGCGCCGGCCGTCAAGGACGCCGCCCACGAGGCCCGCCTGGCGCTGGCGGCGCACCTGGGCGAGGTGCTCGACATCGAACCTGACAGCATCACCTTCGCCGCTGGCGAGGTGAGCGCGGGCGCCACCTCTCTGACATGGAGCGAGGCCTGCCGGACGCTCCCCGGGGAAGGCCTCGTCGCGCGCGGCGTGTGGCGCGAGCATCTGCAGGCCAGCGGGGTACACGGGGCCCAGGCGGCGCGCGTGCGGGTCGACCTGGAGACCGGCCGCTTGCAGGTCGAGAAGATGGTCTGCGTGCAGGACCAGGGCCTACCCCTCAATCGCCTGGCCCTGCGCAGTCAGATCAACGGTGGCATGATCCAGGCCCTCTCCTACGCTCTGCTGGAAGAGCGATTGATCGATCGCGACCTGGGCCTGATGCTCAATGCCAACCTGGATGACTACAAGATCGCCGGTGCTCTGGAGATGCCCGAACTGGTGGCGATCATCGATGACGATGACCAGCGCAGCGCGCCGATCGGCATGGCTGAGGCGGTCGTCATTCCTGGAGCGGCGGCCATCGCCAACGCTCTCCACAACGCCTGTGGTGTGCGCTTGCACAGCTTGCCTCTCACCCCGGGGCGAGTACTCGAGGGTCTGGGCGCTCGCGCACCCCTGGGAGCGGAGGAGAGTCGATGAAGGCCTTTGAATTTCTCGAACCCAGCACCTTGGCCGAGGCCGTCGCGGCCCTGGCCGAGGCCGGGGGTCGCGAGTGGGCGGTGCCCCTGGCCGGTGGTCAGGACCTCCTGAGCGAATTACAGGAGCATCTCGTTGAGCCGGCCAGCCTGGTCAGCCTGCGTGGCATCGAGGGCCTGGGGGCGATCTCCGTGGAGGGCGGCGGCCTGCACCTCGGCGCCCTGGTGAGCCTGGCGCGGCTCGCTCGGGATCAGGAGGTGGCGCGGTCCTGGGCGGCTCTGACCGAGGCCGCCGCATCGGTGGGTAGCCCGCAGATTCGGACCCAGGCCACCGTCGGTGGCAACCTCTGTCAGCGGCCGCGCTGCTCTTATTTCCGCAACGAGCACGCTCCGTGTCTCAAGAAGGGCGGCCAGGAGTGCTTCGCCGAGGGCGGCCTCAACCACGCCAACGCTATTCTGGGTGGTGGGCCCTCCTACATCGTGCACCCCTCGGACCTGGCGCCGGCCCTCGTGGCCCTGGACGCCGAGGTGCACATTGCGGGGCCAGGCGGGGAGCGCCGTCAAGCGCTGCAGGCCTTCTTCACTCTGCCCAGCGAGGGAGACGTCACGCGCGAGAACACCCTGGCGGCGGGAGAGCTGGTCACCTCCGTGGCCGTGCCAGCCTTGCCCGCTGGCGTGCGCTCGACCTACCTGAAGTTTCAGGAGCGCGCTTCCTTCGACTTTGCCCTGGCCTCGGTGGGGCTCGCCCTGGGGATCGAGGACGGGCGCATCGAGCATGCGCGCGTCTGCCTCGGAGGGGTCGCGCCGACGCCCTGGCGCTGCGAGGCCACGGAGCGCTTGCTGGTCGGCGAGGTTCCCAGCGAGGCGCTCTTTCAGCGCGCGGCCACGGATGCCCTGGCGGAGGCGGATCCGCTTGAGCACAACGCCTACAAGATCCCCCTCACCCAGGGCCTGCTGCGCAAGGCCTTGCGCAGCCTCGTCTGATGGTGGGGCGCATGAGTTCTCGTCGTTCGCTCGCGCCCTCATCGGTGCCGCTGTCAGTACCGGCAGAATCGCCCCTCCCGCCCAGCTGTCCTGGCCCCTCGAACAGTTCCTTCCCAGGAGGCACGCGTGAGTGAGATTCCGCGCAAAACCGCCGACATCAGCCCCTTCTGCTCAGAACTGCGCAGCAAGAAACTGCTCTTCGCAACGCGCCCGCCGCAGTCGACCGAAGACCTGCTCGATGCCAGCAACCACTGCTGGTGTGGAGAGACCATGCAGACCCTCGGACCCGATGGCGAGGTGGTCGATCCCCAGGACTGCCGGCCGCCGCGCGCCTGCCACAAGCCGTACCTCGGCGGCTGATCGCGGCTCGTCTCAGAGCAGGGTGCGCAGGCGCACGAGGTGGGCCAGGGCGCGCTCGAGGCCGCCCGCGCGGGAGCGCTGGAGCCAGAGGAGGCGCTGGTCCGCGACCAGGTGCTCGAGTTGCTCCTTCAGGCCGCGGCGGAGGTGTCCGGGAAGGTCCGAAATTGGTGCTCCCGTTGGGCCCCTGAGACGCGCCAGCCCCAGGCGCGCGCCCAGGTGCAGGAACTCAGCGCACCAGCGCATCTCATCGCACCACAGCTGCTCACTTCCCGATCCGGCCGTTGTCGTGGCGAGTTCGTCGGCGAGGGCGCGTGCGGTTGCGCCGGAACTCTCAAGACCCTGGGCGTCGAGCGAACCCAGGCCGGCGTGGGGGAAGGGTTGGTCGGCGAACGCAACCAGGAAGAACAGGCTCGTGCCGTTGCGGGCGTCTCCCCCAGCAGGACGGTGGAGACCGGCCAGGTCGACCGCGATGCGCCCGAGGGGTGCGCGCGGGCGGTCGAAGGCGTGTCGGTCGAGCAGGTCGGGCAGGCGCTCGACGGACAGGCGTGCTGCGGACTCGGGGTTCCAGGAACAGGCCGCCCCGCAGAGCCAGCCCATGCTGCTGGCCCAGGGTGCCTGCAGGTGACCGCGGTCGCCCCAGTCGCAGACGAGCACTCCGCGCGCGCCGAGCTCCATGCCGGCGCGCGTCGCGCCCTGCAGGTTGGCGAGGGCGTTGTGCGTCCGGCCCGCGATGCTGTTCCAACTGCTCGTCCCGGGGCAGACCTGGAAGGGAAGGCCGGCGCGGGCGAAGTGCGGCAACTGCTCGGTGAATGGATGGTCCGCTTCGTAACCCCAGACCATGGCCTCGGCGCCAGCTGGGATGCGCTCGATGCAGGCGGGCTCCTCGAGCACGACATCGCCCCAGAACTGCATCTGGAATCCGCGCTCCGCCAGTAGCTCTGCGACGGCGAGCAGGTGATCGATGTAGGGCGCGTGCGGCCCGCGGGTAGCGCAGGCTTGCTTCGAGCGACCCAGGCCGATGTCGAAGGTCTCGTCGAGACCGACGTTCACCACGCGGCTGGAGAAGCAGGGCAGCAACTGGTCGTAGAGGTCAGCGAGCAGGGCCAGGCCGCGCGGGTCGGCGGGGGCCAGGCTGAAGGGTTCGGGCTCGCGGCTGAAGGGATGCTCGACGCCCTCGGGACACTCGGCCAGGTCACGGTAGGCCGGGTGGATCAGCCAGCGGTGCATGTGTCCAAGGCTCTGCTGATTCGGGACCAGCTCGATGTGCCGCGCGCGGCAGGCGGCGTCGAGGGCGGTGATCTCGACTGGGGTGAAGGGGTCGCTCCCGGCCCAGACGGCCTCATGCCCGGCGTAGGCGAAGCTGGCCTCCATGTAGAGCTGCAGGCGGTTGACCTTCCAGGCGGCCAGGCGCTCGACCAGTTCGAAGAGGGTCTTCATGGTCGGAACGCGGCCGCGGGCCACGTCCACCATCACGCCGCGCTCGGCGAAGGCCGGGGTGTCCTGGATGTGGATCTCGGCCAGGGCTCTCTCTTTGGCGGGGCGCGATACATCGACCCACTGGGCCAGGGTGGAGAGGCCGTGGGACAGGCCCGCGCCGGAGCTGGCCCGGACGATGGCACCTTCCTCGCCCACCTCGATGGCGTAGGCTTCCGGCTCGAGGTCGCCGTCGATCTCGAGTTGCAGGTCCCCGCCGCTGGCGGTTCTCTGGGGGCGTGCGCCGCGCCTGGCGAGGGCGCGCGCGAGGCGCTTGAGCGCAGGGCCGATGCACACCGTCTCGGCACCCGAGACGCGGACCCGCTCGGGCAGTTGCCAGGTGTCCGGTCCGATGCTGGCCTGACGGGGAGCGGGGACGAGCAGCGCGAGGGGGTCGGCCGGATATTCCACGCGCCGATTCTCCGCGCCTGGCCCCGGGCTCCACAAGAGAACCCCGCAGAAGACGCCCATCTTCGCGCTCCAGGCGCGCTAGTGAACGGCCAGCTTGACCGAACCGGTCGCTGGCGCGAGGCTCTCGTAGATGACGATCAAGCGCTGGAAGCAGGGGAGGTCCTAGGATTGGACCAGGGGGCGCTGCGCGACGTGCTCTTCGTCGAAGCCGTCGAGGAGCTCGACGGTGAGGGAGTGCTGCTCGATCTCGACGAACGCGATCGGGCCACCCGCGAGGCGCGCGCCGCGGCCGACGGCGCCGGTGGGGAGCGCTTTCTGGCCGAGCGGGCGCGGTGTCTGCGGGAACGGCTCGTACGCGATCACCCGGGCCTCGATCGCGCCCTGGCCCTCGCGGCCACTCCGACGCCGCCGGCCTGGCTGGTCCTCGTCGGCGCGCTCTTGCTCGGGATGGCCGTGGATCGCCTGGATGGCTCAGAGCGCCTGAACCTGCTCTCCTTTTCGCTCCTGGGGCTCCTGGCATGGAATCTCGCCATCTACCCATTGCGGGCTCTGGCGACCCTGGCGCGCGGTGCCGGTTTCGCTCGTTCGGGCGCAGCAGGAAGAATCGCACTCTGGGTCGCGGGCGCCGAGCGTCCCTGGTGCGCCTGGAGGCGGGAGAGGAACAGCCTCCTGGCGGCGGTCCACGCCCGCTTCCTTGCGCAGTGGGGGCACGCTGCTGGCCCCGTGCTGGGGGCGCGCCTGCGCTGCGCCCTGGACCTGGGAGCAGCGGGCCTGGCCCTGGGCATCCTGGGCGGGCTGTACCTGCGCGGCCTGGTGTTCGAGTACCGCGCCGGCTGGGAGAGCACCTTCCTGGACGCCGAACAGGTGCAGAGCTTGCTCTCGGTGCTGCTCGCTCCCGGTTCTCTACTGCTCGGCCACCCGGTGCCCGACGCCGCGACACTCGCGGGGCTTCGCGGCTCGGATGGGGGAGCCCCCGCAGCCGAGTGGATCCATCTCTTCGCCGCAACATGTCTGGCGTTGGCGATCGTCCCGCGCCTTGTTCTGGGAGCCTGGGCCGCTCGGAAGGCGCGCACCCTTGCGGGGAACCTGACCCTGGATCCAGGCCAGCACCCCTCCCTCGCGCGTCTGCTGGCCGCGGACCGCGGCCGGGGACGGCGGGTCCAGCTGGAGTCATACAGCTACGGGCTCTCCCCCGAGGCTGAGCGCGGGCTGCGGGTGCACCTGGGCGTGCTCTTCGGAGAGCGGGCTGACCTGGGAAGCCTGAGCCGCGTGGCCTACGGGGACGAGGCCGTGGATGGTTCGACTGGGAGCAGCTGTGTGGTGGTATTCAACGCCGGGCAGTGCCCGGAGCGCGAGGTGCACCTCGTGCACCTCACTCGGCGCAGGGACTGCCTGGCCCAGGGCGAGGTCTTGCTGGCCGTGGTGGACGAGAGCGTTCTGGGCCGACGCCTGGGGGAGGGAGAGGAGGCCGGCGAGCGCCTGTCCGAGCGCCGCCGGGCCTGGGACGAGTTGCTGGCCGAAGTCGGGCTCGCAGCGTTGCATTGCGATCTGGAGGGCCGGGCAGGGAGCGAGGCGCTCAGCGCCGCGCGCGCGGCGCTCTGGCCCGGACCGTTGAGGGAGGCGACGCCGTGAGCGAGCGCTTGACCCTCAGCCTCGTCTCACACACGAACGTGGGCAAGACGACCCTGGCGCGCACCTTGCTGGGGAAGGACGTCGGGGAGGTGAGCGACCGGGCTCACGTGACCGAGGAGAGCACCCGTCATGTTCTGGTCGCCGGGCCCTCCGGGCGCGAGCTGATCCTGTGGGATACACCGGGTTTTGGCGACTCGGCACGCCTCCTGGCTCGCCTGCGCACCAGCGACGAGCCCTTGAAGGCCTTCTTCGCCCAGGTCTGGGACCGCCTTGCCGATCGCCCCCTGTGGTGCGGCCAGCAGGCGGCTCGCAACGTGCGTGACGAGGCGGATTGCGTGCTGTACCTGGTGAACGCGGCCGAGCACCCCGAGGACGCCGGGTACGTGCGATCCGAGCTGGAACTGCTGACCTGGATCGGCCGACCCGTAGTGGTGTTGCTGAACCAGACCGGCCAGCCGCGCGAGAGGGGTGAGCGGCAGGCGGAGGAAGAAGCCTGGCGCGTTCAGAGCGAGGGTTTCGAGATCGTGCGTGGCGTGCTCGGCCTCGACGCCTTCACCCGCTGCTGGGTGCAGGAGGGGGCGCTGCTCGAGGCCGTGCGCGAGGCCTTGCCCGCGCATCGCCGGCCCCTGTGCGATGCCCTGCTCGATGTCTGGCTCGACGAGCGGCGCGGGCGCTGGCAAGAGGCCATGGGACTCCTCGCGGGCGAGCTGGCCCGCGCAGCCATGGACAGTGAGGAGGTCAGCGAGGGCGCCCTGGGGATCGGACGGCGCAAGGGGATGGAGCGCCTCGCCGCCCGCCTGGGCACCGGCCTTGGGCGGACCGTCGACGGGTTGATCGAGTTGCACGGCATCGAGGGTCGGGGAGAGGCCGAGCTGCGCACGGCTCTCGATGACTTCGCCAGCCGTGGCGGCGGGCTCTCGCCGGGGCGCCTGGGCCTGCGCGGTGCCGTGGTCTCGGGCATCCTGGGAGGCCTGGCGGCGGACCTGTCGGTGGGTGGGTTCAGCCTCGGAGGTGGCATGCTTTTGGGAGCTGTAGGGGGCTGGCTGGCTGGTGAGGGCGCGGGGCGCGTCGTACAGAAGGTGCGCGGAAGGGAGCGGCCTTGCGTGGAGTGGTCCGACACGCTCCTGGAGCGCCTGGCCCAAGACCTCCTCCTGCGCTACCTGGCCGTGGCCCACTTCGGCCGCGGACGCGGGGCGTGGCGCGAACGCGAGTACCCCGCCTTCTGGCAGGAGCGCGTGGGCGAGGCGCTCGACGGGCGTTCGGCGGAGTTCGCCCGGGCTCTGGTTCGGGCCCGCGCCGGAGAGGGAGGGTCGCAGGCGCTCGCGGCGCTCATGAGCGCCGCGGCGCGCGAGGTGCTCGTGGCATCCTACCCGAGCGCCGCTCGCTTCCTCTGAAGCCGCGCCGGCCTCAGGGCATGTGCTCGAGAAAGGCCGGGGCGATGGCTTCCGCCAGGCGCACGTTGCCGCCGCGCGTGAAGTGGCAGGCGTCGTAGTAGAGGGGCCTGGTCACGTTCTCGAAGACCATCGAGCAGTCGACGAAGGGAACGCCGCGCTGGCGCAGGCCGGCGCCAGCCTTGCGCAGCATGGGGTAGCCGATGCGAGCTCCCTCGATCCACTCGACGATCGTCTGGCTGATCTCTACCTCCTCGTCGGTGAGTGGCTTGGAGCCCTCGTCGTAGAGGGTCGGCTGGAGCGCGTGCAGGTAGAAGATCCCGTGCCCGGAGCAGATCCCCGCCAGGGAGACGGAGGATCGCATCCAGTTGGCGACCGAGAAGGCCAGGCCCTCGTCGCGATCCGCCTCGAAAGCCGGCCCGAGGAGCCATGGATCCAGGCCGCCTTTCCGCAGGTGCTCGAGGTAGGCCAGGGTCTGGCCCACGAGCTGCTTGCGCATGGCCCGCATGCGGCCGTGTGCCCAGCGGCCCGTGATGGAGCTGATGTGGAGCTTGCGATCCAGACTGCTCTGGGCGAAGTCGACCAGCTCCGCGCGCAGGCGCCGGCTCTCGGTCAGCATCTCGAGGCTGGTGAGGTCCGCGTCTCCCGCGCGCACCTGGGCCAGCCACTGGCCGAAGGCGGGGTAGACCGGATGCATCTCGCGGGCCACGTTGGCGTTGCTGACGGCGACCTCATTGAACCCGTCGAGGTTGATGACGGCGTCGGGCTCGATGCCGAAACTGAAGAGCCAGGTGGCCATCATGACCTGCTGCGGCTGCTTGAAGGATGCACGCCCGTAGTTCAGGAAGCGCACCGCTCGGCCGGCGAGGCGCGGGTCGGCGGCGAGCAGCTCTCCCAGTCGTTCCTTGCCCTGCTGCCCGAAGATGTTGGCCACCGAACCGCCCAGGATCAGGACCCAGTAGGCATCCGGCGCGTGGCGCATGTTCTTGAGGTCGTCGATCAGCTGCTTGGGGCCATAGCTGGCGTCGAAACCGAGGAAGGGATGGAGGATCTCGAACTGCTTCGAGCTGTCGTTGAAGTGCACCTGCTGCACCTCGCCCGGCATGGGAACGGCCTGGCTGACCGAGTTCAGCAGCTCTTGCATGGCCGTCCGCGTCCGGGAGGCATCGTAGGCACCCTCGGGGCGCGTCGCGCTCCATACGCGGTAGGCGCTCTCGGCCCCCAGAAGGGCCAGGACGGTGACGAACAGGGAGAGGAGGAGGCGGCGTAGCATCGGTCGGGTGGGGCGTGCCCGTGGATTCTAGTCAGCGCGATGACGGGCCTCCAGATCCGAAGCAACAAGCCGCAGAGCGCGGGACCGGGCCCGCCCGGCGAGCTAAGCTGGGGCTGAGAGAGACGACTGATGGAGCATCCCGACAAGCACGCTGGTCGCGACCGGGCGGAGTTGCGCGTCTTTATGCGCGCTCTGCTCGCGGACGTGCACGCCCTGGAGCGCATGCTGGAGGAGGGGTTGATTGAAGCGGGCGTCAGGCGAATCGGGGCCGAACAGGAGATGTTTCTGGTCCGGGCCAACATGGAACCCGCGCCCTGTGCTGCGGAGGTCCTGGCGGCCTTGTCCGAGGACGCTTTCACTCCCGAGCTAGGGCTGTTCAACCTGGAGGCGAACCTGCAGCCGCGCCTGCTGGGAGGTGATTCCCTGCGCTGCATGGAGGCCGAACTCGAGGGCTGCCTCGATCGTGCCCAGGCCGCGGCGCGCCAGTGCGAGGCGCGCGTGCTCCTGGCCGGCATCCTCCCGACCCTGCGGCGGGAGCATCTCGTGCTGGAAAACATGACACAGGCTCCGCGCTATCGCGAACTGAACCGCGTCATGACCACGCTGCGCGGGGGGGAGTTCACGACCCTCATCAAGGGGCTCGACGAGCTGCACGCCACCCACGACAACGTGATGCTCGAGGCCTGCAACACCAGCTTTCAGGTTCACTTCCAGGTTGGCGCAGACGAATTTGCCAATCTCTACAATCTGGCCCAGGCGATCACCGCGCCGGTTCTGGCGGCGGCGGTCAACTCGCCCGTGCTCCTCGGTCACCGACTCTGGCACGAGAGTCGTGTGGCGCTCTTCCAGCAATCTCTCGACGCGCGTTCGAAGGCACACCAGGCGCGAGGCGCGCGCCAGCGCGTGAGTTTCGGAGAACGCTGGGTCGAGCGCTCGGTGATGGAGATCTACCGTGAGGACATCGCGCGCTTCAAGGTTCTGATCGCAGGCGAGCGGGATGAGTCACCAGCGGCGGTCCTGGACCGAGGCGAGATCCCCGCGCTGCGGGCACTGTGCCTGCACAATGGGACGGTTTATCGCTGGAACCGCCCCTGCTATGGCGTGAAGGACGGGGTGGCCCACTTGCGCATCGAGAACCGCGCACTCCCGGCAGGGCCGACGATTGCCGATGAGGTGGCCAACGCCTCTTTCTACTTCGGTTTGCTCTCGGCGCTGGCCGAGGAGTTGAGCGACGTGCGTCATGTCATGGAGTTCGACGATGCCCGGGCCAATTTCGTGGCTGCGGCGCGCTACGGCCTGAGCGCCCGCCTGTCCTGGACCGGTGGCCGCTCGTGGACGGCGGAGGAGTTGATCCTTGACCAGCTGCTGCCACTCGCTCACGAAGGGCTCGCTTCTCAGGGAGTCGACGCGGGGGACCGCGAGCGATTCCTGGGCCTGATCGAAGAGCGCGTGCGCGGCGGGAGAACGGGCGCGCGGTGGGCGCTCGATTCCCTGGGACAGATGGGCTCGCAAGGGTCGCGCGACGCGCGCTTCCGCACCCTGACGAGGGCCATGTACGACAATCAGCGAAAGGGGGAACCGGTCCACCGCTGGCCCCTGGCGGCGCTCGAGGGCACCAGTGACCCGCTGGAGGGTTTCGCGACCGTCGGGCAGGTGATGACCACCGACCTGTTCACGGTGCACCCCGAGGATCTGGTGGACCTGGCGGCGAGCCTGATGGACTGGGAACACCTGCGGCATGTTCCGGTGGAGGACGACGAGGGTGTGCTGCTTGGGATCCTCTCCCACCGGCGAGTGCTGCGCATGGTCGGACGCGGCATGCGCGAAGGAGGTGCGACCGTGGCCGTGCGGGAAGTGATGAAGCCCGATCCCCTGACCGTGACGCCGGCGACGAGCACCCTGGATGCGATCGCGATGATGCGCGAACACCGCGTCAGCGCCCTGCCGGTGGTGAGCGAGGGCCGCCTGGTGGGCATCGTCACCGAGCACGATTTTCTCGAGGCTGCAGGGCGCCTGCTGGAGGAGCGATTGAAGCCGGCGAGCGACGGAGGAGGTGGCGATGACGGTGCTGCGTCCGACTCCTGAGTCCGGTGCGCCGGAAGGCGCATGGCCGAACGCCATCGATTTGAATGACCACCTGCTGGGCCGGGTGGAATCGGATCCGTCCCATCCGACCCTGCTCCTGGTGGGGGGTCTGCACGGCAACGAACCTGCCGGTGTGCGGGCCATCCAGCGCGTGTTTGAGCGCCTTCAGCGCGATGGCCTGCAGCTGCGCTGCACCTTGATCGGGCTGGCGGGAAACCTACCGGCTTTGCGTCGTGGTCGGCGCTTCGTTGAGGGCGATCTCAATCGCATGTGGGGCGCCGGGTATCGGAGCAGCGAGGGCCAGGAAGGCCAGGCTCGCCAGAGCTTGCAAGCCCTCATCGGGCGTGCCATCGACCGCGCCCGCGGTCCCGTGGTGCTGCTCGACCTGCACTCGACCTCTTCGGGTGGCGCGCCCTTCGCCCTCGTGGGAGACACCCTCAACAACAGACGCCTGGCTCGCTGTCTGCCGGTGCCCCTGGTGCTGGGCCTGGAAGAGAGCGTGGAAGGGACGCTGCTGGCCTACCTCGGTGACCTGGGGCACGGCGCGCTGGGCTTCGAGGGTGGCGCCCACGCGGATCCGCAGACCCTCGACCACCACATCGCCGCCATCTGGTTGACCCTGGTGGCCTGCGGTGCGCTCGAACGCGGGGACCTGCACGATCACCGTGCTCTGCACGACATGCTGCGGGGCGCCTCGCAGGGGCTTCCAGCGGTCGTCGAGGTGCGCCACCGCCATCCGGTGACCAGGGAGGACCGCTTCCGCATGGCGCCGGGCCACGCCAACTTCGGGCCGGTCTCGCGCGGGCAGGTCATCGCCCACGATGCGGCGGGAGAGGTGCTCAGCCCCTCGGGTGGTGTCCTGCTCCTGCCCCTCTACCAGGGCGAGGGCGAGGACGGTTTCTTCATCGGGCGGCGCGTGCCGCGCGCCTCCCTGATCGCCTCGCGCTTCCTGCGCGCCCTCGGAGCGGATCGCTGGGTCTCGCTCCTGCCCGGAGTCTCCTGTTCGCCGGGGTTCGAGCGCCGGGTCGTCGTGCACAGCGAGGCGCGCAATACCTGGCCTTCGCGCGTGCTGCGCATGCTGGGCTATCGAAGGCGGGACGAGACGAACCTGCAGAGCGTACTTTTCCGTCACCGTGAACGGCCTGAGGATCCCTGAGGGGCCGGCAGGGAATTTCTTTCCGCTCTTCGTGGTGTTTGATCGCGGAACTTGCGGGAGGCGGCGTGTTGCAGGTCGAGCGCGCGGAGGGCTCCGCCCTTCCACGAATGATGTGCGCGCGATCCCCCGAGGTTTTTCATGCACGAGCGATACGAAGGGCGCCCAACGCCGGGCGCCCGCGGTGGCAGGGTTGTCCTGGACGTACTGGCGGCAGTCGCTTTCTCCCTGCTAGGTGGCTTGTGCGCCCTGCAACGACTCTCCGGTACGCCGGGTGTCGCCAGTATCGGGGACGAGCAGGTGGCGGTCGTCTTCGATGATGGAGGCGGCGCGAATCGGGTCGTCCAACGACCGGGAAACCTGCTGTTCGTGCCCTATCTGGAAGAAGTGCGCCTGCTCTCGCGCAGCCCCGAACAGATCACCATGGAGGGAGAAGGCGCCGGGGACCCGGCTCATGTCTCGCGCCTGTTGTTGCGGGCCAACGACGGTTCGCGCTTCGGGCTGGACTCCTTCAGCATCCAGTACGCCCTCGTTCCCGACGCCGCCCGGGAGGCCCTGGCGGACACGGGAGATGATCCGACCGTTCGCGCGCGGCTGGTGGAGGTCTGGGCGA
The DNA here is from genome assembly GCA_036010965.1 of Planctomycetota bacterium. Classification (GTDB taxonomy): domain Bacteria; phylum Planctomycetota; class UBA1135; order UBA1135. The sequence continues at coordinate 5,585 of DASCMO010000004.1, read as the reverse complement.
GGTCGGTCCTGCGTGATCAGTTCGGTCTCTATCCGACCGAGGAGATCAGCAAGCAGGAGACCTTGCGTCAGGCTTCGGAGGCCTGCAAGGCGATCCTCAACCGCGAGCTAGCGCCCCACGGCATCGAGGTCCTCGAGCTCTCGACAATCCGTCCCAAGTTCGATCCGGCATACGAGGAGGCGGTCGAGCGTCGGCAGGTGGCGCTGCAGGAGATCGAGCGCCTCAAGCGCAAGCTGATCCAGCTGGACGCGGAGCGCGGAGAGCGCGTGGCGCGCCGACGCAAGGACAAGGTGGTGGAGCTGAAGATCCTGGAGGACCAGATCATCAAGGTTCTGGACGGCGCGCAGCGTGAAGACGTCAACCGGCGCCACGCCGCGGACCTCTACGCGGCAAATCGCGTCCAGGCGGGGGAGCTCGAGCGCCTGGCTCTCGACCAGAAGGCGCGCGCGCTCATCGTGCGTTACCAGGCCGAGGCCGAGGGACTCGTTCAGCAGGTGCTGGCCCTCGAGGAGCGCGGAGAGGCAGCCGTGCGCGAAGCCCTGATCGAGAACCTGGCCGGGTTCGAGTTCGAACTCGTCCCATACACGCTAGATCCCGCTCCAGAGGGAGTGCGTGTGATCGAGCAGACCCTGGCGAAGAAAGACTGAGAGGCACGACCATGAACAGCGAGCATCAGACGACGGAACGGGAGCCCACGGCTGGAGGGTGGGCTGGACTGGCGCGTGCCATGGCACATTGCGTGCGGTGGACGACAGCGCTCTGGGAAGGAGCGTGCAGGGTGGTGCGTTGGGGCGTCCGGCGGCCCGCTGTGATGGCCTTGAGCGCCAGGGGGAGCGGGCTCTTCGCCCGTCTGCGCCGGCACCTGCCCTCCCGGGTTGCCCTGCGCCGGGGAACCGGCCGCTTCCTGAGGGTGGCCGGCGTGGGTGTTATGGCGGGGGCCGCGGTCCTGGCCGCGGGCAAGGGCCTGGTGATGCGCATCCCGGCCGAGGCGATCGGCGTGCGAGCGGCGCGCTGGGGCGAAGGCGGGATCGAGGCGCGTGACTTCTCCGCGGGCCTGCACCTGGGGTTGGCGGGCTGGCACGACTGGCACCTTCTGCAGCGAGGTACGCATCTGTTGACCTTTTCCGGGGAGGGTGGGCTCGAAGAGCCCGGGGCCCTCGATGTGCGGACACTCGACGGGACGCAGGCGAGGGTCGGCGTCTGCGTTCCTTACGCGATCCGGGCCGGTCAGGGACACCGAGTAGTGCAAGAGGGCATGAAGGCCAGCTATCGGCGCCTGGTCAAGGCCACGGTCGAGAAGGTGCTGGTGCAGCAGATGGCCATCCTGAGCGCCCAGGACCTGACGGACACGGCCGTGCGCGGCGAGTGGGTGAAGGAAAATCTGGCCGAACTAAATCGCGCTGTGGCGCCCCTTCATGTGGAGGTGCACGGGATCCTCTTCGCTTCCGTGGCTTTCGCGCCGGAATACGAGAAGAAGCTGCAACAGACCCAGTTGATGCACCAGACGACGCAGTTGCTCGATGCCTCGCGCGTGGTGGCCGAGCAGGAGGAGAAGGTCGCCACCCGCTTGCAGGAGATCGAGCGCTCGCTCCAGGAAGTGACCCACGGGCTGGACCTGCAGATGGACAGCCTGCGCAACGGGAGCAGCGGACAGCTGGCCCGCCTCACGCGCGAGATCGACGAGTACGACCGTACGGTGCGCCTGGGGGCGGACCAGCGCTATGCGGAGCTGGTCGCCTCGGGGAACCTTGAGATCTTCCGGGCCGAGGCGGCGCGCACCCAGCTCGCGAACGAGGCCTACGCCATGCCCGGGGCGCGCTTGTACCTGGCGCGCAGGGCTGCCCAGGGCTTGCGCGTCGCCCGCGTGACCCTCAACTCCTCCGACCCTGATGTGCCGAACTTCATGGACCTCGACCACCTGACCTCGCTCGTTCTGGGCAAGGAGGACTGAACTCCGCAGGCGTTTGCTGACTCTCCACCCGGCCCGGCGCCTGTAGTGCAGGGATGGCGAGCAGAACCGGCGTTCGTCGTGCAGGTGCGCCCATCACCAGAGCTAGGATGACGGAGCGGTCGTCGTGGCGGTCGCGCACGCGACATGAATCATCCTCGATCCCCTGGCCAGCGCCCGGAGTCTCGCGCGTGAGTGCCGTGGCTGACAGCGTGCCAGTCCTCACCCGGCACACAGCTTGCGTCGTGTGCGACACGGACGATCCGGAGCCCTACCAGCGAGGAATGTATGCCCTGCGAGGGCGGTCGTTCGACCTCGTGCGGTGCCGCGCGTGCAGGTTCGTATACGTCGACCCTCGTCCTGACGGCGCGACCCTGGCGGAGATGTACGACGACGCCGACTACTACACCGAGGGCTACAACCTGGGCGTCGAGACGGAGAACTATTTTGAGCGCCGGGAGGAGCTGCTCGACCGATACGACGGTGAGGTCTCGGGCCTGGAGCGCGAGCTGGGTGGACCGGCCGCTCTGCTGGAGCTTGGATCGGCGGGAGGTTTCTTTATCGAGGCGGCGCGTCGCAGGGGCTGGGCGGTGCGCGGCGTGGAGCTCTCGCCCGTGGCAGCCCGCTTCTCTATCGATGAACTCGGGTTGGAGGTGTTCGAGGGGCAGCTTGAAGAGGCGCCTTTCGAGGAGGAGAGCTTTGACCTCTGCGTGGCCGACAACGTCCTGGAGCACACCACGACGCCCCTCGATGTCCTGGGAGATCTGCGAAGCCTGATGCGGCCCGGCGGCCACCTTCTGGTGATCGTCCCGACTTACGTGAACTCTCCCTACTTTCGTGCCGCACGGGATCTGGGGCGCTGGCTCCCGCGCCGCCTGCTGGGGGCGAAGCTGCTGCGGCTGCTCAAGCTCGATCCCGAGCACGACGGCGGCGCGCCCTACCACATCCTGGAGTTCGACCGGGCGACCTTGCTGCGCCTCCTGCAGCGTGCCGGTCTCGAGGTAGTCTCCGCACAGGGTTCAGTTCCGCGGCCCGCTCATCTGTTCAAGGCCGCGCGTCTGAGCCCGGTCGATTGGCTGCAACGCTGGACCTTCGTGGCTCTGGACCGCTTGATGCGCTTGGGGCTCCTGCCCGGTGCCCGCCTGCGTGTGGTCGTGCGCCGACCCCGGTCTTCCTGAAGCGACGGTCAGCCGTCGAGGATCAGGGACTCGAGCGCCTCACGCCAGTCGGCGGGCACTCGGTCGAGGTGCTCGAGAGCCTGCGCGGGGCCGAACAGGTGGCGCAGCCCGGCCGCGTATCCATGCTTCAAGGGGGCGTGGTGCGGCGGTGGAATGAAGGGCAAGGCCTCCATGGGCAGGGCCGGCTCGGCGCCGCCGTCCGCCAGGCCCCAGCCGATCCCCTCCAGGGTGGTCTCGATCAGCGTCGCCGGCATGGCGCGCAGCAGGGCTTCGACCTTGTCCAGCTCTGAGGGGATCCCGCGCCGCACCAGCCGGCCGCATTCCAGGCCGATGCCGAGGGCGAAGGCCGGCTGAAGGTCGGGAGGCAGGAGGCTGAGCAGCCGCCGGCTGTCGTTGAGGCGCGGGCCGACCCGCAGGGAGACCAGGGGGTAGTCCTTGGCGCCAGCCGCGCCCTCGACGATGGTCCGGGCGTAGGGAGCGCCAGCCTTCGTCAGGGCTGTCAGGTTGGCGATCAGCAGGGCGTCATCGCCGTCCATGAGCGCCTGGAATCGAATGTAGCGTCCCGCTCCGCGCGCCAGATCGATGTGAGATGAGCCCGGGAGTTCTGCGAGCAACTGCTCGACGTTCAGGAAGTCCCCTTTCTCGCGACCGTTGCGGCGCCGGGCGGGCCACTGCAGCCCCGCCCGGTTGAAACCGATCCCCAGGTAGAGGCGGTGGCGCAGGACGGGCTGTAGGTCGTCGGCGATGGAGACCATCTCCGCCGCGCTCAGGTCGGCCTTGGGGCTGACGAGGCCGCGCGCGGTCTGCATGAAGTTGTAGCCGCGATAGTGGGCCCCGAGGTTGGGGTTGGAGAAGGAGAAATCGACCGCGCCCAGATTCCACAGACCCGTCGAGCAGGCCACTCCCGCCACGGTCGTGCCCAGGATGCGCAGGAAGCCCGCGGGGTGCGCTGCGAGGGCGGCGATGAGGAAGATGGCGAACTGGAAGTGCGGCAGGAAGTAACGGTAACCAGCGCACTCTATGGGGGGCTGGTGGCCGCCGATCCTGAGGTCCGAGAGGGCGAAGGCGACCGTCGTCAGGGGCAGCAGGGAGACCAGGGGCAGGAGCTTCATGGACGAGAACGCGGTGCGCGACTCCGCGCCCGAAAGTTCCGCTCGCGACAGGCCGCGGACGAGGGTGGAGAGGGCGCGCAGGGCCAGTGGAGCGGCGACGAGCCAGGCGATCAGGAAGCAGGCCAGGAACAGTCCATTGAGCAGGCTGGCCGAGAGAGGCCCGACCTGACCGAAAAAGCCGGCCGCGGGCAGGTCGTGGACCAGGAATTGCCAGGCGCGAGCGGCCAACCGCCCGAGTTCATGGCGACCCTCCCCGAGGAACTTGGCCCCCAGGAAGTCAGCGCCGCGACCGTCGGTGGAGAGGTTGATCAGCACCAGGGGCAGGATGCCGAGGAGCAGGCCGCCGCCGCCGAGACCGAGGTCCTTGAGGGTGCCGCGCCAGCCGCGGGCCCCGAGGTGCACGAGGGCCATCATGCCGACCGGGATGATGGCTCCCAGGAAGACGAACAGGGCCAGGCCCATGGTCAGTCCGCTCAGGAAGAGGTGCGCGTTGCGGCGCCCGCCCCCCAGGTGCAGCCGGTAGAAGCACAGGAGCGCCAGTGCGTTGAAGAAGAGGTGCTCAAAGTGGTTTCCCGAGGCCATCAGGGAGTACTTGGTGAGCGTCTCCACCGGGCCTAGAGCGAACAGCAGCGTTCCGACGAAGGCTGCCCGGCGACCGAACGCGAGGTCGAGGAAGTACCAGCTGCAGAGCAGCGCTCCCAGGCCGAAGGTGGCCGGGACGAGCTTGAGGGCCAGGTAGGTTTCCCCGAACGCCAGATAGAAGGGCAAGGTGGCGTAGCCCGTGACGAGCTGTCCGGCGGCGTTGTCGTAGTAGATCGACAAGGGCAGCTCGGCGCCTTCCAGGAGGACCTTGGGCAGGGTCCCCATGGGGTAGAGCTCGAACATCGTCATGGCCGTCGAGTCGAAGGCGCTGTAGAGGATCAGCCCGCGCAGGACGACGTAAACGAGGACGGCCAGGAGCAGCCCGGAACGGAGGACTTTGGGCATGAACGGAGTGCTCTTCGCGGGGCTACAGTTTTCCACGCAGGGCGAGCCAGCGCAGCTTGAGGACGGCGGTGTAGCCGGCGAAGAGCGTGCGCAGGGTGAGTGTGGATTCTCCTGCGTCCCGGTTGCGGAACTCGATCGGCACTTCGGCGATACCAATCCCCGCTCGCCCGGTCTTGTACAGCAGCTCCTGCACGATGGCCGGTCCGGGCGAGAAGGTTTCACCGACCCGGATGCGCTCGAGGGTGGAGCGGCGCCAGCATCGGAAGCCGGAGTTGCAGTCCCGCACGGACAGGCTCAGGATCACCCGGATGTAGGCGTTGGCGGCCAGGGTCAGCCAGCGGCGCAGTGGCGTCCGCTCCG
>DASCMO010000003.1:0-29101 GCA_036010965.1 Planctomycetota bacterium | reverse complement strand
CCCAGAGGATGTTCTCCGCCTCGGCCTGGGCTCCCAGGAGCAAGCAGGCCTCGGCCTCCAGGGTGGCTGGCCATGGATTGTTCGGGAGTTCGGCGCCCAGGCGGAGCAACTCGTGGGCGGCGAAGGCGCGGAAGCCGGGGGTCTCGAGGGCAAGCAGCAGTGCAGCGGTGTGGAGCGGGGAGCGGCGGGCGTCGCGCTTGCCCAGGATGAAGTCGGTCGTGTGACGCCCGCCGTTGGTACCAAGGGCGGGCGGCCGGGTGGTCGTGCTGTCAGAAGCGAGGTGGGTCAGGGCGGCGATCAGGGTCGGCAGGGGTGCCGCGGGCTCGGGGTCCATGGCGCAAAGCTCGATCGCGCGCTCGGGGTTGGCCGCGAGCAGGGCGCCGAGGGCGGCGACCCGTGACGAGCCGGAGGGACCGTCATTGCCCAGGCCTGCCACGGTGTCCATGACGACAGCCCAGTTTTCGCGGCGGCTCTCGAGCAGGATGCGGGCGATGGTGGCGGTCGCGCGGGGCAGGAAGGGTTCGGCGCGGTCGAGCAGGATCTCGGCCTGCTCCAGATCTTCTGCCGCGAGGGCGCACAGACTCGCGCGCAGGAGGGTCGGCCCATCGGCCTCCCTCAGGCCCGCAAGCACCCCCAGCAGGTCGGTCGCCTCACGTGCCGCGCCAAGGCGCAGGAGCGTGTCGACGGCGCGCAGCAGGTCCTCACCAGTGGCAGTCTCGTCGTCGGCTAGGGCGTCCACGAGCGCCTTGACCTGATCGGTGCGACGAGCGCGTAAGGCACAGACCAGCTCCAGGGGGTCTGACCGGGAGGCCTGCAGCCCGCCCTCGCGCATGTTCTCGAAGGCGGCCAGGGCTGGGCCGTAGCTGCCTTGCTCGACGAGGATCTCACAACCCTGGCGCAGCACATCTCGGTCCGCCTTGGCCCCTCGCTCGTGTTGCAGGACGTCGAGCGCACCCTGGCGGTCCCCGCGGGCTCGCAGGTGGGCGGCCGCTCTCAGACGCCCGGTGTGGGCGGGGTCGGCAAACATCAGCCGCACCAGTTGTGCTCCGCTGTAGGTGTCCGGGGGGATCAGGTCTAGCAGCTCGGCCGAGGCGTCGTCGCGGCCAGCACGCTCGAGGCGCTGCACGCAGAGCTCGGCCGCTTCACGCGTGCGGCCCATCCGGATCAGGGCGCCGGCTTGAAGGTCGAGCGCGGGCATGAACCCCGGGTAGAGGCCGAGGAGCTCACGCGTCACCGTCAGGACACCGAAGTCCACGCCTTTGGCCGCGTACAGCTCGGCCAGGCTCTGGAGCTCGTAGGCGTTGAGCGCCCGCCGGGGGAGCAGCGACAGCCGCTTTCGCAGATCGCGGAAGAGGACCTCCATGTCCCGCCCCTCAGCTTCGAGTACCTGCTCGCCGACATCGATGAATCGCTCCAGCAGCTCGTCGGTGCGGCGAGGTGCGAGGCGCATGGCCTGGACGATGGACTCGAGTGGCAGGCCCAGGCCGCTCCGCCGGTCGGAGAGCTGGATCCCTGCCAGGCGGTACCAGGCCTCTTCAGATTCGTCGGGGGCAAGCCGCGTGTACTCGTGCAGGGCCTCGCGCTCGCCGAAGGTATCACCGAGGGTGCGGGAGGCATTGGCAACGCCCATCCAGGCCTGGGCGCGTAGGCCGGGGATGCGGCTCACGCGGCGCTCGGAGGCGTAGCGGCGCAACAGGCTGGCGCCCTCCTTCTCGCGCCCCAGGGCGACGAGAGAGAAGCCTCGGTAGACCATGTTTTCGGTTGGATCGCTGTTCGATTCGATGCTGCCCATCTGATTCGCGCAAAGCAGCAGTCCGTTCCAGCTCTGGCCGTGGAAGAGCGCCTCCGCGAGCAGGCCCAGGAAATCCGGTTCGAGGGGGATCCTGCGCCGGACCCAGCGCTGCGCGATGTCGGTCGCGCGCGTGTGGTCTCCGCGCTCGAGCAGGGTCCGAAGGAGTGCGCTGGAGAGGGGGACGCTCTCCTCAATCTGGGGCCAGGAGCGGGCCAGAATGCCCAGGTCGGCGGCCAGGCCCGCGTGCCCCGAGTCGGTCAAGGAGCGCAGGATTCCATCGATCGCCTCGGGGGCCAGGTGCCCCTGGCTCAGGCTGCGAATGAAGTCGTCGAGAGCCGCGCTGAGGGTCTGGCTGCTCTCTTCGGCGAGGGCCAGGATGCGCGCGAGGCGCTCCTCCTCGCCGGGAGGGAACAGGGCCTGCAGTTGCATGGCGTTGGTCGCCCTGCCCGGATCGCTCGGGGTTCGGGCCGCGAGCAGGACCAGGAGGCGCCGAGCTTCCAGGGCGTCCTCGGCCACCAGGACCACCCGCAAGATCTCGTGGCATTCCTCGATGAGTCGCCGGGCGAGTCGCTCGTGCAGGCGCCCGGAGGCGACCAGGGCGGGCCCGAGGTCGGGAGCGTCGGCCAGCAGGTCCGCGGTCGTGGCCAGCCCGCGCTCGAGATCTCCGGAGTCGAGATCGGCTGTCACGAGCATCAGGCGCAGGTCTTGATCGCCGGGCAGGTAGCGTTGCAGGACGGTCTCGATGTCCAGGCGGGCGGCGTCGGTGGCGCCGATATCCAGCAGCAGTTTGGCGCGCGTCTTGAGGACCTCGGCCGCCAGGACGCGCGGCCCGTGAATCTCCGCCAGGCGCAGGGCGGTCCCCAACCGGCGCAGGGCCTCGTCCGGATCGTGGTCCGCCTCGTCCAGGCCGGCGCGCACCTCCTCCAGGATCTCCCGACCCGAGGAGGAGTCACCGCCCCCCAGCACGCCGCTCAGGGCGAGGGGCAGTCCCAGGGCGGCCGCGATCAACAGGCGCATGGTCCACTTCATGGAGAGGGGCGCGGCGGAGGCTGGGGCGCACGCTCCTCGACCGTGGGATCAAAGACCGTTTCCATCAAGCCGTGCTTCCTCATCTTGTTGAACAAGGTCGTCCGGTTCACGCCCAATTCCTCTGCCGCCCGCTTGCGGGACCCCCCGCTGCGCTGCAGGCACGCCAGCAGCGTGGAGCGCTCGGCTTCGTCCACGGCGACCCGCAGGGTCGTGGGGCCCGCGAGCGAGGCGCTGGGGGCGCCCGGTTGGGCCTCGCGGACGGCCGGGGGGGCCAGCTCCGGCGGCAGGTCTCCGGGCTGGATGCGCTCCCCGCGGGCCAGGAGCACGGCCCGTTCGATTCCATTCTGAAGCTCCCGCACGTTGCCGGGCCAGTCGTGGGAGCAGAGCAGCGCCAGGGCGTCGGGGTGGAACCCCTCGAGCGCGCGGCCGTACTCACCGCTCAGGCGCTCGAAGAACTCCTGGGCCAGGAGGGGCACGTCGGCGGGGCGTTCGCGCAGGGGGGGCACCTCCACGTGCAGGACCCGTACGCGGTAGTACAGGTCCTCGCGGAAGCGACCCTCGCGTACCGCCCGTTCCAGATCGGTGTTGGTGGCGGCGATGACGCGCACGTCGACCTTGCGCGTCTGGTCATCGCCGACCCGTTCGTACTCGCGCTCTTGCAGGACGCGCAACAACTTGACCTGCAGGTCGAGGGAAGCGCAGGCGATCTCGTCCAGGAAGAGCGTCCCTCCATGGGCCGTCTCGAACTTCCCCTTGCGATCGCGGGCCGCCCCGGTGAAGGCGCCGCGCGCGTGGCCGAAGAGTTCGCTCTCCAGCAAGTTCTCGGGCAGGGCGCCGCAGTTGACCTCCACGAAGGGAGCCTCGGCACGCGCCGAGTGGCGGTGGACCGCGCGCGCGAGGAGCGTCTTTCCCGTGCCGCTCTCGCCCTCGATCAGGATCGTGGCGCGCGTGTCGGCCACGGACTTGAGGAGCTCGAAGACCTCCAGCATCGACGGGTGTCGGCTGTGCATGCTGCCGAGCTCGAAGCGTTCTCCCACCTCGGCCTTTAGGCGGCTGTTCTCGGCGCGCAGCTCGCGGTTCTCGAGTGCGCGCGTCAGGGCGACCGAGACCTGTTCGGCGGAGATGGGGCGCGAGAGGTAGTTGGAGGCACCCAGGTTCATGGCCTCGACGGCCGCGTGGATCGACCCGAAGGCCGCGATCAGGATCACAACCGGCGGCTGGGGACTGGCGAGGACGCCCGCCAGGGTGTCCATGGGTGCGACCTGCGGGTCGCTCAGGATCGCGTCCCAGGGCTCGCTGCGCAGGAGGCGGGCCATGCGCCGTCCGCCGCTGCAGAGCTCGACGGAGTGGCCGCTCTCCTCCAGCTCCCGGGCAAGATGTCGTGCCCCGTCGACATCAGGGTCGATGAGCAGCAGGCGCGTCGGCGGCCTGGAACTGTCGCCAGAGGGGTGCATGTTCATGTTCTTCGACATGCACCCCGCCCGGGGTTGAGCCGGAGTAGGGGAGTCGCCTGGGAACCCGGTGGAGTGCCGAGGCCTGGCGTGATCGCGCTCCTGTTGAGCCCCCGTTGACCATTCATGGCGCGCGGTCAGGGGACCTTCCGGACCCGGGAGTCCAGCCCGGCGCTCAGCGCCCTCAGGTGGCCAGGGGCAGCTCGAGGACCCAGAGCAGGTGGTCCTCGGGCCCGGCCGAGAGGCTCAAGGAGCCCTCCTGGCCGTGGACGATGGCGCGCGCCGCCGAGAGGGCGTTGGGCCCGAGTTCGGGCAGTACCGAGGCCAGGCCGTAGGGTTCGAGGATCGTCGCGGGGGTGAGGCCGACGATCGGGCCGGCGGGGAAGGCGATCGTCACACGCGCGCGGGCGCCGTCGGCGGCGGCCTCGATGCGCAGGGTGCCGTGCGGGCCCACGGCAGACAGGGCCAGGAACAGGACGGCGTCGAGTGCCTGGGCCAGGAGCCGCTTGTCGGCTTCGACCGGCAAGGGCTCTGCGCCCGCGAACTGAATGCGTGGTCGGGGCGCATCGGTTGTCAGGGAGATCAGCTGCTCCTCGAGCAACAGCTGGAGATCGACCCCTTGCCGACCGCGCGAGGGGGGCGAGGCCGTGTAGCCGAGGGTGCGGGTGAACTGCTGCAGGCGCAGCAGTTCGACGTCGAGGTCCTCGATGGGTGAGGCGCCTTCCCCATCCGATTTCTCCTGGACGTCGGTAGCTTCGCGGCAACGCTCAAGGGAGAAGCGCAGGCGCTGGGCGATGTCCGCCAGGTCCGCCACCTGGCGCCGAAAGTAGGGCGCCGGACTTCTGGGCTCGGCGGGCGCGGACGGGGTCAAAGGCGTTTCTGTGCGCTCGAGGATGGCGGCGATCTCTCGCTTCAACTCGGGATCGAGGTGTGCCCGTGCGCTTGGAGCAGGGTCTATGTCGGAGTTCTCTGCGGCGGTCTCGCCTTCGGCGGAGAGCCGCTCTTCGCTCGCAGCTTCAGCCAGGGCGTCGGGGCCCGCGGGCGGGTCGTGGGGCGCGACCTCCGGCGCCGGAGGCGTTCCCGCGCCCGGCGCGCAGACCAGACCTTCGAGCTCCTCAAGATCGGGGGGCCAGGGTGTCCAGTGCACCCCCTCCCGCACGAGCAGGCGGCGCGCCCCTGCGCGCGTCGGTTCGCTGCCGCACAGGTGCAGGCGCCAGGCGGGGTGAGCGTCGAGGAAGCCCTCGATCCTGTCCCGGTCCGAAACCTCTAATGCATCCGAATCCACCAGGATCCTGCCCTCCTCAGGGAACGTGGAAACTAGCCCGCCCCACTGTTCCAGCTGCTCGACCGATTCCGGTGGGTTGGCGGTGTGGCGCGTGCAGCGCGCCTCGAGCCAGGTGGCCAGGCGCGCGAGCGCCGGGCCGGGACCGAGCAGCAGGGCCCAGGGGCGGCTCCTGAGCGGGCCTCCACCATGGTCATTCATGCCCTCCATCCTAGCGCCCCGGCCGCCGCGTCTCAAAGTCGGGACTGGGTGAGCGGTTGGCCGCTCTGTGGGTTCGATCGCCGCGGAGCGGGAGTCAGGCCTTTATCATGCCGCGAACCTGGCCGAAGAACCCATGGGAAGCCCGCCCGGCGGGCGAGGATGCCCCCCGACCCCCCTTCCACAGTGTCCCCTGCCATCGACATCTCGATCGTCGTGCCCGTGTTCGACGAGGAGCAGAACCTGCCGGTCCTACACGAGGAATTCGTCGCAGCTCTCGAGCCGTGCGGCTGGAGCTGGGAGGTGCTGTACGTCGACGACCATTCTCGGGACCGCTCGCGGGCGGCCTTGCTGAAACTCTGGCGCGCCGATCCCCACGTGCGCGTCGTGTGCTTCAGGGCGCGCGCCGGCCAGACCGCCGCCCTCGCCGCCGGCTTCGCCCAGTCGCGAGGGCGGGTGGTGGTCACGATCGACGGGGACCTGCAGAACGACCCGCGCGACATCCCCGCACTCGTCCGCCACCTCGACGAGGGCCACGACATCGTCGCCGGCTGGCGCCGCGAGCGACACGACGGCGTCCTGCTGCGGACGATCCCTTCCAAGCTCGCCAACCGCCTGATCGGCTGGGTGACGGGCGTCGCCATCCACGACACCGGCTGCACCCTGAAGGCTTTTCGGCGCGAGCTCGTCGAGCAGCTGCCGATCTACGCAGAGCAGCACCGCTTCCTCCCGGCCATGTCCGCCGGCAGTGGGGCGCGCGTGGGCGAGGTGGTCGTGCACCACCGAGCGCGACGCTTCGGGAGCAGCAAGTACGGCCTGGCTCGGGCCTGGCGCGTCCTGGCGGATTTGCTGACGGTCAAGATGATCGCCTCCTTCTCCCGCAGTCCCTTGCAGTACTTCCTCTTCCTGGCGGCGCCCTTCGCCGTCGCGGCGCTCGTGGTCCTGGGTTCGGGGTGGTCCCTCGGCGCGTACGGGGCCGAGGGAGGTGTCGAGTCTGGCGTGATGCTGGGCGCCTTCGTGCTCTGCTTCATGGCCTGGGTGTACTTCTTTCTGTTGGGTCTCCTGGCGGAGCTGGTCGTGAAGGCCAGCGACATGCACCTGGCGGGCGGTGGCCGCCGCATCCTGGTGACGAGTCCCCATGAGTGAGCTCGAGCCGGAAACCACCGAGAGCGGCGCGGCGCCCCAGGCGGAGCCGACCCTCGATGTGACGATCATCGTCCCGGTGCAGACCGCGGACGGCCGGGTGCGCGAGGTGGTCGAGGCTCTGGGGGCCGATCTCTCCCGCCAGGGCCGCACCTGGGAGTGCGTCCCAGTCTTCGACGGCGTGCGAGGATCGGCCTGGGAGGAGGCGAGCTCCCTGGCGCAGGCGAACCCCGAACAGGTGCGACCCCTGGCTTTCCAGCAGCGCTTCGGGGAGTCGGCCTGCCTCTCGGCCGGGCTCGAGCGCGCCCGCGGGCGCGTGATCGTGACCTCCCCGCAGTACGTGCAGATCGATCCGGCCGAACTCGGACCGATGCTGGACGCCATCGACGGCGGCGCGGACCTCATCGTCCCCTGGCGTAAGCCGCGCGTCGATCCGCTACTCAACCGCCTGCAGTCCAGCTGCTTCAATCTCCTGATCCGGCGCATCATCGGGGCGCCCTTCCACGACCTCAACTGTTACCTGCGTGCCATGCGACGCGAGGCCGTGGCCGGGCTCGCGATCTACGGCGACATGTACCGCTTCCTACCCGTCGTCGCCTACCGCCAGGGTTTCGTGGTCGAGGAGGTCCAGGTCCGCCACGTGCGCGAGTGGGGTGGGGCAGGGATCTTCGGCCTCGGGGTCTACGTCCGGCGCGTGATCGACATCGCGGCCGTGGTCTTCCTGACGCGCTTCACCCTCCAGCCACTGCGTTTCTTCGGAGCCCTCGGCGGCCTGTTCGTGCTCATGGGGGGCGCCGTCTCGGGCGGCATCCTGGTCCAGAAGTTTCTGATCCCCGAGGCGGGCGTCTGGAACCGGCCCCTGTTCCTGCTGGGCGTGATGCTGTTCGTGCTCGGGGTGCAGATCGTCGGTTTCGGTCTCGTGGGTGAGATCATCATCTATACCCGCGCCAGCGCTCTGCGGGAGTACCGCATCGAGCGCGTCTACGAGCAGCCTGAGCGCGAGGACTGATCCGCGCCCAGGATCGCGCTCACCGCGGCGGCCAGGTTCGCCGCCCGGCGCGCGGGCGGGTGCCCGGCGGCGGTCATGCGCGCCTCTTCGGCCGCGCCCTTGCCCGTGGCGACCAGGATCCCCGTCGCTCCGACGGCCGCACCCGCCAGCAGGTCGCGCTCGGCGTCGCCCACGCACCAGCTGCGGGTCGGGTCGATGTCCAGTTCGCGAACCGCGCGCTCGAAGAGACCAGGGCGCGGTTTGCGGCAGGAGCAATCGCAGCGCAGAGGTGGGCTGCCGTGTTCGGGATGGTGGGGACAGTAAAATACGCCGTCGAGGCGCGCGCCGTGCTCCGCCAGGACGGCGGTCATGCGCTCGTGGATGGTGGCCAGGGTGCGCTCGTCCAGCAGGCCGCGGGCGATGCCACTCTGGTTGGTGACGACCACCACCGCCCAGCCCGCCGCGTTCAAGCGCGCCACCGCCTCGCCGGCGTCGGGCAGCAGGCAGAGCTCGTCGGCGTCGGTCAGGAAGTCGCGCTCGACGATCAGGGTGCCGTCGCGATCCAGGAAGACCGCCGGCCGCACCTCAGAGCTCCGCGTCGGCGCTGCGCATCAGGCGCACGAAGATGCGCGCTGGCTTCATCGGGTTCACCGAGCGCACGGGCACGAAGAAGTCGTCCGCGTTGAGGTGCAGGGGGAAGCGCCAGGCCTTGTGCCCGACGTTCATCTCGCTCCACAGGACCGTGACCGTGTTCGTGCCCACCTCCAGTTCGCGTACGGCGGTCACGAAGCCCTTCTTGACCAGCTCGACCCGGATCGCGCCGCCGTCGAGGGGCAGGCCGAGATGGCAGGGCGTGGCGAAGCCGGACGGTTGCCCGTCGAGCACCACGGCGGCGCCGGGGGGGTCGGTGGTGAAAAGCACCGGTGTGCGGCCTCCGGGGGAGGCGCAGCCCCCCGCCAGGGTGGCGAGGGTGGCGAGGGTCAGGAGGCGGAGCGTGGCTGACACGCAGGTGATTCTGGGGCTCGGCAGAGGGGGACGCAAGCGCCTGGGGAGGCGCCGGCGGAAGCGCCTGGCCTCGCCCGGGCGCACCCCCCTGGCCAGGGGAAGGCGGAGCGCTGTTGCGATCGCCGGTCGGCTGTGGAACCCTCCTGAAGTCCCCATGTCCCAAACCTCAGGGCAGGCCTGGAAAGCGGGTGCGGGCCCCTTCCTGTGGCTCGCCGGTTTGCTGTCGCTCACGCGCTTGTTGCGCCTGGGCGAGTGGGGCCTGTGGATCGACGAGGCCTACACCTGGGCCGACCTGCACCACGCCCTCGACAGCGACCAGATCTTCAATCCCTGGGGGTACCGGGCGATCGGGGCCATGGTGGCCCTGCTGGGTGGCGAGCCGAGCGAGGGCGCCCTGCGGCTCGCGCCGTGCCTGGTCGGCATCGCCTGCGTGCCGTTGACCTGGTGGGCCTTTCGTCCCGTGCTCGGTTCCCGTCGGGCGGCCTTCGCGGCCCTGCTCGTGGCGACCAGCGCCTGGCACGTCTACTGGTCCCAGAGTGCGCGCTTCTACACCTTGGCCCAGGCCGTCTCGCTCCTCGGCGTGGGTCTCTTTCTGCGCGGTTCCTGGCAACGACAAGGGCCGGCCGGTGGCCGGATCCTGACCGCCGCGGGGATCGGGGTGGTCCTGCTGGCCGGAGCTCTCCATCCCTCGGCCGCCCTGCTCGCCGGGCCGCTCGTGGGCGTGGCCTTCTGGCGCCGAGCGGGAGGGAGCCGACCCTGGCCGCGGGGCGTGCTGGCCGTGAGCCTGGCCTTGGGCGCCCTGCTCGTGCTCCTGGCGGGCCCGCGGGCCTTCGAGGCCCTGGCGAACCACGCCAGCCAGAAACCGGTCGAGCACTGGGGCGGGGGCGTGGCGCACCTGCTCCTGACCTGCGGCTATTTCTTCACGCCGCCACTCTTGGCGGGCGCCGCCGGTGGAGCCTGGTCGGGCCTGCGTCGCCGGGAGCCCTTCATCGGCTTTGCCCTGGCGGTGGTCGTGCTCTCCGCGGCCCTCGTCACGGCTCTCGCGACCCAGGTCGTGATGTCGGCCCAGTACGCCTTCGTGCTCCTGCCCTGGGCGGCGGTGCTGGCCAGTGCCCTGCTTGCACCGTTGGCCCGCGACGACTTCCGCCGGCGCGACTTGGCCTTCGCTGCCCTTCTACTTCTGCCGGCCCTGGCCAACATGGCGCTCTACTTCGTCGTGCGCGAAGGGGAGCGGCCGGCGTGGCGCGCGGCCTACGAGTTCGTGGACGCCCAGCGGCGGACGGGCGACCTGGTGCTGGGTATGGCGGCACCCGTGGGGGAGTTCTACCTGGGCGGCGCCAACGCCGACCTGCGCCATCCCGAGACCGTCAGCACCCTCTCGGAGTGGTTTCCCGATGGCCCGCGGCGCTGGACGCGCCATGCGCGTCGGATCTGGGTCGTGGTGCGGCCGCAGTGGTTCGACGGGCTCAGGGAGCGCGATGCGGAGCGCATCGAGGCCTGGCTACGCTCGGAGTGCCGTCTGGTGCGGCGCTTCGCGGTGGACATGGAGGGCCGGGATCTCGACGTCCACGTGTACCTGCGCGAGTGAGGGCGCGCTGCGCCTTTAGTTGCTGCGTCCCTGGAACTCGCCGGTGTCGGTGTTGATGCGGATGCGATCGCCGACGGAGATGTGCAGGGGGACCTTGACCCCCAGGCCCGTTTCCACCACGGCATCCTTCTTGACGTTGGTGGCCGTGTTGCCCTTGACGGCCACCTCGGCCTCGGTCACCTCGAGCTCGACCGTCGGAGGCAGGGCGATGCCGATCGCGCGCCCGTCGTGGAAGGTCAGCTCGACGGTCGTGTTCTCCCGGATGTAGCCCATGCTGTCTTGCGCGAGACTGCTGGGCAGGGGGAACTGCTCGAAGCTCTCGGCGTCCATGAAGACGCAGTCGCCGTTGCTCTCGCGGTAGAGGTACTCGCACTTGCGGCGGTCGAGGAACGCGATCTCGAAGGTGTCGCCGGACCCGGCGCGGATCGAACCGGCCTGCCCGGAGGTCAGGCTGCGCGTCTTCATCTGGATGATGGCGCGCCAGTTTCCGGGCGTGGAGTGGTGGTACTCGGTGATCTGCAGCAGGTCGCCGTCTCGTTCGATCACGCTGCCCTTTCGCAGCTCGGTGGCTCGGACGCTCATGGAGAGGATTCTCGGCTCTGGGGTGGAGGTGGTCGGGCGCTCGCGCCCGGTGAGTTAGAAGGTCTTCCGCTGGCTCGATGAGGGCAGGGACATCATCTTGCGGTACTTGGTCACCGTGCGGCGCGCGATGGAGATGTCGTTGCTCTCCCGCAAGCGCTTGGCGATCGCCTCGTCGGAGAGCGGCTTCTTCTTGTCCTCGCTCTCGACGAGTTCGCGGATCCTCTGCTGGATGCTTCCCTGGCTGGTGACCTCGCCGGTCTCGGCCGCGGTCCCGCCGGTGAAGAAGAACTTGAGCGGGAAGATCCCGCGCGGTGTCTGGGCGTACTTGCCGCTGACCGCGCGACTGATGGTCGAGATGTGCACGCCGACCTCGTCGGCGACCTCCTGCATGCGCAGGGGCTGCAGGGCGGTCAGCCCCTTCTCGAAGAAGGGGCGCTGGTGGGTCAGGACCACCCGCGCGACGCGCTCGAGGGTGCTCTGGCGCTGGGCGATGGCGTCCATGAACCAGCGCGCGGACTCAAGGCGCTTCTTGAGCCAGGACTCGACGTCGTCGCCCTTGTCGGCGCTCTTGAGCAACTCGCGGTAGGCACGCGAGATCGTCAGGCGCGGCTGGCGTTCGCGGTCGAGGCGCACAACGAACTCCCCGTCGAGGTCCCCGGCCAGCACGTCGGGATGGATGACGGTGGCGCGGGACTCGCCGTAGTCGGCGCCCGGGGTGGCGTCGAGGGTCTTGAGGGTCTCGATGGCGCTCTTGACCTGCTCGATGGACGCGCCGGTCTCGCGCGCGATCTGCGGCAGGCGGTTGCGCTCCAGGTCCTGGAGGTGGCCGGCGACGATCGAGCGCGGCAGAGACGTTGAGAGGTCGAGCGCGTCGAGTTGCAGCAGCAGGGCCTCACGTAGGTCCTGGGCCCCGAGGCCGGGGTGGATCAGTTCGCGCAGGAGTGTCAGGACCTCCAGGACCTCCTCGACGCTGAGCGCGGCGGCCTGGGGCTCCGTCCCCTCGGGCGGTTCGAGGGGGCACTGGGCGGCGAGGGAGTCGAGGTCGTCGCGCAGGTACCCGCGCTCGTCGAGCGAGCGCACGAGGTACTCGGCAATGAGGCGCTGGCGGGGAGTCAGGTCGAGAAAGGCGAGCTCCTCGGTCAGGGCCTCGGCCATGGACTTGGGGACATCGGGCGTGTTTTGCATCGCAGCGAGCTTGCGATCGCCATCCTCCGCGTTCGCGCTGCCCGTGAAGCGAGAGCCGTCTCCGTAGTCGCGATCGAGGCGCTCGAGGTCCTCGAGCATCTTCTCGATCGCATCACGCTCCGTGAAGTCATCGCTCTCCTGGCTCGTCTGGGGCTCGGAGTCGGGCGTGACCGCCTCCTCCTCCCGCCGCTCGAGCATGATGTTCTCGTCCAGCTCCTGTTGGATACGCGCCTCGAGATCCAGCGCCGGCAGCTGCAGGATCTTCATGGCCTGGATCATCTGCGGCGACTGGACCAGTCGCTGTGCCAGGCGGACGGATTGGTGGAGGCCGAGTCTCACGATGTGGGCCGCCGCGCAGGAACACGGCGGACAGTATTGAGTATAGCCCGGCAGCGGTCGGCTCGCGGGCCTGCGGGGTTCAGGGCGCGACGAGCCTCAGGGTCACCGCCGGGGAACCCGTGTCCGCCTCGAGGGCGACCCGCGCCTGCCCGTCGGGGGTGACGCCGAGGTTGGCAGCCCGCACGGAGCGCCGGGGGAGTTGGAGGTCCCCGAGGACCGTGGCGGAACGCTTGGCGATCTCGACGGACTCGGTGTGGGTCGTGCGCACTTCGGCCTGGAGCCAGCGGGACGAGAGCATGCCCTGCCAGGCAAGGCCCTCGAACCAGCGCTCCACGATCGGGGACGGCATGGAGGTGTCGGGGGCGATCTCAGCCTCGTAGCCCACGAGGAAGGTGCGCTCGCGGCCTACCAGGACACGCGCGGGGACGCCGACGGCGACGGGCAAGGAGACCTGCAGGTCGCCGGTGGTGAGCCCAGCACGAGCGGTGTAGAGGCGCGCGCTCTCCATGGTGCGACAGAGGTCGCGCGTCCGCCCCCAGCGCTCGCTGTCCTCGGGGTGGACGAGGAGTAGGCGCTCTGTCCAGTAGCTCGGCAGCACCCCTCGTGGATTGCGGCGGACGGTGTCACCGGTCAGGGAGTCGAGGCCGGCAGGGGAGACGGGAACGGCCGGATTCTCGAGGGCGGGCAGGGCGGCGGCCGTCAGGAAAGGGAGGCCCCAGCCGATCGGGCCCGTGTGAGGACGCCAGGTGGGCAATCGGCGGGGCGCCGCGGCGAGCAGGGCCAGGTCGTTCATGCGCCAGCCGCTGTCCGGAGTTTCGTCCGGGTCAGGCTCGGTGGCGGCTTGCACCCAGAGGGTCCAGTCGGGCTGGTCGAGGGGTGTGCCGGAGACGGAGACCGTCAGGAAGCCGCCGCTGTGGACCACGCCCGAGAAGTGGACCTGCACGACATCCACCAGGGGCTGCTGGACGCTGCCGAGGTCGGGCGTGCCCGGGTCGAACTCCTCAAGGCCGCGCACCCGCGCGAGGTCGAGCACGCCGGTCAGGTGGATGGAGCGGCCGGCGTCCACGCGCGCGGCGCGCAGGTGCAGGGTGTGTCCGGCGACGATCTGGCCGATCTGGGGCACGGCGACACCCTCCTCCGAGGCGACCTCGACCTCGAAGCCCGCGAGGAAGTGCTCCCGCACTCGGCGACCGAAGGCCACCTGCGCTCCGGAAGGCAGGCGGCCGTTCCAGGTCTTGCTGCCCGCGGGCGCCCCGTCGGGGGTCGGCAGGCTGTCTCCGGTGGGACTCGCTCCGCGCACCGGCCGCAGCCAGGCGGCGACCTCGATTTGTGTGCGCTCTCCGGCCTGATGGAGTTCGCTCAGAGCAGCATTGAGCCAGGCGCGGTCCTGCGCGCTCCCGTGGACGAGCAGGGGCGGCGCGCTGGGGTAGAAGGTGAGCGCCCGTCCTTGCCGGCGGGCTTCCGCCTCAAGCATCTGGCGCACCTGGCTGGAGGGAAGGGCCGGGACACGCTCGGGCGAGGCTTTCCGCTCACGTTCGTCCAGGATCACATGCCAGCCGTCCTCCAGGGGCGGAAAGGAGGGCGTGGGCACGAGCTCGACGCACAGAGAAGGGAGCTCTGCTGCATGCCAGTCCTGGGGCGTGGGGGGGAGAGCGAGGAGAGCGAGGAGAAGGCTGTTCATGGTCGGATCCACGGTGAGTCCGGGTGGTCGGTCGAATCGCAGGGAACCGGGGTCCCCGTTTCTAGTGTCGCAAGAGGGCGCTGACTACGGTCTCGGAGCGTGCAACGGGGCGCGGGAAAGACTACAGATAGGCCCGTGGGAGAGTGCTGGCTCGAGATCGAGTCCTCCGAGGGAGAGACCCGCTGGGCCCTGGGACCCGGGCTGACGCGTCTGGGCGGACCGGGGACCGATCTGGTCGTGGCCGGCGCGCCCCCCGGAGAACTCCATTTCTGGGATGACCCGCCCAAGGTCGTCTTCGTGGGCTCCGGGGTGGGACCGCGCCTCAACGGCATCGTCGTCGGCGAGGCGCCCCTCGTGCCGGGAGACCGTCTCGAGTGGGGCGAGGTGCGCGTGCGCTATCAGGGGAGCGTCGCTGCACCACTTATCGAAGAGCCGGTCGCGCCGGTTGCCCAGGCCATCCAGTCCGCCCAGGCGCCGCTCCCTGGCGGGCCCACCCCCGCAGCCCTCGCTCCGACGCCTCCCCCGGTCGCCGTCGCGGGAGGCGTCAGCGAGCGTACCTGGGCTCGCGTGCAGGCGGGCATGGCTGTCGACCTGGGGGAGGCCGACCGGCGCTCGGTAGTGCGCTGGCAGGAGGCGGTGATGCGCCGCGAGTTTGACGCAGACGCCTGCGCCCGCGACCTGCTGAGCGCGGGATCGATCCGCTCCGACGACCCGCGCCTGCTCGACCGCGCCGGTCGCCTGCTGCGGGATTTCCTGATGTCGTCGGCCACGCGTGGGATCCGGGGAGCGGGGCGTCGGGCTCGCACGAAGGTCCGCAGCGGCGCCGCGATGGTCGTGGCGCAGGGCATCACGATCGGGATATACACGGCCATCTTGCTCGTGACCATGATCCTCGCTCGCATCAAGTGGGGCTGGAGCTACGATCTAATCTTCGATCGCGTGACCGGCCGCTGACGGGCGTTGGCATCTGCTCACCTCTTCGCAAACCGGCGCGCACCCTCGATCATGGCCAGGACCTCGAACGACCGGGAACCGGAGCTCTACAGCCTCGCTCAGATCCAGCATCTGATGAAGGTCGAGTTCAGCCGTGCGCAGCGCTACGGCTACCCTCTGCTTTGCCTGCTGCTCGGCGTGGACAGGCTGGATCGCCTGCGCGACCGCCACGGATATGATGCGAAGCAGGGAGTGCTCGAGGCCCTGATCGTCCTCGTCCAGGCCCAGACACGCTCGAGCGATTTCGTGGGCCGTCTCTCCGACGACCGCTTGCTGCTGGTCGTGCCCCACGCCCGCAAGGAGCACGGCGAGGTCCTGCCCGACCGGCTCCTGCAGGGTTGCCGGGAACTCGATCTGGAGGCGGTCGCTCCGGGATTGCGGGTCAGCCTCTCGATCGGGGCCAGCTGGTTGGTGGGCGGGGAGACCTTGTTCTTCGACGACCTGCTGCGCTGGGCAGAGGTCGCGCTCGAGGAGGCTGCGAATGGCGGTGGCGACCGTTGCGTGACCGGGAGCGGCGGGGCCCGATGACGGGGTGGCGAGGGTGAAGATCCTGCTGGCCGACGACGAGGTCACGATCCGCGTAACCCTCGAGGACGCCCTGACCGACGCCGGTCACGAGGTGTTCGCGGCGGCCGACACCGACGCGGCCCTCGCAGCCCTGGAGGCAGAGGCGTTGGACGTGGTCCTGACCGATGTGCGGATGCCCGGTGATGGAGGGATGGCGGTTCTCAAGCGCTCAATGTCCCTGGACCCGGCGCGGCCCGTGATCATCATGACCGGATTCGCGAGCTTGGAGCAGGCCGATGAGGCTGTGCAGAGCGGCGCTCGCATCACCGTGCAGAAGCCGTTTCGCAACGAGTCGATGGTCTCGCTCGTGGAGACCTTCGCTCGCCTGCGCGACCTCGAACGGGAGAACGAGGGCTTGCGGCAGCGCCTGGGAGAGGACCGGGGCTTCGAGGGCATCGTGGGCACCTCGGAGGCGATGCAGGATGTCTTTGCACGCGTGCGCACCGTGGCACCCACGGAGGCCACGGTCCTGATCGAGGGCGAGAGCGGCACCGGCAAGGAGCGCGTCGCGCTCGCCTTGCATCACCTGAGCCTGCGCCGCGATGGGCCGTTCATTGCGATCTCCTGTGCGGCCCTGCCTGAGTCGCTACTGGAAGCCGAGCTGTTCGGCTACGAGAAGGGCGCGTTCACCGACGCCCACAAGGAACGCCGCGGACGCTTCGAGCTGGCCGATGGCGGGACGATCTTTCTAGATGACATCGACGACATGCCCCTCGCGGTGCAGGTCAAGCTGCTGCGCGTGTTGCAGGAGCGTGCTTTCGAGCGTCTGGGCGGCGAAGGCACGAGGTCCCTCGATATCCGCGTCCTGGCGGCCACCAAGGCGCCCCTGCGTGACCTCGTGCACGAGCAGCGCTTTCGCGAGGATCTCTTCTACCGCATCAACGTTGTGCCCGTGCGCCTGCCTCCCCTGCGGGAGCGTGCCGGGGATGTACCGCTCCTGGTGCAGTGCATGATCGAGCGACACGGAGGCGGCCGCGAGTACTCGCTCTCGTCTGCCACCATGAGTGGAATGGAACGCTACCCCTGGCCGGGCAACGTACGCGAGCTGGAGAACGCGGTGCAGCGCGCCGTTGCCCTGGCCGGCGGCGGGAGCGAACTCGCCGCGGGGGACCTTCTCCCGCGCGACGATCGCTGGCGCGGCGCCACCGAGGTCCCCGAGCGCGTGCAGCCCCTGCGGGAGTATCTGCGCGAGCGCGAGGTGGAGCATCTGCGCCGGGCCCTGGTCCTGACCGGCGGGCATCGCACCCAGACGGCCGAACTGCTGGGTATTTCACGCAAGGTCCTGTGGGAGAAGATGCGGGACTACGGCCTCAAGGCCCCGGGCGGGTAGGATCCGCAGCCATGGTCGGGAACTGGCCCGAAGTGGACCTGGCGGTGGGCGCCGCGGTAATAGGCGATCTGCACCTGGACATCGCCGACGAGGTGCGTGCCCTGGCCTTCGCGCGCTGGCTGGAGGCCCTCGAGGCCCCGCGACTCGTGATCCTGGGGGACCTCTTCGACGCCTGGCTGGGTCCCGGCAGCGCTCGGGAGAGCGGGGCTCGCTGCGTGATCGCGGCCCTCTCGGCGGCGCGCGAGCGCGGGACGGCCTGCGACCTCGTCCCGGGCAACCGCGACTTCCTGCTCGACGCCTCGTTCCAACGCGCGAGCGGCTGTGTGCTTCATCCGGGCGGAGTGCTGGGCCTGCTCCCGGGTGGCGGGCGGGCGCTGCTGGTCCACGGCGACGAGTTGTGTACGGAGGACCTGACCTATCAGCGCTACAAGCGCATCGTGCGGGCGCCGTGGGCGCGCTGGGTCGCCGCTCACCTGCCGCTGGCCCTGGCGGGTGCCCTGGGGCGTCGCCTGCGAGGCGCCTCCCGGCGCGCCGTGGCGGCCAAGCTCCCCGCATACAAGGCGCTGCAGCCCGCGGCCGCCCGCAGCCTGGCAGCGGCGGCCTGCGCGCCGACCCTGGTCTGCGGCCACGCGCACGAGGCCCGGGACGAGCGCGTCGCCGAGGACCTGCGCTGGATCGTTCTCGACGCCTACGGCGGGGCGCGCGACCAGCTGAGTATTGGAGAGGCCGGAGAACTGGAGCTGCTGGCGAGCGCTAGACAGGCGTGAATGGGATGGGGAGCACGTATCCTCGGGGCAATGATAGTCGCCATTGACGGACCGGCCGGAGCGGGCAAGAGCACGGTGGCGCGCAGCTTGGCGCGCGCCCTCGACCTTCCGTTCCTGGACACCGGCGCTATGTACCGGGCGGTCACTGTGGCGGTGCTGCGGGAGGAAGTCGACCCCACTGACGGGGAGGCCTGTGGCGCGCTCGCGAAGGCGTTGCCAATCGACATTGCTTCCGACGGCGAGGTGCTCCTCGATGGAGTCCGCAGCGGGGACGCGGTGCGCTCGGCGGCCGTCGACGCGGCCGTCTCGCTCGTCTCGGCCCATCCCCAGGTGCGGCGCGAGATTGTCCCCGTGCAGCGCGCGGTCGCCGCGCGCGGGAGCGGCGTTGTGGCCGAGGGACGGGACACGACCACGACCGTCTTCCCCCACGCGGACCACAAGTTCTACCTGGCGGCCAGCGCGAGCGAGCGCGCCCGGCGCCGGGCGGCGCAGCTTGGCCAGCCCGAACGCGTGCGGGAGATCGAGGTGGAGCTGGCCCTGCGGGACCGGCTCGATTCGACGCGGACGGAATCGCCCCTGACCCTGGCCGCGGACGCCGAGGTGCTGGACACCGAGGGTCTTTCGGCCGAGGAGGTGGTGAAGGCCCTGCTGCAGCGCCTGGGCGGCGGGAGGGAACGGGGTTGAAGTCTCAGCCTGCTGTCGTGGGCCCGCTCCCGCGAGCTTCTCGCAAGACCCTCGTCTACCGCATTGTGCGCGCTGCCGTCAGCGTCTGGTGTCGGTCGGTGCACCGCATGCGTGTCGAGGGAGCGCGGCACCTGCCGCATTCGGGCGGCGTGCTGCTCGTGGCCAACCACCAGTCCGCCCTCGACATCCCGATGATCGCGGCGGCGACGCGCCGCCACGTGGGGTTCGTGGCGCGCGCGAGCCTGGGGCGCTCGCGCCTTCTGGCCTGGATCATGGAGCGCTGCGGTGCTGTGCTCGTGAGGCCGGGGGAGGCCGACCGTGAGGCCCTGCGGAACATGGTGCTGCGCCTGCGGAGCGGCGATTGTCTGGCCATCTTCCCCGAGGGGACGCGTTCGAGCGACGGGCGCGTGGGTGAGTTTCGCGGGGGAGGCGTGCTCGCGGCGCGCCGCGCCGGCGTCCCGATCGTGCCGGTCGGAATCCGGGGTGCCCGGGAGGCCTGGCCGCGGGGAGCGCGCCGGCCGCGCCTGGCACCGGTGTACCTGTGCTTCGGCCCGGCCCTGGACCCGCGCGTCCCCGAGGCCCTCGCGGAGGCTCGGCGGGCCGTCGCCGCTCTGGTGGGGGAAGGCCGAGCCGGTGCCTGAGGGGCACGAGACTCGCTCCCGGGTCTCGACTCCGCCCTGCCGCATTGGCTAGACTGTTCAGTTCGGCCTGTGTCCACGGGCCGCGGGTGGCGGCCGTGTCCGTGCTGCCCGTTTAACCCCATCCTGAAACCTCCTGAGAAGGCTCCCCCGCGGGGGCCCGCCCCCATGCCCAAGACCCAGAGGCTCCTTAAGCGCTACGACCTCCCCGAGGAGGAGATCGAGCGAAAACTCATCACGGCCCTCGAGGGCACTTCCGACCAGGACCTCGAGACGAGACTTTTCGAGTCGGTCAAGGACATCAAGCCGGGGACGATGATCATCGCCACCGTCGAATCGGTGGATGACCACACCAAGACGGTCGTGATGGGCTTCGGCGGCAAGTCCGAGGGACACGTGCCCTTGAGCGAGTTCGGCGACGTACTGCCGGAGGCCGGGCAGGAGTTCGAGGTCTTCTACGAGGGTGAGGACGCCTACCAGCAGACCGCCAACATCTCCAAGCGTCGCGCGGATCGCCTGCGCGCCTGGGAGCGGGTCTCGGTCAAGTACAACGAGGGCGACGAGATCAACGGCGTCGTGATGCGCAAGATCAAGGGCGGCCTGCTCGTGGATGTGGAGGGCGTCAACGTCTTCCTGCCCGCCAGCCAGGTCAACCTGCGGCGCACCCAGGACATCTCCGCCTTCATCGATGAGCCGATCCGGGCGCGGATCATCAAGATCGATCCGGAGCGCATGAACATCGTGGTCTCGCGCCGCAAGCTCCTGGAAGAGGAACGCCAGCGCCTCAAGGAGAACCTGCTCGAGGAGATCACGGAGAAGCAGGTCCGCACCGGCGTGGTCAAGAACATCGCCGACTTCGGGGTCTTCGTGGACCTGGGCGGCATCGACGGTCTGCTGCACATCACCGACATGTCCTGGGGGCGCATCAACCATCCGTCCAAGATGGTGGAGATGGACCAGGAGATCGAGGTCATGGTGTTGCGGGTCGACCGCGACCGCGAGCGCATCGCTCTGGGCCTCAAGCAGTTGTGCGCCTCGCCCTGGGACGGGATCGAGGCGCGCTACCCGCTGGAGAGCGTCCAGAAGGGCGAGGTCGTCAACATCATGTCCTACGGCGCTTTCGTGAAGCTCGAGGACGGGATCGAGGGCCTGGTACACATCTCCGAGATGTCCTGGACGCGGCGCATCAACCACCCCTCGGAGCTCGTGAACAGCGGGCAGGAGGTGGGCGTCGTGGTGCTCGCGATCGATCACGACAAGCAGGAGATCTCTCTCGGTATGAAGCAGGCCGAGTCCAATCCCTGGGACCTGGTGGACGACCACTACCCGGCCGGCACGGTCATCGAGGGCTCGGTCCGCAACCTGACCTCCTACGGAGCCTTCGTGGAGATCGAGGAGGGCATAGACGGCCTGCTCCACATCTCGGACATGAGCTGGACAAAGAAGGTCACGCACCCCTCCGAGGTCGTCAAGAAGGGTGACAAGGTGCAGTGCGCCGTCCTCTCGGCGGACAAGGAGAAGAAGCGCATCGCCCTGGGGATGAAGCAGCTGACGCCCGATCCCTGGATCGATGACATCCCCAACAAGTTCCACGTCGGTGACCTGCTCTCGGGCTTCGTCACCAAGACCACCAGCTTCGGGGCCTTCGTCAAGCTTGATGACGAGCTCGAAGGACTGCTGCACATCTCCGAGCTCTCCGACACGAAGGTGGAGTCCCCCGAGGACGTCCTGCGGCCGGGCATGAAGGCCGAGGTGCGGGTCATCAGAGTGGACATCGACGAGCGCAAGATCGGCCTCTCCTTCGTCCACGCGGACTTCCAGGACAACGAGGGGCTTCTCGCGCAGATTCGGGGCGAGGGGGATGGGTCGACGCCCGAGGAATCCGCTGATGCTGGTGATGAGTTGCAGGCCGACGCTCCGGAGGGCGGCGAGCAGGCCGATCAGCCCGAGAGCGCCGAGGAGGTGCAGGCGACCGCCGAATCCGAGCCCGCATCGGAATCCGAACCGGAGGAGGGTGAAGCTGAGGCAGAGCCCGAGGCAGAGCCCGAGGCAGAGCCCGAGGCAGAGCCCGAGGCAGAGCCCGAGGCAGAGCCCGAGGCCGCTGCCGATCCGGAGCCGGAGGTGCCGGCCGAACCAGCCTCCGATGCGGACGCCTCCGAGATCGATGACGGCGCGGTCGACAAGGCGCCGGCCGAGGCCTGACAGCCCGTTGCGATCCGCTCACCTACGACCTGCTCCTCTCGGCCCCTGCTGCTCAGTGCTGGACGAAGTGCGTTTCGTCTCGACACGGGGCCGTTCCAGAGGACAGTTACCGGCGCGGGCGCTGCGCTCTCGTTAGGGGTCATGCTGGGAATGCGTGGGGCACTCTTCGTGAGCGCGCTGCTGATCGTGAGCGGCTGTCGCGCCGCGGCACCGGGCGTGCAGCCCGATCCCCAGGTGCTCTCTAGCAGGGGCGCGCTCGATCCGGAGATGGTTCCGGCCCTGGAGGCCTTGCATCGGGCCGTGATGGCCGGTGAGGACGAGTCGGCTCGTCACATCCTCGAGCGTCTCCTGGCGCGCACTCCCTCCGGCGCGACCCTGGAGCTGGCGCGCGCCTTCGAGCGCATCCTGGATGGTCGCGCCCTGGTTGGGTCCATCGATCTGCGCCTGGTGGCCGAGGAGGTGGAGGGGACGGCGGGATCCTACGATGTGGTACTGGTCGGTTCGCAGGCCACCACCGAGCCGGTCCTGCTGATGCCTCACGGTGCACGCCTGCGGGAGATGATGGTCTCCGTCGATCGCGATGGCGCCGAGAGCCGGCGGGTCTCCGTGACTGTTATCGAGGGCGTCGATCGCCTCGCCCTGCCGGTCGGCGAGCAGGTGCGCTTGCACCTGGCGACCGTGAGGCTGGCGGCTCCTACGGGCTCTCTGGCCATACGGGGGCGCTGGTCTCTGGAGCTCTGGACCGTGGAGGCCCGCCTGGGCGCGAGCGACCTGCCGGCAGCTGGCGTGCGGGTAGCGGCTGCCGAACGCGTACGCCTGGCCGCGTTCCTCTCGCCCGATCCCGTGCAGCCCACAGAACTCCTGCGCTACCTACGCGAGGAGCGGGTGAACGGCCCGGCGCTGATGGAGCGGGCGGTGCGCATCCTCCCCGAGCGGCGCGCGGAGACCCTTGACCTGCTCTCGCCCATGGTCGAGGAGATGAGCGTGTTGACCCTCGGTCTGCTGGTCGGGCCCCTGCGCTGGCTGGCCGGCACGAGCGTGCCGGGCGGGGACGCCGAGGCCTGGCGGCGCTGGCTGGTCGCCCGCAGCCGAGCGGGCTCTCCCGGGGGCGAGCCGCGCGGTCTCGTGCTGCCGGGGACCCGGCGCTGATCAGCGCGTGTGCCCCACGTAGCCCGCGTCGATCGAGGGCACGAGGGGGTGTTCGAGCAGCAGCTCGATGCGCCCGCTGAAGGTGGCGCTCTGCATCGACGGGTGGGCCTGGAGGGTGACGTTCCAGCGCTCGCTGCGCCCCTTGGCGTCGACGGCGACGGGGTCGAGGGAGACCTCGATGAGTTTCGAGTCAGCGCCGATCAGGACGGCGTCGCGTACCACCACCCGATCGCCCGGGACCAGGGCCTGCACCTGTGCCGTGGCGCGGGCTCCCTCGATGGGGGAAAACGTGCCGAAGGAGAAGGTCGGCGGCTCCAGGATCACGTCGGGGACGACCGTGCCCCGCACTTCGATTGGGAAGGTGCGGCGGTCGTCAGGGCCGCCGGGGCCGGCCAGGGCCAGACGCAACTCTCCGTGGAAGGGCCCCAGGGGGAGCCCCGGTGCGACGTGCGCCGTGACGACCCACAGGTTCTCTCCGACCTTCACGCTGTACTCCAGCGTGACCTGCAAGGAATCGCTGGCGGACTCGACGCCCGTCACCCGTACGGGCGAGCGCGCGACACCCGTGATGACGTCGCTGGTGCCGAACGCGCCGGTGCTGTGGGGGATCTTCCCCAGGTCGATCGTCTCGGGCGTGGCCTGCAACAGGGACTGCACGTAGAGGTGCAGCTCAAAGGTCAGGAAGGGTGTGTTCGGCGAGTCGCAGGACAGGCGTAGCAGGACCAGCTTGTCCGCGTTCTTGCGACGGACATGGCGTGGATCGACGAGTACTTCGAGCTCCAGCTCGGCTCCGGCTGGCACGGTCAGGACCGGCTCCTGGCGCGGGCGCCCGCGCACCCGCTGGCCGGCCTCGCTCAGGTAGGAGACACGGCCCACGGCACAGGCGCAGGCGGGCATCAAGCGCTGGATGGTTACGGGCTCGGCGTCGGTGTTCTTCAGCACGAAGGTGTGACTCACCTCATCCCAGGCGGGAATGCGCCCAAAGTCGTGGAATGTGGGGCGGTCCCCCTCGGGATTCTGGATCACCAGCCCGGCCGAAGAGGGGCGCGCGCAGCCTGCCGAGAGGACCAGGGTTGCGAGCGCGGCGAGGGAGCCGAGGGCGGCTCTGGGGATGGCGGAGGGCATGAGGCGCATCGCGCGGCGGGTCGGTATACCCGCTCGCCGGCGAGCGGTCATCGCAATTCTCCGCGCCCGGGGCCGGCGGGCACCCCTGCTCAGGGCACGAGTCCGCCGTCCAGGAGGGCCCGGGCCAGGGTGCTGGCAAGGTGCGCGGCGCCCAGGTCGGTGAGGTGCACATCGCTGGTGAACACGCCCCCCTCGCTCTCGGCGTCAGCGGCCGCGAGGGTTCCCTGGCCGTCGACCAGTAGTAGTTCGCGCTCGCGAGCCACGACAGAGAGGATCTCGGTCATGTAGTCGAATGCCCGCAGCTGGTCCTCGCGCGAGGGGGCGGCGTCCAGGCTCGAGCGCCGCAGCCCCTGGCTGACCAGGACGACGCGCGCTCCCCGATCCTCGGCCAGGGAGACGATGCCGTTCAGGTTGCGATGAAAGCTCTCGAAGCCGATCGGCCGGCCCGCGGGCCAGGCGTAGAGGTCGCGCTTCATGAGCTCGTCGAAGTTCACGATCGCCAGGGCGCCGATGTCTCCCCGGCTGCGGATGTAGTCGGTGCAGTAGCGGCGCAACGTGCGGTAGGTGACGCTGCCCTCGACCCAGGTCGGCTCAAAGCGCCGCCAGACCGCACGCCAGTGGGTGTTGTCGGGTCGCGCGTCGGGATAAAGGGCGCAGCGCATGTCGTTGATCGTGTGGTAGACGATCACGATGTCGGGCTCGAGGGGAAGCACCCGGAACGCCAGGTTGGTCAGGCTCTCGAAGCTCGAGTAGCCCTGACAGCCTCCGTTGATGACCTCGACCGCCCGCTCCGGGCGCGCAGCCCGCAGGTCCGCCTCGAGGCGCGCCGGCCACGTGCTCTCGTTGCTGCTCGGCCCGTGTCCGTAGGTGCTCGACCCCCCCAGGCAGGCGATGCGCAGGGTCCCCGGCGGCTTCACCTCGGCGATCTCCGGCCCGCGGAATCCCAGGCTGTTATGGGTCCCCCGGTGGCGCGCATTCTCGAAGGAGTGACCGGGCTTGGGAGCGTAGGCCAGGTAGGGGTGGGGCTGGACACGCGCATCGCGCTCCTCGGCGGCGTAGGGGTCGAGTTCGCCGGCGGTCAGTCCCGGCAGGTCGATCCAGCGCGGAACGGTCTCGAAGAGCAGCAGCACGACGGCCAGCGTGCCGCCGACCGTGCGCATCGCCTTCCCCGGAGTGCCCATGGACACAGGCTACGGATCCGTCCCTGGAGTTCACACCAGCGGATGCAAACAAAGGTCCGGCCCGAGCGTTGTCGAGGATCTTCCTGGGGGTCGGTCCCGCTGATACCCTCGGAAACCATGATTGACCCCGCCATCCCCATCACCCTGCTCCACAACCCGCGCTGTTCGAAGAGCCGGGCCGCCCTGGGCCTGCTCGAGGAGCGCGGCGTCGCGGTCGATGTGCGTCTCTATCTGGAGCGCCCGCTCGACGTGGCCGAGCTCACCAGTCTCGTCGATCGGTTGGGGGCGCCGGTCGCCGAGTGGGTGCGGCGCAGGGAGCCGGAGTTCGCCTCGGCGGGGCTGGGCCCGGATTCCAGCGACCGGGAACTGCTGATCGCCATGGCCGCGCACCCGATCCTGATGGAGCGGCCCATCGCCGTGCACGGCGCTCGCGCCCGCATCGGCCGCCCTCCTGAGAACGTTCTGGAGTTGCTGACGGAGGTCTCCGACGCGCAGCGTCCGTGTACGCCTGAAGGCGGCGGGAACTGAGGCCGGCGTGGGTTGTCGATCCCGCCTGTTGCCGCTCGTCCTGCTGGCCCTGGCCGCGCCCGCCGGCGCGCTCCAGGACGGCGCGGCGCTGATGCGCTCCCGCGAGGTTGGAGATCGCTTGCAGGCCATCGAGCTCCTGCGTACCGGTGACCACCCGAAGGCGGAGCGGCTGCTGACCGGCGCTCTCAAGGACCGCGATTGGGAGGTCGTCGAGCGTGCTGCGTACGCCCTCGGCGAGGTGGGCAGCCCCAAGGCTATCGGAGCCCTGGTGAAGGTGATGCTCGAGGGTCCGGCGGGCCGCGTGCGGCGCGCGGCGGCCCTGGCCGCCGCGGCCCTGGACGCCGACGATGCCCTGGGGGATGTGGCCAAGAAGATCGGCGGGCGCAGTGGCGCTCGAGCCCTCGAAGCGTTCACCCTGCTGGCGCCCGCGGCTTCCGAACCGCGCAGCCCGCGCAGCCTGACGAAGCTCCTGAGAGAGAAGGACGGACGCACGCGGGTCAGGGCGGCCCGGGCCCGGGTGGCGGCGTCGCGCGAGGAGCGAGCGAGCGTGCTGGCGGAACTGCTGGACTCCGAGCACGTGGCGGTGCGGGCGGCGGCCCTGGAGAGCGCAGCCGGCGATCCGCGCTCCGACCAGCTGGCGGTGCTCGGGGAACTCCTGTCCCGGCCCCTCCTGACGGGAGTGGTCGAGCGCCGTGGGCTGGTGGCCTTGACCGCGAGCCTCGCGACCCTCGCCCCGGGTGCGGAGCGGGCCGAGGAGGCCGGCGGACGCGTGGCGCGTCTGTGCGGTTCCACCGAACCCGCCTCGGCGGCGCGCGGCGCGCGCCTGGCCGGGGCCCTGCTGCGTGCCGGGCTGGTGGAGCCCGACGGACTGCGGGAGGCGCTGGAACCGGCCCTCGAACACGCCGATGAGGGAGTGCGAGCGGGGGCTGTGGTCGTGCTCGGTGCCTTCGACACACCCTGGGCTCGGGAGCGCGTGACGAGTTTGGGGCGGGAGGACAGGGGCCCGCGGGTGCGTCGCGCGGCGCTGGCGGTCCTGGCGGCCGAGGAGGCCTTCGATTTGGCCTGGTTCGTAGAGCGTCTGGCCCAGGACGACGACCCGGGCGTGCGCGAGCAGGCCGCGGTGGCCCTGGGTCGGGAGGGGCTCGAAGGCGCGGTAGGG
Source organism: Planctomycetota bacterium (assembly GCA_036010965.1). GTDB lineage: Bacteria > Planctomycetota > UBA1135 > UBA1135. The sequence continues at coordinate 2,515 of DASCMO010000003.1, read as the reverse complement.
CCTCTCACGGATGCCCTGGACGGGGGGGGCTGGAAGGTGGCGGCGGCGGCCGCCGTCTCCCTGGGGTGGACCCGTTCGGAGGCCGCCGTCGCGCCCCTCAAGATCCTGGCACAGTCCGATTCCTGGCGCCTGCGGGGAGCCGCAGTGGTGGGGCTCACGCGCAGTCTGCGCAAGGAAGCGGTAGGCCCGGTGATAGCAGCTCTCGAGGACCGGGAGCCCCTGGTGGCCCGCACGGCGCACGCCTTCCTGGTCTCCCTGGCCCGCGAGGCGCTCGAGCCGCGCACGGAGGTGTGGGGCGCGTGGTGGGCTGAGAACAGAGACCGCGTACGCCTGGTGGATCCGCAGGAGATCGCAGATCGGGAGCGGCGCTACGGTTACTCCGTGCCACCCGCGCGCATCTATGAGGGCCTTGACGTGCTGGTGCTTGAGAGCCGCGGCGACCACATCCAGACCTTGCTCGGCGCCCTGGGGATCGAGCACCGCCTGAGCGCGGCAGCGCGCGTGGCGAACGACGGTTTGGATGCGGCGGGGGTCTTCGTCGCGAACTGCACGGGGGAGATCGAAGTGGACGACGTGCAACGCCTGGAATGGTTCGTCCACGTCGGTGGCTACCTGTTCGCCTCCTGCTGGGCCTTGCACGAGACCATCGAGCGCATCGAACCCGACCTGGTCCGCAAGTTTGAGACCAACGGCGAGGTGCTCGACAACGTCCTGGCCAGTCCCTGCGCGGCGGGCAGCCCCTACCTCGAGGGGGTCTTCAGCGAGGGCGTGCGGCCGATCTACGCCCTGCAGGGCGCGCACCTGATCGAGGTCGTGCAGCCGGAGCGGGTAGAGGTCCTGGTGGACAGCCCCGAGTGCGCCGAGCGCTGGGGAAGCGGAGATCTGGCCTGCTGGTTCCGACTTGGCCACGGGGTGGTTCTCGATTCGGTCAACCACTTCGACGTCCAGGGTCTCGAGCTGGCCTCGCACCTCAAGAAGCGCGAGGAGCGCATGGCCTACGCCATGGACCACATGGGCCTCTCCCACGAGCGCCTGCGCGAGACTTTCAAGGAGAAGTGGTGGGACAACAACCTCAAGGCCGCGCGCGAGGTGCGCGACCTGTCGGTCTTCCAGCTCGTCACCAACTTCGTGCGCCTGCGGCGCATGCAGGGTCGGTAGGGGCGATCGAGAGGGCTCTCCCCGTCGCCATGACACCTCTTGCCCGACCGCTCCTGCGCCCGGGTACCTGCAGCTGGTCGGCGCCGAGCTGGGTCGGCTCGTTCTATCCCACCGGCACCCTACCGGCGGACTTCCTCTCCTTCTACGCCACGCGCTTCTCCACCGTCGAGGCGGACGTCACCTACTACCGGATCCCCGATGCGGCGCTGGTCCGCGGCTGGGAGCGGCGCACACCAGAGGGATTCGTCCTGTGCGCGAAGTTTCCCCGTTCGATCGTGCACGCCGGCGACGGCCCGCGACCGGATCCGAGCAAGCTGCTGGTGGAGGAGTGCGTCGGCCCGGATCGAGATCGCTTTCTGGATGCGATGGCCTTGCTGGGCCCGAAGTGCGGGCCGTTGCTGTTGCAGTTTCCGTACTTCAACCAGCAAGCCTTCGGGGAAGCCGGCCCATTCGTCGAGCGCCTCGACGCCTTCCTTGCCGGCCTGCCCACGGACTTCCGCTACGCCGTGGAGGTGCGCAACCGCCGATGGCTCGCAGAACCGCTGGTGGAGGTCCTGCGCGCCCACCGCGCGGCCCTGGTCCTGGTGGACCTGCCCTACATGCCGGATCCCGAGGGCCTCGCCGGTCGCGCGCAGTTGTTCACGACCGATTTCATCTATCTGAGGCTGATCGGCGATCGCAAGCGTGTCGATGGGCTGACGAGCAGGTTTGATCGCCTCGTGGTTGACCTGGACGGCCGCCTGCAGGCGTGGGCCGAACTTCTGGGGGAGCTCCCGGTTGGGGTGCGTGAGACCTATGCATTTGCGAATAACCACTTCGCGGGCCACGGGCCGGCCACCATCTCTCGCCTGGCGGATCTGGTGGGGGGCGCCGAGCCTCCGCGTGCGGACTCGCTCCCGAGCTCCGGCCTGCCCTTCCCCTGAGGGGCCCCGTCTCACCAATGGCATGGCCCGCCCCCGGCCATGGGCCGAGACGAGATCTTCCCGGATTCCCTGGAACCGGGACGGGCTGTGCCTCGTCCCATGCACATAACCACGGTCGGGGACCTTCCAATCCAGGCAGAAGGGCCTCCGTCTGGCGCGGGAGTCCTCGGCCGTAGTTTTTTTCGCGCGTGTGTGAGGAGGGGAAGCGGGTAGCGCGATGGAGGGCTGCAGGGCTTATCCAGGGGCAGCCAGGCCGCAGTGGGAGGTGCAACTCCGCTCCGAGGGGGTAGGCTCGTAGGTGCGGCGGCCACGTCTCTTCTTGAGTCGCCTGAGCAAGGCACCAGATCCCCAGGAATACGCCATGACTTCAGCACGCGTCCACCCCTTCAGCCGCCTCGTGTGCGGTTCGCTGTTCCTCGTCGCCTCCGGATCCA
>DASCMO010000002.1:0-21877 GCA_036010965.1 Planctomycetota bacterium | reverse complement strand
TAGGCGATCCAGAGAGTGAGCGCTCCGTCCACGAGCCCCGAGACCACGTTCAAGCGCGTGCGACCGAAGAGCACCGGCTCACCGTGCAGCACGACCGAGGCCACGTCCTTCGGTCCCGTCGAGGCCTCGTGCACACGCCCGAGATGATCGGCGACCAGAGGTGAGTGAACGAAGGAGGTGAGCTCGCCGCGGTAGTTGAACGCGATGCCCGCCTTGCGCTGCAGGGCGTCAAAGGCCTCGAACAGCGGGCCCGTGGGCCGGTGGCAGCGGAAGGCGTGCATGGGCACGCGACGCTCGCTGCGCGCGTAGGCCTCGCGCGCGGCGAGCACGGCAGCGGCCGCACCGCGCTCCCCGGTCGGCTCGAAGAAGGTCGGATGCCCAATGGCGAAGAAGCCCATGGTGCGCGACACGTCGGTGCGCACCGCCGGACAGAGGCGACCGGAAGAGGAGACGTTCACGCAGACGCCCGCTCCCTGGCGGCCCGTCAACACCTCGACCAGGGCGCCCAGGAGCATGGCCGGCAGGTCGGCTCCGTGGAGGCGCAGCGCGGCCTCCGCCACACGTTCGCTGGCCTCCTTCCCGAGGGCCTCGACCACGCAGCCCACGGGCCCGTCCTCGCCATCGGCGGACACCGGCGGGAAGGGGCTCTCCTCGCGCGTGGATTCCTCCATCCAGGCGCCGGCGTCGTCATCATGAGCTCCCGACTGGATGCGGGCTGCCAGCTCCTCGGACCAGGCCGCCATCGAACCCGGCCGCCCGGGCAGGGCGGCGCGGCCGCGCTCGGAGAGCTGGCGGTAGAGTTCCCGGAAGTCCCCCAGCAGGAGACGCTCGCTCGCGAGGTCCGTGACCAGGTGATCGAGGACCCACACGAGCAGGTTTTGCGCGCCACCTCCCGGCTCGATCAGACCGGCGGCGAACAGACACCCCGCGCGCAGGTCCAGCCCGGAACGCAGCTCGTCGGCCACGCGCGCGATTCCCGCCGCGAGGTCCGACGCGCCGGAGAGGTCATGGGTCGTGAGCGCCGGCCGCACGCTCTCCGCCGGCGACAGCTCCTGGCACCAGCCGAGGGCCGTGGGGACCAGGCGCACGCGCAAGGCCTCATGGCGGTCGATCAAGAGCGCCAGAGTCTGCTCCACACGCGCCGGATCGAGGCGTCCGCGCACCCCCAGGACGCGCGTCACCGGGAAGGGCACGCTGCCGCGCTCCGCCAGGCCCTGGATCCCCAGGGAAGTGGCTTGAGCCGGTAGCAGGGCAACGCGGCGGGCGGGGCGAGACGCTGCGCTCGGCGCCGGAGCCTCGGCCTCCTCCCCCGGCGCGACGGGAGCCCCGGCGAGGGACGCGAGGTGCTCGCTCAGGCGTCGCAGAGTCGGATGTTCCTGGAGCATGACGGGCGAGAAGCTCTGCTCGAAGACGCGCTCGAGGCCCGAGCGCAGCTCGGTAGCCCGGAGGGAAGTCAGGCCCAGGTCGCGGAACAGCGCATCGGCGTCCGGCGCTTCCTCGAGCGCCAGCACGGCGACCAGTCTGCGCTCGACCACGCGCGCGATCCGCTCGGGGTCGCCATCCTGGGCAACGACTCCCTCGCTGAACTCGAGATCCCCCGCCGCGCTCCAGTCTCCGGCCGCCGTGTCGTCCGGCTGCTGCGGTGGAAGCCAGTAGCTCCGCGTCTGCCAGGGGTAGGACGGCAACGCGCCGCCGGCCAGGCCACCGCGCGGGTGCACGGCGGACCAGTCCACGGCGCAGCCGTGGACGTGCAGGGCACCGAATGACTCGGCCATGCGCGCCCACCCAGGCTGGTCGCGCTCGAGGGTGGGGACCGTGGCGATGCGGATTCCCGCCTCGTGGGCTGTCTCCGCCAGGGGATCGCGCAGGATCGGGTGCGGACTGACCTCCAGGAAGGCCCGCCTCCCCTCCGCCAGCAGGCGCTCCACGGCTCCGGCCAGGTTCACGGGATGGCGCAGGTTGGAGCGCCAGTAGGCTGGGCCGCAGTCTGGCCCCTGCAGCCATTCTCCCGTCACCGTCGAGAGCATCGGACAGACGGCAGGCCGCGGCGAGAGGTCGGTCAGGGACGCCTCGAAGCGCTCGAGGATGGGATCCATGTGCGGGCTGTGGGAGGCGAGATCGACGCCCTTGATCAGGCGCGCGAAGACGTCACGCTGATCGAGTTCGGCGACGATCGCCTCGACCGCGGAGGCCTCTCCACCGATCACCTGGGAGCCGGCGCTGTTGTGAACGGCCACGCCCACGCTCCCATCGCGCGCGCCGATCACTTCCCGCGTTTCTTCCAGGGTGAGACCCACGGCGGCCATGGCGCCACCGCCACCCAAGGAACCCATCAGCGCCACGCGTCGGCAGGTGAGGGCCATGGCGTCCTCGAGGGAGAGGACACCGGCTGCCCAGGCGGCGGAGATCTCCCCCAAGCTCGTGCCGCAGACCGCGGCGGGGTGCACGCCCAGCTCTCGCCAGAGCGCCGTCAGACCGATAGTGACCGCCACGAGGGCGGGTTGGATGACCTCGATGCGTTGCAGGCGCGAGGACTCGCCGGTAGCACGCAGCTCGTCGATCAGCGACCAGCCCGCCTCCCTGCGAATGACCTCGTGGCAGGCCTCGATCGTCGTCCGGAAGGCAGGCTCGGTATCGAGGAGTTCACGCCCCATGCCGACCCACTGGGAACCCTGACCGGGAAAGACCATCACCACGCCCTGCTCCCCTTCGCCCAGGAGGCGTCCGCTGACCAGGCCCTCGGACTCCTCGTCGGCGGCGTGGGCGCGCAGGCGTCGAGCCAACTCGGCAGCGTCCTCACCCACGACGATCAGGCGCCGCGCGAGGTGTTCGCGGCGGTGGACGGCAGCGCGGCAGACCGCGCTGACCGAGGCGCCCTCGCTCTCCAGCACGTCCGCGCTGAGGCGCGCCAACTCGGCCAGGGCGCGCGGATCCTGGGCCGAGAGGGGCAGGACGCACAGGCGCGACTCGCGCTCCCCGATCGGAGGATCGACGGTCGCGCTCGCTGCGGCCTCTCCCGAGAGGACCACGTGGGCCAGGGTGCCCGTCAGGCCAAAGGCGCTCACTCCCGCCAGGCGCCGCCGACCGGCTGGCCAGGGAGCGAGTTCGGTGGCGAGTTCCAGGGGCGTCTCGGTGCCGCCCAGGGCGGCGATCGGGTCCTCGGCGTGCAGGCTGGGCGGAACCATTCCATGGCGTAGTGCCAGGGCGGCCGCGAGCAGGCCCGCCAGGCCGCCGGCGGCCTCGCAGTGCCCCAGATGACTCTTGATCGAGCCCACCCGTGCGGGCCCGTCAGGGAGTCGCCGGCCGAGCAGCTCGCGCAGGGCACCGACCTCGGCGTCGTCCCCCAGGCGCGTTCCCGTGCCGTGCGCCTCGAAGTAGCCCGCCTGGCGCGGGTCCTCGCCGGCGGCTTCCCAGGCCGCGCGCAGCAGTTCGAGCTGCGCGGCGGAGCTGGGACGCAGCATGTCACCGCTCGCCCCGCCCTCGCTCCGAACGGCGCTCGCGAGCACTACCCCCTGGGGCGCGTACCCTTCAGCGACGGCGCGCTCGAGGGGCATCAGGACCAGGACGCACACGCCCTCGCTACGCACCAAGCCCTCCGCGCCGCGGTCGCCGAAGCGGCAGCGGCCGCCGGGCGCCATCATGCCCGAGCGTGAGAAAGCGATCGAAAGCTCGGGCTCGAGGATCGCGTTGGAGGCGCCGACCAGCGCCACCGAACACTCCTCCGCCCACAGGGACTGGCAGGCGAGGTGCAGGGCCACGAGGGAAGAGGAGCGATCGCTGTCGATGGTCAAGGCCGGGCCGCGGATGCCGAGGAAGGCCGCCAGCCTTCCCACTCCCGCCGTGCGCGAGACACCCACGAGGGTGCCCGCGTCGAGGGAACCACGCCTGCGCAGAACACGCCGCTCGTACTCGACCGCCTGCATGCCGATCCAGAGGCCGGTGGCCGAGCGCGGCAGGTCGGCGCGTGGCAACCCGGCGTCCTCGAGTGCTTCCCAGGCGACGGTCAAGAGCAGGCGCTGCTGGGGATCGGTGGTCAAGGCCTCCCGCGGAGAGAGGCCGAAGAAGCCGGCGTCAAAGCGGTCGAGGGCCTCCACGAAGCCGCCGCTGCTGGTCACGATGCGGCCGGCGGTGCCTGGGCTCGCATCCAGCAGGGCTCCGATGTCGAAGCGCTCGGGCGGCACCTCCCCCACCACGTCGAGCCCGTCCCGCAGAACCTCCCACAGGCCTGCCGCGTCGGCGATACCACCGGGGAATCGGCAACCGATGCCCACGATGGCGATCGGCTTTCTGGGTATGGGGCGCACCGGGCAAGCCTCAGGTTGGGGGCGGGGCGCGACGGGGTATTCGGCGCCGCAATCGACCGTAGCAGCGCGCAAAAGGCCCTGCAAGCGCCCAGACAGTCGGGAAGTGTCCTTCAGCGCGCATCCGCAGCGAAAAATCGGCCACCGGCGCCCGCTCACCGATCGGGGGGTAGGTTTCGTCATGGACTCTCATCACCGTATCCATGATCGCGTGTCCCGTCGCGTCCTGAGCGGCGCCCGCCGTACCATGCTCCTCGGCGCGTCCCTGGCCCTCGGGTTGTGCGGCTGCGGCCTTTCGCCCGCCGGCGGCAACACCCCGGCACCCAACCTCGACCTGAACGGCAACTGGGCAATGCAGTTCGAGCCCCTCGACGCGTTCTGTCAGCCGACGGGCGTTCACGAGATCCGCATGATCCGCCTCAACCACAGCGGTTCCGGCGCCACGATCTGGCTAGACCTCGACGGGGACGAGAGCTTCGGCGAGAACGTCTCCGTGCAGGCTTCGATCCAGGGCGACACGCTGCACGTCAACCAGGACATCACCTGGCAGGAGAACGAGATCCGTATCCGCGCCGACCTGCGTTATGTGGTCTGGGGCTACATGACAGGGACCTGGTCCGAGGGGCCTCCGGGCTGCGGAATCCAGGTCGGAGCGGCGGCCATGCGCATGCAGAACCCACCTCTGCTCGATGTCTCGGGCATCTGGCACCTGACGGAGACGGTGCAGTACGCGACGGGCGAACTCGATTACCTGACCGGCATGGTGAGCGAGCGCACCTGGACCGTCTCGCAGAACTGGGAGGGCGCGACCGCCGGGTTGCTGCAGATCGTGGACGAAGAGGGCCGTCAGTTCCTGGGACTGGTAAACAACGACCAGGTGCTCCTCGGGCGCAGTTTCGACATCGCGGGCTATCCCGCCTACTACACCTACACGAACCTGATCGTCTCGCCGACCTGGCTGGAGGGCAGCGTTCTGGGCGAGATCGAGGTCAGCGGGGGCTGCGAGATCGCCTGGGAATTCGAAGGCTGGCGCGAGGCCTTCCCCTCCAACCTCATCATCGAAGGCGACCTGGGGCCGATGAGCTCCCCCGCCGGGGGGGACTTCGAGGTCTCGCTCACGGGGACCGAAGCGTCCTTGCAGGTCGCGCTCGGACCCGGTGAGGAGTTGAGCCTGGACCTGGCCGCCGGCTCCTGGTGGATCGAAGTTCCCGGCGCGGGGACTCTGCCCGTGGTGCTGGAGCCAGGACGGAGCGCGCGCCTTGCGCTCTCGACCTTGCTCACACGGGATTGAGTGGCCGGAACCGCGTCCCTCCCGAGCGCCACGCGATCTGGTAGGTTCCCCGCCCATGAGCTCCTCGCCCCATTCGTGGCAGCGCTGGGCAGCCGCCGGCGTCAGCGCCACCCTGGCCATGGGAGCGGCCGGCGCGTGGCTGGCCCTGCGAGGTGCGACCGAGGGCGACACGGTGGCCGTCATCGATCACGCCCAGCGCTTCGACGAGCTCTTGCGTGAGCGCGCGCGCGCGGGGCAGGTGGAGTCCGAGGCAGGCCTGCTCGTGATGGGCGAGGAGGATCGCGCCGAACTGATGCGCATCTTCCAGCGCGTGCGCGAGGGTATGGTGCCCGATCCGGTGATGTTCTACCGCCGCGAGGGTGGAGTGAACAACTGGCGGACCTTCGCCGAGCATCCCGAGGGTGGTTTCTGGGTGCGCTCGAACTCCCTCGGCATGCGCAACGACGCCGAACCCCTCGTCCCCGCGGCGAACCTGCGCGTCCTGGTGACCGGCGACTCCCACACCGACGGGGTGTGCTCCAACGACGACTCCTTCAGCGGGCGCCTCTCTGACCTGCTGCGCCTCGACGCTTCGGGGAAGACTGTCGAGGTCTTGAACGCCGGTTCAGGCGGCTACACCTTCTACCACTACCTGGGCGTCCTCGAACGCTACAGAGAGCTCGAGCCAGACGTGTTCGTCGTGGCGGTCTACGGCGGAAACGACTTCTCGGGGGCGATCAAGTTCCAGCGCTACTTCCGTCGTCGGCCGCCGCCGATACGGGAGCCCTTCACGATGCGCACCTTCGTGCGCGCGGGCGTACACGGCAGCGGCATCGAGTCCCAGGAGATGGTCCAGCTCGCCTACTTCCTGAACAACCCCGAGGACGTGGACCTGGCGGTCCAGACCGCCACGGCCGTCAGCCGGCGCATGCTCGAGATCTGCGACGAGGCCGGCTGCGCCCTGGTCTTCGTCTACCTGCCGGGCCCTCTGGTGGGACAGCCGCGGCGGCACCGCGACCTGATCGCCTCCCGCGACGCCCACATGGGCGAGCACGCAGGCGAGACCGATCCCGCCGATCGCATCGCCGACGCCTGGCTGGCGCGCTGCGACGCCCTCGCCATCCCGACCCTCGACCTGCGCCCCCTGTTTCGCGCCAGCGACGAGCGGCTCTACTGGGAGACCGATTCGCACCTCAACCTGGCCGGCCACGCGCTCGTCGCCCGTACGCTGCTCCCCCTGGTGCAGGCCGCTTCCGAGGGGCACTGAGCCCCACGCGGCGGCTTTCCCGACTATGGTGTAGGTGGAACCTCGCTCCAGGACCGGCGGTCGTCCGCACCACACCGGCCCTCCGGTCCACAAAGAAACGGACTCGAACATGCGCGCCCTCGCCCTCCCGCTCATCGTCGCCCTCATCCCCCTCCCGGCACGGGCTGACATAGTCTGGGTGGGAGCGATCAGCGACGACATCTTCGACGAGGCCAACTGGGATCTCTCCAGCTCGACGGTGACCCAGGTCGATCCGGGCGTCGCGATCCCCGACAACGTGCTGATCGTCGATGCGCCCTCTCCCATCGACGTCTTCGTCGCCGGCACTCAGTCCAACTTCAAGGTGGCCGACGGGTACACGATGACGATCGACAACTCGACCGTCTTCACCTCCAACAACGATGGTATCAGCGGTGAGGCCGGCAGCAGCACGGGCCCCCTGATCCAGGTCAAACACGGTGGCGACCTAGCGACCTACTTCATCAATGCCGGCTGTCACATGACCATCGACGAGGAGAGCGCTGCACACCTCGCCGGTTCGAGCACGCCCATCAACGGCTCGACCATCGACCTGACCTACGGAGCGCTGCTGGCCTGTACCAACGAGACCGTGGTGGACTTCATCACCGAGCACCTGCACAAGGTCAGCGTGGACGGCGCCCCGGCTGTCGTGGACGGCAACGTCACGGTGGTCTCAGACGGGGGCTCTGGCTGCCTCGTCGAGGTCATCCCGAGCCCCGTGGGCGCGGCCTTCTGCTTCGGCGACGGCTCTGGTACGACGTGCCCCTGCGGCAACGCCGGGGGCTCGGGCAACGGCTGCGGCAATGGGACCTTCGCCGCCGGCGCCCGGCTCGAAGCCGCCGGCGACCTCGACGGCGTGCTCCTGGTCTTCTCCCAGGGCACCCCCGGCCAGCCGATGCTCTTCTTCCAGGGCCTCAACGCCATCAACGGCGGGAACGGAGTCGTCTTCGGCGACGGGCTCCGTTGTGCAGGCGGCTCGGTCGTGCGCCTCGGTGTCGAGGGCATCGACGCCAGCGGCCAGGCCACCCTGACCGGGACCGTGCAGGAGAATGGCGGTGGCGGCGCACCCGGTGAGAACCGCACGTACCAGGGCTGGTACCGCGATCCGGCAGGCTCTCCCTGCGGCCAGACCTTCAACCTCTCCAACGGAGTACAGGTCGACTACTAGCGCGTGTCGTCAGGGGCAGAAGGTCACGGTCAGGGCGTCGGAGAGGTCGAAGCCCGCGCCGCCACTGACCGGGTCCCGATACCAGGCCTGGAAGTTCCAGACGCTCCCGGCCAGGACGTTGCTGCCCGGCACGGCACCGAAATCCAGGGTGGCGACGAGCAGGTTGCCCGAGGCCACGGCGACCGGCAGGCGATAGACGCTCGCTGCTCCCGCGTTCACGCAACGCATGCCGTTGCCAAATGGGACGCCTGCTCCGCCGTTCACCTGGCCGCCACCGAAGTACACGATCCCGGGCTGGTCGGGGACCGGCCCGGCCAGGAAATCCAGGGGCCCGCCACTTACCGAAGGGGCTCCGGCGACCGAGAGCAGCGCAGCCTGTCCCGTCGAGTTGGAGTTCGATGAGCAGTAGCTGGTCACGTTGCCGCAAGCGGGCGTGTAGTCCACGACCAGGCGCGGTCGCTGAGCGACCTGGGAGTGGTGTCGGCTGTTGAAGCGCTTGGCCGTGCCGGGCGCCAGCTCGTCGGCGTGCTTGAAGACCCAGCCATGGTTGGTCGCGGCCCCGTCGATCCAGGCTTGCACGTCTGCCGCCAGCCCAGCATCGGCCCAGGTGTAGACGGCGAAGGTGCTGCCCACCAGGGTCTCGGCACTGGCGGTCGGCTCGAAGTCCCCGCCTTGCTGCAGCCAGGGTGTGGAAGGATGGAAGGCCGAGAGCCAGGTGGCGTCCCCCGGGGCCGCCGGCGCACCGCCGCCCTCCTGGCCGGGCGCGTCCGAAGCACCCTCGCCCCAGTCGGCGACGAGGCGGTGCATGGCGATCGGCTGGGAACCCGAGATTGTCATGGATAGGCGCAAGCTGACCGCAGCCGAGTGCACCGTGGCGCCGGAGGGGATGGAACTCACATCGAAGCGCACCAGCGCGCGTCGGGCCAATCCATGAGAGGCCTGGGTTCCCGCGAAGATGAAATCGCCCTGGCCGTTGCTGTTGGTCCCACCGTTGTCCTCGTACATCGTGTTGTCGCGGTCAGCGATCACGTCCAGCACGTCGGCGCGAGCCGAGACGCAAAAGAGCGCGAGCGCCGCGAGGAGCAGGAGGGGCCGCGGGCTGCGCACGCGGGGGAGGTCTGTTTTCCAGGGTGTGTTCATCATGGCTATCGCTTCTGGACCACTCCGCAACACCGGCTCGCCGCCAGCCTTCAGAGTCCATCCTAACCCTATCCCGCCGATCGCGGCGGGGTCGCATGGCTCAGGTGACGATGCCCGGAAACTGGGGCGTGTGCTGCGGGAAGATCTCGGCCAGAGAAGGGTTCCGCAGGCGCAGTGCGACAATCTCGGCGAGAACGTCCCGGTAGTCGGTGGTGATGGGCAGGTCTCCGTTGCCCAGACTGGCCGGGTCGAGGCCCGGCCACTGGGTGTGGACCTGACCGCCGTTGGCGTGGCCACCGAGGACGAACATCACGCCCCCGTGACCGTGGTCGGTCCCGGCGCTGCCGTTCTCGGCGACACGTCGACCGAACTCCGTCATGACCAGTAGGGTCACGCGGTCCATCCAGTCGCTGCCGAGGTCGGTGTGGAAGGCTGCCAGGCCCTCGGAGAGGTTGGCAAGCATCCCCGCCAGGGTCCCATCGATGGGTCCCATGGCCGAGTGGTGATCCCACCCGGTGATGTCGAGCTCCACGCATTCCAGGCCGATGTCCGCCTTGATCATCGCAGCGGTCGAGACCAGTCCCTGGCCGAAGGAGTCGCCGGAGTAGACGGCGCCGTTCTCGGGTTGGTAGTTCTCGAAGTCCACCGTGGCCAGGAGGTCGATGGCCCCCATGCTCGACTGGGCGGCCCCGGCCAGGGGCTCCGCGGCGTTCGCGTAGATGGCCTCGATCACATCACGCAGTGCGCCCGCGACATCCTGGGGACCGGGGAAGTTGAAGTTGGCGGGATCCTTGACCGGCAGGGCCCCGGGGCCTCCCGCCAGGGTGCGAGTGAGGGTCGCCTGGAGTGCCATGGCCCGCAGGTCGCCAGCGCCGAGGGGCGCGCTGGTCTGCAGGTGACGGCCCAACCATCCGTCGCTGATGCTCGTCTGGCCCATGTTGGGCGTGGCCGTCTCCATGAAACGCATGGCGGAGAAGTGGCTCCGGGTGGGATCGGTGGAGCCTGTGGCGTGCACGATGGCCAGGTCCCCGTCGCGGTATATCGGAAGCAGTGGGGCGCAGGCTGGCGCGAGGCCGAAGAACCCGTCCAGGTCCAGGGCCCCGTTGGTCTGCCCGGGCGCGGGGACCGCCAAAGTCGGTCTGGCCGTGTAGAGGTCGGGATCACCGTGGGGGACGACGGCCGTCAGGCCGTCCATCCCGCCGCGCAGGAAGACCACCACCAGAGTGTCACGGTTCGCTCCTCCCCCACGCCCGCCGCCAAAAGCCAGGCTCGTCATGCTCGCCGCGCCCACGGCGGCCGAGGCGCCCAGGAAGCCGCGCCGCGACAGGTGCTGGAATTCCCCGCAGGCGCCGCAGCCGTCCTCGTGCCTTGTCGGTTGCTGTGCTCTCATCGTCGTTCCTCCGCGGCTCACAGGTACTGATAGGAAGGGCACGTGGCCAAGAGGGCCAGAACATTGCGCATCAGCGCCTCGCCCTTGCCCAGGATCCCCGATTGAACGAACGCCTCCACCTCGGCGAGTTCTCCAGCCACAAGGTTGCGGCCGGCCATCATCTCGGCGGCACGCTCGACCAGGTTGGAGGGTGTTGGCTGGCCCAGGGCGTTGAAGAGCAGGCCGGCAGGAGCGTTGACGCCAGGTAAGCTCCCTCCGAATGCGCGGAACGCGAGCTCCCAGCGTGGTAGGACGCCCGTGCCCCAGGTCTCCAGGTCGTCGGGATAGCCGTCGGGTGCCGGCCAGCGGAAGGGGTAGTGACCGAGGAGCTCGAGGGTCTGAGCCACACCCTGCACCCCCACCACGACCAGGCCGGGCGTACGAAGGACGTTGCATGCGAAGTGCATCGGCCGGCGTAGCTTGGGCGATCCCCAGGGGTCCACGGCGTCGATCCACTGGCGGTCGAGGATGACGCGCACGACCTCCCGCATGTGCCCGCCTGTGGCGAGGAATGTGGCCGCGGCGGCGTCCACCATGGCCTGGGGCGGCTCGTAATCGAGCAGGAAGGATGCCAGCTCGCGCGAGACGTACTGTGCTGTGTTGGGGTGCAGGGCCAGGAAATTCAGCATGAACTCCCCGTCGCTCACCCCCCCGCCGGCCGGGATGTTCTGGCCCATGACGGTCTTCGAGCCAAAGTCATGCTCCTGCGGCTGGAAGAGAAACTCACCGAACAGGGGGTGGTCGAACGGGTAGGTCGACCAGCCCGTGAAGCAGCGCGCCAGCTCCTGGATGTCATTCTCGTTGTATCCGCCGTCTACTCCCAGAGTGTGAAGCTCCATCACCTCGCGGGCGTAGTTCTCGTTGGGCGCCGCCGCTACGTTCTCCATTCCGTTGAGGTAATGGAGCATCCCCGCGCTCTTGGCCGAGGCCATGAGCAGGTCGGGGAAGAAGCCCAGGGCGTGTTCGCGGATGACCACCCGGTCGTAGACCGTCCGGAGGAGTCGCAGGGGGGTATCGCTATGCGGCACGTTCACGTGGTCGGCCCAGAAGTCGACCATGCGCTCGAGCAATTGTCGGTTGGATTTGATCGCCCTGTGGATGCGGGCGTAGGTCAGGTCCCGGCTCACGTCCTGAGGCTGCCCCTGATTGCCGTTGGGCCCGTACCCCTCGAGGAGCTCGGCGTAGCTCATGTTGAGGGTCGGGAACCCGGCCAGGATCTGATCCAGCTCGAGATCGGGGATCTGGGCCGGGCTCAGCTGACGGTCGAGCCAGGCGTCATAGCCGAGCTGTAACGCCATCGCGTATTCCTGAGGCGTGTACCCGAAGGTCGCGTGATTGACGATGTAATAGAACTCGTCCCGTCGATTTCCGCGCGCCGTCCCTACCCCTGGCGGTGATTGCGCCGCCGCGGCCCGTGCGCTGAGTGCACCAACGAGGCTGGTGAAGAGTCCCCGTCGATTCCAGGAAGCCTCCCCCCGCTCTCGATCTTCCCCGGCGTGGGACAGAGGCTCGTCACTGATTCCATTCATCGTCGTTTGCTCCAACATCGCCTCCGGAAGAGCGTCAGGGTCGGGGATGTGCTGTCAACCGTGCACGAATACCACCATAAACCAACTCGCATGCCCTGGGCAGGTTCCGTGAATAGCCGGGGAAGGATGGGGTCATGTCTACCCTCGACCCCCTGCCAGTAGGTGCCGCCTCCAACTCGGGCGCCTCCCTCTCACACGATCTCGCTCACTCCCGATTCGAGCCTGGGGGGTGATATCCTCCCTCTCCCCTGCCGGATTCCCTCCCAGCGCTCAAGGCCCAAATCCATGTCCACTCTGATCCTACCCTTGGCGTTGGCGCTCTCGGCCCTGACCGGCGCCCTCGGCTCGGAGTCCAGCGCACGGCCCAATCTGGTCGTCATCATGGCCGACGACATGGGCTACAGCGACATCGGCTGCTTCGGTGGAGAGATCGCAACGCCCAACCTCGACCGCCTGGCTGCGAACGGAGTTCGCCTGACGCAGTTCTACAACACGGGTCGCTGCTGCCCGACGCGGGCCTCACTGCTCACAGGACGCTACGCCCATCAGGCCGGCGTCGGCTGGATGACCAGCGAGAGCGGCCAACGGGGCCAGGACTTCGGCTACCCGGCGTACACCGGAGAGCTCAACCGCACCTCCCTGACCTTCGCCGAGGTGCTGGCGGCTGCAGGCTACCGGACCCTGATGGCGGGCAAGTGGCACGTGGGTACCTTCAGCGGCATGTGGCCCCTGGACCGCGGTTTCGAGCGCTTCTACGGGCTCATCCGTGGCGCTAGCAACCACTTCCAGCCACACCCGGACAAGTTGCTCGTCGAGGGCCGCCGGCCCGTCTCACCCGGTGAGGATTTCTATTCATCCGACTCCTTCACCGACGCCGCCGTCTCCTTCGTACGGGAGTCGCGCGAGCGCAGCGAAGATCCCTTCCTGCTCTACCTCGCCTTCACCGCCCCGCACTGGCCCGTGCACGCCCCGGCCGAGGACATCGAACGCTACCAGGGCAAGTACGACACGGGCTGGGAACCCGTCCGAGAAGGCCGCTTCGAGCGCATGAAGCAGCTGGGCATCCTCCACGCCGACTGCGAGCTGTCCCCTCTCGACGTGAAGCCATGGTCCCAGACGAACCCCGAACGCCGCAGCGCCCTGGCCCACCGCATGGCGATCTACGCTGCGATGGTCGACCGCCTCGACCAGAACGTCGGACGTCTGATCGAGACGCTCGAGGAGCTGGGAGAGCTGGACGACACACTCATCCTGTTCTTCGCCGACAACGGCGGCTGCGCCGAGGGTGGTCTGATGGGCGGAAGCCCCGACGAGATGGTCGGCGGTCGCGAGGGCTACTTCTTGACCTACGGCAAGGGCTGGGCCAACGCCTCGAACACGCCCTTTCGGATGTACAAGCACTGGGTGCACGAAGGTGGGATCGCCTCCCCCTTCATCGCCCACTGGCCGTCGGGCATCGAGGCCAGGGGAACGATCCAGCCTGAGCCCTGCCACCTGATCGACGTCGCAGCGACCCTCTTCGACCTCGCCGGAGCCCGCTACCCAGAGCGCCACGGCGGGAACGAGATCGGACCCCTGGAGGGCATCTCCCTGCTTCCCCTGTTCAGAGGCGAAGAGCTCGAGCGACCGTCACCCATCTTCTTCGAGCACGAGGGGAACCGCGCCGTTCGAGAGGGCCAGTGGAAGCTCGTCGCCCGCCACGCCAGGCCCTGGGAACTCTACGACCTCTCCGCCGACCGCAGCGAGACGACGGACCTCGCGGACAGTCAACCCGAGCGCGTCGCCAGCCTGAGCGCAGCCTACGAGGCCTGGGCTGAGCGCTGCGGCGTCCTGTCCTGGCCCCTCGAACGCAGGGAGGGCTTCACCCCACCCCAGTATCCCTACCCGCTGACAGCTCCCCAGCTGGAGGATGCCGACGGAGTGCGGGAGCGCTGATGGCGACCACGCTCAGTCCGACGGCACCTCATAAGAGCCTGTGGACTGATGCGGAGTGAGCGGCCAGGTGTCGGTTCGGAAGGGATAGGCGGGCAGCTCGCGCGAGTTCATCAGGCCGCCGGCAGGCAAGTTCGACCAGCCGTAGCGCACGGCGACGGGTTCGGGGACCTCGTCGCACCACACCACGAGTGACTTGTCGCCTCCATCGACGCGGACGCGCGCGTGGTGGAACTCCTCGTCGGCACCCGCGATGTAAAAGCCCGCCTCCTCGTCCTGATCCAGGCGTAGTCCACGCGCAGTGCCCTCGACAAAGCGGACACGGACCTTTTTCTCCTCGACCTCCATCGACTGATAGAGCGGGCCGCGCCACTCGAGGGACTCATCTGAGCGGTAGCGCTTGATCCCGTACACCTCCGCCAGGGCCCAGCGTGCTGATCGTTCGCCCACCGGTAGCTTGCGGCCGGGGTGGATGCTGCCGTTCGAGTTCGTGTCGTAGGTGACGATGAGCCCCGTGTTCTCCGTGCGCTCCCAGGTGATGTGCTGGAGCTCGCGCACGATGTTCGTGTGGTGGTTCATGTCGTAGGTCATGCTCCGCCGGTTGCTCCAGCCCGCAATCTGGATGATCCCAAAGGGGAGCTGTGGATCGCCGAAGAGCGCGCGCCAGTCCGAGATCACCGCCGGGAAGGTCCGGTGGAAGGGCTTCCAGCTCTCGGAGAAGGAGTTGTTCTCCCCCTGATAGAAGAGCACTCCGCGCACCGTGGAGCGGACGATGGGACGCAGCGCGCCGTTCAACATCCCGCCCGGCTGGCCCTTCGTCGCCGGGTCCTCGTAGTTGCGCTTGTCCGGTCGGCGCGGCTCGCGCTCACCAGCCGCCTTCGCAGCGTCGCGCGCCCCCTCCCAGGCCTCCGTGTCTTCCTTGAAGCGTCGCTCGGCGCCCTCAGCGCCGCCGCCTTCCTCCCAGGCCGTGAGCTTCGCCTCGATCTCGTCGAAGTAGGGCTGCACCTCAGGGAAGCCACGCAGGGTCTCCTGCGTCACCCAGTGCTGGGCCATCGTCCCGCCCCAGGAGTTGTCGATGAGCCCGACGGGCACGTCGAGCCTGCGCCTCAAGCGCCGCGCGAAGTAATACCCGACCCCCGTGCAGTCCGAGGCCTCCTCGGGGATGCAGCGGCGCCACTGGCCACCGTTCGCGCCCTCCTTCACGGGGAAGTCGTCTTGCGGTTCGAGGTGAGCGACCTTCGGCAGGCGCAGATAGCGGATCGAGGGCGTGTCTGCAGACTCCACCTCGACATCCGCGTCACGCGAGGAGCGCAGCGTCCACTCCATGTTGCTCTGGCCGCCGCAGACCCAGACCTCGCCGACGAGGACGTCTGTGAAGGAGACCCGCTCCTCTCCGCTCTCAACGACGAGCTCACGCCCCTCGAAGCTCTTCGTCATGGCGTCGAGAGTGGCCGTCCAGAAGCCGTCCGCTCCGACCGCGGCACTCGTCGTGCGCGCCGTGTCCGTCCCGTGGGCGAAGCCTACCGCGACCACTCCTCCAGGCTCTCCCCAGCCCCAGACACGGACCGGCTTCTCCTGCTGGAGGACCATGTGGTCCCCGAAGACGTTCGCCACGCGCAGATCACCAGCGTGAGAGACCGAAGCGGAGAGTGCGACCAACACGAGCGCGCTCGCGAGGGACGCCTTGCCTTGGAGGAGAGTCACCTGACTAGCGCTGGAGCGCCCAGATGTTTCGATACTCAACGGCGTGCCCGTGGTCCTGCAAGAGGATCGGCCCCACGCCGGGCTCATCACCCGCCATGGCCGCCGCCGTCGTGCCGTCGACCTCCACGTCGTCGTGGATCTTGAGGCCGTTGTGCCAGACCGACATGCGCACGTGCTCGGTCTTCTTGCCGTCGGCGTCGAGGCGCGCTGAGCGGAACTCGATGTCGTAGCTCTGCCACTCCCCCGCCGGTTTGCAGGCGTTCACGCTCGAGACGTGCTTGCCATAGATCCCGCCGCAGTCACCCGAGCGGAGCTCGAGACCGAGGGAGTCGAGGACCTGGACCTCGTAGCGACCCTGGACGTAGACGCCCGAGTTCCCGCGGTCCTGCCAGCCATTCGTCTTCGGTGTCGACGGGACCTTGAACTCGACGTGGAGCAAAAAATCACCCTCGAGGGCAGCCTTCGAGACGAGGTTTCCGTTCCCCCGGGTCACCTGCATCGCGCCCTCGGAGACCTTCCACTGCGCTGCCTTGCCGTTCTGATGCTGCCAGCCGTCGAGGCTCGTCCCATCGAAGAGCGCCGTCGCGCCTTCCGGCGCGGGGGTGGAGAGCGTGGGGCCGTGGACGGCCCACTCGATGCCGGAGATCAGGTGCTCCTGAAAGAGGGGGTTCGTCCAGACGTCCTCGCGGTGGCCGAGGGCGGTGAAGAACATCCGGCCCTGGCCCTGGTCCTTGCACCACGCGTTGGCGTAGTCCTTGTCGGCCCGCTTGCCGCGACTGACGTCGAAGGCGTCGGTGTCGAGCGAGAGCAGGACGTGGTTGGGGTGACGGCGGTACCACTTGAACTGGTAGATCTCGTCGTTCATCACCCACTGCTCGCCGAGGTGTCTCGTCGAGGGATGCGTCGTGTCCTCGACCTTCATCGTCACCTCTTGATGCCAGGGGTGGCCGTCGAATGCGCCGCCAACCATCTCCATGTAGTCGGCGAACTTGTAGAAGGTGTCGGAGGCGCAGTGCGAGCCGCAGAACGCGCCGCCGGCACGAACCCAGTCGATGAGCGCCGTCTTGTCCTCCGGGGCGATCGGCAGCTCGCCGGTCGTGTAGAAGAGCACGGCGTCGTAGTTCTGGAGGTTCTCCGCGTTGATCTGGGAACAGTCCTGAGTGCAATCCACGACCAGGCGCCCCTTGGAGCATTCGATGAGCACCCGCTCTGCGTGGGCGAGCGTGTCCGGTTCGGGTCGCCGTACGACGGAGTGCACGAACCCAGCTGAGTGGGTCAGAAAGAGGACCCTTACGGGCTCCTCCGCCGCCCCGCTCGAGGGGAAAAGGGAGAGCACGGCAATCGCAAAGAGGGCGAGGTGTGAATTATCCTTCATGGTGGCCCCTTCCAGGGGGCTGGACTCTACCTCAGTTGGGCTTGGGCGTCCCCAAAGAGAGAGCCTCAAGCCCGGCCGTACGGCAAAATAGAATCACAGGCGACAGAATGAGCACCTCACCAGGAATAGAGAGCGGCACAGTCAAGCCGGTCCTGGCGGGACATAGCTACACGAAGAAGCGGGCCGCGAGCCTGCTCCTCGTCTACGTCCTCGTCCTCGCCCACATCATCCACTGGCGGCTTGCGGGGAAGACTCTCGCGCCGCTCGAGTTCAACGAGGTGCGTCTGACCCTGGAAGTCGGGATCGTCACCGCCGGCTTCCTCTTCATGGTCGTGGCCTTCACCTCGACGGCGATCTTCGGGCGCTTCTTCTGCTCCTGGGGCTGCCACATCCTGGCCCTCGAGGACGGCTGCGCCTGGCTGCTCGACAAGGTCGGCCTGCGCCCCAAGCCGATCCGCTCGAAGCTCCTGGCATTGATCCCCATCGGCCTCGTCGCCTACCTCTTCCTGTGGCCCGTCGCGCACCGCCTCGCCTTGGCGCTCTGGCCAGGGGCTGGGAGCTGGCTAGGTACTCCGCCCGAGTTCGCCGTACGCGTCACCTCCGAGACCGAGGGCTGGGGCTCCTTCGTGACCAACGACCTCTGGCGGAACCTCCCCGGCCCCTGGATCGCCGGGCTCACCTTCCTGGTCTGCGGCTTCGCCGTCGTCTTTCTCGTCGGCTCGCGCTCCTTCTGCCGCTACGCCTGCCCCTACGGCGCCGTCTTCGCCTTCGCAGACAAGTTCGCCAAAGGACGCATCGTTTCCTCCGGCGGCTGCGTCGGCTGCGGCAAGTGCACCGAGAGCTGCCGCTCGGACGTCCAGGTCATCAAGGAGATCACCAAGTTCGGCAAGGTCGTCGACCCCTCCTGCCTGAAGTGCCTCGACTGCGTCAGCGCCTGCCCGAGCGACGCCCTCGCCTACGGCTTCACGACCTCCGCGCACCAGTCCGGGCACGCGCAGGCGAGCCTCCAAAAAGAGCGTGACTTCAGCCGCAAGGAAGAGGGCGTCCTCGTCGCACTCTTCGCCCTCGCCCTGGGGGTCTTCGTAGGACTGCCTGAGGGCGTCGCCCCCTGGGCAGGAGCGCTCTACGGGAAGCTCTCCCTCTTCCTCTCCGTCACCCTGGCCGTCATCACCGCCCTCGTCGCCCTCCACTTGTGGCGAGTCGCCCGCGGGGGCGCACCGATCTTCGCCAGCGCGGACGCCTCAGCCCGTGGCGCCGGGTTCGCCTCCATGTCCATCGCCTCTCTCTGGCTCCTCTTCGTCGCGCACTCCGGCCTCGTTCAATACCACACCTTCCAAGGCAGCCAGGTCACCGAAGAGCTCAAGGACCTGCGCGTAGCAGGCCTCGTCCAGGACGCCTCGGTCCTGGATCGTCTGAACTCAGAGACCCGCGCCGCCCTGGACGAGGGAGAGCGCCACCTGCAGCGTGCCCTCGACCTCGGGCTCTTCGACGATGAGCGCCTCCATCGCCAACGCGCCTGGCTGGCCCTCACGAAGGGCGACGTCCACGGCGCCGAGGCGCACCTGCGCACCGCGATCGCCCTCGAGCCGCGCTTTGCCCGCCCCCACTACCAGCTCGGCCGCCTCCTCGCGGCGCGCGGCGAGGCCGAGGAGGCGAGCGAGCACCTGGCCCTCGCAGCCCGGCTCAACCCCGAGGGACGCGGCTTCGACCGCTCGTTCCAACAGGCGGCCACCGAGCTCCTCGCAGCGGGCCTGAGCCCTGAGGCCCTCGCGCTCCTGACCGAGGGCGCGAACAAGCGCCCCGACGACGCGGACGTCGCGCTCCACCTGGGCCGCTTGCTCCTCGGCCAGCCCGGGCGCGCGCGCGACGCCATCTTCCATCTGGAGCGCGCCGCCGCGGTCATCACGGGCGACCCTGGAGTTCGCTCCGATCTGGCGGAGGCCTACCTCTCCTGCGGCGAGGAGGACCTCGCCGAGGCCCAGCTCAGACTGAACCTCTCCCACCCTGAGGCGCGCGCCGGCTCGCTCTACCAGCTGGGTCGTCTACGCGAGGAGCAGGGCCGCGCTGAGGAGGCCACGGAGTTCTTCCGTCAGGCGCACGCAGCCGACCCCTCCTTCCCTGCGCCCGGCGATTGAGCGCTGCTCAGCCGTCCTGGCGGTAGGTGTACACCCGGTCCGCGAGCTCGTCGAGCAGCGTCATGTCCATGTCGCCGTCGTTGTCGAAGTCGTGGAAGATGGTGAAGCTCGCGGCCTGGGGGACGCTGATGGTGAAGGGCGAACCGAAGAGGCCGTCCCCGTTGTTGTAGTACTGGGTGAAGTAGCCGCCCTGAAAGGCGCCCAGGGAGAAGTCGAGGCTCCCGTCGCCGTCCATGTCTCCGATCTCGATCGAGATCGGAAAGTCGCCGCCCGGGTAGGCCTGGGGCGGGAGAAAGCCGCCGCTGCCGTTGTTGAGCATGATGCCGGCGCCGATGCCGCTCGCGAGCGGCGCTACGGCGTCCGGCCATCCGTCCCTGTTGAGGTCTCCGGTGACGACCATCCAGGGCGAGGGTCCGATGACCCGTAAGCTGTGGGGCGTGAAGGTGCCGTTGCCGGTCCCCTTGCGGACGGCGATGTGGTCTGAGTAGTAGCCCGCCACGACGAGGTCCAGGATGCCGTCGTTGTCCATGTCGCAGCTCGATATCCCGGTCTCGCCGCTGACGCCTCCCGAGAAGCGGAACTCGGGTGCGAAGAGGCCGTTGCCGGTGTTGAGCAGCAGGCTGAGGTCGCCGGTCGTGCGGTTGGAGGTCGCGATGTCCATGTCCCCGTCCCCGTCCGCGTCGAGGAGTGCCAGGCCGCGCGGCTGACCGCCCACGGGGTAGCGCATCTGCGGCTGGAAGGTCCCGTCGCCGTTGCCGAGCAGGACCGAGACGTCGTCGTCGAAGATGTTCGAGATGGCGAGATCAACCTTGCCGTCGAAGTTGAAGTCCGCTGCGTCGCAGGGGCTGCAATGCCATCCGGCGTCCTCGGAGGTGGCCGGACCGAAGCTCCCCGTCCCGTCGTTCAGGAAGACCGAGACATCCGAGGTGTTCTCGTTGGTGGTGCAGATATCGAGGTCATCGTCGCCGTCGATGTCCCCGCCGTAGGCGCCGTAGGGGGTGTTGCCGGGGATCAGGGTCGCGTCGTAGGAGAACTGCTTCGTGCTCGCCCGCGAGTCCGTCCAGAAGGTCCAGGCGAAGCCGTGTTCGAGGTTCACCCCGCCCGCTGCGCTCACCTGTCGCGCGAGGTTGACGAGCACCTTCTCCCCTGCGCTGAACGGCTTGTTCGGGGTGAAGGTCATCGTCCGGCCTCCGTTCGAATAGGTGAAGGTCCCCGAGTGCATGGCGCTGAAGCGCCCCATCACATGAAAGGCCGGGCCCGTGAGGCTCGCGCGATCGACCGGCACATTGAAGGTGATGGAGATGGACGCCGTCCTGGGCACATGCAGTCCGCTCTGGGCGGGGCGCACGCCGACGACCTTGAAGCCCGCGGGCGAGTACTGCGCCGCGGAGCTCGTCTGCAGTGTGAAGAAGGCCAGGCCGAGAAGGATCAGGTGCAATTTGCGCATGGGAGCGTCCGCGTGGTGGAGAGTGCCTCTCGATTCTTGACTCTAGGATACTCCACCGGCCCGATGCCCACCGGGGAATCAGCGCCTGGCGGCAGGGCGCTCAAGTGACCAGCCCAGGCCTTGAGGAATCCCGTCGGGGCGCCGCGTACGGCGCCACAGCGGCCCGGCCGCAGGGTCCCAGGGTGAGGGCCGCGGTGCTCCTCGACCAGCCGCGCCGTACAGGTTGCGTGAAAGGCGCCGCCGCCCCGGGGAAGATCGCGGTCCGAGCCAGCCCCCAACGCGATACGCCCCTACGGGCAGAACGTCAGCTCAAGACCGTCACACAACTTGACGGGCCGAGGTCACAGCTGCCAGCCCACCTTGAAGGAGTTGCTCAGGTTGAAACCAGCGCCGCAGGCACCGCCGCCCGAAGGGTCGCGGTACCAGAACTGATAGCAGCGGGTGTCTCCGGGGATCACCCCACCGTCGCCAGAGATGCTGTCGGTCGACGAGACCGTCCCGTTGGAATCGGGAGAGACGATCTGCAGGCGGACGACGTTCGTCCCGCAGCAGCGCAGGCCGTCACCGAAGACCATGCCGTTGCCTCCGTTGACGGGACCATCGCCCTGGAAGAACAGTCCCGGCTGACCCGGCAAGGCGTTGGTGGCGTGTAGCACCAGGTCGTCGTTGGAGATGCTGTTCGAGCCCGAGGCAAAGAGCTCGCACCCCACGCCGGTGGTGTTCCGGCAGCCAGCACCGGGCCCGTCGTTGTTCCCACAAGGACAGGGCGTACCGCTGCCGTCACCAAAGCAGTCTGGCGTCCCGCTCTGGGAAAGGGCCACGGAGGGCCAAAGAAGAACAACGGCGGGCAACAACTGGGCAAGTCTCATGATCATGTCTCCATGAAGGCCACCACGACCTCCGGGACACCAGCATAGGGACTTTCCTGCTGACGGGGGCGCGGCCCTCCCGCGCTACGCCCCGTAACGGGCCCAAATTCGCGGTGGGCGTTCCGCAATCTCAGAACCGTCCGAGGAGCACTCCAAGTGCACGGCGCACCCGCCTGCCGAACCGCTCCCGCCTGGGATCGACGTCGTGGACCAGGTAGCGCAGGGGCGTCTCGTGTGGACTGGGGTAGTAGCGGCCCGACACCCCCTCGAAATGGCGCACGCTCTTGCCT
>DASCMO010000001.1:0-2543 GCA_036010965.1 Planctomycetota bacterium | reverse complement strand
CATGGAAGAGCAGGGAATTGGAAGCAAATTCTTGATTGAATGCCCTCAAAACAGTCCTAGACCGAAGTTCCAGGTGGAATGAGGCCCTGATTTCGCGCAGGAGCGCGAAATCAGGGCCTTTTTTGGGTTGGGAAGTGGGATAATGGTAGCCATGTAATAATGGGGTTTCTTGTCGTTTCCTTTCGTAATTATGCTCGATTGTGCTACTCATAGTAGCCATGTGCATCGAGCGGGTGCCCAATCGCAACTCGCCCCCCGCCGTCCTCTTGCGCGAGTCCTATCGCGAAGAGGGCCGCGTCAAGAAACGCACCCTCGCCAACCTCTCCCATCTCCCCGATGCCACCATCGAGCAGTTGCGCCGGGTCCTACGAGGGGAAACCCTCCTCGCCCCCGAGAACGCCTTCACCATCGAATGCAGCCGTCCCCACGGCCATGTCGCCGCCTTGCTCGGCGCGCTCCGCAAGCTCGGCCTCGAGCGGATTCTCGCCGCCCGGCGCAGCCCGGAGCGCGACCGCGCCGTCGCCCTCCTCGTCTCCCGCGTACTCGATCCCGACTCCAAGCTCGCCACAGCCCGCGCGCTCTCGGCCGAGAGCGCGAACTCGACTCTCGGCGAGCAGCTCGGCCTCGACATCGTCGAGGCCGAAGATCTCTACGGGGCCATGGACTGGCTTGGGAAGCGGCAGGCGAAGATCGAGAAGGCTCTGGCCGAGCGGCATCTTTCTGACGGAACACTCGTGCTCTACGACGTCAGCTCCAGCTATTTCGAAGGCCGCAGCTGCCCTCTGGCCGCGATCGGTCACTCGCGCGACGGCAAAAAGGGCTCGCTGCAGATCGTCTTCGGCTTGCTGTGCTCAGCCTCCGGCTGTCCGGTGGCCGTCGAGGTCTACCCGGGCAACACCGGCGATCCGACCACGTTGCGCGATCAGATCGAGAAGGTACGCGGCCGTTTCGGGCTCTCCCGCGTCGTGTTCGTCGGCGATCGGGGGATGCTGACCAGCGCGCGCATTCGTGAGGAACTCGCGCCCGTCGAGGGACTCGACTGGGTGAGTGCCCTGCGCGCCGAGCAGATCCGCAAGCTCGCCGAGGACGGGGGACCCTTGCAGCCCTCGCTGTTCGACGAGACCGACCTCGCGGAGATCCAGCATCCGGATTTCCCCGGCGAGCGTCTCGTCGCCTGCTTCAATCCCCTGCTTGCCGCCGAGCGAGCGCGCAAGCGCGAGGACCTTCTCCAGGCGACGGAGCGCGAACTCGAGAAGGTGGCCGCGGCGACGCGGCGCGAGAAACGCGCTCTGCGCGGCCAGGACAAGATCGGCCTCCGGGTCGGCAAGGTGCTGGGGCGCTTCAAGATGGCCAAGCACTTCGAGATTGCGATCACCAAGACGGCCTTCACCTATGCGCGCAAGCAAGAGGCTATTGAAGCTGAAGCAGCCCTCGATGGCCTCTATGTCCTACGTACTTCCGTTCCGAAGGACGTGCTCGGAACCGAAGAAACGGTGCGTGCGTACAAGGATCTCGCGAAGGTCGAGCGTGCCTTCCGCTGCATGAAGACCGTGGATCTCCATGTTCGACCGATTCATCACCGGCTCGAGGAGCGCGTCCGCGCCCACGTCTTCCTGTGCATGCTCGCCTACTACGTCGAGTGGCATCTGCGCCAGGCATGGGCGCCATTGCTGTTCGCTGAGGACGATCCCTCAGGCGCCGTCACGCGCCGCGGCTCCCCGGTGAAGCCCGCGACGCGCTCCGCGCGCGCTGAGGCGAAGGCCGCAACCAAGCGAACCCCGGACGTGGAGAATCTCCCGGTCCACCGCTTCCGCGGCCTCCTCGACCACCTCGCCACGCTCACCCAGAACACCATCCAGCCACACGGCAACCTGCCGTCGTTCCATCAGCTCAGCGCACCCACTCCGCTTCAGCAGAAGGCCCTCGACCTGCTGGAGATCAAGATCCCGGTGTAGCCAGTAGCGACACACGGCATCCGCGCGGTTCCTCAACCGTGAGGCGCACTTGCGCGCGCCAAGCTCCAGAACTTCGGGCTAGAGCACCCTAGAGCCGCTAGGAGGCAC
Organism: Planctomycetota bacterium; assembly: GCA_036010965.1. Classification (GTDB taxonomy): domain Bacteria; phylum Planctomycetota; class UBA1135; order UBA1135. The sequence goes on along the minus strand of DASCMO010000001.1, from coordinate 480 downwards.
GCTAAGCAGCCAAGCCCCTCATGTAGAGCGCGACCAGAGTGGACGCGGACGCAGCTACCACGCCCCAGAGAACCCACAGCCAGCCCGGCAACTGAGGCTGGTCTGGTTGCTTTTGCATCGGGCTAGTCCTCCGTTGGGGTTCTACAGAGGGATAGCGCCTTGCCCTATTACGTCCGATAACGCTGAGCGCCCTACCCCGTCAGTCCGATGGAGGCAGCATACCGAGCAACGTCCTGATGTGAGGCGTACCCGACAGCCCGTGCAGCCTCCCGAGAACTAGCGCCCCGGAGATGTCCCATCGGAGGTTGATCTTTTAGAAGAATAGAGCGGCGGCTCCTTCCCCCTCCGTGTGTTACGGAGGGGGTAACCAACCCCATGAAGGAGCCACCACCATGACGAAGCATGCCAAGAATTCCAACCATCTCCAAGCCGTCGATCTGCCGAAGACGATGGCGGTGGAGATTCCAGTCCCCCTGCTGG